>JASSUK010000001.1:0-13160 GCA_031963045.1 Mycoavidus cysteinexigens
GTAGCCGAAGTAGCCGAAGTAGCCGAAGTAGCCGAAGTAGCCGAAGTAGCCGAAGTAGCCGAAGTAGCCGAAGTAGCCGAAGTAGCTGAAGTAGCTGAAGTAGCTGAAGTAGTGCTTTCAACCATTGATCAAAATAAAGCTAGCTTTGAGCAATCTGCGCTACAACAACCTGTAAAAAATGAGCCGCATACCATTGAACAACAAGAGGATAAGCAAGCGCAGATAACTATTGGTGCTGCTGAAGAGGACTTTGATGAATACGAAGATGCTCTTCACACCCCCCCCAATCAATCAGTCGATATGCGCACTGTGGCCTTCTCTCTAGAAGGAGAAGCAGAAAATAATGCAAAAGAAGTATTGACGCAGAGTTTCCCTGCTACCCCTCTCCCATCGATACAAGCAGTGGAAAAAGAAGAAGCTAGTCCTTTGCTAGCTGTCCAAAGTACCTTTATGGAGCCAAGTTCTCCAATCCCAGGAGTACCTATCAACAATGAATATAGCGAAAATAATCGTGGAAAATTACTTCTCGATAATTTTTCTGAAAAAGGAATAGAAAACGCATTAAAGGGCTTGGGTGGACTAATAGAGAATACTGCAGAAATTATCCCTAATCATTCTGATTCTACTTTGCAAGGCCCGGAAAAGAGAAAATTAAATATTATTCAAGGTTTAAAGACAAGTGAAGCTATTCTGTCTTCGCAGGAAAAAGGTTCAAATACAAAAAATATTACCTGGTCTGCTTCAGGAGATGCATCTGATAAAGGATATAAAGATAATATTGTAAGCATAGAAGAGGCAGACACAGAAGAAGCAGAAGAAAAATCTGCCCTCCTACCAGATAGCCCAGAATTAAGGTTGCCATTGAAAAGAAAAAATACCGAGGAAAGATATTTAGAAAGTAATAACCTTGCTGCAGAATTAGCTCTTGCAGAGCAAAGCAGTGCGTCAAGCATGGCAGAGGAATCTTTTGACGAATCTAGCCCTTTTCCAGCGGTTTTTCCAACAGGTCGGAAATTATCTTTAAATGGGGGCGCCCCTCATTCTGAACCCAGTGCCCGCAACGATAGCGGCATTGGTTTAGAGCCAGAAACGCTATATTTAGAGCCAGAAAAGCTACAAATTCCCCGCAGGAATCGCACGCTATCTGACTCTTCTTTTAGAGACTCAGATCCAGATCGTAGTACAGACTATCCTCACTCAGGGTCAGAATCAGATAGTCGTTCTCCAAGATATAAGCCATTGAATCGCTACACTCCGCTAAACCCAGTGCTTATTGAGGAGGCATCACAAGCATATTCTATAAACGCTACTAACCAACCTTTTAATATTATACCTCCATCCCTCAGAGGAAAAGCTCCTTCCCCTTCCCCCTCCCCTTCTTCATCGACTTCGCCAAGGCCCAAGCTTGTATCGCATAGATTGTCGAAATCTTCATTCTCAAATGCTTCTGAAGCAACTGTGCTTGCTGAAGACACACTAGATAGTGAGTTTGATAATATGAGTGAGGTTGATAAACTGGTTGAACACTATCAAAATACAAATCCGGCTATAGTTGGGGCAAAAAGAGTTTTTGCTAGAATAGAAAGGGCTAGAAGGACAAATAGTTATATTTTCTCAGGTGAGGAAGACAGTTTTTCTGAGGTTGATAAAAATGATGGGATGGAAAAGCTGAAAGAATCGCTGTCAGAAAAAAATGAAGCGCTTAAAAAAGAAGCCGCTATTAATAAAAATTTTATAAAAAAAGTAGATGAATATGAAAAGAGAGTTTCAGATTTAAACAGTCAAATTTTAGAGTTGCAAAAAGAAAGTAAAAAAGAAAAATTAAAGAGAATAGAAGTCGAGAGGGATAATAAAAAAGCTGAAGAAAAAGCAAAAGAGTTTGAGGCAATAGTAGATGATGCTAAGAATTACATTAATATATTGGAATCAAGTAATGGAAAATATAATGCCATTATAAGAGAAAAAGAAGAAGAAATTTTTATATTGAAAGAACTCGTTGAAGAAGAAATTGGATTGAATGTAGAAAAATATGAGGAAGGTATAGAAAGTGTTATGCAGTATAAAGATTATATAAATAATTCAATAATAGAAAATGCATCAAAAGAGAAAATAAATAATTTTGCGGAAAAAATTAAAAAAATTGATGTGGAAGTTGTAAAGCAGTGTGCGCGCTACTTTTTTGAAAAAAATGGAAAGGGCGTGCAAAATAATATGAGTGAGTTGGAGGTAGATTTTGATTATATTTTAGAGTTGCTGAATATGATTGAAGAGAATGTTTTAATAAATGAGTTTGGTGGATTTTATAATTATTTTATTGATCATAAAGAGGGTTTTGATCGTCAGAATTTGATGTGTATGGCATTTATTTTTGCATCCATAAAAGATTATTTTATCAATGAAATATATAATGCAGACATAGCAGATGAGCCAATTTTAGGTAAAATGAATGATGGCGCTAACATAACTTTTTCAAAATTATCAAATGAATGGGAAATTTTAATATCGCAAGAGGAGGAGCCTTTTGCTATCGTAGGTTTGGGTGAGGGACAAACCCCAGCCAAAATATACAAACCACAATCTCCAAATTCCCTGAAAAAAGCGCTATATGCACCAAAGCGCTAGTTCCAAAACAAGGCTCAACTGCCCAAAGCAGCCCCTGCACTACAACCTAAAACTAGAGTGCAGGGCGTACTGCCTAAACCATAAAATTAAGATATAACCCCAAAATTATTGTTTTCAGAGCAAGTGCTGTGCAACCCAGCCAGCTGTGTACAAAAAAATATAAAAACCAACTCTCGTAATTGGCAGAGTGCCGGTAAAGCCCATTTACATAAGCATCTGGTAGGTTGGTGGTGAGGCACGAACCCCAACATGCACACCACGAACTTCCAATCTTTGCAATTATTAAGCAGGCGTTAAAGAAGGCAGCGGCATGCATATTAGGGAACATTGCCCATCACCAACCACAACCTGTTCAATAAACTAAAAAACCCAGGTCATATATCTATTTCATAGATTTTTCTTGTGCTATACGATGCCAGGAATTTTGGACAAATCTTGCTTTTAGCTTAGATTCCTGCTTAATTTTTGCCAGGAACGTCCATTTATTTTCTATATAAATAGCAGCCCATACAGTTAGCATGGAAGCCGCTTTGTATTTTTTGAGATTTTTTTTATGAGTCCAGTGCGTGTCGAATCTTCAATCAACTCTAGCTCGTGGTTTGACAGACAGCGTCACCAAGCCGTTTTAAAGTCGGAGTACGCAACGAATGCATTACATAATTGCAACCCCGCTGCTATCCACCAATTAAGCCAATGTGTAGTGCAATTACAAAGAGACGAACAAAGATTTACACCAGAAGAAAAAACGCTTATTCAGCTGGCAGCAGGCTATAAGCTGCAGCAACTATTTCTAGAAAAAAAGACGCAAGATGCCGCTTGCCTTGAGCAAAAACAGCGCACACTTACGGTGCTTATGACGCGCTACGACGCGATGAAAAAGCAAGCAGGCGGCTCAAGTTTGATAGCAAAAAGCGAAGAAATTAACACCCTCTGCAAAGAACTTGCTCCGATAGCATCTCTTGATAAAAAAAGTCATAAAGATATACAGCGCCTTGAAACAGACATTGGTATAGACCTTAAAAAACACCAGCCAGATATACCCGCTACTACATCCAAATTACAAAAAATAAGCGAAAAAATATATACGCTAGATGTACATGATCCCTTATTTGATAAAAAAACTAGAGAAATATTAAAAGAATCACTTCCAGTGCTTGCGCAAGTGTCATCCATAATATTTTTATCTGCCCTATATACACATAGCTTTGAAAATTTTTCTACATCAATAGGCAAAATTATGCCTGAACCTTCTGCGTCTATAGATAGCGAGAGGGCAGGGAGGAATGCTAAATATGAAGAATATATATCATTAACAGAGCAATCCTTTGCACAGATCCCAGCTTTATATGAAGTATTTGTGGAATTTAGGAATGCCTTGCAGAAAAAGGATGACGAATTAAAGGCTGGAAAAAAGATTTCACCGAGAGAAAAAGAGAAATATAAAAAAGATTTTAATGCGGGTGACTATAATATAGTAGTGGAAAATGCTAATAATTATTATGTGCCGAATGATAAAAAAAACATAGGTCAATTTACTATAAAGCCATTAGAGGCTAACCAGAAAAGCATACATGAAATAATACACGGTGAAGAAAATGCATCTGGTTCGCCGTCTCTTCCGAATGGGCACATTGAAGAAAATAATTTTCCTGTGGAAATAATACATGGATTTTCTTCTGAAAAATGGAATGAAAGCACACAATCTTTTTCTTCTAAAAAAGGTAGCAGCGTTAATATAAACACAGCTGCTGTTTATTCTAATGATAAGCCCCCGAAAGATCTAAATTCGCCAACTGGGGTTTTTATAGAGGATGAAGAGAGTTTTCTATCTTCCCCTTCTGTAACTTCTCCAGATCAAGAAGAGGTAAATTTGTTAAGGGAAAAATTTAGGGAAAGCGAAAAGGAAAATTCAAGACTCGTCGATAATATTGAAAAAATTGATGCAGAGCTTATGCAGCTTAAAGAGCAAAATGCAATACTTTTAAGTCTGCAATCAGAGAATAAATCCTTAAAAAGTGATATTGTTAATCTCAAAGAATATTACGAAAATGAGATGCAAGATCTAAAAAAAGAAAGGGATAGAAAAAAAGCAAAATATCTTGATGCAGATCAAAAAATTCAATGTTTGAATGATATAGATAAAAATAAAAATAGAGAAATAGACAGATTGAATAAAGAATTGGAAAAATTAAAGAATATAAATATTGGAAAGAATCATTATATTTTAAAGCTAGAGAAATATAAATCTGAGTTGGAGGAGGATATAGATAATTTTAAAAGTACTATATCTGAATATCAGAAAGATAAAAAAGAACTTGAAAGAATAAAAAAAGAGCTTGAAGAGGAAATTGAAGAGCTTGAAATGAAAATTGAAGAACTTGAAACGGAAATTTTGGATAAAAATAATAGTTTCTATAATGGAAATCGAAGTTTCGTTATATCTAGCCCTGAGAGGAAAATAAAACGCGCTTATTCGGATGAAAATATTCAAGCTTTTGATGAAGGAGCTTTTATAAAATTAATTAAAGAATTTGATAGAGACACTATTGCTGAATGTCTCGAAAAATCTTTTAATTATTATGGTGGAGTAGGCGAACAAGAAAATATTTCTAGCAATATATTTAAAATACGCAGTAAAGAGAGAGATTTTGCGCGTCAAATATGCCTGGATGCTGTAGTAAAATTTAAGAAAAATATAAAATATAGTGTAAAATACTTCTCAAATATTCGTTATGAGAAACCTTTAAATTTTAAAGAATTACTAAAAGACGAGTCGCTCAAAAAGAGACCGATGATGTGTTTTGGAGAACTAGAGCTTATTGATTATGAATTAATGCGCTATGTATTTTTATCAATACAAGATTACTATAATAGTTTTGAGGCAAGAAAAAACAATAAACGAGAGAGAGGGACTGATTTCTTCTTGTATGACGGCTATACTCTAAAACATGTGTGTAATGTCGCTTTGGGAATCGCGCAGGACCCAGGCCAAAATAAAAAGAATGATATGTCTACGAATGCGAGTCCAGGCACAGGAGACGGCAATACACTTACAGCAAGTGGCTCACTAGAGCCTAGCGTTAACGGCCCTAAGCCGAGAAAGGCCCGTCCAAAATATTCAAATGGGTTGCGCAGCCAATGATGCTGCGCAACTTATCGATATATGAAAAGCAAAAACACGCCCCCCGCTCTCTTTGCTATACTCTTGCGCTTTACAATTGCATGCTCGTTTGGAAAGAATAGATCTTAAGTCTTACCTCCCTGTAGTTCAATGGATAGAACGAGTGCCTCCTAAGCGCTAGATACAGGTTCGATTCCTGTCAGGGGGACCATGCTGGAGCCCACTTATAAAAACCCGCCGGCAAAGCGGCAAGGCAGATATAATAAGAGCCTAGAATATATTCAAAATTGCCAAAAAGGTCCGAAAGGGCCTTTCTTTATGAATGGCGTTTGAGTGTCTCATGCATATGTTTTTTGCATGGATTGCCATACGAAACTGTTTCAAATAAAAGCGATTGCGCGTTTTTGTTATAGATTTTGAGTACATTCTGAACCTGTTTAGGTATACTTCAGTTTTATAATATGCGTATCAGGAGGCGTGGCCGAGTGGTTGAAGGCAGCTGACTTGAAATCAGCCGTACGGGCAACCGTACCGTGGGTTCGAATCCTACCGCCTCCGCCAGAAATTCCCTTATATTTCAGTAGCTTAGAAGCCTAAGCTACTTTTTCTGGGACAAATCTGGGGCAAATTCTCTTCAAGGCTCGACTCAAACCGCGCCATTTCTAGGTCGTTTTGTGCGCCGTCTAGCCACTTTGCGTAGGTGCGCAGAAACATTTCAATACTGTGTCCAAGCTGTCGTGCGCAAAAAGCAGGAGTCATCCCAGCCATAAGCATCATCGTGGCATACGTATGCCGCATATTGTAAGGGCGTCGATAGCGGATGCCTAGGCGCTTAAGGCATGGTATCCAGTAGTGACGCCGGAAGACTTGCTCACTCTTCCAAGGTATACCGGATCGAGGGGCGGACCATACATGGTCGCCGGTTATTCGGGTGTGCTTGGCTTGGCGGTTGATCGCGCGTAGCGCGCGGCTGTTCAGTAGCACATCACGCGCGACGTTGGTTTTGGTACTGTTCTTCTGCAAGCCCCCCACTATTACTTCAGCAACGGTCATTTTCTCGCTGCGCAGGTCAACGTTGGGCCAGCGGAGGCCAAGTACTTCTGATGTGCGTAGGCCGGTGAAGAACCATGCCTCGACCATGTTATAAACTTGCTCAGGGTAGTGCCTTGCTATGTCGGCGATGATTGCCTCGGCCTCGTCGCGGCTAAAGGGGTCGAGCGGCGGCTTTTGGTGTTTGGCGCGCGGTACCTCATGGACTGGGTTCTCGCTGATGATTTTATCTGATACAGCCAGGTCGAGCGCTTGACGAATGACCGACACGTAGTTGTTTACCGTCTTGCCGGTCAAATCGGGCCGCAGAGCAATCGCCGTTAGCAGGTGGCTGAGTTTGAGCGTACGTAGCGCTAGTGTACCTACTAGCATCTGTTTTTTTTTGTCGGCGATGGCTGCATTCCAAAAATTGACGGCGCTTTTATTGCTGGCCTTGGTCGAGTTCTCGACGCTCTGTGTATCTAGCCACATAGTGAGCCAGCTTTCCACCGTCAGCGTACCGCTAGTACCACTCGCCAGGAAATACTCGGCCATGCTAAATGTGCCATGCCGTATCCGCTCGCGGATTTCTTGTGCGATGCGATGTGCATATTTCATGTTCGCCGCTGTGGGCGGCATTGGTTTATCATTAAGCATTAATAATTCACGCTTGCGCTTGCCGTCTAGAGTAAATGACAATCTGATCGCGCTACCATGAATTTCTACGCCATTACCTTTTCTACCCACTCTTGATATCCTTTTAGCGATATAAAAATCCCACCGTCCGGTGAGCGCCGGTATTCTCGGCCGTCAATCCATTTTCCATCTTCAATTTTGCGTCTGATAGCTTTCTCCGTCAGCCCTGTAACATGGGAAGCCAAAGGGACAGTAACGTAGGGAGCAGCAGCTATCTGAAAAATTATTTCGCGCAGGGCTGTTTCCTTTTCATTGGCACATTGGGCAGCATAATGAAATCTCCTACTGTTCACGCTTTTCTCCTCTTCATCGCTTCAAGTAATAAATCTTGCGCCTCACGTTTAGATTTGCGGCAGGCTATAACCTCTTCGTCCATCGTGTCGGGGCGGCAATGTGGTAGATGAACACTGAGCGGCTATGCTACTTTTTGGATCTGGGCCAGGACACCGTTACCAATCCTTTGGAAATAATTAGGTAACGCAACATATCAATTCTTGATCTATGCCAGTGGTTTATTCCCACGACACCGCTTACGCTGGGACCTTCTTAAACCCTCTATCGCCATATCAGCTATAAAGCCTGTGTAAGGTGCATTAGCAAAATGCTTATTTTTCTAGCGTTTACTGCCAACCTACAGATAGGTTTCATGATAGTATGTAAATACAATTTGTCAATATTATATTTATAAAAATAAAATTACAAATCATAAAAAACGCTACCCGTAGGTGGCGTTTTTTATAAGCTATCTTTGCTCCTCCCATTGTTCTCTGACGAAATTAGCCAGTCTAATGGCTGCTGCCATAGCGCTCTCTAAGTCGTCCTGGTAATGCCCATCAATGCGCACTCGCTCACTACCATCCGCAAAGCATGAGATTTCCAGTTTTCCAGTACGCTCGGGCTTTTGCTGCGCGAAGCAACCCCCTGGCATATTTCTTATGCGCTATTTCAAATGACAAGATTTCTCCCATTACATCCTCCTAAACCTCGTCTTATCGCTTATTAAGATTCGAAAGACTATCAGGGATAGTGTGGAATATAAGATATATAAGGCACAGAAGAATGTAGGAGAACGACGAGGTGTCTAGGCTGCTTTTTTAGAGATGCGAGAGCGTTTTTTATTCTCAGAAGAAGGTGCTGGGGCGAAAGTTTTCTCGATAGGTTTTTTAGTATTTTTTCTTCGAAGTTGACCTGATCCACCAAGCTTGCCTAATTCTTCAAAAACATCAGCAAGTTTTTCCGCAAGGCTTTCGGGGAGGGTTTGTATTGCATCAACAAGCCGTTGATGATTTTTTATAGGCAGTGGTTTTTTACTTCCTTCCCCTTTGGTAAGCCAGGCATGACTTACCCCTAATTGTTCGGCAATTTTCTTTGAGGATGTAGTGGTCCGACTGGGATCGCTTTCTAATTTTTGGATAAAACCCTGAGATTTACCCCCGATCTTTGCACCCAGCTCCGCCTGCGACCATCCCAGTTCTGTGCGAGCTTGATAGAGGCGAAAAGCAAAAGTATCAGAGTTTACGGGATTGGAAGGATGTACCGAAGATGCCTTGGAAGCATTAAGGGGAATGTCCTTTTGTTTGCCAGTGGCAAGCCACTCAGGATCCACCCCCAATGCTTTAGCAAGGTTGGGAAATTTTTCCCCTGCATTTCTCCCTGTGCGGCCACGCCCTCTTTGCTCAAGGTTGTCGATAACCTCAACAGGTACGCCCGACTTCTTGGAGAGTGTATCGGTTGACCAGTCGCGGGCAGTTCGCGCTTGATAGAGGCGGGAGGCAAAGTTATTCATAGATGCATTATATAGCGGCATTAAAAATATTACAAAAGCATGTCGATAAATAAAAATACAAAATATTTGTATTGTATTGATAAAAGTATTAATATTTTTTGCGTATTCTCAAGAAATAGCACTCAAACTTCGCACTCAATGCTACTGGAAAAGGCAAGTTGCTGATCATGTTTACCTTACTCCACAAGCAATCAGCCTTCAAAAATCGCAGCACTAAAAGAGAGGCCGCGCCATCTTTTTCCCATGATTAAGGAGCCATTATGAAACAAACAGATGGGCAGTTTTATCGAGAAATGTGGCAAACCGATGAAGCCTTGCGCAGTTGCTCATCAGAGGCAAAAGGATTATTTGCGCAACTGATATTTGTGATGCATGAGGCTGCACCTTACAGCTGCTTATCGCTCCGAGATGGACGGCCGCTTGATGCGGCACAGCTTTCTCTTTTAACGGGTGCATCCCCACGAAAATTATGTCGGCTAATCGAAGAACTTGAAAATGCCGGGGTACTTAGTCGAAACAGCTGGGCGCAGTTTTTTTCTGTGTAGATGAAAAAGCGCTACCAATAAAAATCGGATATCACGATCTGAGCCTTTTAAGAAAAAACGTCCAAAAGGAAGCGAACCATCATGAAGCGGCCCTCTTTTCAATTTTATCCCGCTGACTGGCTTAAAGATCCTGCTTTGCAAAGCTGCTCACTGGCAGCAAATGGCTTATGGATAAAAATGCTATGCATCATGCATCAATGCATGCCTTATGGTCATTTAACAGTGAAGGGTAAGCCAATGACCGTAGCTCAATTAGCCAGAAACGTTGGTGAGCAAGAAAAATTTGTAGAGGAATTGCTTATCGAACTTGATGATGCAGATGTTTTTGAGCGAGATGCTCAAGGCTGTGTATTTAGCCGTAGGATGGTTAGGGATGAAAATATTCGTAACAAACGTGCTGAAGGCGGAAAGCTAGGCGGCAATCCCCTTTTACTTAAGCAAAAGGTTAGCGATAAGGATGGGCGAGCAGATCACTTAACTAGTAACCAACGGGTTAACCATAGCGATAACGTAACCCCACAAAAAAAGGATAACTACAAGGATAACAATAAGGTTGAGTCAGAGTCCAACCTTAGCCTAACCCCTTCATCTTCGTCTTCAGTTTCATCTTCTTCTTCAATTTCTTCTTCATCTGTGGATTCATCTTCGTCGTCAAAGATGGCTTCTGTGGAAATTTACCAAGATCGTGGGGAAATGTCTGTCTCTCACAGAGGCAGAGACGACGACTGCCCTATGAAAGCCGAGGAATGGGCCGAATATTTTGCGCAGCAAGGAGGCATACGCCCAAAGGTCTGGCCTTTTTTTACGGCCTGGTGTGCAGCAAGGGTGACTATTCGGCAAGTTGCGCAGGCGATAGGCGCCGCTCGGGAAAAATCATCAGAACCCATTGCCTGTTTACCGGCGTATGTGGACCGAATATTGGCATCGCAAGCACGAGAACGCAGGCAAGGACAGAAAAAAAATTTAGAGAAACAAGCCGCGTTAGAAGCGCATAACGCACACATTGCGAGCCAATGGCTATCGGCATCGGAGGTACAAAATGCATCTGCAGGATAAAGCAGCCTTCGGGATGCTGCTACAGGGCGTCTATGATTTTTATGAAAAAACGCTTAGTGCATCGATTTTGGATCTATGGTGGCAAGCGATGCAATCGTTTGAACTCAAGGTGTTGTCAGACACATTCAGTAGGCATTGCATGAACCCTGACAATGGCCAGTTTTTACCCAAACCTGCCGATATTGTGCGCTTGCTTCATGGATCAACCAAAGATAGCGCGCTTATCGCCTGGTCCAAAGTAGAAAAGGCAATACGCACAGTAGGGATTTACGACAGTGTGACCTTTGATGATGCGCTCATTCAGCAAGTGCTGCAGGATATGGGTGGATGGATTGGACTAGGACAGAAGAAGGAGGCTGAATGGCCCTTTGTGTGCAACGAATTCGTGAATCGCTATTGCGGTTATCGCCAGCGCGGTGCGCTAACTACTTGGCCTGCCGTGTTGGTGGGAATGGCGCAAGCCAGTAATCAGTGCAATGGATTTCACAGTCTTCCTCCTAAGTTGATTGGAGATCAGCAAGCAGCACAACGTGTTTTAGCTGATGGAGCATGCATTGATGAGCTAGCAATTACACAGTCTAGTCAGCAGAGCTTCAAACCGCTATCTGAGTTGCCGCTGCCAATTTTGAAAGATGATGGCGATATTACTGCGGAGCAAACAGTATGAGCCGATGCGTACAAGCAGTAGAAAAAAATAATGAAAGAGAGCGTATAGAAATGCCTACTCAATACCTATACAAGTCAATCATGGTTCAAGAGGGCAGGGTACGATGATGAAAAATCAGGGCACCACAAAAATTGATCAACCATCACTCCATACTAAACTCGATGAAGCCGCTAGGCGCAATGTCTATGAATGTGATCTAGCCTTATGGCGCGCGCTGAAAAAATTGGCTTATCAACAGCCAGAACTGGCAGCTTGCCAATTTAAAATTAAACTAGAAACAGCAAAACAGATTGCGCAAGCAGATGAGGCCAAATTGCAAAAGTTGGCCTCTGGAGTGTTATTTTCTTTTCAGCTCCGAACTCCAGAAAAAATTTTAATAGATTGCTTAAATAAACCAAGCTCACTTTTAATCAATAAAGTTAAAGAGGATTTTAATATCCTATATTGGTTTATCTTGAATCAGATGGCGATAAGCGACACCAAAACTACCTGTATATGTTTTGGTATTTCACAGTATTTAGCCGAGGCCATGGCACAAGCAAACTGCATCCAACTTAGGCAATTAGCGCACAGCGTTCAGCTTCAGTTTTCGATGCGCTGTACAGAGCAATCCATCCTGGATTGCCTCTTAGGAAAGGATAGTATGCATACATTCATTAAAAAATACTTCACTATTTTAAAAAAGTCGTTGCTATGAAAGAAGGATATTTAACTGAATGGACCATCGTGCGTGAAATGGCATTAATGGGGTATTCGGTGACCATTGTTTCACTACAAACAGGGATTAATAATCAACGATGTAGAGGTTTTTTTAATACATTGGCTCGACAAGGTTATTCCCTTCAATATAAAAAACGTGTGCGAAGCAGCTTTATGTTCATCCGTAATAGAGAGGAAAAAATCCAAACCTCTTTGCTTATGCTGATTTATATTGGTTTGCTTAATTTGAATGGTGGTGCTGTTCATCACCCCATTCAAATGCCCATTTTAAAAAAAGCATTTGAGCTATATCGTGAAATTAAAAAATCTATTCAAAACTATCCTTGGACAGATTTGGATATTAATGATGCTTGGTCTATGGCACAGGAGCTTCGCGATAATGATGCTTATATAAAATGTTGTCGATCATGTGCGCTGCCTTATTTCACTTCTATTTATCAACGAACTACGGTTGATTGTCCATTTTGTTTGTCATAGCGCTGCTCTGCAAAGGGGAGAGGAGAACCGCGATTGTGGGCGTACGACTGCTATTAAACAAGAATTATCTTATAAAAATTTCAGCGCGTCATACTCTTATCTATATGCATTATTAGATTTTTCTGTATATATACTGCTTTGCCTTGGGTCGATTATTAAAGGGCGATATGCGTCGATCGCTATAAGCCACGCAGTCTGTTGATATCAGTAGTTTCGTCTATATAGAACCGCCTACTACCCCTTGATATATCCCGTGAATCCACTATTTCTGCATTTCTGTATTTGCGGCAAGCTCATTCCCTTTGCTGAATCGCGCATACGCTATGGGAACAAGACGCGTTTTTATTGCAAAGATCCCTCTAGTAAAAGCAATCATTTTCCATAATGACCATGGGGAATAAAACATGCTTGGAAGAATCACTGCAAAAATAAATGAATTAT
>JASSUK010000002.1:0-105508 GCA_031963045.1 Mycoavidus cysteinexigens
TTACAAGCGGGCTTGAGCAAATATATCTATTACTACAATCATGAACGCATCAAGCTCAAACTAAAAGGACTAAGCCCAGTGCAATACCGAACTCAGTCCTTTCATTGCTAGCTACTTTAACCGTCCAACTTTTCGGGGTCAGTTCAATTGGGAGCTTTTTTTGCGAAATATCTTTGTAAATTGAGCTAGTGCATGGTGAATTGTGTAAGGCTCGGGACTAACTCATCAATGTCTTGCTGATTCAGCCCCGTAATTCTGCCTACTAACTCTGCATGCAAGCCTTCTTGCAGCATATTTTTTGCTGTCTCGCGCATGCCTTGCTCTACTCCATGCCGAAAGCCTTGCTGAAACCCTAGCCGAAACCCCTGCTGCTCGAATTGTTGTGTAAACGACATGTTTTTCCCTTTTCAGAATACTAGTACTCTAGGCCTCTGACTTAGGCACTGCCACTGCAGGGCCGCCAAGGTATTGATATAGGTCAATCAAATTTACTAACCGTGCAAGGCGGGTTGTAATGAGCCCTTGCTGCGCGGCATACAACTCCGTTTGAGCTGTTAACACACTCAAATAACTCTCAATACCATTTCGGTAGCGCAGCACCGATAATTCTAGCCGGCGTTGTACCGCTTGAACATACCGTTCCTGGGCTACGAGCTGCTCGTCATACGTACCTCGAGCAGCCAAGCCATCGGCCACTTCGCGAAAGGCGGTTTGAATCGCCTTTTCATATTGCGCTATTGCAATTTCTTTTTTTACTTTTGCTGCTCGCAGATTGGCGCGGTTGGCTCCTGCTTGGAAAATAGGCAGGTTTACTTGCGGTGTAAAGCTCCAGCTCGCAGTTCCTCCTTTAAATAATTCATCTAAAGAAGTGCTAGCAGATCCAAATTGTCCCGTTAATGAAATGCTGGGGAAAAAAGCTGCGCGTGCAGCACCGATATTTGCATTTGCAGCACGCAGAGTCGCTTCTGCAGCCAAAATATCTGGGCGCCGAGTCAATAGTTCAGAGGGTAAACCAGCTTGAATATCTGCGATGATTTTTTGATTTGCAAAAGGCAGGGGCGCAGGCAAATCTGCGGGTAAAGATTGTCCAATCAGCAAAGTCAGTGCGTTTTCAGCCTGAGCTTGTAGACGTAATTGATTTTGATAATTAGCCTTAGCTTGCTCTTGTGCACCCACTGCAGCTTGCATATCCAGAGCCGAACCCGTCCCAACTTCAGTCTGTAATTTAGTTAATTCATACAGCTTATTAGCAGTGGTTAACGCTTGCTTAGTTACGCCAAGCTGGGCTTCGCTCGCTCGTAGCAGCAGATACTGATCAGCCACTTGCGCAATAAGCGCAATATGTGCAGCACGTGATGCAAAGCGCGTGGATAGATATTGTGCGAGCGCTGCATCTTTTAAGCTAGTTATTTTGCCGAAGAAATCAATCTGCCAAGAGGCAACCGGCCCGACAAAGAACTGATTCCCCACTGTAGCTTGATGTAAGGGCGACATACCTGCAGGGGTACGTGAGCGCACCATTTGCCCTTCCGCCCCCATACTTGGCAATAGTGCCGCGCGCTGAATGCGATATTGGGCCTGCAAATACTCTACATTTAAAGCCGCTACACGCACATCGCGGTTATTTTTCAGGGCCAAATTTACTAAAGCCTGTAAACGCGGGTCACCTAGAAAGACCTGCCATCCTGCATCTAGCGAAGTTATATCCTCGCTTGCATCTATAGAGGCGCGTACAGCAACCTCTTTATCAGATAACGTGCCTATCTCTTTGCCAAAACCCACCGTCCCTGCACTACCGAGTTGTATAGAACTTCCGGAACTAGCGTGTATTGCGTTTTTCGTATCGTTTATAGAAGCGGACTTTTGAGAAGCTTCTACTTTTTCCTGCAATTTTTTCTTAGTTAGCGCGTCTGCACTCCCCTCACCACTCTGATTAACTGGTGGATCAGGGTAAACAAAAGGGATCGGTGCTATGGGACGCTCATAGTGGGGCTGCAAACTACATGCTCCCGCTATGAGTGATAACAGCAACGGAGACGCGGCTTTACCCGAGAAAAAAGCAGCGCGTTTAAACGTGCCGATTGGGCGTTGCATGCCCTTTTGAACGTCCGTGCAGGATGGGTTCTTGCAACTAAAACGCTCAACAATCCGGGCTAATACAGCACGCATTACTTCTCTCCTGTGTTTGAATCGGGCTTGGAAGCACTTGAAACATCTTGCTCTTTCGAAGTGTCTTGTTCAGCACGCTCTTTTGTTCTTACATTTTTGTTTGAGGACTGCGGCACATTTTTCTGCGCATTCGCAGGATGGTGCTTATATCTTTGTATTGCTTGCATGCCCGCTGACATCCATCCCCATTTTTCACTCACCAAAACAAAAAACATCGGAATCATGAAAATAGCGATGAAGGTCGCAGCCAACATACCTCCGATCACACCGGTACCGATTGCATGTTGACTTGCAGCACCTGCTTCATGGCTAATTGCTAACGGCAACACGCCTAACATAAATGCCAACGAAGTCATGATGATGGGCCTTAGTCGGAATCGCGCAGCTTCTACAGCCGCTTCGATCACCGTTTTGCCTTGTTCACGCAAATGCCTTGCAAACTCCACAATCAGAATCGCATTTTTAGCGGATAACCCTACTGTGGTGAGTAAGCCTACTTGGAAGTACACATCATTTTCCAAGCCACGCAAAGTGGTCGCCAAAAGCGCACCTAACACGCCAACCGGCACAATCAAAATAACGGAAAAGGGAATGGACCAACTCTCATAGAGTGCTGCCAAACTTAAAAACACCACTAAAATCGACAGGGTATACAGCAACGGAGCTTGAGCACCTGAGAGAACTTCTTGGAGTGACATCCCCGTCCACTCATACCCAATACCCTTGGGTAATTGTGCGACCAACTTCTCCATTTCTTTCATAGCCTCGCCTGTACTTTTCCCAGGCGCAGCCCCTCCCTGAATCTGGACTGCAGCAACGCCGTTGTAACGCTCAAGCTTGGGAGAACCGTATGTCCAGCTCGTGGTCGAAAAAGCAGAAAACGGAACCATATCGCCATGGATATTACGCACATACCAGCGATTCACATCCTGAGGATTCATTCGATGCGGTGCATCGGCCTGGAGCAATACTTTCTTCACGCGATTATCGCGATCTAAAAAGTTATTGACATAAGACGATGCCCAAGCAATGGAGAAAGTTTGATCAATCCCAGACAGTGGTACGCCTAAAACGCTAGCTTTCTCACGATCAATGTCCACATGAAATTCTGGCATGTCATCCAGACCATTAGGACGAACTTGAGAAACCACCGTGCTTTGCGCCGCTAAACCAAGCAATTGATTACGTGCTTGTATAAGCGCATCGTGACCCAGCCCTCCACGGTCTTGTAACTGCAAATCAAACCCTGATGCAGTTCCAAGCTCGATAATAGACGGTGGATTTACCGGGAAAACCATCGCGTCTTTAATCTGCAAAAACCGCATATAAGACCGCCCAACCAGCGCTTGTGCTTTTAATTCCGGTGCATTGCGCTCCTTCCAATCTCTGAGTTTGACAAAAACTATCCCTGAATTCTGACCATTGCCTGCAAAGCTAAAGCCATTAATCGCAAAGACGGCTGCAACAGCCTTACTTTCCTCTTTCAAGAAGTAATCAGTCACTTCATCGAGCACCAGCTGCGTACGTTGCTGCGTTGAGCCTGGTGGGGTTTGTACAAAACCAAATAAAATACCCTGGTCTTCTTCTGGGAGAAAAGAAGTAGGCATGCGCATAAATAAAAATGCCACCACGCCAATAATTGCTCCATAGACCAGCAAAGCACGGCCTGTACGCGCAATAACGTACCGCACCCCTTTTTGATAAGACGCACGACTTCGATTAAATGTACGGTTAAACCAGCCAAAAAAACCGGTTTTTGCTTCCTGATGATTTTTGGAAATCGGCTTTAGCAGGGTCGCGCATAATGCTGGCGTCAATATAATCGCCACCAAAACCGAGAGCGTCATCGCACTCACAATCGTGAGAGAGAATTGGCGGTAGATAGCTCCTACCGACCCTGACGAGAAAGCCATAGGTACAAAAACAGCAGATAGAACTAGCGCCACCCCCACTAATGCACTAGTGAGCTGACTCATGGCGAGCCGGGTCGCATCGCGCGGCGATAAACCCTCTTCCGTCATTACACGCTCGACGTTTTCGACCACCACGATAGCGTCATCCACTACCAAGCCAATAGCCAGCACTAAGCCAAACATGGATAAGGTGTTAATCGAAAAACCCGCTGCACCCATAATGGCAAAGGTACCGAGCAACACCACAGGTACGGTAATCGTTGGAATGATCGTTGCTCGAAAATTTTGCAAAAACAAATACATCACCACAAAAACCAGGGCGATACCTTCAAGCAAGGTTTTAACTACGCCTTTAATGGAAAGACGCACAAAAGGAGTAGTGTCGTACGGGTAGTCAACCTTCAAACCGTGCGGGAAATAGGGCGCAAGCTCGGCAATACGGGCACGCACTAAATCGGCCGTATTTAAAGCATTTGCGCCTGTCGCTAATCGAATCCCTAAACCCACTGCAGGGCGACCGTTATAGCGGCTATCGAAACTATAGTCTTCCCCTCCAAGTTCCACGCGCGCCACATCACGCAAACGCACTTGGGAGCCATCTGCATTCGCTTTTAGCACAATATTGCCGAACTGCTCTGGGGTATTGAGCAAACTGGATTCAGTGATAGAGGCAGTCAGTTGCTGGCCAGAAACGGCGGGGGTACCACCTAATTGTCCACCTGCAATTTGTACGTTTTGGCTCGCAACCGCCTCACGCACATCTACAGGCGTTAATTTGTAATTATTCAATTTGTCAGCTTGCAGCCAAATACGCATCGCGTATTGCGACCCGAATAAATTAACTGCACCTACGCCATCCACTCGGCTAATGGGATCTTGTATCGACGATGCTACATAATTTGCTAAATCATAGCGATTCATGCTGCCATCTGCAGACGAAAAAGCTAAGACCATTAAAAAAGAGCCACTGGATTTCGATACCCTCAGGCCTTGTTGCTGTACTTCAGCAGGTAACAGCGGCAGAGCAAGTTGCAATTTATTTTGCACTTGCACTTGAGCAATATCTGGATTGGTTCCCGGAGCAAAAGTCAGTGAAATAGATACGTTACCTGTGTTATCGCTATTTGAAGACATATAGAGCAAATGATCTAAACCATTCATTTGCTGTTCGATAACTTGGGTAACCGTGTTTTCAACGGTTTTGGCGGAAGCGCCTGAATACCTTGCGTTAATTTCGACTTGTGGTGGCGCAATTGCAGGGTATTGCTCGACAGGCAAGCTTCGAATAGATAAAACTCCGGCAAGCATCAATGCAATGGCTAATACCCATGCAAAAATAGGGCGATCAATAAAAAATTTAGCCATTAACTACGCTCCTTAACCAGGCTACTTGATTGAGCAGTTTTATCTGCTTCTTTGGAATTGTCTTTAGATGTTTCTTTGAGCGCTGCTTTAGGTGTTTCTTTAGGTGTTTCTTTAGGTGTTTCTTTAGGCGTTTCTTTAGGCGTTTCTTTAGGCGTTTCTTTAGATGTTGCTTTAGAAACTTCTTCGGAGCTTGCTAACGGGGCTTCTGTCCCCTTTTCGTTCGCTTCTAGATTTTTTTTCCAAGAAACGGGTGTCACTTTCATTTCAGGCTGCACTTTCTGCAATCCCTGCACGATAACCCGGTCACCTGCATTCAATCCTTCGAGCACGACCCACTGATCTTCCATCGTTTTAAGTGTTACTAAAGTACGCTGCTCAACGACATCGCCCGGGCCCACTACTAAAACAGTAGGCTGGCCTTTAGCATTATGCGTAACACCCACTTGTGGTACTACAATCAGCTCACGATTAAAGCGCTCATGAATCCGTGCACGCACAAACATTCCTGGCAACAGTTCTTGCTTAGGATTTTGGAAAATAGCGCGCAATGCAATGGCGCCCGTGCTTTGATCAACGGTAATATCAGAGAATTCCAGCTTTCCAGGCACGCTATAAGGTGTGCCATCTTCCAAAATCAAATCCACTTTCATTTGCTGCGCTTTGGTAGATTGTGCCGAAGCCATCTCGCGCCGCAAGCGTAGAAGATCTGCGCTGGATTGCGTAACATCCACATACATCGGATCTACTTTCTGCACCGTGCAAAGCAAAGTGGCCTGAGCAGCCTGCACATAGGCCCCTTTTGTCACCTGCGAGCGGCCAACACGCCCTGCAATGGGCGAGACTACTTTGGTATATCCCAAATTAATCTTCGCACTGTTAACCATTGCGCGTGCCGAGGCTACCTCTGCGGCTGCTTGATTTTGCTGCGCAACGGCATTGTCATAATCTTGCTGACTAATCGCACGGGCGCTGATTAATTTTTGGTACCGTGCACGCTGTGCAGCAGCAGCCTTGAGATTCGCATCGGCTTTAGCCAGCGCTGCGTTCGCACTCTGAAACTGCGCTTGATAGACAGCTGGATCAATCGTGTAAAGTAACTGCCCTGCCTTCACCTCGCTACCTTCAACAAAGTTTCTCTGCAATACAATTCCATCTACCCGTGCACGCACCTCTGCTGCCAAATAGGGAGAGGTACGCCCTGGCAACTCCGTGGTCATTGGAATACTGTGCGTTTGCACCGCCACTACACTGACTTCAGGAGGAGGAGGAGCAGGCATTGCAGGCTTACGGGAGCATCCAGCCAATGTAATGCAGGCCATTACGGCACACAGCAGGAACTTGCTACGGGAAGAGAGAGGAGAAGCCATTTGAGTCGAATTCATCGTGAAAAATATTTCCGTAAAAAACAATAAAGGCCCCTTAGGCTCTTTTTGGCTCTGGAGGTGCGAGGCGGGTTTTCCGCATGAACGCTTACAGGTGCAATTTTAAACAGGCTTCAAAACACATAAAATCAGGAAAGTCTACGTTCAGAGTACATCCTAGGCCTTCTTATAATGCCGTATTTTTACAACCAGTAATGATACCAAGTGTTTTTTGTTCACTCTTACTACTTTTGACTATAAAAACGTAAATTACTTAGAAACCATACAAAATTCTTCAAAAGCCCCCTTATTTAACTGAGCAGAAGCGCAGAGCAGGAGCGCAAGATCCGGAACTGTACTCTATTGCAGAAAACACCTTGGCTTTATGGCCATAAAAACGTGGCATTTTTGAGAGATTTTGAATCGGATTCTAAGAGGTGCACACTTCGACACAACTCTTTACGGGAATTTCTTCTGTGTTCTACGATTTAAGGTGGCTAAGTTCAAGATTGAGCAGTCTGCTGATCATTTTTCTTATAGGGAGTGTAGCGCCCCAAGCGCATGCGTCACACTTTTCGACAAAAGCACATCCCATTGATTTTACTGATCCCATCGCTCAGAAAACGTCCTCTTTTTTCGCACACCCTATTCCAGAAACCGTTCTTGCAAAGCTAAAACAGGCGGAGATTCCGCTTGCTGCTGTCAGTATCGTTGTAGAACGAGTGGGTGCAGCCTCGCCCGCTCTCTCGCTACACGCAGAAAAATCGATGAATCCCGCTTCAACGATGAAGCTCCTCACCACCTCTGCTGGACTCTCCTTGCTCGGGCCGCATTTTCAATGGGAAACACGCGCCTACATAGATGGCCCGATTGAAGGGGGGGTACTCCATGGAAATTTATATATCTATGGAACAGGCGACCCTAAGCTCGTTCCCGAAACATTCATTTATTTCATAGAACAGATTCGCCGTGCAGGTATTACACATATTCAAGGCGATCTGGTTTTAGACAGAAGCTATTTCGACCTCAAAACGCAAGCGGTACAAGCTTTTGATAGCGGCCATAATCGTGCGTATAACGTAAGCCCTGACCCTCTACTTTATGCATTTAACGCGCTCACTTTTACACTCACTCCACAGCCAGATCTTTCGGTATTCATTCAAACTCAACCGGAACTTGCACACTTACAGCTCACCAACACACTGCACGCCACCTCTGGAAAATGCACACCAGGAAGCATTCCAAAACCAGTCATAACAGAACGTAACGGCACACTATACGTCACATTCAAAGGCACTTACCCTCTGCAATGCGGCATAGACACGATGAGTCGCGCTGCACCAAACCGCAATAATTTTTTCGCAAATGGGTTTTTGGCATTGTGGGAGCAAACCGGTGGAACCCATTCAGGTGGAGTACGTGAAGCCTTGGTACCCAAACTAGCTCGATGCGTCGCACTATACAAAGGGGAAGTACTTCAAGACAGCGTGCGAGATATTAATAAAAACTCTAACAACATCATGGCACGCAATTTGTTTTTAACACTAGGTGCAATCTATGGCGCCCCTCCTGCTACAGCAATACGCTCAGAGAAAGTCATTCGCCATTGGCTGCGCCGTGAAGGGCTCAATTTATCGGGCCTTGTACTAGAGAATGGCGCGGGCTTATCGTCAAAAGAGCGTCTCAGTGCAACGGGCTTAACAGCGCTTTTACAACATATCAGTCATAGCACAATAGCCGCACCGCTCATTGCCTCCTTACCCGTTGCAGGCTTAGACGGGACCATGCGCAAACGGCTCTTTGAGGGGCCAAGCGTAGGCAGCATGCATATAAAAACCGGCACACTTGATGAGGTCCGAGCCATCGCCGGCTATGTAACGGCCCATAACGCCCAAAACTATATCGTCGTGAGCTTCATCAATCATCCCAATGCCAGCCGTGGCCAAGCTGCGCACGATGCATTATTAAGCTGGGTATATGACACCGCCCCGTAAATTGGTGCTTCCCACCAACCTACCTCTTCGCTCCTCGCACTTCCCTCTTATTTTTGAGATAGCGCAGGCCCTCTCTTTCTGACCTTAAAGTTATGTAAAACCCTGACAATTGGGTGTATTGCCTTTTTAGACAATTTTTCACAACACCTTATTTATTTTTACATAACCCAAAGATGGCATCTTCCGAAACCTACCCAAGCTCCCCTTCTACGCCACACTATCAAATCGTTTCTTTCGGTGACAGCCTATCCGATGTAGGTACTTATGCTCCAGCAGCAGCTAGTTTTGGTGGCGGGCGATTTACTACCAATCCAGGGGAAGTCTGGACGCAAGTTCTAGCTCGCTCTTATGGAGATTGTCTAACTGCGGCTTATACCGGTGGATTTGGAACGCCATTAATAGCGAACCCTGGCGGTTTTGGATATGGACAAGGAGGGGCGCGAGTTGAACGCCCCATTCCTTTTTCAGGGAATACAACGCTGTATGCATTTTCTTCTGATCCCAGTTCGCTTATATCTCCATTGCAGGCGCTACGAAATACGCAGGCAAATGAACCAGGCAGCGAAGTCGGTATGGGTTTAAGTGGCACATCCATTACCAGTCAAATACGCTGCTATCTAGACCACCATCATCAATTTAATGCTTCTCAATTGGTTCTGATGAATGGGGGAGGCAACGATATTCTGGCTAATGCTTCTGCCGCAGCAATAGGAGACATCCCCTTTCCTGAAGCTATCAAGGCTATCCAAACCGCTGCAATCCAATATGCTGGATTAATACAAACGGTATATGAAAATGGGGCTCAAAATCTTATTACAACCAATATACCGGATCTGGGCCATACCCCAATAGGCGCCACAGACCTTGAAACTAGTACCGTGCTCACGGAACTGTCTATATTGTTTAATACCACCTTTATGCAGTCTCTAGAAGCCAGTCTGCCTGCAGAACATACAGTAACGACCATCGATGCATTTGCCTTTATCAATCAAATGCTGCAAACGTACCAAGAACATGGTTTTTCTGTAAGCAATACCAGCATTGCTTGCAAACTTGGGCTACTTCCAGAATGCTATCAAAGCGCTTTATTTTGCTCCCCCGCTTTATATGTTGAACCTAATGCGGATCAAACTTATATGTTTGCAGATAGCGTGCACCCGTCCAGTCATCTGCATGCTTTATTTGCTGAGCACGTTAAAGAGCAATTTGAAGCAAGTTTGGCCCATCGCTCTAATCTATCTATAGCAGCCGCTTGATGACAGATGTTCGCAGGCATTCAAGATGACCGTGGCTTGCATGTTGGGGTTCGTACCTCACCACCAACCTACCGTCCTTTGCTTTTCTTGTGGTTGGTGGAGTTTGATAGAACCCTTTTACATAGGCACGCGGTAGGTTGGCGGTGAGGTACGAACCCCAACATGCATACCACTGGCTTTTTGCATACCTGCGTAACATCAATTTTGAGGGCGCTCTGATAAATCAACTGAAAAAATTCAGAATGCACTTTGCCTAAGCATTATCAAATGCCGCAGCGGCACGGCTTAAACGATCATGAATCGCTGCCCAAGCAGGGTCGTCAGAAGGAGGCGTCTCCACCAAGATACGTTGACTGTTCGTAGCTTCTAGATCACGCAAGACTTGGTAGAGCAAATGTGCATAAGCATCCGGTTGCGCAGGCATCTGAATGCTACGCACATTGGGCATACTTGGATTATCAGAGGGAATTGGAGACTGCGCAGAAACGTTTGGCGAAAAACAGCTATACGTTACCCAGGCTATAGCATGCTCTGCAGGGTATTGTTTAAGCACTGAAGGCAAGGCTTGTGCGTCACATAGGCTTAATGGAATTCTAGGAGCATAGTGCGCTTTAAGCGCTCCAGAAACCCGGGGAATAGCCTGTTGATCCTGCAAATCTTCTTTATACAAAGGCCAAGCGCCAATTACTTCAGCAAGTTGCCCGGCGTGGAGTTGCCCAGCTCGCAGCAATACGGGGCGATCTTGGGATACATCTAAAATAGTGGATTCCAGCCCGACCTGGCAGGCCCCTGCATCGAGAACCAGTACCGCATCCCCAAACTCATCTCGCACATGCGCAGCCGTAGTAGGGCTTACACGTCCGAAGCGATTGGCTGAAGGAGCCGCAATTCCCCGAGGAAGGCTGTGCATTGCATGCGAGGATAGAGTGACGTCCGTCGTTTTGGGATAAGCTGAAAAAGCGCGTAATAGAGCTTGAGCAACAGGATGTGCAGGGCAGCGTAAGCCTATCGTATCCTGACCTCCACTCACCGCATCAGGAATAGCTGCTGCGCGCTTGAATATCAGCGTCAACGGACCAGGCCAAAATGCCTCGATCAAACGATGGGCCAAAGGAGAGACGGAGCCAGCAATCCATTCTGATGGGTCTGCCTGCTGAGCAATATGGACAATAACAGGGTGGTTAAGTGGGCGACCTTTAAGAGCAAATAAACGCGCAAGTGCCGCAGGGTCACACGCGTTGGCTCCAAGCCCGTACACCGTTTCTGTTGGAAAAGCGACCAGCTCTCCAACAGCCAGCCTACGCGCGGCTTCGTCATATTCTTTTATATCGTATGCAGCAGCACTCACTGCGCATCCACCATATGTAAAATCTGTGCGCACTCCTGGGCATGCAAACGAGATGCCTCAAGCGTAGAAGCTGTGAGCGTGACATGCCCCATTTTGCGCCCACGCTTAGGTTGTGTTTTGCCATATAGATGGAGATGGGCTCCTGGCACACCTGCTATTTCTGCCCAACGTGGAGCGATAAGAGCAGACTCGGCATCTTCATCACGCTCAGATAACTCGGTAATTTCAGAACCTTGACCATCAAACCAACTGTTCCCCAGAATATTGAGCATCACCGCAGCAGAGTGTTGATGAGTGGCCCCCAATGGCAACCCTGCCATCGCGCGCACCTGCTGCTCAAATTGATTCGTCACGCAAGCATCTACCGTGTAATGACCTGAATTGTGCGGCCGAGGAGCCATTTCATTTACGCATAGCGTGTGGTCTTTGAGCACAAAAAATTCGACGCACAGGACTCCCACATACTCTAGGCTATCGGCTATCTTCAAAGCTATTTCGCAAGCTTGTTCACCCTGCACTTTAGAAATATCAGGAGCGGGTACCTGCGTCTGTATCAAAATACCGTCTTGGTGTTTGTTTTGCGCCAGTGGGTACAGTACGTTAGCGCCATTCACTGCACGCGCCAACAATACGGAAATTTCACAATCAATATCTACCCGCTTCTCTAGCACGCAGGGCACACCATGCAAATCTGCATGGGCTTTAAGCACCTCTTCTGCCGTGCTTACTCGGATTTGTCCACGCCCGTCATAACCCAAGCGAGCCGTTTTCAAAATACCTGGCAATACGGCTTGGAATGCTTCTGGTGTGAAGCGAGCGCAATCCTCATGCGAGGCAATTTCCAAATAAGGCGCTACAGGCAAGCCTAATTCCACCAAAAAACGCTTCTCAGCGATACGGTCTTGCGCTAAGGCAACACATGGTGCAGCAGGTGCCACACGCGTAATACGCGCCAAATGTTCGAGCGTTGCAGCAGGCACATTTTCAAATTCGGTAGAAATAGCCTGGCATTTTTGCGCAAAAGCATCTAGTGCTTCTAGATCACTATAGCCTGCACACACATGCTGCTCAGCGATCTTACCAGCCGGACTCTCGGGGTCTGGGTCTAATACGGCTACGCGGTATCCAAGCGCTTGTGCGGCAAAACAAAACATACGACCAAGCTGCCCACCGCCCAATATGCCCAGCCATGCGCCAGGCAAAACAGGTTGCGGGTCATGCGTGTTTGACGCTTCTACACTTTTTAAAGACGTGTATACAGGCAAAGAATAAGAGGGTTGAGAAGAAGACGTATGCATGATCATTGCTGTTTGGGTAACGGCAACACCTTGGAACAAGCCAAATCGTGCTGACGTAAGCGAAAGGCATCAAGCTTATGCGCCAGATCGGGTGCATTCACAGCAAGGAGTGCAACCGCAAAGAGTGCGGCATTAGCGGCACCCATTTGACCAATTGCAAACGTAGCAACAGGCACGCCTTTTGGCATTTGCACAATAGAATACAGAGAATCAAGGCCCTGCAAATGAGGGGTTGGAATAGGCACGCCCAATACAGGAACCGGCGTCTGAGCAGCCAACATCCCCGGCAAATGCGCTGCCCCCCCTGCTCCGGCAATAATGGCTGCCAAACCACGCGCACGCGCGCCTTTGGCATAAACAGCCATCTCTTCTGGCATGCGATGGGCGGAGAGCACCTGCATGCTAAAAGGGATGTCAAATTCTTGCAGCAGCATCACGGCATGCTGCATGACATCCCAGTCTGAGTCCGAACCCATCACTACCCCGATAGAGGGTAAGGTCGAAGTAGAAGGCGTTGAAAAATGCATGGGATTTGTCATAGCAGTCAATTGGGTTAAGCATGCACCCATCTATTCATATTGGTGTAATGTGACTCAACGCGATATTTAGGATGCAATCAGAAGCTGCAATGCCTCATGATATTTATCGGCAGCCTTCTCAATAACATCTGCAGGTAAAGCAGGAGCAGGAGGTGTTTTAGACCATCCCTGTTGCTCTAACCAATCTCGTATAAATTGCTTATCGAAAGAAGGAGGATTGCGTCCTGCAACAAGCGCCTCTTCATACTGATTGGCAGGCCAGAAACGGGATGAGTCAGGCGTGAGCACTTCATCCATCAAATACAACTCGCCTTCTGCATCTACCCCAAACTCAAATTTGGTATCAGCAATCAATATACCGCGCTGCGCTGCATATTCTGCGGCGGCTCGATAGAGCTTAATACTGACTTCATACACACGCTCGGCTTGCTCTCTTCCCAGCATAGTCTGCATCTGGGAAAAAGAAATGCTTTGATCATGCTGCCCAGGAGGCGCTTTCGTAGAAGGTGTAAAAATAGGCTCAGGCAGTTTCTCAGCCAAATGCAAACCAGCCGGCAATGGAATACCACTTACCGTGCCACTCTTTTGATATTCACTCCAAGCACTTCCTGCCAGATACCCTCTGACTACCGCTTCGACAGGAATAGGTATTAAACGCTTTGCAACGACTGAACGCCCGCGTACTTGCTCCGCCTCATCAGCCGTCACTACCGTCTCAGGATCCACACCGGTTAAATGATTTGGGACGATTGACTTCAAATGCTCAAACCAAAAATTCGACATCTGGTTTAGCACGCACCCTTTGCCTGGAATAGGCTGATCAAACAGCACATCAAAAGCAGACAGGCGATCTGTCGTCACAATTAATAAACGATCTTCTCCCAGGGCATAATTATCCCGCACTTTTCCACGACCAAGCAGGGGTAAAGAAGAAAGCGTTGATTCATATAAAGCAAGGGGATTAGAAGAAGACATTACCGACCACCTTGATAGCGTTGAGCCATTTTCTCTAAAGAAACGGGCTTAATTTTGCCAGCCTGCCCTTCGCAGCCAAAAGCCAAATAACGCGCATGGCATACTGCCTGCGCAGCAGCAGTAGCTGGTTTTAGAAATTCGCGTGGATCAAATTTACCAGGGTTTTCTGCTAAAAAGCGTCGTATTGCACCCGTCATAGCCAAACGTAAATCGGTATCAATATTGATTTTTCGAACACCATGGCGAATTCCTTCTTGAATTTCTTCAACAGGTACACCATAAGTTTGCTTCAAATCCCCCCCAAATGCGCGAATCTCAGCAAGCAATTCTTGAGGGACAGAAGAAGAACCATGCATCACCAAATGGGTATTGGGAATGCGCTGGTGAATTTGTTTGATGCGTTCGATTGCCAAGGTTTCACCCGTAGGCTTTTTCGAAAACTTGTATGCGCCGTGTGAAGTACCAATGGCAATAGCCAGCGCATCACATCCGGTTTGCGCTACAAAATCAGCAGCTTGTTCAGGGTCGGTCAATAACTGCTCACGGCTCAAGGTCCCTTCTGCACCATGCCCATCTTCTTTATCACCTTGCATGGTTTCTAGCGAGCCTAAGCAACCTAGCTCCCCTTCTACCGTCACACCCAGGGCATGCGCAAGCTCCACCACTTTTTTGGTTACATCGATGTTGTACTCATAACTGGCAACCGTTTTGCCATCGTCATGTAAGGAGCCATCCATCATTACACTAGTAAAACCATTGCGTATTGCGCTCAAGCATACCGTAGGCGACTGACCATGATCTTGATGCATCGCAATAGGAATTTCTGGATAGCTCTCTACCGCAGCCTGAATAAGGTGACGTAAAAAATGCTCTCCTGCGTATTTCCGCGCACCTGCTGACGCTTGCAAAATAACCGGCGCACCTACTGCAGCTGCAGCGGCCATCACGGCCTGCGTCTGTTCTAAATTATTTACATTGAACGCAGGCACGCCATACTCTTCTTCTGCAGCATGATCTAAAAGCTGACGCATTGAGACGAGTGGCATCGTGATCTCTCCTTATTAATAAAGCAATCGTTAGCAGGCTGCACGGACTATACTTTAGTCCGGCACAACCCTTAAAAGGCCGCGAGAATAGCAGAAGCTATTTAAGAATACCTAGCCAAACCATTATTTTGCTAAGTAGCGGTTAGCAATTTTAGACATCCTTTTACTCCGAATCTCTTTTATTTAGGGCCTCTTTGGGCTCTTTACTGAACGTGCGCTCTTCACATTCCTCTTCCTTGCAACACGTTGCGCCCAAAACGCCATCAAAAATCCATATTATTGGTGGCCAGTGGAAACGCACACCCTTGCCTGTTTTATCTTTACCAGGCCTGCGCCCCACGACTAACCGGGTACGAGAAACCGTATTTAACTGGCTAGGGAATCGCCTAGACGGATGGCGTTGCCTAGATTTATTTGCAGGCAGCGGCGCACTGGGTTTTGAAGCGGCTTCTCGAGGTGCTGCACACGTGTTGATGGTAGAAAAAGATACGCGCGCAATCAAACAACTACGCGCTAATCAACAAAAACTACAAGCTGAAATGATTCACATCGTACAGGGTGATGCATTACAGTTTGCAGCTCGTTTACCCGCTGATAGCTTAGATATCATCTTTTTAGATCCTCCTTTTGCCACAACCGACACATCCAATAGCACGCCTAGCACAGACAAAATATTAGTAGATGCTATTCGATATGCATGGAAAGCAATACGCCCTGGAGGATTGATATATATCGAATCGCCTGTAGAGATCAAAGAAGCGACATGGATGGCCTTACTCGAAGATAATTGCCCTTTGACACATTACAAAGCGTTCGGCGCTGTGCATGCTCATTTATTGAGGCGTTAGGATATTTCCTAAAACGACTCTCAGAGTACCAAATTATTACTTAACCAGGAAAAAATATGGGAGTTGCTGTTTACCCAGGCACTTTTGACCCGCTCACCCGCGGACATGAAGATATCGTTCGGCGTGCTGCTGGCATTTTTTCGACTGTGATAGTTGGGATTGCAGATAGCCGGAATAAAAAACCCATTTTTACTTTAGATGAGCGGCTGGAAATTGCCCGTGAAGCACTAGCACCTTACCCTAATGTACAAATTAAAGGTTTTTCAGGGCTTTTGACCGAATTTGTAACAAAAAATAATGCGCAAATTATCGTGCGTGGTTTGCGCGTCATGTCTGATTTTGAATATGAATTTCAAATGGCAGGAACCAATCGCTGCTTACTTCCTGAAATTGAGATGGTATTTATGATGCCAGCAGATCGCTATCAATTTATTTCAGGCTCACTGGTACGCGAAATTGCGCAATTTGGTGGAGACGTCAGTAAATTTGTACAACCTTGCGTAGAACGACGGCTCAAACAAAAAGTGCAAAATATGCAAGCAGCTGACTCGCAATAAAATCTGCCCATCTAACATACGGGGAGAATCCCATGGCCTTATTGATTACAGAAGAATGCATTAACTGCGATGTATGCGAGCCCGAATGCCCAAATGACGCGATTTCGATGGGGCTGGAAATCTACGAAATCGATCCAGACAAATGTACCGAATGCGTCGGCCATTTCGATGAACCTCAATGCCGTCAGGTGTGTCCTGTTGACTGCATTCCTCTGCATCCAGACCATATCGAAAGCCGCGAACAATTGCTTCAGAAATACCAAAAGCTAACTAAGTTGAAGTCCTGAGGCATTTACGCCCCTCCCTCAACTTCAAAAATAAAAATATCAAAACGGACTCCTTGATGAACGAAGAAATTCTTGTACACCGCACCCCCCAAGAAACCCGCGTTGCCATGGTTCAACAAGGTGTAGTACAAGAGCTACATGTTGAGCGAACGCTAGAGAGAGGGTACGTAGGCAATTTATACCTCGGACAAGTAACGCGAATCTTGCCAGGCATACAATCTGCTTTTATCAATATTGGCCTAGAACGCACTGCGTTTCTACACGTAGTAGATATTTGGCGCCCGCGTGTTTCGACTGAAGTTCCTGATTCAACTCAAGCGGAAGCATCAGAGACAGCAAGACCCTCACCCTCTTACCTTTCTAGCATTTCTGTCCCCCCCATCGAAAAAATGTTATTCGAAGGGCAAATGCTCATGGTGCAAATTTTAAAAGACCCCATGGGCGCTAAAGGCGCAAGGCTGTCTACACAAATAAGCATTGCCGGCCGCACGCTCGTTTACTTGCCTCAAGAAACTAATATTGGTATTTCTCAAAAAATTGATGGGGATGCACACAGAGAAGCCATACGTGCCCGGCTATACGCTTTGTTGCCACCAGATGAAACAGGGGGCTATATTGTGCGCACCAGCGCAGAAAGTGCGACAGATCAAGAACTCGCCAATGATATTGCCTACTTGCGCAAAGCATGGCAAACCATCTCTAAACAGTCCCAGCTCGTAACCGAGCCCTGCCTTTTGCATCAAGACTTAACATTGGCACAGCGTGTTTTACGCGATTTTTCCAGCGAACACACGGCTCGCATCGTCATCGACCCATCCGATGCCTTCCAATCACTCAATAGATTTGCTGCTGAATTCACCCCTGCCTTGCAAACCAAATTGCACCAACATACTGGCGAGCAGCCCTTGTTCGAGCACTACAATGTTGAATCTGAAATCCAGCGCGCTCTAGAGAAGCGAGTTAATTTGAAGTCAGGTGGGTATCTGGTTATTGACCAAACCGAAGCAATGACTACCATCGACGTCAACACCGGCGGCTATGTCGGTAACCGCAACAGCAGCGAAACGATTTTCAAAACCAATCTCGAAGCTGCCTCTACACTCGCTCGCCAATTACGCTTACGCAATCTAGGCGGCATTATTGTCATTGACTTCATCGATATGGAACGCGCAGAACAGCGTGAAACCGTACTCAATGAACTCAAAAAAGCCCTCTCCCCCGATAGGGCACGCATCTCTGTAAATAACTTCTCAGAGCTAGGCGTAGTAGAAATGACGCGCAAGCGCACCCGCGAATCCCTCGCGCATATGCTGTGCGAATCCTGCCCCACCTGCAGCGGAAAAGGCTTTGTCAAAACCGCTCGCACTCTCTGCTATGAAATTATGCGAGAGATCGAACGCGAAGCGCGACAATTCAACCCCCAAGCCTTCCGCATCCTCGCCGCCCAACCCATCATCGATCTTTTTTTAGACGAGGAATCGCATCACCTTGCATTACTCTGTGATTTGATTGAAAAACCAGTTTCCCTACAAACCGAAACCCATTTTCATCAAGAGCAATATGAGATTGTATTGATGTAGCGCAAGCGCTTTAAGATGGCTATGCAAAAGAGATTCACCAAACCTCACCAACCACAAGAAAAGGCAAAGAATGGTAGGTTGGTGGTGACGAAGGAACCCCAACATGCAAGCCACTGCGTCCTTAATAACCAGCTTACAAATGCTCAAAAGCAAAAATTAAAAGTCAGCGGTATGCATGTTGGGGTTCGTGCTGATCAGCGCTAATTTATCGTTTTTCTGGCTGTATTTAGAGTGAATGGATCGTCGTGCGAGCGACCCTTACTTTGCTTGTTTGACGAAAGAATCCGCCAAGGAGGGTAGTTGCATCAAAAAGGCCTTGCGTGACCGTACTCCAGCCGTGCCTAGCTCTTTTTTATCGTCCTGAATGAGCCGCACAAACACTAACGTGTGATCGCCTTTTGTCGCCCAGCCAACGAACCAGCCCCAAGGGTGTTCCTCATCAAAATCACCATTAGCTTGCCGCGGATAAGCCATACCAGTTTTGCCTTGTACATTCCAACCACTTGGTAATGCAGTTTTTTCAACAATGAGGTTCGTCATGTCGAAAGCATGCGCGCTCACAGGAAGCTGCCGATTAACAAGTTTCTGAAGAAATGCAAGTTGCTCTAATGGCGATATTTTTAATGAAGAGCTGATCCAGGCTCGCTCAAGGCCGTTATTCTTACCGGAATCTCCACTGAAATCGGCATTTCCATAGCCGAATTGGGTTGCATATTGCTGCAACCGATCCTGCCCGAGGAATTGCGTAATCTGCTGTGAAAACCAAACCACCGAGTATTTCATCCACCTGCTTGCATCTGTCGGCTGGCGCCAGTTATCACCACCCCATTCCACATAACCTTTCTTGAATGGAAGCGTTGGCGAATGGGTATCTTTGAGAAAACCACAATCGTATCCCATCACACTTAAGGCGATTTTGAATGTCGATGCAGGCGTGAATCGATCACTGCAATTCCCTTCTTTCAGGAGTATTTCACCAGTTTTAGCATCGGCAATAGCCGTACAAATTGTTTTGGCTTGAACCGTCGAAATAAAAAAACTGACTGCCAGAAAGCCAGCCACAGCACATCGTAAATACATTTATGATCCCTATAGCCCAACGCGATAATCGGCGCGTGTTGGGGTTCGCACCTCAGCCAACCTACGAATCCTGTGAAAACTGCATCTTATGTAGGCGTGCATATAGACCCTCTTTTTCCAAAAGCTCAGCATGGCTACCTGATTCAACAATGCGACCCGCGTCAATCACGACTATTCGGTCCGCGCGCTCAATGGTGGAGAGCCGATGTGCAATCATCAATGTAGTGCGCCCAGCCATTAGTGTTTCCAGCGCTGATTGCACATGCCGCTCTGAAGCTGCATCCAATGCAGAAGTGGCCTCATCCAAAATCAAAATCGGTGCATCTTTATACAGTGCTCGCGCAATAGCCAAACGCTGCCGCTGCCCCCCGGATAGTTTCATGCCATTGCCACCAATAACGGTCTCTATCCCGTTTGGCATTGCTGCTACCGCATCTGACAACCAAGCGGCCTGCAAAGCTTTCCATACTTTAGCGGGGTCGGGTGTTTGCCCATACGCTATATTGGCTGCAATAGAATCATTAAATAAAACCACATCTTGACTTACCAATGCAATCTGCCGGCGCAGATCTGCCAAAACGTACTCTTGCACAGGCATATCATCTAGCAAAATTCGCCCGGCAGTAGGGTCAAAAAAGCGCGGCAATAAGCTTGCCAATGTGCTTTTTCCACTCCCTGACGGCCCCACCAAAGCCACCACCTCACCAGGCTCAATCACCAAAGAAATCTGATCCAAAACTAATGGCAAACTCAGCTCTGCAGGGCTCTCAGTAGCTTTTATATTTTCAGAAGCAGAGGCTAATCCAGATGAGCCATACCTAAAACACACTTTCTCAAAGGTTAATTTTCCGCGAGCACGCTGTATAGGCCGCTCTCCTCCTGTAGATTCCACTCGAGGTTCATCAATCAGATTAAAAATAAACTCAGCCGCTGTCACACCACGCTGCAAAGGCTGATTTACATCAATCAAATGTTTTAGGGGTGAAATCAAAAGCAGCATCGCTGTTACAAAGGCAACAAACCCTCCAACCGTGGTTTGATCTGCAACAGATTGCAATACAGCAATAGTAATAACCGCTGCTAGTGCGATAGAAGCGAGTAACTGCGTCAAAGGCTGTGCAAGCCCACCAGACACAATCATGCGCATCGCATAACCGCGAAGACGCTGACTCATTTCTAGAAAACGCCGAAGCTCGTAAGGCTCACCGTTATGTACTTTGACTACTTTATAGCCCCCCACCGTCTCTTCAACCACATAGGTTAATTCATGAGTGAGCTTTTGATGTTCGAAATTAAGGTGACGCAAACGCCGATTAATTTTCGACATTAAACCACCAATGACCGGGAAAATAATCGCCACCACCAGCGTAAGCCGCCAGTTCAAATAAAAAAGATAACCGAGCAAAAATAAAACCGTCAATGCATCACGCATCAACGTAATCGCCAAATTAATAAAAATACTTAGAACCTGGTTTACTTCAAAAATAACTGCATTAATCAGCGCACTAGCCGTTTCTGCTTGAAAAAAAACGGCATTAGCTTGCAAAATGCGCTTAAACATCTGTACGCGCAAATTCAACGAAATATGATTAGAAGCCAAGCCCAGCAAATAGTTCGATGCATATTGCGCCCCACCACGCACCACCGCCAAACCAATCACCGCCAGCGGTACAAACCACTTTAGGTGCCCGATGCGCTCTTTAGCCTTAAAACCCTGATCTAACAAAGGCTTTAAAAGCGCAGGAATACATGCCTCAGTTGCCGCTACCAAACCCATCGCACAAACAGCAAACAACAGCACCTTCCAATGCGGGCGCGCATACCGCCATAAACGCAATAAAACCGAAGAGGCGGGCGAAGCGCCTCGTTCCATTGCTGCGTCCGAACCCTTTTTAATAGAAGGCTTCGACTGTTTATATGTGCTCATTCCACTTCTTTAAAAAATTTAAAACCTGCATATGCAGGTCAAAAGCGATGGTTACAGGTTAGCCCTACCCCAACCCACAAGCTCAATCCGTATTCAAAAGATGCTTTTTATCCTTCACATCCTTCCATTGATCCGCATCAGGCAAAGACTTTTGTGAGCGCGTAATCGTAGGCCACTTAGCCGCCAGTTCCACATTAATTTTAATAAACGCTTGCTGATCCCCCGGCACATCCTCCTCAGCATAAATAGCCTCCACCGGACACTCAGCCACACACACCGCGCAATCGATACACTCATCCGGGTCAATTGCCAAAAAATTCCCCAAAGGCCCTGAACTCTTATGAAAACAATCCACAGGGCACACATCCACACAATCTGTGTACAGGCAATTAATACAGCTTTCAGTCACCACGTGAGTCATGGAGATTTCCCATCTAATAAAAAAGACGACTTGCAAAAGACACTATTGTATAGCGTGGCTTCCCTATTCTCATTAGAAAATAACATCCATGCGCAGTGACAAGACTACAGCCTGATGACTATAATTGCGCTCTTGCAGATCCCATTTGCTGGAGTAGCTCAGTCGGTAGAGCAGCGCATTCGTAATGCGAAGGTCGGGGGTTCGATTCCTCTTTCCAGCACCATGCAAACCTTTGATTTATAAAGGTTATTTTATTTATTTAGAAAAAATAACTTATTTTTTAATTGTGCCACTACAGCTAAATTACAGCTATCCAGTGGCATTACAAAGTCTTGATGCATCGTAGGTGCAGTATGTGAATACACCCACTGCGCCAAATGCGAAACCGATGTTGCGCATACCGCTGCACTAATCGAAATCTCGAATTTCCCAGCCTAAGCGCCATCTTCTTTTGCTGTTTCAATATTCTTCACAATATCAACTGGACGTTCTCTGTTTTTTATGACGCTGAGGTCTGCCGGTATCAGGTAATAGGCTATTGAAGTTTAATGCCGTAGCAGCTGCATCCCTAACTCTCTCATCCTCATCTTGAAGCGCCGCCCTCAAGGCTGATTGAGTTTTTACTAACTCGGCAAGCTGCCTACCCAATCCCATGGTAGCGCTCACTCTATGTGCTACCTCATACTCCCCTTCTTTATTCTCTACTGCGTCCAGTAGGGTTTGTCTGCCGGCATCAGGCAATAGGCCCTTGAGGTCTAATGCCCTAGCAGCCCCAACTCTCACTCCCTTATCCTCATCTTGAAGCGCCGCTTCCAACACTGAACGAGCTTCTGGTAATAGGGGTTGGTGTTGACCCAATGCCAAGGCAGCGCTAGCTCTCTGCCCTGCTTCATACTCCACTTCTTTATTCTTTACTGCCCCCAATAAAATGTCTCTGCATATATTAAATAGTAAGTCATCGTGATATAGGGCGACAGCTGCTTGAACTTTAACTCCCTCATCCTTATCTTGCAGCGCTGCCTCTAAGGCTGAGCGAATTTCTGGCAAGAGAGGACGGCACTGACCCAATAACATGACAGCACGAAATCTCTGCCCTGGTTCATAATCTCCGTTTGTATTCTTTACTGCATCCAATAAAATTTCTATGCTTGTAGTGGAGAATATATTATGGAGGCCTAGAGCGATAGCGACTTGAAATTTAGCTCCCTCATCGTTATTTTGGAGCGCCGCTTCTAAAGCTAAGCGAATTTCTGATAGTAGAGGCTGGTGTTGACCCAATACCAAAATGGCGTTAGCTCTCTGCCCTGGCTGATAATCCACGTGTGGATTTTTTACTGCACTCAGTAAAATTTTTCTGCTTGTAGCAGAGAATATGTGATGGCAGCCTAGGGTGATAGCAGCTTCCAATTTAATTTTCTCCTCTGTATCTTGCAGCGCTGCTTCCAAGACTGGCCGAATTTCTGGTAATAGAGGACGGAACTGATTCAATAGCAGAAGAGCACGAAATCTCTGCTCTGCTTCATAATCCCCGTTTGTATTCTTTACTGCGTCCAGTAAAATTTGCTTGCTTATAGTGGGGAATAGGTTATGACAGCCTAGGGTGATAGCGGCTTGTAATTTAACTTTCCCCTCTTTATCTTGGAGCGCCGCTTCCAAGGCTGAGTGCACTTCTGGAGATAGAGGGCTGTGCTTACCTAATCTATAGGCAGCGCTCACTCTATCCATCACTTCATAATTCTGGTATTTATTTTCCAAAATATTAATTAATAATCGAATTCCAGCTATGGATAGCTCTGCGTTATTACTTAATGTTTTAAGAAAATTTAAAGTCACCTCTTTGAATTCATTTGCCATCTTTTTGAATTCATTTACGTTTTTTTCTTGAATTTCCTCTGCTTCTTTTATTTTCTCAGCTTGCATTGCGTTTCTTTCATTTATTTCCTCAATTCTTTGCCTCAACGCTTCGTTTTCTTCTTCTAAAAATTTAGAATGCCGATCTTTAACTGCAAGCCGTTGCTTTGCATTTTCTGCTACCGCATTGATCCGTTGTAATGGCAACGAAAAATACTCCGCTCTACGTACTCTCACCTCTTGTTGCGGCTGTCTTGGCACATCACTTTCTGTTGATGCCTCTGCTGTTCTTTTGCTCGCTATTTGATTCGGATCTTCCATTAACGTATTGGTCAACCTTGGCCTCAAGCCTTGAGTCTCAACCTCATTAGTCGGAACGCTGTTTAAAACTCTTCTTGACCGAGAAGATGATGCACCTACAGGATTCATTTAAAGCCCCTAGCAAAGTCGATAACAGAACGTTTATCAATACTGATAAAAATTCAAATATCTGATACTAAAGCTAGCGACAGATAAAAAGAAATAATCATATGCATTTCAGGTTTTAGCCTGAACCGATTAGATATATTTAATTAAAAAATCTTGATATTTTAAAATATCAAAAGAATGGGCACCCGAGCAACAACCTGTTACCAGAAGGAGCAATCTTCCTGACCAGTGACAACGCCGCGTCCAATTCGGCGGCATTGCGCTCGAACCGTGCGCGATCCAGCGTCCAACCCTACGTCAAATGGTCGCGCAGAATGCTTGTTGCCCATTGGCGAAACTGTGGGCCGCGCTTGGAGTTAATTCTATACCCGACAGAAGTAATAGCATCAATGTTGTAATGCTTCGTCTTTCTGGAAACGGATCACTGCCCCTCTTGTCGAACTACCGAGAAATCCTCGGTAGTTGCCGTTTCTACCAATTCACCGCTGTCATAAATGTTTTTTTAGGTGCAAACCAATGTTATCTGTTGATGTCTCCAAAATATCCGAGAGTTGCCTCTTCCAGAGCTACGTCGTGAGCATGGGATGCGTTCAGAGCTGTTTTACAACTCAGCGCAATGGGAGGTTCGGTTTATACTTTTTATATTTATGTAATGTCCAAGGCTTAACTATGGAAAACACCCTAACCCTTATCCTCACTACACTGCCCTCAAATGAGGCAGCTGAGACATTTAGCCGTCAGGTACTTGACGCGCAGTTAGCAGCTTGTGTCACACAATTTTCGCCAGTGCAGTCCCGCTATTTTTGGCAAGGCAAATTCGAGGAAACAGAAGAGATCATGCTCCTTTTTAAAACTACTGCCGAAATAGCACCAGCGCTAAAAGAATGGATCACTCTCCATCATCCCTATCAAGTTCCTGAAATTCTCAGCTGGCCTATTTCTGCCAGCCCTGCTTATGCCCACTGGGTAATAGCAGGCACCCAAAATCCAGCTATCTAAGCTCTGCAAATCTGAAAAATTGCTTTGTTTAGGACTGATTATGTATATATGCTTATATTTATAAGTTACTCATAAAAAAACCCCAAAAAGTCAGATTGGTGTCTAACTTTTTGGGGTCGCATCATTTTTAAAGGGCCACTTTTATGGGTCAGGTTAACCCGAATCTAGATTTACTGCTTAGTATAGCGAATTATTTTTTATGCTCTTTTAATTAAAGCATCGAGTAGTTTTTGGCTATGCTCTTTTTCTGCTTCTAGTAGCGCATCTTTTGCAGCCAACCGTTGCTCAAGCTCAGCGATTCTTCTATCTTTCTCAGCCAACAAGTCAGGGCTAAGCGACTCAGAGCGGGAAGCTAGGACTCTGTCGAGTTTTTCGTTGATGGCGGCAGTATCCTGCTTTACTTCATTCGTTGCGGCAAAAGCGATAGATGTAGCACGAAGTGTATTTGCTACACTTTGGTCTAATTTATCCAGTTTTACAGAGTCCATTTTCTTTTTAAATTCCTTATGAGCAGAACGTATTGTCTCGTGACTCTGTATTAATTGCCGTGTACTGGAAGAAGCTCTTTCTGCACAAGCATTTTTGTAATCAGGCCACTTTATTATGAGGCCGAAAATAACCCCCACGACCCACGCAGAACCTGCAAGAGCTTGTGGTAGCACAGCCGTCATTGAGAACAATCCTAGAGTTCCCAGAATATACCAAATTAAGCCCATAAAAGGGGCGACTAGCCCCGCAACAAATAAAACTCCTAAAAACGCTTTCGCAGGGCTGGGTAAGCTTTTTTGAAGCTTCACTATCTCAACTACGATGTTCTCTATCAATGGCTCTAGGGAACTAATATCTTGAGCACTAATCGACCCTTTTGGATGCGCTACTAGCGTTTCGATAATTTGGCACACACTATCTACAATACGCAGTGCCTCGTTAACCCGTTCCTGCAAAAATGCACTATGTGTTTCTTTCGCAGTCTCGAGGCCAATATTGGTAACGGGGCCAATCGGAGCTTTTACTTCTAAAGAAGCTATCGTCTTGAGTTCATTCTCGCAGATTTCTTTGAGCTTATTTAATCCGCCTTTGGGGTCTGCTATTTTCGTGTAGTGCTCATTCGTAGCACATATGATGCTCTCACACGTATTCAAAATTGTACGGGTGCTCTGATTTTCTGTAAATGCGAAGCTCGTACTAGTAGAGCAACCTAATGCGCTCAGATTGGACAAGTCTTGATATCCGGGCTCAGCAAGCTGTTTGCCTTTGCCCGTGTAGAGCTGAGTAGCAGTCACCGTAATAGGGGTGCCTGAACTTGAAGAGGAAGCTGCGGTAATGGATGGATTCAAAGCTTCTCCCTTTTTGCCTCTCTGTGGGGCAAAAAAACTATCGCGCTCGGATAATTTCTATTGATAAACATTAACGACATTTATCAGCAAATATCAATCTCATGTATACATAAAAGACCTTATAAAAGGCATGAGGAAGAAAAAATATGAATCCAATGATGGATAGCTCAAAAAGGACAAATTTGAAAATAAAATAAGGTATGCACATTTTACTTAAGGCATAATTTTCTGGTAGCTTCGCACAATCTAATTAAAAAAAGGGGATAAAAAAATGCCTATATTCGGGCTACGCGCTGCGGCGCTGGCGATCACATTATTATTTGTTGCTTGCAGTACTGCGTTGAAATCAGATCCTAACTTGTGCTTTTCGAACGCAAAGCAAGATTTTAGCCACGCGCTTACTTGCTATCGTGCTTCTCAAGCAAACTTACCATTGACTTATGCAAAGGTCGGGGAAATTCAATTAGGCGATATTCAAAAACGTAGTTATCAGCTAAATTCGCAATTTTGGTCACCTGATCATTTAGTCTCGCCAGGAAAATGGTCGCATACAGTAGATATTTATATTCCATCTGATGCACTTTCAGAGCAGGCGCTTCTGGTAATTAACAACGGTACTAATTATGGATTAGAAAACCGGCCTGCTAAGGGAGCAACGGATTTCACCGAAGAAACATTACGCGCCATTGCTGCGCAGACGCATACCATTGTGGTATCGATAAATAATGTGCCCAATCAATATCTTCAATATCAGGATGACGCAACGCCTAAAAGAGAAGACGATAGCGTTGCACATAGCTGGAAATTATTTCTAGATGCGCCTGAAAAACGACCATTTATTGCATTGCAGATTCCCATGATGGAAGCCGCAGTAAAGGCAATGGATTTGGCTGAAAAAGAACTTAAGCCATGGAAGATTCATAATTTTATTGCTACTGGTGTATCAAAGCACGGCTGGGTATCTTGGCATGTAGCGCTTGCGGATACGCGTATTGTGGCGCTTGTGCCGTTTGTGGCTGATATGCTGAACTTTAATAAAGTGCTTGAGCACACCTATCAGGTATACGGAAAAAATTGGCCGATTGCCTTCGGACCCTACTATAAAGAAGGCATTGATCAGCAGCGCAATACACCTAATTTTGAAAAATTCTTGGCTATTCAAGATCCGCTTCGCTATCTCGATAGCGCTTACGCAAACAGATTGGCCATTCCAAAATATATTGTAAACGCAAGCAGCGATGATTTTTTCGTTCCTGATAATGCACGCTTATATTTAGACAAACTTCCTGGCGCCACAGCGTTGCGGGCTGCACCGAACTCAGGCCACTACGGGATTAAGCAATATACTGAGCAGGCACTCATTCCTTTTGTCAATCGCCTACAGCAGTCACACCCCTTGCCAAAGCTTACTAATACACTTGTGCAGAATGGGGAAGATACTCAGTTGTCAGTAGAATTTTCTGAGTCTCCCGTGCAGCTTATACAGTGGACCGCCCTTAATCCTGTCGCGCGTGATTTTCGCCATGCATGTGGCATTCATTACGTCGCAACTCCTCTTGAGTTAAATAAAAATAAAAGTGTTGATATTTCCCTCAAGAAGCCAGCAGCAGGTTGGCAGGCTGTATTCGTAGAAGCACATTTTAAGGATGGATTTGTCGCCACCACCCCTGTATATGTATTTCCTGATACGGTTTACCCCATTTCTGCACCGCCTAGTAACGCGCCATTCTGTAAAACGCTACCAGGCAGATAGGCTAGTTTCGGCATGCTAATTGCGTTAGCATTTTTGAATAGCCCCCAACAGTTGGGCACCGATCTGACTGTTGGGGGTAGGGCCACTTTTGACCACACCTCAGCTTTAGACTATACGTAGAAAATTATTTCGTTTTGCGCAACAAAATTTTTCATTTATACAATAAATTATTATTTTCTTTTATAGGATGTATATATGTATATCCTCCTACAAAAAACACAGAGAAAATAATGTTTATACAAGAAATATATACATACATAAAAAATAAAAAAGCATTACCAAAAAATAACAGCGTAGCTCCTTTATACAATATGGATAACTGCCCTATTGAAGGCCTTATCCAAAAAAGCAAAATAACAACCGACCTTAAAAACAAAAATATCACTAACCTCAAGACTCAAAGCAATTACCTATTAAAAAAACCTAACCCATCTGTACAAAGCTCAATACAAGGGCCTATAGATTTTAATTCTGAAGAAAGTGAACGCCCAAAACACTACTTGAGATTTTTATTATCTGAGATATATGATGCAGAAAAAAAATCAATACAGATAGAGAAAAATATAAGAAAATATATAAAATCAAAAGGAAAAAATATCGAAAATCAACAAGTAAAAGCATACAGAAAATCACCGAACAAGTTCGAAAATTTACTTAACATGCTTATTAACAAAATAGAAAAACACAATTCGATCCAAAATTACCTTACATACTTAGCAACTATCAATCGATTTAATGAAGATCATAAGCAATTTATCGATAACAAGTAGATCAATGTATCTTGCTTATCACTAGATAGGCCTAAAATATATTTATAAAATCATTGATTCAAAAATGGAAATTTTCAAAATAGTGTATAGCACCCTGTTAAATTGGAGAAAATGCTACTCGCACCTCTCTTTATTGGGTCAGTAAATTACTGTTTCAGGATATTCCCTATGGTACGTGGTCCGATGAAGGCGATGAAAGCTGCGCACAAAGGAATAAGTGCAAGGCCTACAGGTAAGGAGCTTATTTGTGCAACGCATCCGATGATTACTGGCCCGACGAGGAGCCCTGCATAGCCTACTCGGGCTACAGATGCTATACCTTGGGCGGAGTGGATCCCTTTTATGCGCGCTGCAGTTAGGAGCAAAATAGGATAGATATTTGCAAAGCCTAGACCTGCTATAGCAAAGCTAATCAGCGTTAGGCTTGGGGAAACAAAGAGTAAACCGGCAGCAAAAGCGATGCAGGCGACCCATCCGCTCACTGCAAAAAGCGCCGTGCTTCCTATGCGTGCTCGCCAAGCATCTCCTAAAAAACGGCCGCTAGCCACGCCCGCCAGATAGGCCGCATATCCGCCACTACTTAAAGCAGGCCCTGCTTGAACATTTTCGCGCATATATACGGCGATCCAATCATATATGGCACTTTCCATAAGCAATGCGAGAAATGTGATTCCTCCGAGCTTCCAAACGCTAGCATGGTTATAGCTTGTAGCGTTTGTGTTCACCATTTCTAGTTTTTTTGATTCGTCACAAACGCCTAGTTGCTTACCCGTGAGTGCAGGGCGGCATAAGAAAACGAGCATCAGGCACATTGATGCGATGCTGATAAAGTGCATGGAAGGGTTTACGCCGTGCGCTAAGGCCATCCCTCCCCCTGTGGCGCCAGCAAAGCCGCCTACACTGTGTAGGCAGTGCATGGAGGACATAACTGGCTTTCCTCGCGCCTTTTCCAACACACTGCTTTGGGCATTGATGCTTACGTCAAAAGTGGCAACTCCAATTCCAAACAGGGCCAATAACACAATAAGCGTGATGAAAGAGGGGGCTAGTAGGATTCCTCCCGCGCTGGCGCATGTTATGACTCCTCCTACGGTGCAGGCTGTGCGATTCCCCACCCGCGCTATCCAACCTCCAAGGTAAGTCAGCGCGGTGATAGAACCTATGGCCACGGCAAAGAACACTATAGAAAGTTGGGCTGCATTTAAATTGAATTTTTCTTTTACCGTTGGAACATGAATACCCCAAGAGGCACTTATGCAACCGAAGATAAAAAATAACCCCATAGTGGCCAAGCGTGTACGTGTAAATTGCATAAGTAGAAATTAGCACCCTTTTTCTAAGTCTAGCTGCTGTTTAAGAATAAGTGCCCGTTCATATAACACCGTACGTGAAGCACCTGTTAAAGCAGCCGCCGCTCTAGCTGTAGCGCTAACAGAAAGTTCGCCTAGCAAAATGCGCAAACAAGCATCGTGCTGAGTCTGCTCCAACACTAGAGGTTCGGTGGGTGCGGCCCCTTGTATAAATAATACAAATTCTCCGCGCATATTTTGAGCACTGCTCTCTAGCCAGGCCAGCCCTTCGGCTAGGGTACCTTGATAGAGCGTTTCGTGTAATTTACTCAGCTCTCGCGCTATAAATAAACGTCGATCTCCTCCGAAGGCTTGGATGCAGTCGGTAAGTGTGCTTTGAATGCGATGAGGCGCTTCGTATAACGCTAGCGCATAGGGGTGATGCACTAGGCCGTGCAGTACTTCAGTCCGCAATTTCGGCTTAGAGGGCAAAAAGCCCAAAAAGGTGAAGATGCTCACGCCTTCCCCAGCAACGCTCAACGCTGTAGCTAGTGCATTGCATCCGGGAATAGGCACAATTGCCGCGCCTGATGCGCGCACCGCTTCTACTAATGTAGCGCCTGGATCAGAGAAGCCAGGAGTGCCTGCATCAGAGATATAGGCAACACGCTCACCTCGCTGCAAATGCGTAATCACACGCTGCGCAATCTCCTGTTCATTATGTTGATGGGCTGCAAAAAGCGGTTTATCAATACCATAACGTTTTAGTAAAGGAGCGCTATGCCGGGTGTCTTCTGCCGCGATCACATCTACTAGCGCAAGCACATGCAGTGCGCGCAGCGTAATGTCCGCAGCATTTCCAATCGGCATTGCAACGATATATAGCGCTCCAGCAGGATATATCTGCGTTTCTGCCAGTGTGGGCAGACAATGTGAAACGTTATTCATGGAGCCAGTCAAAGTAAATATAAAAGATTAAGCACAGGGTAAATACCGGATACATCCATCTTGGCGAACTATAAAGCGCGCTATACAACATAGATACCGCTATTAGTTCAGATACGCGAGAGAATACTATGTCTAGACGTGTGGGCGCGGCCTTTGAAAAGCATGCTGAGCGTTATTTACAGCAGCAAGGTTTACATATACTTGAACGCAATGTGCGCTATCGGTATGGAGAAATTGATCTCATCATGCGCGATGCTAAAGGCACATTAGTTTTTGTAGAAGTACGAGCGAGATCCCGACCTGGCCGGTTTGGAGGGGCACAAGTTAGTATCACGGCCACTAAAAAGGCTCGAATACACCGCGCCGCACAAGGATATCTAACAAGTTGGCCAGGCCCTTTACCCCGCTGCCGTTTTGATGTGCTAGCCTTCGAGGGCTCGAATATTATTTGGCTAGTCGATGTGCTCCATGCACAGCAATACAGTATATGAACTTGTTTTAAAGAATCAGCTCAAAGATTTCCAAAAGATATCGAGTTAAGCTAATCTCTTTTTTCGTTTGTACTAGACAGTTTTAAACAAGGTCTTCAGGGCGATCCACAATGATCGCTTTTTTAATGTTTTTGGAAAATAGACATGGTAATGCGTAGCCGCGTTGAGCAACATTTTCAAGAAAGCGCAGAGCTTCATCTGCTCGCGCAGCAAACCCTTGCAGAGCCGATTGCAGCGGCCATCGAAATGTTGTTTTTAACACTAGCAAATAACGGCAAAGTACTAGTATGCGGCAACGGCGGTTCAGCAGCTGATGCGCAACATTTTGCTGCAGAGCTTATTGGCCGATTTGAACAAGAACGCCCTAGCCTTGCTGCACTGGCGTTAACAACAGACTCTTCTATCCTAACTGCTGTTGCAAATGATTATGACTTCAGTCAGATTTTCGCACGCCAAGTACGTGGCTTAGGGCAAGCGGGCGATATTCTTCTTGCCATTTCTACTTCAGGCCACTCTGCCAATGTATTAGCGGCCATTGAAGCCGCGCATGAACGTGAAATGCGTGTGCTTGCACTAACAGGAAAAGGTGGAGGCCCCTTGCTCCAATGCTTAGCGCCTCACGATATTGCTCTATGCGTTCCAGCAGAACGAACTTCGCGCATTCAAGAAATCCATTTACTTACACTGCACTGCCTATGCGACGGCATTGATGCCATGTTACTAGGTGAGGCATAAGGCACCTACGAATAGGTTAAATATGAGCAAAATAATTTTTAACTTAACTAATTGATATTACGCAGGTATTCAAAAAGACAGTGGTATGCATGTTGGGGTTCCTTCGTCACCACCAACCTACCGAGATGCCTATGTAAAAGGGTTCTATAACATGCGTAACATCAGTTAACTAATACAGCAGTGCATAGCGTTGCTACGCATATGCAATGCCCTTCTTTATAAAAATCACAACTCACCTCTCACAGGAGAATTGGCTCATGCTGGTTTCATCCCGCAAAAAATCCGTACTTTTAGGTATTTCATTACTCAGCGCAGCAACTTTATTACAAGGCTGCCCCCTCGTCTTACTAGGCGCAGCAGGTGGCGGAACCATCATCGCGAGCCAACGTCGCACTATCGGCACGCAAACAGAAGACCGTGAAATCCAAATTAAAGCGGCTACAAAATTAGCAAACACGCTAAAAGAAGGCGCGCATGTCAACGTCACCGTATTTAACCGGCGCGTTTTATTAACGGGTGAAGTTCCTGATGAAGCAACGCAACAAAAAACTTTGGCGGCCATACATGCAATAGCCAATATACAAGGCGTAGTCAATGAACTGAAAGTTCAAAAAGCCAGTGATTTAATGTCGCGTTCAAACGACTCTTACCTCACAGCAAAAGTTAAAACTGCTCTGATACAAGCCAAAAATCTATCGACCAACTACTTTAAAGTCGTTACAGAGCGTGGCAATGTCTACTTAATGGGCTTAGTTACTCCTGAAGAAGCAGCCCAAGCTGCGGATATAACTAGCCGCTTACCTGGCGTAGTACAAGTGGTTAAGGTATTTGAATACATCACGCCAAAACAGAAAAAAGACCTCGCTCCTCCCATTGATACCATTGGCGAGACCACTTCTGCGCCTGCAGCTATAACTACTGCCGCTTCGACAAATGTACACTTAGCGCCAAGCACCTCCAGTGCAAGCACGGTAAGTACCCACCCTATTTCCAACACTTCAATAAGCGCAACGCCTTTAAACAATACCTCTACAGCCCCAGCAAAATGATCAAAAAATCATTAAAAACGGCGTGCTAGCGTTGCTTTTTCTGCGTTGAAGCCTTTACTATCAAAATAGTTCAAAATTTTCTAAAAAAATAAGTCACGTCAGAAAATTACCATTTTGTAGACAGCGTGCTTCGGCGCAGAAAAATGCTAGACCCTTTATGGGGTGTAGTTCAGCTGGGTGTTGCATATAAAAAAATAATACCTCATTAGAATAATTTTTAAAGAGCACTATAAGAAATACACTATGTATATTAATCCGCCTTCTTCCTATACTCCTGCAATTTCTAATGCTCCTCCACAAAATATATTACAAAATCAAGAAATAAACTCAGAAAATAAAGATATTTTCTCTAATCTGCCGCCAGAAATACTATCCATAATTTTTGAATTCCTGTCTACTCCAAATGCATTCAATGAACATACAGTTGCTCAACAACCAGTAATGCATCCGCTAGTTATTACATCTACCTTGTTGAAAGAATTTTTAGTGCAGCAACATATAGAGCAGCAGAATCTATTTATTTCACAAAAATTGATAGTACTCATGCAGCTTGGCAAGAAATTTCCTCCAATTATAAATGCATTATTACGTATATCTAACACCCATGCACAATCCAGTTGGATTGGCGCACAAATGAAACAGAGTTCGAGGAGAATCCATGAGGCCGTAAGTAATTCCAATGCCTTAAAATCAGCGTACATCCGAGATAATATACATAATGCATTAAAAAACATGCAGCATATAGAATTTAGATTTTCTGATGAGTCATACGATAAAAGCACATTGAAAAAACTTCTTATTATATTGGATGTAATAGCCGAGAGAAGAAATGTGCAAAGTTTAGATATATGTATATGTAGGGCATTTAGAAATATCCCCTCCGCACTTATTTTTATGCTTAAAAAAATTCTACAGCAGAATCTTGCATTAAGCAAAATGACTTTGCTTCTCGAAAAAAATAGAATAACCGATTTGCATATTTCAAAGCTCGCTCCGCACTTAAATAAAAATATTTCTAGATTTACTTTAGAGGATAATAAAATTGGAGATATGGGCGTAAAATATTTATCCCCGCATTTGAAAAATATGAGCCTATTTGAATTAACTTTAAGAGGCGCTGACATAACTAACGAAGGTTTTTTTAATTTAGCAAGGTCGCTCCCAGACACGCTTGAAAAACTAGATCTATCCGTGAACCATATTAGCGGGGCGGCATATATAGAGCCCTTAGAAAAATTACCAATCCATTTAAAATATTTACATTTAGATGAAAATGAAATTGGCGACGAAGGACTTGAGCATTTTGTAAATAGCCTACCAAAAGGCCTGGAAAAATTATCGTTATCAGAAAACCATATTAGTAGTGCAGGACTTCAATATATAATAGAAATATTAAAAAATGGACTGAAAAAATTATATTTGCATCAAAATACTATTTGTGATGAAGGCGCCTCTAGAATGCGCGATGTGTTACCAGAAACTTCGATAGAAGAGATGATTTTGAGTTTTGATCTTGAAAACAAATATCAAGCATTTAATAAAAATAGAAAAATGGTCGAATTTTAAATGGCTCTTACGCCCCGTGGCGTAGGCTCAGTTTATGAGGAGCAACTCACTTGGAGCGAAGCTGCCCAGGTGGGAGGTAGTTGTGCGTACGCTTCATATTCTGGCGAAGCATCAAATGGGCGGCGCAGCACCTTAAGCAACCGCTCTACTTCAGAGAAATCTTTTTCTTTAGCAAGCTCTATGGCTTGTTCAGCTAGATGATTACGCAAAATATATTGTGGGTTCACGCGGTTCATGGCGCTGGCGCGTTCGGTATCTTCACGGTCTTCATAGACTAAGCGAGCACGGTAGGCTTGCAACCAGGTATGCAACGCTGCGCAATCCATAGTAAAAAGAGCGCTCACGTCTGCATCGCCTCTTGTGTCGTGTTGAGACACAAGAGCCAATCGACGAAACGTTAAGGTAAAGTCTGCACGGTTTTCATGCATGGTTTTAAGCAATTGGTCGATTAGCTTTGCATCGTCCTCACGATCATGCATTAAGCCCAATTTGGCACGCATCCTAGCTCTAAATGTCTGTATGAAGCGAGGCTGGAATGTATTAATAATAGCGCCTATTTCTTCAACCACATTTTGCTTGCTGCTCGTACGCTGAACTTCAAGCTTAATTATTGGAAATAGCGCTTGTGCTAGACACAATAGATTCCAATAAGCGATGTCTGGCTGCTTTTTATAGGCATAGCGACCCGTTATATCTGAATGATTGCAGATATGATCAAAGTTAAAACCATCCATAAAACCATAAGGGCCGTAATCTATGGTTAAGCCCAGAATAGACATATTATCGGTATTCATCACTCCATGACAAAAGCCTATTGCCTGCCATTGTGCGATTAGGTCTGCTGTGCATCGCGTTACTTCTTGAAGTAGTGCTAAATAGGGCCTATCGGTATTGGCGCACTGAGGATAATGACGCGTAATAATATTTTTAGCGAGAAGCTCAACCAGGTCAGGGCGATCCAGTGCATAAAAATGTTCGAAATGGCCAAAGCGCACAAAACTGGGGGCAATGCGTGTGGTAATGGCCGCTGTTTCGATCTGCTCACGGCGCACGGGTAAATCGGAACCCATCACACACAATGCACGAGTAGTAGGCACGCCAAGGTAGTACATTGCTTCGGAACATAAGAATTCACGAATAGAAGAACGCAGTACTGCGCGCCCATCGCCCATTCTTGAATAGGGCGTAGGTCCGGCACCTTTTAATTGGACCTCATAGCGGTTTTGATCATGCTGAATTTCACCAAAGGTCAGCGCGCGACCGTCCCCCAGTTGGCCGGCCCAGCTACCGAATTGATGGCCTGCATATACTGTTGCAAATGGCGTGTTTTCAGGGGCATCAAACCGAGCATTGCCGGCAAACCATTCGATAAAAGCACGATCCTGCGCAATGTGTGCACTAAAACCTAGTAATGCTGCGGCATCTTCTGAGAAGCTTACTAAGTAAGGATTAGGAACGGGCGTGGTTGGCACCCTTGTATAAAACTCAGGGCCAAGCGATACAAAGCTATCTGACAGGGGCGGTGCGAATACGCCAGATGCATTAAAAATATCGACTGCAGAAAAAGAAGAGGGCATGCCAAAAAATAGCGAAATAAAATCGCTCAATTGCTAGTGAAAAAGAAAGCCCGCGCTGCACTTACTTATATTAGAAGTAAGTGCAGCGCGGGCAGATACTGCGCGCAGCCTATATTAATATAGTTCTGCGGAGGTACGCACTGGCAATCTAACTTCTACAGACTCACCCGTTGAGAAAAGTAATACCACACGGATATTGTCACCAAGAGCAATAGCACGGGTAGGACGTTCAAACGAGAGGTGATATCCGCCTCTGGTGAGGGCCACTTGGCTGTTTGCAGGGATAACGAGATTATTAATCTTCACTATTCTATTCGTGTTCCTCTCTACAATATTTCGCTGAAATGTTACTAGTTCGTAATCTGGACTAGAAGCGGAAACTACTGTAACAGCGCGGGAGCTTGGATTTTGAAGCGTCAAATAGCCAGCTGCAGGCAATTTATTCGGCAGCCAGTGAATCCATGCCGAGCGGGGCGTTACTTTAATAATCGACGACGTAGCGGCTACTGTGTTAGTGACAAAGAAAGGGGCGGCGAAAAGGCTTGCGCACCATAATGCAAGGCAGGCAAATACTCGATTTTTTGTCATTTTTATCCTCGTTGGATAGATGTCGTAATCATTGAATCCTGCTCGGTAACATCGAGCAAGCGTTTCAATTTGCACTGGGGTGCTCGTCAATCCCATACTGCATTGGGAATTCAATATCCTGTTTAGGTCAATGCCATGCTGGGTTAAAAGCAGGGAGATTCCTATTCAAAATAACTTTAAGACATGCATTACAACACTGCTCTAAATGTTTACGCCATGCGTTAAATAACGGATAGATAGCTTTTTAGAAGGGTTGAAGTAGGATCGAGTGCGAAGATATTTTTGAAGAATTACATGCGATCACACGGCATTATTGGACAGCGCATGATCTATTCGCTTGATTAGCGATTCGAGGAGGATGGCAGCCATTCGAGGGGAAAGATGGCCTGCTGAAAATGGGTGGAACCTTGCGTCCCACCTTTTTTTCGCTCAGTGGATTAACCACTAATAGCTTTGATCACACTTCGTAGCAAGAATGCTACAACGCTCAGCGTTCCGACTCCTGCAGCCCAAAGGCCTATAAACCACAAGAGACGGCGCATGCGTGATGGATTTTTAGAGTGCATCAATGATATCCGTCGTCTGTAACTTTCCCTCGGAATACCCAATAGGCGTAGGCGGTGTATCCGATGATGATCGGAACTAATAGCAATGCACCAACTAGCATGAACGATTGGCTAGATGCCGCTGTTGCTGCTTCCCAGAGGGTAATTTTATTGGGCACCACATAGGGAAATACGCTGATGCATAAGCCTATAAATGTGAGACCAAAGAGCGCCAGAGACAGTAGAAATGGCCACACCTCACGCCCCCGACGCATGGTCCTGAAAAAGGCAAAGGCGACGATGCTAACTAGAAGAGGGATCTGAGCAGCCACTAATACACCAGGCCAGCTAAACCAACGGGTAGCGTATTGAATTTTAAGAAATGGAGTAGCAATACTAACCGCGATGATAGCTGCAAGCGTAGCGGCTCCACATATCCAAGCGAGGCGACGCGCTTGGGCTTGAAGATGATGCTCTGTTTTCATATTAAGCCAGGTCGCGCCGAGCAGCGCATAGCCCGCTACAACAGAAGCTCCAGTTAAGAGGCTGAAAGGGCTCAACCAATCCCACGTGCCTCCACTATAGGAGCGACCAGAAACTTCCACCCCTTGTAGGATAGCTCCAAGTGTTATGCCTTGCGTAAAAGCGGCAAGCAGTGATCCACCAAAAAAAGCAAGGTCCCACAAGGGTCTACCCCGCACTGTGCGCCAACGGTATTCAAAGGCAACACCGCGAAAAACCAGGCCCAACAGCATAGCGATGATGGGAATATAAAGTGCGGACATCAACACCGCATAGGCCAATGGGAAAGCAGCAAATAAGCCCCCACCACCGAGAATCAACCATGTCTCATTACCATCCCATACGGGTGCAATTGAATTCATCGCCTTGTCACGATGCTCACCACTCTGGAAAAACGGAAATAAAATGCCCACACCCAGATCGAACCCATCCATAACGATATAGGCAAAGACGGCTATAGCAAGAATTCCTGCCCAAATTACACTTAAGTCAACGGTCATGGTCACTCCCTTCCACGCGATTTAATTCTACTGAAGGTGCAGGAGTAATACCTGCAGCACGGATTGGGCCGCCAGAGATTCCTGGTTCGCCATGATGGGGTACGTGGCCCATTAGTCGGAGAATATAAAAAGCACCCGCACCAAATACAGCAAAATACACTAGAGCAAAGGCCGCCAATGAAATAGCGACTGCAGGCGCAGCTAGTAAAGCAACACTATCTGCTGTCTTTAATAAACCATATACGGTCCAAGGCTGCCGACCAACCTCTGTGGTAATCCAACCTGCTAGCACGGATACAAAACCCATTGGGCCCATTAGTACAGCAAAACGATGCAACCATTTTGTTTTATATAGCTGCTTTTTCACTCTGGCGTACAGACCCCACAATCCGAGTAAAAGCATAGCCATGCCGAGCCCAACCATGATGCGGAATGACCAGAAAATAATTGCAACAGGTGGCCAATTTGCACGGTCGATGGTATCGAGTCCAGCAAGTGGTGCATTTGGATCATGTTTGAGAATTACAGAGCCTAATTTCGGAATCTTGATTGCGCCATGTACTGTCGCAGACTCCTGATCAGGCAAACCAAACAGGATCAATGGTGCGCCATTTGGATGACTATCGAAATGGCCTTCCATAGCCATAACTTTGGCAGGTTGGTATTTGAGTGTATTGAGTCCGTGCGCATCACCAATGAAGATTTGCAGCGGTGCTGCAACTAAAATCATTCCGATAGCCATGATAAACATCTTGCGCACACCTTCATTGGCATGGCCGCGCAATAAGTGCCAGGCTCCCACGGCAGCAACAACCAGCCCTGTCGTCAAATAGGCTGCAAGCAACATATGCGCGAGGCGATAGGGGAATGATGGATTGAAAATAATGGCCAACCAATTTTCAGGTACAAACTGGCCGACGGCGTTGATTGCATGGCCTTGAGGAGTCTGCATCCAACTATTTGCGGACAAAATCCAAAAAGCCGACGCGAAGGTACCGATAGCCACAGCGAGTGTCGCCGCGAAGTGCAGTTTTTTGCCGACTCGGTTTAGTCCAAACAGCATGATTCCTAGAAAGCCTGCTTCTAAGAAAAAGGCAGAAAGCACCTCATAAGCCAAAAGCGGACCGAGCACAGGCCCTGTCTTGTCGGAGAAGACCGGCCAATTCGTACCAAACTGGTAAGACATGACTAGCCCTGAAACCACTCCCATCCCAAACGCGACGGCGAAGATTTTCATCCAGTATTTAAAGAGATTGAGATAAACCTCACGTCCCGTTTTTAACCAAAGCCCCTCGAGCACCGCAAGAAAACTTGCCAGTCCAATCGAGAAAACAGGAAAAATAATGTGAAAAGACACCGTAAATGCAAATTGCATCCGTGCTAGCAGAAGAGCGCTGAACTCCATAGTCGTTTCATCCGAAGAGAGGCCAGGTTAGCCATTACCCATCTAAAGGTACTGGAGCATTTTTGCGCAGCAGCTGAATTCTCAGCAATATTTCTGAGAAAGGCAGGAGTACGCCCGATCTATTTATTGTAAGACATCTCAGTATATTAAGGTAAACACCGCACCCCGTACAAGATTTATGAGAAACATCCCACTAAGCAATTGGGTAGTGGGATGTCCCTGGCTGACTTTGCGTCGATTTAGCGTGTAGTCGGATAAAAATCCGGATAATTTCAGTTAATTTCCGGCAATTTCGCCCAACTTCAGAAATTCGAGAAGCCATAAACACTGTTCTCTTATAAGAAAGCGCGTTCAAATTGGAGTAGGGTTTGAGGGGCAAGGTCAAAACCTTTAAGGCCATAAATCGGTTTAGCCTACTTCTGAGTTTGCCGACCAGCTTCTTTGGCTGAAATTGCTTGCACTAATACGCGAACGTGACCTTTTTCATGCATATCTAGCGCTCGTGCCGCAGCATATGAGAGATCAATCACACGGCGGCGGCGAAAAATACCAAAAGGCCCTCGGTCGTTAATTTGGACGACCACCTGTTTATTATTTTCTAAATTCGTAACACGTACATAGGTATTGAGTGGAAGTGTGCGATGTGCAGCGGTCAATGCGTGCATATTGTAGATGGCACCACTGGCAGTGCGTCGGCCATGGAATTTTTTTCCATACCAAGATGCGTAGCCTGTTTGCGAAAAAGAGGCTGTCTTTTTTGGTACTTGGGAGCTGCGGTAGTGCGCAGAAAAAGATTGTGTTGAGGAAACAGAGCTGCTGTGGCACCCGGTCATTAAGTGTAGCGCCCCACCCATAACCAAAAAAATCCACCCAAGCGTTGGAAGGAGGGTTGTACGTTTGAATGGTGTCATGACGCTCCTGTGGAGAAAATGCTGATTATTGGTTGGGAGAAGGCGCAAGCTCCAACATGATGACCACCATCCTTTTGAAACCTGCATGTATAGGCCCAAAGCGATGATTACAGGTCGGTGGAGCGCATGTTGGGGTTCCTTCGTCACCACCAACCTACCGTGCTTTGCCTTTTCTTGTGGTTGGCAGAGGTTGGTGAATCCCTTTTACATACCCATGTCGGTAGGTTGGTGGTGAGGCACGAACCCCAACATGATGACCTCCGTCCTTTTGAAACCTGCATGTACAGGCCCAAAGCGATGAGTAAAAGTCAGTTGTGTGTATGTAAGAAAATTGCAGAAGGTTTTTAATCTCCAAACGCAGCCAAAAGTTCGGCTTGATGCTCACTCACTAAAGCATTAATCAAATCGTTGAGGTCGCCATCTAGCATAGCGTCCAATTTATAGAGTGTAAGGTTTATACGATGATCCGTCAGTCGTTGTTGAGGAAAATTGTAGGTGCGGATACGCTCTGAGCGGTCGCCAGAGCCAATAAGGCTTTTTCGAGCAGCTGCTTCTTGGCTATGCTGCTCCATACGTTGTTTTTCTTTGATCCGTGCTGCGAGCACTTGCAATGCTTTACTTCTATTGCGATGCTGAGAGCGATCATCCTGACACTCTACGACGATACCTGTGGGTAAGTGCGTAAGGCGTACTGCAGAATCCGTTTTATTAACGTGCTGCCCCCCTGCTCCAGAGGCTCGGAAGGTATCGACACGCAGATCTGCAGGATTAATATCTACTTCACCTACTTCATCTGCTTCAGGCAATACCGCCACCGTACAGGCTGAAGTATGAATGCGCCCTTGGGTTTCGGTTTCTGGCACACGTTGCACACGATGTCCGCCGGATTCAAATTTGAGACGGGAATAGGCGCCTTTACCCAGCACGCGAATAATGACTTCTTTATACCCTCCCATTTCACCTGGGCTTTCAGAAATGATTTCTACAGGCCAGTTTTGACGCTCTGCGTATCGCAAATACATGCGTAGCAAGGTTCCAGCAAATAACGCACTTTCATCACCGCCCGTTCCTGCACGCACTTCAAGAAAAATAGAGCGTTCATCGTTAGGATCCCGCGGCAGCAACATAGTGTGCAGCTCTTTTTCCAGCTGGGCCATCCGGCTGCGCGCATCAGAAATTTCCTCTTCAGCAAAATCGCGCATGGAGAGATCAGCGAGCCATTCTTGCGCAGTCTCTTCATCGTGGAGTGCGCTCTTCCAGAGTTCGTAATGCTCAACCAATGGGGAGAGTTCTGCACGCTCGCGTGTGAATTTCCGATAGCTGTCCAGATTTGCAGTGATATCAGGCTGATTAAGTGCTTCATTGACCTCGGTCAACCTTATTACAAGCTGGTCGAGCTTGCCTTGCATGCTTGATTTCATGTTTGATGAATGGGCTATGTGTAAATATAGGAATGTGATTCTGTTTGAGATTCGCTCAAACGAAGCACGGTAAAAGAATATCCATACTAAAACGGCTAGAAGCAGCCTAAGGCCGTGTGATTTTAAACAGCTCAGGAACTAGGCGGATCAGCTTATCGCGCTCTTCTGCAGGCGCGTCAGCCAGCGCGCGTAGGGGTCCGTGCATCCATTTTTGGGTCAGTGCGTGCGCTAATGTTTCAATGACCTGAGCAGGTGCTTCTCCCTGTGCTAAACGTTTATGCGCGCGTTCCACTTCACGCACGCGCAGCGCTTGCGCATGACGATGCATTGCATGAATAGCAGGTACCCTAGCTCGCGCATTTATCCATTCCATGAAATGTTGCACACGCGTCTCTATCATTGCCTCAGCGTGCATAACCGCCCCCTGACGCAGTTCTCGCCCTTCCGAGACGATGCTTCCTAGATCATCAACGGTATAGAGAAAAACATCTTCTAGACCTTTTACTTCAGGCTCGATATCACGAGGCACCGCCAGATCTACCATAAACATCGGTCGTCGACGCCGTGCGCGCAGCGCGCGCTCCACCGCTCCCAAGCCAATGATAGGTAAAGTGCTCGCCGTACAAGACAGCACAATGTCAAATTCGTGCAAGTTTGCAGAGGCTTCAGACAACGTGAGAACCGTACCATTGACGCGTTGCGCCAATTGTCGCCCACGTTCCATCGTACGATTAGCAATCGCTAGCTTACGCGGAGCGTGTGCGGCAAAATGCACCGCACAGCGCTCAATCATCTCTCCTGCCCCTATTAAGAGCACGCTTTGGCCAGCAATATCTTCAAAAATACGCTGCGCTAGCCGCACAGCCGCCGCCGCCATTGAAACCGAATGCGCACCGATTTCTGTTTTAGCACGCACGTCTTTCGCAAGCGAAAAAGAACGCTGAAAGAGTTGATGTAAGCAGGTTCCTAGCGCCCCCACTTCAGCTGCTGTACGAACTGCTGTTTTGAGCTGCCCCAGAATCTGCGTTTCTCCCAGCACCATGGAGTCCAATCCCGCTGCGACAGAAAAAACATGGCGTACCACCCCATCTTGCTGCCGCACATATAAATAGGGAGCCAGCTCTTCAGCTGACAGAGCGTGATAGTTAGCAAGCCAAGTTATTAAGCGCTGGCACCACGCTGCGCTAGAGTCGGATGTCCAGGTTTTCGTTCCTTGTACCGCGCAATACAACTCTGTACGATTACACGTCGAGACAATAGCCACCTCAGCGTCTCCAACCTGTTCAGGCTCGCATAAGGAATGCGCTTCTCGGCGCCATTCTGCCTGCCAGACAGCTTTTAACGCATGCAATGCAGGGCGTAAACGCTCAGAAGAAAAAACGACACGTTCCCGCACAGCGAGTGGAGCGCTCAAATGATTAAGGCCAAGAACAAAAAGGTACATAACAGGACCTGGGCACTTTAATTAACGTGCAATCGGTTTATAACGCAGACGTTTAGGCTGAGATCCTGCTTCACCCAAGCGATTCTTTTTATCTGCTTCATATTCTTGGTAATTACCATGGAAGAAGCTTATTTGAGAATCACCTTCAAACGACAGAATATGGGTAGCAATACGATCCAAAAACCAACGATCATGGGAAATAACCAACACGCAGCCGGCAAACTCAAGCAAGGCATCTTCTAGAGCACGTAAAGTTTCAATATCCAGGTCATTGGAAGGTTCATCAAGCAGCAGAACATTCCCGCCTGATATCAATGTTTTAGCAAGATGCAAACGGCCTCGTTCACCACCGGATAGGGTGCCCACCTTTTTTTGTTGATCCGAACCCTTGAAGTTAAAACGCCCAATATAAGCGCGTGAAGGCGTTTCATATTTACCAACAATAAGCGTCTCTGCGCCATCTGCTATTTCTTGGAAGACGGTTTTTTCGCCAACGAGTGCATCTCGGCTTTGATCGACATAAGCCAACTTGACCGTGGAACCAATTTTAATCTCGCCACTATCAGGCTTTTCCTGGCCTGTAATCATACGGAAAAGCGTTGATTTACCTGCTCCATTGGGACCAATAATCCCAACAATGGCGCCGGGCGGGACCGAAAAGCTGAAGTTATCCATCAGCAAACGATCGCCATAACTCTTGCTCACGTTTACAAACTCAATCACTTCATTACCTAGCCGTTCGCCAACAGGAATAAAAATATCTTTGGTTTCGTTACGCTTTTGGTATTCCTGGCTATTGAGCTCTTCAAAGCGTGACAGACGGGCTTTGGATTTGGCTTGGCGGCCTTTGGGGTTTTGTCGCACCCATTCGAGCTCTTGATGAATTGCTTTTTGGCGTGCAGACTCGCTTGCCTCTTCTTGTTTTAAGCGTGTTTCTTTTTGATCGAGCCAGCTACTGTAATTACCTTTCCAAGGAATGCCACGACCGCGGTCCAACTCTAAAATCCACTCAGCGGCGTTATCCAAGAAGTAACGATCATGGGTTACCGCCACTACGGTGCCTGAAAAGCGCGTTAAAAATTGCTCTAACCAATCGACTGATTCAGCATCCAAGTGATTGGTTGGTTCATCGAGCAATAACATATCTGGGCGAGAAAGCAGTAAACGGCAAAGAGCAACGCGGCGCTTTTCTCCACCTGATAGTTTGCCGATAATGGCATCCCAAGCGGGCAAACGAAGCGCATCCGCTGCAATTTCAATTTGTTGTTCAGCCTTATCACCCGAGCTGGCTGTCAAAATAGCTTCATATTTCGCCTGCTCTGCGGCAAGATGATCAAAATCGGCATCAGGCAATGCATAAGCGGCATAAATTTCATCCAGCTTTTGTCGGGCTTCGTATACCGCTCCCAAACCCTCTTCGATACATTGCCTAACGGTATGTTCAGGATTGAGTTGCGGTTCTTGGGGCAAATAGCCAATATTTAAATTGGGCATAGGCCTGGCTTCACCCTCAATCTCATGATCCAGACCTGCCATAATTTTTAATAGCGTCGACTTACCGGAGCCATTAAGCCCAAGCACACCAATTTTTGCTCCTGGAAAGAAAGACAACGACACATCTTTTAAGATTGCGCGTTTAGGTGGCACTATTTTGCCAACCCGGTTCATAGTAAAAACGTACTGTGCCATAGCTTTATTTGATATAAATTAATGTGAATTGACAGAAGTTAAAGCGAAATAGAGGGAACTCTAGAAAACTGAAGGGTAACGTGGCGCTTTGCAAAGGTGTAAGTGTACGCGGATCAGGCCCACTCGTTTCCTTGCCAGCACCCTTTTCTAGATATTGAGCCTATTTTTCCAAGGTATTAGACCCTTCGCCACCTATAATTTGTCCCGGAACCGGTAATTGCTCCGTTACTTCTATTTTTGTCCTGATTCTCAAAGTATATTGCCAGGCATAAAAAAGAGGTACACGATGTCACCGAAAAAGCGCCCCTCCCTTATACAACAGGATTTAAAGTTACTATGCTTCTGATGCTCGATAATTACGACTCCTTTACGTACAACCTAGTACAGTACTTTGGAGAGTTAGGGGAAGAGGTGCAAACGTTTCGCAATGATGAAATTACCGTTGAGGAAATAGCAGCATTGCGGCCTACACGAATCTGTTTATCACCTGGCCCTAGCGACCCTAAACATGCAGGCATTACCTTAGAGGTGGTGCGCACTTTTTCAAAGACCATACCTCTTTTGGGTGTTTGCCTAGGGCATCAGGCCATTGGAGAAGCATTTGGTGCTACTGTTATTCGCGCCAAAACCCTAATGCATGGCAAGGTTAGTACTATTCACACCACCGGCGAAGGAGTTTTTGCGGGCTTGCCTGACCGCTTTACTGTAACTCGCTACCACTCTCTGGCGTTGGAACGCTCCACGCTACCAGACTGCTTCACTATCACGGCCGAAACAGAAGATGGCGAAATTATGGGCATCCGGCACAATAGCTTGCCGATTGAGGGAGTGCAATTTCACCCTGAATCTATCCTTACAGAGCACGGTCATGCCATGTTAAAAAATTTTCTTGAGAATACTATTTCGTAGACCCCTTCCCATGCCACTCACCCCGCAAGCTGCCCTACAGCACATTCTTGAACATCGCGAACTCGCACATGAAGATATGCTGCATATCATGCGACTCATGGTACAGGGGGAAATTGCTCCTACCTTATCCGCCGCGTTATTAGCTGGTTTACGCAGCAAAAAAGAATCTGTCGGAGAAATTACTGCAGCCGCTATGGTGTTGCGTGAGTATGTGGAACGCGTTGACATCAAAGAGCACGCTCAAGGCGAGGTAGATCTCTCACATTTTGTCGATATTGTAGGCACAGGCGGAGATGGTGCTCGTACTTTTAATATCTCAACCGCTACGATGTTTGTTGCTGCCGCTGCAGGCGCTACCGTCGCAAAACATGGCAATCGCTGCGTATCTAGCTCCTCGGGTAGCGCAGATGCACTAGAGGCACTCGGAGCCAATCTTAGCCTGACACCTGCAGACATCGTTGCCTGCTTACAAGCTACGGGTGTGGGGTTTATGTTTGCGCCGCATCACCATCCAATCATGAAAAATATTGCCACTATACGGCGCGAGCTGGGCGTGCGCACCCTCTTTAATATTCTTGGACCTTTGGTGAATCCAGCGAAAGCGCCTAACCAATTAATTGGGGTTTTTAACCGTGATTTGGTTAGCTTGTTGATTCGCGTTCTACAGCGCTTAGGCGCTACCCATGCGCTTGTTGTTTTTGGATTAGACGGGCTGGATGAGGTTTCTCTAGGCGGGCCCACGCTAGTGGGTGAACTCCATCATGGCGTATTGCGCGAATACACCATACAACCAGAAGATTTTGGTCTGCAACGCATATCTAGCCGCGCATTGCGCGTAGCCAACCCGCAAGAGTCCAAAACCATGTTGCTCCAGGCACTGGAAAATACACCCGGCGCTGCACGTGATATTGTGATTCTCAATGCAGGTGTGGCCCTCTACGCAGCAAATGTAGCAACCTCTATTCAAGAAGGCATTGAACGCGCCAGAGCGGCCATTGAATCTGGCGCAGCACGTGCCACGCTAGATGCATTTGTTAAATTTACTCAACAACGTAAGGTATAAACCCTCTGTATGTCTCCTACCCTACAAGCCATTTTAGAACGCAAACATCAGGAAGTAGAGGCTGCAAAGCAGGCAACTTCTGCTGAGGCACTCCACGCCTTAATACAGAAGCAAGACCCACCGCGCGACTTCATCGCTGCGCTGCGCGCGCGCCATCTAGCGCAACAGCCTGCCGTTATTTCTGAGATCAAGCAAGCAAGCCCCTCTAAAGGAATATTACGCAAGGCTGGCGATATATTTGATCCAGCCGCTTTTGCCCATAGTTATGAACAGCATGGCGCAGCTTGCCTTTCTGTGCTGACAGATACCCCTTTTTTTCAGGGGAGCCCTGCACATTTACAAGCTGCACGGGCAGCCTGCAAACTACCCGTTTTACGTAAAGATTTTATAGTCGACCCCTATCAGCTCCTAGAATCTCGCGCGATGGGTGCCGATTGCATTTTGCTCATTGCTGCTGCGCTCAAACCCTCTGAATTACAAATGCTTGAAGCCCAAGCACAGGCGCTTGGATTGGCTGTTTTAGTTGAAGTGCATAACGCGACAGAACTCGAAGCAGCCCTCACGCTGAACACCCCGCTTATTGGAATCAATAATCGCAATTTGCATACCTTTGAAGTTTCGCTAGAAACCACACTTTCCTTACTTCCACTGATCCCACCAGAGCGCATCGCAGTAAGCGAATCTGGCATTAGCTCTACCGCAGAAATTGCCCGTTTGCGTGCAGCCGGTTTACACACCTTCCTAGTGGGTGAAGCCTTTATGCGCGCTAAAGATCCAGGCGTAGCCCTACAGGCGCTCTTTTTTGAGTCTAGCCGTGCAGCCGTCTGAAACCCTAGCTCCTCCTCTATCGTTCTCCCCTCCACTTGCCGCACAATTTGAGGCGCTTCCTCCTGCGTGGGCGACTTTACTGTCGCCTTTCATCGAGAGCGCTCAATTTCGCCCGCTCTGCCAATTTGTAGATAGCGCATCCGCACATAGCTCAGCAAATCAACTTGCTGTTTTCCCACATACGGTTTTTTATGCGCTACAACAAACTCCTCCTGAAAAGGTCAAAGTAGTTATCTTGGGTCAAGACCCTTACCATGGTCTCGACCATGGTAAACCCCAAGCACATGGCCTGGCCTTCTCGGTCTCGCAGGGCGTACGCCCTCCTCCTTCATTGCGCAATATTTTTAAAGAACTCACCGCTGAATTTGGCTTTTCCCCTCCTTCACATGGCAATTTAACTCACTGGGCCCGCCAAGGTGTCTTACTGCTCAATACCGTCTTGACCGTTACACAAGGCAAGCCCGCTAGCCATGCTCGGCAAGGCTGGGAAGCTTGTACAGACACTTTACTCACCCAACTCTGCACCCACTACACAGGTTTAGTATTTTTGCTCTGGGGCGCCTCTGCACAAGCAAAGCGCCGACTTATTCCTGAAGATCAACATTGCATACTGCAAGCCCCTCACCCTTCCCCTCTTTCAGCCCATCGTGGATTTTTAGGATGTGGACACTTTAGTAAAGCAAATGCTTACCTGACACATACCGGCCGCACGCCTATTGATTGGTCGCTGAACTGACCCTACTTCTGAAAAATAAGACGTAAAAAACACCTAAATGGCACAAAAAAAGGTTGACAAAAACGAATCTATGCACATTTACGCATAGAGTCAGAGGGGCCCTACTACCTTTGCAAAGATCTTGCAAGACAAATTATTAATCCGTTGATTTTAAAGGACTTTTTTTAATTGCCTGAGAAAAAAGCAGAAGGCTCTCGGGCCCAGTACGACGGGGATTTTTTGAGAATTCCACGAGTTTTCAACATACTTATCCACAATGATTGTGGATAAGTAAAAAACCCTATACAAATCAGAGGATTATAAGAAACTGAGAGCTATCTCATGCATAAGCTATAGGACATGCCCTAGGCCCATATTAAATAATTTTGGGTGTTTTGGAGGGCAGAAGGTCGGACTTTTCTAGAAACTTCTCACGCTGGGATACAGCAAGATTCTGTCTTTTTATAGAAGTGCCATGCGCTTGGAAAATCCGAGCCCGTCGATGGAGCTTTATATAAACAGGCACACTTGCATCCAGGAGAAAAAATGCCTTCTATTTCATCGGCTAATAGTATATCCAGCGTACACAGTACAACGAATAGTCCACCCCTTAATAGCATAGTGAGTACGACTGACACTGCGCCGACCGAAATAAACTTGGAAATGGAGAATACGGCCTCTCCCGCAATACACCGCCATAGCTTTATTTACCCAGCATCAGAAAATTTAGTCGAACTCGCCTCTTCAGGAAGAACTACCAAACTCATAGCAGCTCTTGTCCTTGGGATAGTAGGCATAGGTTCCATAGCATTAGCCTGTACGAATTTCACCAAACAAAATGCTAATGCTTCACGCGCTGAAGAAAATATAAATCTGCTATTAATTATTATGGGTTTTGTTGTTACGCCCATAAGCTGTACTGCGCTCCATGGCATGGTAAAAACAAAAAAAAGCGATGCATCTGACGACGTGCTACCACCCTATACACTGCACCAGGCCACTGAGCTAATAGAGTCCAATATAAGAGCACATCACCATAGAGCTTCTACGCCCTCTCCAGAATATACAGAGGCACCACCGGATGTCGTTGTCCCATTAGACGCACCACCAGACTACGAACCGCTTACATCCGTATCGGATGGGCATGCTGGGGACGAAAGCGAAGAGCCCATTTTTGAAGAGCGTCCAAATACTATAAACTTCTTACCTCTTCAAGCTGTGTAGGTTGGTGGTGACGAAGGAACCCCAACATGCGCGCCATGGCGTCATTGATGATCAGCTTACGATTATCTAAAAGCAAAAATTAAAAGTCCGTGGCATGCATGTTGGGGTTCCTTCGTCACCACCAACCTACCGTACATTCCATATCTATGAAAGTATTTTCACCACTACGTACTTTTTGGTTGGCCTTGGCAATCGGAATTTTTGCAGGATTGCTCGGTTACGCACTCAAAAATACACCCAAAGCGCCCCATACCACCTTTACCCTACTATCAGGACAATCGCTCACTAGCGCGTCGCTCCAAGGTAAAGTCTACGGAGTCCACTTTTGGTCAACCAGTTGCAGTACTTGCATACAGGAAATGCCAGCACTGATACAGCTGTACCAGCGCTTTCATCCACAGGGCCTTGAGTGGATTGCTGTTGCAATGAAAGGTGATTCTATTGATTACCTACGCAATTACAGCCAAACGCATCATCTACCTTTTATGCTCGCCTTAGATAATGGGGAATTAGCTGCGCGCTTTGGCAAGGTTGCACTTACCCCGACTACATTTATCATCGATCAAAAAGGCCATATTCTCAAAACCTATATAGGCACGCCCAACTTCGAAGCACTCAGCGCCCTTCTTGCCAAAACGCTCGCACAAAAATAAAGGGCGGCACGCTTTAAAAACGCACCGCCCTTTATTTTTATGCAACCAACACTATTGAGGGCACACCCTACACCAATATTTCTTCTGCCGCAGATAATGCTTCTGGTAAACCTCGTAACACAACAATATCACCGGCTATTAACATCGTATCTTTACTAGGCTCAATACCTCGAATGCCACGCCGACGGATAGCCGTTACTTCCACTCCTAGCTCTGCGAAATTCAAATCGCCTAACTGTCGATCTAAAGCCCTCGATTGCGCACCCACTGAGACAGACTGCAAGCGAATTTGTTCATGCTCTAAATCATCATCGCCATCATCTGCACCGTGAAAATAGCCGCGCAATAGGCTATAGCGTGCGTCTCGCATCTCTTCAACACGCCGCACCACTCGGCGCATAGGAACGCCAATAAGCACCAAAGTATGCGAAGCCAACATGAGACTACCTTCTACAATTTCAGGAACGACTTCTGTGGCTCCTGCAGTTAAAAGGCGCTCTAAGTCTGAGTCATCCACCGTACGAACAATCGTTGGCAAGGCGGGCTCAAGCTCATGGATATTGTGCAAAATTTTAAGGGAGCAGGGTGTATTGGCATAAGTCAGTGCAATAGCTGCCGCACGGTGTATCCCAGCGGCAACCAACGATTCACGCCGTGTTGCATCACCAAACACCACCGATTCCCCCGCCACTGCAGCAGCATTCACTCGGTCTGGATCTAAATCCAATGCCACATACGACAGTCCTTCTTGCTCAAGCATGCGCGCAAGATTTTGTCCGCTACGACCATATCCACAAATAATCACATGCCCAGAAATTTTAATGCTCTGCGTAGCAATATGTGTCACTTGCAAAGACTGCCTGAGCCAGTCGCTGGATGACAGGCGCATCACTATGCGGTCTGCATTTTGGATAATAAAAGGAGCGGCCAGCATGGATAACAACATCGATGCCAGGATGACTTGTGTACCAGTAGGGTCTATTAAATGCCGGTGCGTCACTACTTCCATCAGCACAAAACCAAACTCACCCGCTTGCGCCAATCCCAAGCCAGTTCGAAGCGCTACGCCTGTTGGCGAACCAAAAAGGCGAGCAAGCCCAGTAATTAAACCTGCTTTGACTCCAATGATGGCAAGGAATAATGCCAACACCAAAATCGGATGCGACCAGAGAATACGAGGGTCTAACAACATGCCTGTGGTAATAAAGAATAAACCAAGCAATACATCTCGAAATGGTTTGATATCTTCTTCCACTTGGTGGCGATAACGTGTCTCTGCAATCAATATCCCAGCAATAAATGCCCCCAACGCCATCGACAAACCTAGTTGCTCAGTCAAAAAGGCTGCACCCAATGTAATGAGCAGCAGATTCAACATAAATAATTCTTGCGAGCGGCGGCGTGCAACTAAATTCAACCAACGCGTCATAAAACGTTGACCGACCCATAGCAACAGCACTAAAGCAAAGGTAATTTTAATTGCAGCAAACAGGAGCGCCATGGCTAGGCTTTCTCCATCACTACCTAGCGCAGCGGTCACAATAAGTAACGGAACGACAGCGAGATCTTGGAAAAGCAACACGCTAATAATATTACGGCCGTGCTCAACCTCTAGCTCCAAGCGCTCAGAGAGCAATTTACTCACAATGGCTGTGGAGGACATTGAAAAAACGCCCCCTAATGCTAAGGCTGCCTGCCAGCTCACATTAAAGAAAAAGCCCAGTCCCATTGCTACGACAAAGGTAATAGCCATCGTAAAAAATACTTGCGATAACCCTAACCCAAAAACGATGCGCCGCATCGAACGCAGCTTGGAAAGAGAAAATTCCAGGCCTATCGAAAACATCAGAAAGACCACCCCAAATTCAGCTAGGTAACCAATTTCTTTTGATTCAGGAAAGATCCCTAAAGCATGGGGGCCAACCAGCATGCCTACCGTTAGATAGCCAAGCATGGGAGGCAGATTCAGCATACGAAATATCACAACACCAGCTACGCCAGCTAGCAGAAGGAAAAGGGTAAGCTCAAGGGGTGAAGTCATTGAAGTGTCCTAAAACTCTTTTTGGAGATTCCAAATCTGATATCAGGCCATATAGCACAAGCTATTTACTGTACCTTATACCAGCATACCTGCGTATCATAGAACACTGGCAGCTGAAATGGGCTTTGTTATACTTTCGCGTTTTGTGAATTCTATTTTGTGAATGATAGCGAAATTCCATTCACTTACAGTCAATTTAGACGATGATCCTATGCGTAGTAGACAAAATGAATCCCTTTCGCCTCCCCTTTTTTCTCAAAGAATCATCAGTTTAGCTAAACAGGCTCTCCATATTGAAGGAGAGGCAGTCTGTGCGTTAGCAGAACGCATTGATGAGCGATTTGTAGACGCGGTGCAATATGTGCTCCAATGCACCGGTCGCGTTGTTGTATCAGGAATGGGTAAATCTGGCCATATTGGGCGCAAGCTTGCTGCCACGCTAGCCAGCACGGGAACACCCGCTTTCTTTGTCCACCCCGCAGAAGCACGCCATGGGGATTTGGGCATGATTACGCGCGATGACGTAGTCATTGCTCTGTCGAATTCAGGTGAAACCCAAGAATTACTAGGTATTGTGCCTCTGATTAAACGCATGGGGACGAAACTCATTGGAATTACGGGCCGCCCTACATCCAGCTTAGCGCAATTAGCGGATGTGCACTTAGATGCAGGCGTTGAAAAAGAGGCATGCTCTTTAAATCTAGCCCCTACGGCCAGTACCACTGCTGCTTTAGCAATGGGCGATGCTTTGGCTGTTGCTGTGCTCGATGCTCGCGGCTTTACCCCAGAAGATTTCGCTCGCTCACACCCTGGTGGTGCACTAGGTAATCGGCTACTTATTTCGGTAAAAAATGTCATGCGCACCGGAGAGCTCATTCCTAAAGTCAGCATGGAATCCACTGTGCGTGAGGCGATACTGGAAATGACGGTTAAGCGCTTAGGTATGACTGCTATCGTCAATGCACATAACCAAGTCGAAGGTATTTTTACAGATGGTGATTTGCGTAGATTCCTTGAGAATACGACCGATCTCTCTCAGTTAGACCGTAGTATTCATACTTTGATGCATGCGCAACCTTACACTGTTTCTCCAGATCAACTTGCTGTAGAAGCGATTGAGCTGATGGAAAAATGTCGGATCAACCAAATTTTAGTAGTAGATGAGAGCCGCACACTGCTAGGCGCTCTCAATATGCATGACTTGCTTGATGCCAAAGTCATTTAAAAACGACTAGCTATTTTTTAGTAACACCCTAAAACTCTTTTATCCGTATGCGTACTCAACGTTTTAGGCACTGGCTTCCGTTAGGCGGGATAGCTTTGCTCGCCGGCCTAACGTATGGGCTTTTTCTACTTAATCAGTCTACTGGCCCGCTCTTGCCTGCGCGCGCTAAAACACATACGCCAGATTATTTCGCAGATCATTTTTCCGTGACGATTTTAAATCCTCAAGGTACAACACAATACCGGATCAAAGCGTCCAAAATGGTGCATTACCAAGATGATGGAACGATAGATATTACCTTACCTGCTGTGCGCGTCTTTACGCCCAATGAGCCTCCAATAACCAGCTTTGCACAGCGAGGCAGGTTAAATACAGACGGCTCCATCCTTGATTTATATGGTGATGCACGTGTTTTGCGTGCAAGTGCTAGAAGCGGTAAAAATATTGAGCCTGAAATACAAATGGCCTCAGAGCATTTTCGTGTTTTAATCAATGATGATCTAGTACAAACAGAAAAACCTGTAACCATACAGCGTGGCCCATCCATTGCCACTGCAACCGGTATGGAATATAACAACACCACCCGCACCATTCTTTTCAAAAGCCGGGTTCAAGGCGTGTTTTCTCCTACAATACAGCCCCAAAGCGCGAACCCTCCTACCCGCTAGCTCATGCCTATTTTCCGTATCCTCTTCAGGAGCCTATTCTCTTTTTTACTGTTGCTTACGCTCTTACCTTGTAGAGCCGCCGAGCAGCAGGATCGTTTTGCCCCTATATATTTTCAAACTGATCGTTGGGTCTACGATGATCTAAAGCAAATTAATACTTTAACGGGCCACGTGGTGCTAAACAAAGGTACCATTCTGATCAAAGCAGATCAGATCACTGTACAGCGCGATCCTGAGGGATATCAATATATTAAGGCCAGCACAAACGGCGGGCCACGGGCTTATTTTCGGCAAAAACGCTACGGCTTCAACGAATATATAGAAGGCCGCGGCAAGACCATCACCTATGATGATAAAAGTGAAATCGCAACAATGAGAGGCCGCGCACACGTTTTGCGCCTACAGGGGCTCACCAAAGTCCTAGATGAAGTACAAGGCAGTGTGATTCGCTATGATCATGCGCACAATATTTATAGTGCTGATTCGGGAAATGATATTGCCAATCAGGCGAATCCTCATGGCCGGGTTCGGGCAATGATTTCTTCTCCCAATAAAACTCCTGCTCACATTCATCCAAAACCACAAGGTGATAATGCCATTTCACTGACTCCGTCTACAAATATTACGCCGCTAACGCCTCACCCCTCTCTTAATCCTTCTGCTATACAGCCTTGAGTACCTCTGCACCCCCACTCCTCGACCCCCAGTTGCATTTACGTGCTCAACAAAACAGCATGCTTAGAGTGCGTAATCTTAAAAAACACTATGGCTCACGCACCGTCGTCAAAGATGTTTCGCTTGATGTAAAAAGCGGAGAAGTCGTGGGACTTTTAGGGCCAAATGGGGCTGGCAAAACTACCTCGTTTTATATGATCGTAGGGCTTGTACGGCTTGATGCAGGTGAAATCACTCTCGATGATATGTCTATTAGCCGGTTTCCTATTCATAAACGGGCGCGCATGGGACTCTCCTACCTTCCGCAAGAAGCATCGGTCTTCCGTAAGCTCAGTGTCGCTGAAAATATTCGTGCGGTCTTGGAGCTGCAAGTGGATGAAACGGGCAAAAAACTGTCTCAAAGCGCGGTAGAGAATCGTGCGCAGGCACTCATGGAAGAGCTACAGATTACCCATTTGCAAGATGACGCAGCGCTTTCATTATCTGGTGGAGAGCGCCGACGCGTTGAAATTGCTCGGGCACTCGCAACCGATCCGCGCTTTATTCTGCTCGATGAGCCTTTTGCAGGGGTAGACCCCATAGCCGTACTCGAGATACAAAAAATTGTCCGTTTTTTGAAAGAACGTCACATCGGTGTTTTAATTACGGATCATAATGTGCGCGAAACCCTTGGTATTTGTGATCACGCGTATATCATCAGCGAGGGATGCGTACTGGCCGCTGGAGCGCCTGCCGAAATTATTGAAAATACTCATGTGCGTCGCGTATATTTAGGTGAGCACTTTAGGATGTAATCTTCGTGTGATGGTTACAAAGAATTGTTGATGGGGAGCAGCAAATGCATGAGAACCGGCATATACTTCCTTTTGTACACTTCGAAAAAGTGAAAAAAACTATTTCTTGGGAAACTACGAAAAAGCCCTGAGAAAACTGAAAACTGGTTTCTGTATTGTAGTTTGTATCTATGCATTATCCGTTTGATGATTTCTATAGGGGAGGACTATGAATCTCAATATCGTTGGCCGCCATCTGCATGTCACGCCTGCTGTACGAAAATACATTACGAATAAGGTTAATAAAGTTACCAGGTATTTCAAAGATGTTGTAACTGCTACCGTCCGTCTTACACCGCACCATATTGAGCGGAAAAAAACATATCCAACGGCTGAGGTCACGGTTCACGTAAAAGGGCCAAATGCTGCGAAAGGGAAAGATATCGTGGTGCAAACCACGAATGACAATCTCTACAAAGCTATCAATGGTGTTTTTTCTGCACTCACTCGGCAAGTTTTAAAATACAAGGCTGTGCGCCTTATCCCACGACGCAAAAAACGTGAATCAGTTACTGATATTGATCTATAACCTTCAGTCAGCGGATCTTTGTTTTTAGGACTTGCTGGGATCTGCCCAATGCAACTTTTGGTTGGCAGATCCCAGCAAGGCACACCTTTACCTGCCTATCCACCATGAAATATCTCGCCTCTTTCTTTCCCTCCGATAATATTGTTCTGGAGCTAGATCACACCAGCGCAGAGCAGGTATTTACTGCTATCGGCACACTCTTTGAGCACCACCATGGCATTGCGCACGATGTAGTCACCCAAAATCTGCTTGCTAGAGAGCAACTTGGCTCTACAGCCTTGGGGGCCGGCGTCGCTATACCTCATGGCCGTATTAAAGGGCTCAAACAACCCGTGGCTGCGTTGATGCGCTTAACGCAACCGATTGCCTTTGGGGCGCCGGATGGAGAACCCGTAGCTTTATTTATTTTTTTGCTTGTGCCTGAGCACGCCACTCAGCAGCACCTCGAAATACTCTCTGAAATTGCGCAACTTCTCTCAGACCCAGAAAAGCGTAAGCAATTAACTACCGAGGCTAACCCAGCCACGATCTACCACCTACTAACCAGCTAGCACACCCATTTTTATGGATATTCCTAGCATTACAGCGCAAGGCATGTTTGACGACAATGTCGACAAGCTCAAACTCAAATGGCTAACGGGCTATAAAGGCGGTGACCGGGGATTTTCGAGTGATGTGGTAGCGCATGCCACCTCCAGTGCAGATTTAGTGGGGCACCTCAATCTCATTCACCCCAATCGCATTCAAGTACTCGGTGAAGCAGAAACGCTTTATTATCAGCGCCAATCCAAACAGGATTGCGAACGACAAATGGCAGAGCTCATAGCACTAGAGCCTCCCTTTTTAGTGGTTGCAGATGGCGTTCACGCATTGCCGGATTTAGTAAAGCAATGCACGCATTCCTCCACCCCCCTCTTTGTCACCCCCACTTCAAGCGCAACCGTTATTGACCATCTGCGCCTATACATTTCCCACCTTTTTGCACCCCGCACCACGTTGCATGGTGTGTTTCTTGATATTCTGGAAATGGGTGTTTTGCTATCTGGGGAATCTGGGCTAGGAAAAAGTGAGCTTGGGCTAGAGCTGATCAGCCGCGGGCATGGCTTAGTGGCCGATGATGCAGTCGACTTCGTGCGCTTAGGTCCTGATTTTATTGAAGGACGGTGCCCACCTTTATTGCAAAACTTACTGGAAGTGCGCGGACTCGGCCTGCTTGATATCAAAACCATATTTGGTGAAACTGCGGTGCGGCGGAAAAAGAAGCTAAAACTCGTCGTTCAGCTAGTACGTCGCACCGACGAGAAATTCGAACGCCTCCCCACAGATACCCAGACTGAAGAAATATTAGGTCTACCCATTCATAAAGTAACACTGCAAGTCGCTGCCGGGCGCAACCTTGCTGTTCTAGTAGAAGCGGCCGTACGAAACACCATCTTGCACCTACGAGGCATCAACACCCTAAGCGACTTCATGAATCGCCAACTTCACGCCATGCATGAACCTCTCACGCCTAGAAGAAATTAAACAGGTATTGGCATATTCAATGCCTCCAATAACTTGCGTATCGGCGCAGGCAACCCATATTTATCGATTTCCTGCAAAGGCACCCATAAGGTATTAGCTTCCTCAACCTGATGGACAACAGCCAATTGTGCATGCAACTGAGCCCTATCAAGCTCAGCATAAGACACATAATACGGCTGCATGATTTTACGAAAATGTGTAAATTCATGAGCAATCGGTGCCAGCGCAGTCAACTCAACCAATGCCTGTTGCGTACCTAATGTGCGAGAAGTTGGATCAAAGCCGCTCAAAGTAGCAATATAGTTTTCTAACTCTTCACGGCTCTTAGCCTCAGGCAAACTCCACAAACCGCCCCAAATACCCACTGGAGGCCTTAGCTCAAGCAATACACGGTCTTCCGAACGCAGCACAAGCACATCGAAATACCGAGTTGGTTTGGCTTTTCGCACACGCGCTTGCGGTAGCACATGCTCCCGGCCAGATAGATGCGCAACACACTCTTTTTCAAAAGGGCAACGCATGCAATGTGGGCGGCGCCCAACACACAGCGTTGCACCCAAGTCCATCAGCCCTTGCGTATACGCACCGATGCCGGTATCCGGCAAAAGCGACTCTGCAAGCGTCCACAGCACCTTTTCAACTGCTTTTTCAGAAGGCACTCCCTCAATTCCAAATACCCTGGTTAGCACCCGTTTGACATTCGCATCTAGAATCGCCGCACGCGCTCCAAATGCAAATGCAGCAATCGCCGCTGCAGTGGAACGCCCAATACCAGGCAACTCTGCAAGCTCAGTCACACTGTCAGGAAAAGCCCCTCCACGCTCCACAACCACCTGTGCACACCGATGTAAATTACGCGCACGCGCGTAATAACCAAGACCACTCCACAACGCCATCACCGTATCTGACGGAGCTTGAGCTAAGCTATACACATCAGGAAAAGCCTCTAAAAAACGTTGGTAATACGGAATAACCGTTGCAACCTGCGTTTGTTGAAGCATAATTTCAGAGAGCCATACACGATACGGATCTCCAAAACTGCCCTGCTGCCAAGGTAAACCATGCCGCCCCTGCTCTGCTTGCCAAGCAATAAGACGCGGAGCAAACTCCTTAGAATCCATTTAAATTAAACCTTTTAAACACAAACTACACAAACCATACAAATCCAATGCCCATGACCCCCTCTCAATTACCTCCCCGAGCACGAGATACCCATAAGGGGAATTTTGGACATGTATTAATAATAGGTGGCACACAAGGAATGGGAGGCGCCGTGCGGCTGGCAGCGGAAGCTGCAGCACGGGTAGGCGCCGGCCTAGTTACTATTGCTACTCATGCAACCCATTACGCCTTCTTAAATGCAACACGCCCAGAGGTGATAAGCCATAAAGCTAGCATTGCAGCAGACCTCACTCCTTTACTAGCGCATGCAACCGTCATCGCGATTGGGCCAGGTCTTGGACAATCCGATTGGTCACAGGAATTATTTGAAAAAGCCCTACAAAACCCACATCCTAAAGTAATAGATGCAGACGCTCTCAACCTTCTAGCGAAAAACCCGCAAAAACGCGAAGACTGGATACTAACCCCTCACCCTGGTGAAGCAGCACGCCTATTAGATTGCTCCATAGTAGACGTCCAAGCTAATCGCCTTGGAGCGGCTAAACAATTACAAGATCAGTACGGCGGTAGCATTGTCCTCAAAGGTAAAGGATCTATTGTCATAGATACTTTACAAACCCCTTGGATATGCGAAGCAGGAAATGCGGGCATGGCCAGCGCAGGGATGGGAGATGTATTAACCGGCACCATAGCAGGTCTACTAGCACAGGGGCTAAATTTGACTGAAGCAGCAATCACAGGCGTTGATTTACACGCCAAAGCCGGCGATCTCGCCGCGCAGATGGATGGTGAACGCGGCCTTTTAGCCAGCGATTTGATGGTGTATCTGCGTGAACTAGTTAACAAAAAATGATAGGTAAATGTGTGCTGAGAGCTTCATCGAGATAGGGAGCAGCCCACGACCGATCCCCTCCCACACCCTCGGCATGCGGGTCCACACTGGGCGGTTTTATTTACCTTTAAATGGAGTGCACACCCCATTTAAAGGTAAATAAAAAAAGGGGTATTTATCTTATTAGAAAGATTTATTCTTTACATTATTCTGACTCTGCCAGTCGTAATTAGTATTGGCAAAGGTAGCTACTTGCGCAGTCTGCTGTGGCTTTATTTTTTAGATTTTAATCTAAGGAGAATCTTATGCAAAATAAAGATTTGAACACAACTGAAACTGTAGATTCCCAAGAAGAAAATGCATTGCTCACCGAATTCTGTGCTTCTGAAGTGACTCTCGGTGGCTCTGGACAATATAGAGAAGCCGGTATTGGTCGCTTTATGTAAATCTTAGAAATATAAAAATAAATATTTCGATGTAGTAAGCAAACATGCTTCACCCCCCTTTTCTATGAGAAATCTCAATCAGTCCATCAAAGAGATGGGGAGGTGAAGCGCTTGTGGGCTCTACCATGAGCTGTCACACGAAAAATGAGCAAATATGTTCCATCATTTTATGCCCTCTGTTTTGGGCGCATGTTTTTCTAATCAGATAATCATGCTGGACACCCTTCGCGATCGATACGCTGTGTTATCGCATGTCCAGTCTGCTGAAATTGGAAAGTGATCTTTTCAGGGACGGTTTTACTCACTTTTAAATGGAGCGCATACCCCATTTAAGAATGAGTAAAAAAAGGGGTGTTTATCTTATTCGAAAGATTTATTTTTTAAATTATTCTGAATCTGCCAGTCGTAATTTGTATTGGCAAAGTTAGCTACTTGCGCAGTCTGCCTGTGGCTTTATTTTTTTAGATTTTTAACATAAGGAGAATAATATGCAAAATAAAGATATCAACACGACTGAAACTGTAAATTCCCAAGAAGAAAATGAATTACTCACAGAATTCTGTGCTTCTGAAATGACTCTCGGCGGCTCTGGACAATATAAAGAAGCTGGTGTGGGTCGCTTCCTATAAACATTAGAAATATAAAATAAAAAAATATTTCGATGTACTAAGTAGCATGCTTCACCTCCCCTTTTTTCTATGAGAAAACCCAATCAGTCTAATTATAGAGCTGGGGAGGTGAAATGCTTGTGGGTTCTACCATGAGCTGTCACATGAAAAATGAGCAAATATGTTCCATCATTTCATGCCCTCTGTTTTGGGCGCATGTTTTTCTAATCAGATAATCATGCTGGACGCCGTTCGCGATCGATACGCGGTGTTATCGCATGCTCAGTCTGCTGAAGTAGCGCCGTACGTTGGCCTGGAATGGTCTGGTGCGCCAACTAATATGGCCCAATCTACCTCCTTGCTCAAACAATTAATCCATGCAGGATGGCTTACAGACACGACTTTTCCCCATATTGATCCTAAGTTCAACACGGTTAGTCCTACGCCGCAGACGGGTGGGATGTCTGCCAATGGCTGGAAGTTGCCTAATGATGCGTTTGAGCATCGCCCCCCATTTCGCTTGATTGTCAAAGCGCTCTTTATATTGAGATCGGTGCATAGGCGGGTAGCGCGCGACAAACTCCCTGGACTCCTGCAACAGTGCGCACGAGCCCGTCAAGAAGCAAATCTGGCTTTTGGCCAACCCCATGAGTATGCACCGTTTGTGGCAGCCATCAACTGGGCGTGTTTGCTCTATCCCAAATCGACTAAATGCCTGGAATGGTCGGTAGCGCTAACACTCCTGTGCGCACGGTCCGGATTGGCTTTAAACCTTGTGATCGGTGTGCAATCCTTTCCTTTTTATGCACATGCGTGGTCAGAAGCCAATGGCGTGGTTATTGGGGATAGCCCAAGCAGGAGAGAGGAGTTGTCGGTCATTCTGGAATTTCCTACCCCTTTATTAGAACTCCCTCATGACTCTACTTGGCATCGTCTATCCGCCTTCACAAGATTGTTTGATACCCAACCGACAATGGCAGGTCATTCGCAATAAAGAGAGTAATCAGGGAAGCCACATCGCAGGGGCGCTCTGGCAGGAAGCAGGTGGTCCACACAGCGCACAGGTGATGCAAGAAGATAATGCCTCCCATTTCTATTGCTTATATGGAAGCGCATTTTCGAAAGTAGATAATAGTCCTCTAAGTAAAGCGAATTTGAATGCCATTGCGTTAAAAAGTCCTGAACAACTCACTACCCAATTTTGGGGGCAGTATCTATGGATATGCTTTGACAAGGTAGCGCAGCAATTTATCTGTGTCAGTGATCCTAGCAGCCAGTGGGCGGTGTACTGGTCGTGGTCAGCGCGATACGGCTTACTCTTTTCCGATTCGATTACGTGTTTATATGAAGCCCTTAGTGAGCGTGGTGAGCGCCCGGGGTGGAATACGGCTTTTTTCCCTACCTGGTTGCGTACCGGGTCGGTACAAAATGGCGATATGCCTTTTGATTCTATCTCTGAACTCCCAGCGGGCTGTGCGGTTATCTGCATGCCGGGGTGCAAACCAGACATCACCCCGATTTGGGATCCTCTGGCACATACTTCACAGAGCGTGGCACAAGACCCTTTTGACCTGCTAAAAAACTATCTGAGCCTACATATCCCACACACCAGTCAGCCAGTACTGGAGCTTTCTGGCGGATTGGAATCCAGCTCGGTTTTGCTAGCCTTGCGCGCGATATCTTCGGCTGAAAGACCATTGACGTGCGCCCATTATTACAACGCCCAGGTTGCTTCTTCAAATGAACTAGAACATGCGAAAAATGTCGTACAACATGCGCGTGCAAACCTGCATGAAGTCGATATACAGGCGCTGTCCTTCGCGCCCGCACAAGCCATTCCGCGTATGGCGAAACCACATATTAGATATTGTCTACTCGGGTTCAATCAAGAGTTTGCCAGCCGGCTAGAGCACCAGGAGAACACGCCGCTCATCAGTGGGCATGGCGGAGATGCGCTTTTTCTTGCTCCACCACCTTTTGGTGTGCTGGCAGATGCCATGCTGGGTTTACGCTGGCGGCAGATGAGGAAGATTGCGATGGAATTAGCATTGATGCACCGAGCGTCGCTCCCGCAAGTAGCGCATAAGGCTATGCAATCTCTCTTTGTCGCAGATCCTTCTGAAAATATTAATGGCAACTTTGCACTGTTCGCTGAGGCAGCACACCAGCCAATAAGCAAAGGGCGCGCACATTTGCATCCCTTTATGCAAACCACAAAAATTCGTCGGCCAGGTAAGTTATATCAACTATTTTTAGCTTTTTTATCACTGGATGATATCCGAGCACCTGCTCACCCTTTCAAGCGCCTTACACATTACCCTTTTTTGTGTCAGCCCATGATTGAGTTAGCCGTCTCTACGCCCAGCTACGCGCATTTTGACGGGGCGCATAACCGTATTCTCTTGAGGAAATCGGTCTCGAAGGCGACAGGCTACCCTCATTTATGGCGAAGAAACAAAGGGGAAACCTCAGGGATTGATCTACTCGGTATCCAGAGGCATAAAAACCATATCATGGAGCGCTGCTTAGAAGGTTTTCTCGCCAAGGAAGGCTATATCGATGTAGCTAAAACGCGTATGGCTATCCAGGAAAGCAGTAAAGGCCGAAGTGAATATTTCATGGATATCTTGCATATTTTTGCCGTTGAACTCTTTATGCAGGGATGGCGGCAAGCATGAAGGGGCAACGTGCTTTTAAGACATTGCTTTTCTTATTGAAATGCCTCTGGTCAAATACCTGGTCCGCGCATCTTCAAGCACTTGCTGCTATAACCTGCACAGGCACTGCCATTGGCTTGAGCGTCGTCACCCCGATATTGCTCAAATACTTAATCGATGTTTTTTCCAGCCCATCCCCCTCCGCCACAACGGCTTATATACTTTGCGCGGCCTATGGAGGCGCATGGTTTCTCTCCCAGACATTGCGTCACGGTGAGCAATATCTATTAATTGTCATTAATGAGCGGATAAAACGCACTATCACACTCAATTACGTTAGCCAGGTGTTCAATCAACCCGCTGCAATGCAGAGCGAGCATCAGACCGGGACAACCGCTAGCGAAGTTAGACGCGCACAAGACAGCACCCTGCGTGTATTAATTGGCATTTTCTGGAGCATTGCTCCTCTTTTCATTGAAATCGTGTTTGCAAGTCTCGTCGTGTTCTCGCTGTTTGGTGGGCTCTATGCGGCGGTATTGCTGGGGTTTTTATTAGCGTATCTGGGCTTTACAGCATTGACCATGCAGCGCTGTGTGGCACTGCAACACCAGGGCAATCTCGCCACCGACCATGCATCGGCCCGTTTGGTCGATACCCTTGCCCATGTGGACACCGTCAAAGCTTTTTCCAATGAAGCCCACGAGTTGGCACAACTGGACGACACGTTTAAGACTAGCGAACAAGCCAATAATCGCATCACGCGTACGACGGAAATATTGGGTGTGCTGCAACTGTTGATCCTCGGCGTTGCGCTGAGCGTCCTTACCTTACTCGCTTGCCGAGATATCTTGGCACACCGGCGCACCATCGGTGATTTCGCCTTATTAAGCAGTTATCTGCTGCAATTTACTTTGCCACTCTCCTCTTTCGGATATGCCATACGAGAAGCACAGCTTGGCATGTTCAATCTGGGAGAGTTGCTAGACAAACTGCATGCACGGCAACCGTTTAAGCCTATGCATCATTTACTTTTTAAGCAGGCGCCGTCGATTGAATTTCGGGAGGCTAGTTTTCGCCATGCATCAGGCAAACCCCTTCTAGATTGCGCAAGCTTTTCTATTCCTGCTGGGGCCTTTTGTGCGGTGGTCGGAGAAACTGGAGCGGGCAAATCTACGCTGATGAAATTGCTATTGCGTTTATACGCGCTCGATGCTGGACAAATACTTATAGATGGTCAACCCATCGAGTCGTTTACGGCGCAGCCCTTACGCCAGTCCATCAGTTATGTGACGCAAGATGCGCATTTATTAGATCGATCCTTACGCGACAACCTCAACTTTGCCTGCCCTACGGCTTCAGATGCAGACCTTGCGCAAGCTATTCGTATTGCTATGCTCACCCCCGTTATTACTTCAGCCAGTGAAGGACTTGAGACACGCATCGGAGAGCGGGGCAATAAACTGTCAGGGGGCGAACGACAAAGGGTGGCCCTTGCCCGCGCGTTGCTCCGAAAAAGTCCTTTATTGCTTCTAGATGAACCCACCGCAGCGCTCGATGCCCAAACTGAAGGAGCCATCTTCTTGCATCTGCATGAAGATTACGGGCACACCACTCGGTTGGTTATCGCACACCGACTTTCTGCCATTGCGCATGCCGATTTGATTCTAGTCTTGAAAGAAGGTTCTATCGTGGAATCCGGCACGCATCAAAGCCTGCTAGCGCAACATGGTGAATACGCTGAGCTTTGGCGCAAACAAGATGGCATGCGATTGAATCTTGCACCATCTGACAGTACATCCATCCTAAGCCGCCAAGAAGCATGCGTTTAGTAAACCTGTTTATACAAAGGAATATAAATGATCTCGCCTCTCTCCTCTCCCGGATCTGTCAGATATAGAGTCTTATCGTCACATAGTGAAGAGGAGGTTGCACTCTCCCCCACGAGTTACATGCAGCCTCAGGTAACCAGCGAGCCTAGAGACACAGCAGTAGAGATAAACACAGAGGAAACATTAACTTCCACCGAATCAGAAACTGCAAATTTAATAGGTTCTCCTACACCAACAGAACCTATTACTTACCTTGCAGCTATCAATCAGCTATTCAAACCCGCTGTATCTTTAAGCCTGTCTAGTTTAGGCACGGTACTACATGGGATCGTTAGTGGCATCGCGATACGCCACTTAGGCCAAAATGAAATGGCAGCTATCCCTTTAGCCATGGCATCCGTTGCTCAACTCAAAGGTCTTGTGCAAGGAGTGCTAACTCCTACTTGCGTGTTTGTAGGGGAATTAAATGGTGCCCAAGAAAAAGCCCGAATCGGCGAAATTGTTGCCCAAAGCTGGTGGGTTAGCGGTACCTTAAGTTTACCTACCAGCCTATTGCTACGTAATGTTTCACCCTTTTTAAGCACTTTGGGTATATCCGAAGAAGTCTCGCAAGCCGCCCAAAAATATTGTGATGCCGTAAGTTACAGCGTTATGCCATCGTTTTTTTGTGCGAGCGATCTATTCTTTGCACGAGGTAACAGACAGCCTGAAATTGTTTTAATTGTGGGTATGGTAAATGCCGTTCTGTCTTCGTTTTTGAGTTACGCGCTAGCACTCGGCGCTTTTGGTTTTCCCCGTTTAGGTATCGCTGGTTTAGGTTATGGGGATGCGTTGGCCATTTCGCTAAGCTCTATAGGATTGAGGCTTTACTATAAATTTAGCCGGCAATACGATGAATTCAAGTTATTTGATTGGCATCTTCCAAACTTCAAAGATATTTCAACGCTTTTCAAAGTTGGCCTGCCAATTGGCTTAAGTAATGTGTTTGTCTCAGCCCATGCAGTCATTCTGTCGTTGTTAGCTGGCAACCTTGGTAAAGAGGTATCCATTGCGCAAGAGGTTTCATCTACACCTTTATCAGCAGTTGATACTATGCTCGTGGGCTTGGTATTAGCCACAAGCGTAGAGATTGCCAATGCGATGGGGGAATTAAAAGCCGCGGTAGAACATCATGAAGGAGCAACACTCATCAAGCATCTGCAGCAAAACGTCAGACGCTTTGGCAATGCAGGCCTTATCGTAGGCTTGTCTGCAGCATGCTGCGCTTGCCTGTTATTTACAGGTTTCTCTAAACAAATCTCAGAAATTTTTCTCGATACCTCACAAGATATTCCCAAAGAAACTCTGCCATTAGCGCAAACGCTTTTAGTTATTAGTAGTGTGGGTCTCATTATCGACACACTTAAAAATATCAGCGCTAGCAACTTACTGAGTATGCAAGATACCTTATTTGCTTCAATACTCGACACGGCCGGAAATATACTGGGATTATCCGCAGGCGCGTATTTATCGTCACAAGCCAATAAAAAAGCCGAATGGTTATTTATTGGTCAAGTTTTAGGAAGTCTGGTAGCGGCGCTAGCTATTACCCACCGATGGCTTAAGAAAAGTAATTTTAATCAGAATAACAATATGGACCTATATAGAGTGGCTTAGAACATGCGCATATCCTCTTTTCCCGGGGAATTTGAAAGTAGGCTGAATTAAATAAAAAAAGCTCTAAATGAAAGGGCCTTTTTGCTATTTTCGATTTTAGGCTTGCCCCTATTCCACTTTTATGCCGGTTTGACGCCAAAGGACCATATAGCAATGGAGCAAAAAATTTTCCTTATTAGCGACTGGCAGCGCATCTTATTGGGTAATACTCCTTGGTATTTTTTGTTAGAGGTGTTGGTGCGTGCCGGTGCTATTTATATGATGCTGATGCTAGTAATGCGTCTGTTAGGTAAGCATGTCGCCGCTCAATACACCCTATTTGAAATGTCCGCCGTGATCACTTTGTCAAGCGCGGCCGGCGTGGTTTTAACTGCTCCTGACAATGGCATGTTGCCGCCTTTCACATCTTTAATCACCGTATTGGCGCTACATCATATATTGTCGAAGTGGAGAAGAAAAAATCAGGTTGTCGAGATGGCGGTGACTGGCGAAGTACTGATATTAGTAAAAAATGGTCAGCTTCTTGGTGACAATATGAAAATGGCTCTCATCTCGAAAAAGAAAATATTTGAAATTTTGCGCGAGCGAAAATTCCAGCATTTAAGTCAAATTAGCCGATTATATTTAGAACCTTCTGGCAATTTTTCGATTATTGCGGCTAATCATCCGAAGCCAGGACTATCTATCCTCCCTTCTATCGATCGGGAATTACACGCTGAAGCAGCAGTAGATAGTCATTTTGCCTGCATGAACTGTGGAAACGTTACAGAATCACAACTCCCTCTAACAGAAGAATGCAAGAGCTGCGGCTCACATGCATGGACGAAAGCCGTGCTTGAGCTGGGATAGGAATAAAGATTATGGGGATTCAGCCACAAGACATTCAATTGCTGGATTGGCAACGCATTTTAATGGGCCATGCGCAATGGGGCTTTCTTATAGAAGTGATCTTCCGTACTGGTGCAATCTACTGCTTTCTACTTTTCTTCATGCAACTTTTGGGAAAACGCACGGCTGCGCAGCTCAGCATTTTAGAAATGGCGGTGCTCTTCATAATAGGAGCAGCCATTGGCGGCCCCATCCAACTTCCAACGCAGGGCCTTATACCTGCCATTGTTGCGCTAGTTATGGCATTTACTTGCCAAAGAAGCTTTTTACTGTTGTCTTTTAAAAGACCAAAAATTGAAGCAGCGTTTCAGGGCGAGGTAAGTATTTTGCTAAAAGATGGCCGCTTGCTGATGGACAATTTAAAAGCCTCTAAATTGCCTCGTAGCATGGTAACTTCGGAGTTACGTGCCCAAGGCATCCAACATTTAGGCGAATTACGCCGAATTTATTTTGAACCATCAGGTAACTTCAGCTTAATTTTGTACCGAAAAGCAAAACCAGGTCTTTCTATTTGCCCGGATATTCCTGATGAATTCTGCACGACCATGCCAGCAAGTGGCCACTTTGTCTGTGCCTATTGCGGCCATGCAAAAGAAGCGAAGGAGACGCCATTGATGCCGTGCTATTACTGTACGCATGAACAGTGGCAGCAGGCCGTTATGTTATTTCCAGAACCGTTGCATTCTGCCTAGAATTTAAAAAACCACGTTGCATGGTCCTTAGATTTTTACGCACCCAGCGTTAACGAAAGACCCAAATCAATAGGCCGTGAAAAGTCGTTGCATACCCAACCGAATCGCAATTGGGGTACGGTCATAGGCGTAAAGCGGTTGCCAACCGTGTCTAAAAAAAGCTGGCATTCTGGGAGCCAAAACCATCCTAAAAAGGGGAAATTTGCTTTTTGTAAACTATTGATTTTAAAGAATTATTGGTGGAGCTGGCGGGAATCGAACCCGAGGTTAAGCTGTATTTATAAGGCTCTAGAAGGAAATGTTGTCATTTCTGAAAATTTCGCTTTTGCTTGTAAATCAGCAGTAGCGCCCTATAGCGAGAGAAATCAAGCCATAAACGATCTAAAAAAATGGCTTTCTTATGCCTTCACTTTTGCCTATTGTAATAAGCAAAAAATACCTATCGCCTATTAAAATAAATAAATTGCTTAATTAGGGCAGCGTATTTGCTTAACGCAAATATATAAAAGGTTATCTATCGTTGACCTAGCAAAAAAGCAGGATTAGATTGCCCAATCAGTTTTCGTCGAAAAAATGACAATATTGCAGGTACTCAGTTAGCAGATATGCGACCATCCAGTAGCGCGTCACGCCCTATAGCTTCATGACCTGTTGGCAAAAAATGCCGACGCAGACCATATAAAGCATACGACAAGGAGGCATGACGCTGCTCCGGGGTTATGCAGACCTTCCTTAAATTTTTCTCTAATAGTGGCGCCTCATTTTAGGCTCTGTGGAATGTACAGGCCGCCCGCTTTAGTCTGAGCAGGCGCTTAAAGCATTTGTAACTTTGTTAGCCGTTGGCGATATGAGCAGCTTCATTTTGCGGGAGCGTTAGCCAATGGACCTGAGGCTCAAATGCGTAGCTTGGCACGGTAATGCGACGCCCTCTACCGGACGTTACCGCTTGCCAGTCAATCTTGGCACCATGTTCGTACAGCTTTGCTAGGGCTTTTCGAGGCCCATTGAGATCACGATCTTCGGTGATATTTGGAAACCAAAGCCCTTCGTCCGCTGGCACACAACTGCGTGCCATATTGAGCAGTGTTGATCTAGGTCCAAGCTCAACAAAAATGCGCACGCCATTCTGCCATAGAGACTCTACCCCTTTTTGAAACTGGATTGGTTTGTGAGCCTGCTGTACCCAGTATGAAAAGGAAGTGATAGCCTGGTTTGCTATTTCGCCACTCAGATTGGATATAAGCGGGATAGTGGGTGCGTGCAAAGAAGTGCGCTCAACCTGAGTACGAAATTCGGCAAGCATGGAATCCTGCAGCACGGGCCCAAATGCCTGGGATGCGTTGATGGCCTGTGCTTCGATTCCCTCAGGAAGATCATCTAAAAATCGTTTAAGCACGGTTTCCTGACCTGATACAACGGTATTTTCTGGTCCGTTTAAAGCGGTGAGGGAGATTTCAGGGTAGTTTATTAACTTTTGCAGTACCTTTTTAGCGTCGCCCAATATAATTGCTATCGCATCACCCGTAGGAAGCGCATTGCTTAGGCGGGCACGGGCTATTACCAGCCGTAAAGCTTCTGGCAGCGTGAGGATCCCTGCGGCTGTTGCGGCCGCATATTCGCCTACACCATGTCCCAAAACAGCAGCAGGTTTGATACCCCAGGCTGTCCACATTTGACTAAGGGCATAAGTAAACGCAAACATAGCGGGTCGGGCAAAACGTGTCTCTTGAATACGTGTATTGGGTTCAGAGAGTAGATGATAGAAAGAAACATCAAAGTCTCCCTCTACAATTTTGTCGCACGCTAGAATTGCTTCGCGGAAAACCGGCTCTTGGGCTAATAAGGTGCGCCCCATTTCAAGGCTTGGAGCCTCTTGCCCGTTGAAAAGAAAGGCTATCCCACCACGCTCAACTCGCGGTGCTACCGGTAATTTTTTATGGGCCAGTTGCTCTTGGGCTGCGGCTACGTCAGTCGCCACAATGGCTATACGATGCTCGTAATGGGGCTTGAATGCGCTGGCCGACGTACAAATATCCGCAAAATTTTGTGTATCAGCCTGCTGCAGAAAAGCTTGCCAACGCTTTAAATTGGCTGAGAGTGCAGCCGTAGTCTTGGCTGATAGGGTCAGAATATGTGCGCTTGGCGTATCAGCATAGTTTGGTGGAGAACGGGGCGGCGCTTGTTCAAGGATAATATGTACGTTAGTACCCCCAGCCCCTGACCCACTCACCCCCGCACGTCTTGGCCCTTCACTGATGGGCCATTCGATGAGTGTTGGATTAACAAAAAACGGGGTTGCCTCAAAGTTAATCGCTGGATTGGGGCGTTTAAAATTAAGCGTTGGTGGAACCAAGCCATACTGGATTGATAAAATAGCTTTTATTAATCCAGCCATACCTGCTGCAGCGCCCAGGTGGCCAATGTTTGGTTTGACGGAACTCAAAGCACAAAATTGGGTTTTTGAGCTTGAGCGCTGAAATGCCTCTGCCAGTGCTGCTACCTCAAGCGGGTCCCCCATCTTGGTTCCCGTACCGTATGCTTCGACTAGTCCGATGCTATCTGCTGAAACGCCAGCAATTTCCTGTGCTTCTGCCACCACGTTGGCCAGAGCTTTTACGCTAGGTGCTGTAAAACTGACCTTCGCACTACCATCGTTATTAACGGCCGTTCCTTTGATAACGGCATAAATGACATCATCATCAGCTTGCGCATCGACCAGTCTTTTAAGTAACACCACCGCCACACCGCTGCCCCCAACGGGCCCCGCTGCTGCTGCATCGAAAGGACGACACACACCATCAGGAGGCAGTATGCTGCCCTTGCTATAGCAATATCCTTTTTTGATAGGAATATTAATAGAGGCGGCACCGGCAAGTGCCATATCGCATTCACCATTGAGGATTGCCTGGCAGGCAGAATGCACAGCAACCAGAGCTGTTGAGCAAGCACTTTGTACATTGATGCTCGGCCCTGTCAAACCTAACTTGTAAGATGCACGCGTGCACAGAAAGTCATTGTAATTGGCAACAATGACATTCAAGCCCTCAATGTCATTAGTGCTTTCAAGCATCGCAGCATTTGGCGCCACATGTTTAGAAAAATAGCTATCCAATTGAGGGCCAGCATAGAGGTTTGCGCTGACTCCTCCAAAGCAGCCAATGCGTCCTGTATAGGAGGCTGAGTTATACCCACCATCTTCTATGGCTTCAGCAGCGCAGGTTAAAAATAGGCGATGTTGTGGGTCGGTCAGCGCGGCCTCTGTATCCGTCATGCCAAAGAAAGTAGCATCAAATTGGTTGGCGCAGTCTAAAACACCGCCAACGGGCACATAGCCCGGTGACTCAGCCACAGCGCGGTCCACGCCAGCTTCCACCAGTTCATCTATACTAAAGCGCGTAATAGAACAAACAGCATGGCGAAGATTATTCCAGTACGTATGTGCATCATTGGCGCCTGGAAAACGCAAGCTTAAGCCAATAACAGCGATATCTAGATTTTCCAAATTATTACTCTGGTTGGTGCTGATTAAAACCTACTCTGAAACGGCACGACTTCTTCGTCGAACATCTGCTGCTACGCGTGGGCTCCGGCGAGTAACTGCCACGGTACTCATTGGTACCGTATCCAGTTTTTGGTGAGGGGACATTGCGCTCTCAGATTGCCGAGCCAGCACCATCTGCGCCTGTTCCCGGACAGTGGGATATTTGAAGATATCCACCATCTCCACCTTGACGGAAAAGAGCTTATTGACCTGCGCTTGCAATCTAGGGACAAGCAGTGAATTTCCGCCTAAATCAAAAAAATTATCGTCAGCCCCGACTGAGCTGAGTTCTAGCATGTCCTGCCATAAGTTGCTGATACGTACAAGCACACTATCGAAGGTAGACGAGCTTGCCTGTGTCTGCATCGATTTTTCAAATGTTACAGACACGATTGTTCCAAAACGATCCGCAAACAGACAAGCCGCTTTTTCGAGTGCGGGTGTGATTGCAGTGCTTTCTACTGAGAGCGCAAGAAGCGGTCGAGGGGGAGCTTCTATCAGCTCAGCCCATCGAGGATGATTGGGCATAACGCCAATTGCCAAGTGACTTGATTTTGCGCAGAGCGCTTCGCTAAACAAGTGGATTGCAAGCTGAGGAGACAAGACCTCAAAGCCACGCGATTGCATGGTTGACGGATCTACTATGCGGCCCATGCCAGTGCCATTCCACAGACTCCATGACAGAGTGCGATACGAGCCGTTCACGCTGCTCTCACCAACTGCCGACAGAAAAGCATTCGCTGCTGCATAATCGGCCAGCCCAGCAACACCAACTATGCCGCACAACGACGAGAAATTGATGAGTTGTGCTTCTGGACGCTTTTGAAGTAAGCGGTCCAAAATATAGGTACCTAGAACTTTTGGCTGGAGTGTTTTGGAGAGTTCAGAAAAAGAAAATTCAATGAGCGGCATAGGGCTTAGACAGCCTGCGAGGTGAAACACCCCATCAAGGGGGCACCTCTGACGCTGCTCCACTGCCTCAACCACTTGGATAAGTTGTTTTTCATTACAGACATCTGCGACTTCGTAGATAACATGACCATACTGTTGAAGATCAACAAAGCGCTGCTTGGCTATGTTGCGTTCCGCTATAGGGGTACGGCCAACGATGAGTAAATGTATTTGATAGGTTTGCAAAAGAAATCTGGCAATTTCATACCCAATTCCTCCAAGCCCCCCCGTTATCATGTACAACCCACCTTGACGTATCGGCGATGGATTTTTTGTGTCGTTCACGGTCTTTAGCGACCTGACCCAACGTAAACCGCAACGATAGGCAACCTCAGAGTCGCTTGAGCTCGATATAAGCTCATCCATAAGCAGGTTTGCACTGTTGGCTTGGCTTACAGGGATATCAATGTGCTGAACAGATAGCCAGGAAAACTCCTGCGCTGCTGTGCGCAATAACCCCAGGCCCGGTGCCCGTGCCCAACACACCGCATCCCCCAACAAGACTTTTTGTGTATCGCTGCTAATAACAATTAAGCGCATATCATGCGCACGGGTTTTCATCTCGGCCAAACTTTGCAAGACCGTTAAGATAGTATAAGCGCCACGTTCCTGACTCGCATCTAAGCTCTCAATATCCATAACTATGGGCAGATGAGCCGCTGGAGTTTCGCAACAAAGCACGACACCATTTAATAGGCCATCTTCACAGACTGCATGGAGTAGCTGAACAAAGTCCTCACGCTGTAGTGGGCGCACGGTATAGGACTGCGGACTGTGTTTCGCAAATACTGCGCCAAACTTGGCGCGTACACTGCTGCTACCGCAATCTTCTAGCCTTTGGGCAAGGGCATCCGCTGTAGCCTCCTCATTTTCAATGATGAGATAGCGCTTTGCCTCGTGCGGTCCAAATCTATGAAGATTACTGCGCTTCCAGGAAGGAGACCCAAACGGCTGTGCTGTGGGTTCACTCGCTTGTGCCACTTTAAAGGCATCAGGAAAATGTCCGCTTTCAAATTGTTTGCGAAGCAGGGAGCGTTGAATTTTTCCTATTGATGTCTTCGGGATTTTTTCTCGATCCAGATGCACTATAAAACGAGGACTCAATCCTATAGATGACACCAGTTTGGCACGCACTTGCTTTGAAAGATTAGAAGAGTCGGCGTCCGCCTTTGGGCAAAAAAACACGACAAGCTGATCGGTCTCTTCATTCGCAACGCGCACAGCAATTGCAGCAGTATAAGAAGGCTCAATACCCTCAATTTGTTCTACTACGTTTTCTATTTCAGCATTTGAGTAATTCGTGCCATTAACAATAATGGTTTCTGCAGCGCGCCCGGTTATGAATAAGCAATGCTCGTTAATAACGCCTAAATCGCCAGTACGAAACCAGCCATCTTTAGTAAATGCGGCTTGATTAGCCCCGGGATTCAAGTGATAACCTGGAGTGACACAACGACCCTTGATTTCAAAGTGACCAATTTGCCCCTCGCGCACAAGATTGCCGCTAGCATCCGTGATACGGATACTGACGCCCGCAAGGGGAGTCCCTAGGCTGACATGGGAGGAAGCAGGATCATTGGCGTTGGGCATGAAATGGTCTTCATAAATAACCCCTGACGCCGTTTCGGACATTCCCCATACGGGATACATCACATCACTACGCAATCCATGCGGAGCAAGTAGATGTAAAAACATGTTGGCTTGATCTGCCACCACGACTTCGCCACCGTTGAAAATGAAGCGTAGTGCTGATAAATCCCAATGCCGTTCTTGTAATTCTGCATGTCGCTTGTTAATTAAAGTGTAGGCAAAATTAGGCGCCCACGTTCTCGTAACACGATAGTGTTCCATTAAATCAAGCCAACGCAATGGATCCTGCAAAATAAAGTTACTTTCTACATCAATTTGTTCAATGCCTCCATGTACACCTTGAACATGGAAAAACAACAACCCACCCACATGATCTAAGGGAACCCAATTCAACGATGCGTCCGTTGGAGCAAAGTTATAGCGGGCCTCTACCGCATCGGGCCGCGCTAAGATAGTGTGGTGCGTATGTTCAACTAATTTCGGTGCTCCGGTACTACCCGAGGTACAAAGCAGCAGTACCAAATCATCCGGCTTTGCCTCTGGAAGTTGCAAAGTGTCAGAAATAGTCAAAGCTTGGAGTTGATCAAAAATTAAAGTAGATGCGTTCAGATCGACAAGCTGTGTGTTTAAGAAATCAGCATCTTCTTGGCGGCTGGTCAATATGCGGGCATTGCCAAGTACCTTGCATACTTGCCTTAATTTGTGAACGGATCCCTCTCCAGGATTATTGATTCTGTCGAAGCTCATAGGCACTGGAACCAAGCCAGCGAGCACACACGACCAAAAACCCGTGATGAAATGCGCATTATTAGAAAGCTGTAGCAGGACTTTTTCTCCTGGCTGACAACCTTTTTGCAGCATGGCATGAGCACCTTGTTGTGCTGCTTTCAGGAGCGCCTTATAAGTTTGGTGGCGCGGTGGTACAGCAGCAACGTCTGACACAAAAGTTATGCCTCTTTCTGTAGCGGCGGCACGGATTAAGAGCTGGGTAAGGGTTTGTTTTTTATCCTCAGGAGGCGGAGGACCCTCGAGTATGGCCCAACGTTGGTTCGTTGGAGTTTCGGAAAAACTGGCGTTATGCGCTACTAAGGTTAATTTTTTGTGCACCTCTTCTGCATCGATAACCCGCACACATATCTCGTCAGCATTTAGATTTTTAGACAAAAATTCAGCGCAATCTGTTGCTGTACTATCGTCAATAACAGGGAGAAGACTGAGTGCAGCGTCGTCGATAGCCCCTGTAATGGTGGTGGGTAACAGGGAGACCGGTACGATGGACAGCGTATCTGCAGATACGCCGGCATCAACTAATTGCACCATTAGCGATGACACGAGCTGTTTGGGGGAGTTGAAGGCACGTGGAACAATGTAAAGAAGCGACCATATCTGGCCATTGACTTCTCGGTGTTGCAAAGCCCACTTTAATACACCTCGGTGCGCTTTCATAATAATTGCAACTATTTCTGGCGCTAATAAATTTGAATCACTGCTGCTTAGTGCCATTGCTCGTCCCTTTCCAGTACATTCAAATATTTTTATTAAGCAAATTGAATGTGGGTATTAAATCTGAGTAAGTCTCGAGACTATAAATAAGATATTTATGAGGAAACACCTGATTTTTAGTGAGACTTACGTCCGACTCGCTATAAAAGTCACTTTTTTCCCTCTTCAAAGAGTTTTGCATCTCTTCACGGACGATAAATGTGTGAAATTATTACAGTGCAAGTCATGACTTTTACCTGCCTATTTACAGCGGTGCCATACTCTTCTTTTTTTATGCAGCAATAGCAGAAAATAAAATTATCCCGTTTGCCTCTTTTATTTCCGAAAAGTGATTGCAAGACTCAACAATATCGAAGAAACAGTGCATTGGCATTGCGCAGCGATTCAACAAGATCCCCGCTGGTTAGCATGGTGCATGGAAGTCCTTTCAAAAGACGAACAGGTCCGCGCCGAGCGATACGCTTTTGAAGCATTAGCGGTGCGTTATCGATCGAGCCGCGGAGCACTACGCCATGTACTGAGTGGATATACCGGCGTGCCTGCGCATATCCTGCGCTTCATCCGAGGGCAATTTGGAAAACCTACTTTGCTACCTCGTCACTGTTCATTTAACTTCAGCGATAGCGAATCGTACTGGGCAGTAGCAGTACATCCCTCGCTGGATAAAGAGATAGGGATCGACATCGAAGCAACAGAGCGCTTTCACGATAGCAGCGTGCAACTCATACCTTATATTTTGAGTGCTGAGGAGCAGGCTAGATGGAATGCTCATCCCCCTGATTGTGCCTACACGGCTTTAGCCAAAGTATGGAGCCGCAAAGAATCGCTGCTAAAAGCAATTGGCGTTGGCATGCATCGTTCGATGCAAGATATTTCTGTGGGATGGAGCGGCAGCTTCGTTGCCGTTGAATGCCCTGATATTACAAATCAGTCTACCGTGTGGAGTGTGCATGATTTGTCACCACTACCCATTGGCTTTGTGGGGGCATTGACATTACGTGGGCAGGGGACCGTTCGTCCGTTATCACTTTCTTTTCCCTGGCAGGATATTGCAAACATACACAACCAAAATTTCCATAAATAATATTTTTTACTCTCTCGTTACGTATCAGCCTGCTTCATCCGGTTTTTATTTGGCAGCTTCCCGAATACTTCGCAAAACTCTCTGCCAGTAAACGCTCATACTCTGACAGCACGGCACGCCGACTCAATACCGCTGAGCAGCAACGCATACCGATCTTCGATCACCTTAATCAGGATTTTTTCCCATTCGTTAGCCTTAGCAAAGGCACTTTCAGGGTAGCGCGCCACCCGACGCCCTTTGCTAATGTGAATGGAATAAGGCTTCTTGCGGATAAAGTGATTCCGATACCAAGTGGCTTGGAGAGAGTTATAGATGAGTCTGACCCGCGTGCCAAACTGGTGTCATCTATAGGATTGAGTCCTCGTTTTATAGTGCATCTGGATCGAGAACAAATCCCGAAGACATCAATAGGAAATATTCAAAGCCCTCTTAGAACAGCCCTTAGCAATGCTGTCGAGGATGGGATTAATTGAAACAAATCCTTTGCATAGCTGGACGTATTTCAAAGCTGACTCCCTAAAAGAAACGGATGATGTTGATCCCTTTTCTCGTGAAGAACAGGAGAGAATACTTGCTAATTTGCAAGGTCAAGAACGAAATCTGGCGCAGTTTGCTTTTTGGACAGGGTTGCATACTAGCGAACTAGTAGCTCTTAACTGGTCAGATATCGATTTTTTAAACAGAGAAATTCGTGTGACTAAAGCGCTTACCCAAGCAGCCAAGAAGCCAGAGGCTACTAAAACACGCAAAGGTAGAAGAATAGTGAAGTTGTTGGAACCAGCTTTAATTGCGGTAACACAGCAGAAAAAATATACGTTTTTAAATTACGCAGAAGTATTTCAAAATCCACGCACAAAAAAGCGATGGTCAGGCGACCAGCCAATTAGAAAGACCATGTGGAAGCCCGCTGTAAACAGGGCAGGTGTCAGATATCGCAGGCCCTATCAAACTCGTCATACTTACGCCAGTATGCTGCTTTCAGCAGATGAGTATGTAATGTGGGTGGCAAAGCAAATGGGGCATCGGGATTGGATAATGACTGCTCGTATTTATAGCCGTTGGATGCCTTCGGCAAATCCTGATAATAGATTTTTTCTAGTGGTTCGGTAGTCAAAAATTTATTTTTATATTGTTTATGAGATCGAGGGGATTCGATCAGCGGATCGCTACCTGGTGTAATAAGGGGCGTCCATTTTTATTTGGAGAATACCTTGAGGTTATTTACGTCCTTACTACGATATATCAGCTAGCTGCATATTTACTATGCGCCATTTTCTGGAAAAAATTGGCTGAAAAAAGCTGTCATTATGTTGTCATTCTGGAGCCAAAAAAGCCCCAAATCACCCCAAAAAGGGGAAATTTGCTTTTTGTAAACTATTGATTTTAAAGAATTATTGGTGGAGCCGGCGGGAATTGAACCCGCGTCCGCAAGCACTCTACAACCTGCTCTACATACTTAGTTCAGCCCTTTGATTTAACCACCACAACGCGGACGAACGCGCTTTGGGATAGCGATTTGCTGGATTTAACCCCCGGCTGCGCAAAACAACCTGAGACGATCTGATGTGCGTGTCCTCGCTGGCTCAAAACTTACTCTCTTGCGAAAATAAGCCCCGAAACCCAAGCCCATCAGAGAGCTTGTTGCGAGGGAGTCGCGTTTAAGCGACTGCTAAGCTAAGGATGTTATATGGGTAGATTTACAGAAGTAATCCTCACATTTCGCTATTACATTAAATGGAAACTGGTCTAATTTAAAGGCCGTCTTTCTTATCATTGCATCCTTTCTAGCAACGAAATCTCCCATTTCTTCTATTGTTCCGTTCCGACGATCACTCGCCCTTTCATAGCTCTTACGCTCTGCGTCGTTAAGGACTGTATCTTTGACGTAGGCGGCGTGATCCACGAACATGTGGCCAATCGCCCATCCTATTACGCTTACAGCGCCGCAGGCCATACTTAAAAAAATCAGGCAAGAAGAGGCAGGAACCAAAAATTCTAAGCAAGCAACCAAAATACAACATGCTACACAGGCTATTAGGCTAGTTATGAATGCTTTACATGCCCTATCATCAAGAGTATCGCAATATTTCTCAAGCTGCTTAATTCCGTTGTTTAGCACATCGCTTGATATTATTTCATCCTTAGGAAAACTCGGCTCTGTTACTAGGCCCAATCCACTTGCCACTCTCCCCAATAATGGCAATGATCGCCAAATAGGAGGTGGAGAGTCCCAACGAGGTATTTCTCCATCATTAGAAAAAATCGATGCCCTGCTTGATCCGGAGGCTGCATTCTGACTTATAAAAAACATACATTGACTCTTATGAATTGCATGGATAGTTCGATTCTGAAAGGAACTATTATCTGCCCCCAAAAAGTTAGATCAAATGTCTAACGGGAGCACCTCAGGAGTGGGAATTGAGTCTAGAAGATTTTGAAAATTAGGCTATTTCAATAATAAAAATGAATTTATATTAAGTGTTGACTAGTACACTTTGCCTTGACACTAAATTGATCGAGACTTTTAATAATTTTTTCTTCCGATTTTAAAAAATATTGGTGGAGCCGGCGGGAATTGAACCCGCGTCCGCAAGCACTCTACAACCTGCTCTACATACTTAGTTCAGCCCTTTGATTTAACCACCACAACGCGGACGAACGCGCTTTGGGATAGCGATTTGCTGAATTTAACCCCCGGCTGCGCAAAACAACCTGAGGCGATCTGATGTGCGTGTCCTCGCTGGCTCAAAACTTACTCTCTTGCGAAAATAAGCCCCGAAGCCCAAGCCCATCAGAGAGCTTGTTGCGAGGGAGTCGCGTTTAAGCGACTGCTAAGTAACTAGAGTCGTTTGCAGTTACTATATTTCCCATGGATTTACGAGGGAACGGGTCCTCGGTATGCACAGTATTGCTTCGCTACCCACGTCGAAACCATGTCGGCCCCATACGCTTTTAAAAAATTATAAACAGCGAATGCATATGCTACATCAATTACAAGCATGAAGTAGACAAGAAGTGGCTTAAAATTTTTATAAAAGGCTCTTAGGGGGTATTCAAGGTCTTGCCGTGCATTTCCAAACAGGTATTTTTTGGTGGAATTAAAGGCGTGTGGTGTGCATGTTGGGGTTCGTACCTCACCACCAACCTACCATGGCTCGTAGGTTGGTGGTGAGGTACGAACCCCAACATGATAACCACGGTCCTTTTAAAACCTGCATACGCATACCAAAAGCAATGATCAAAGGTAGGCGGTTTACAGGTTTTTACATATCAATATTGCCTGATAGGGCATTCGCTTCGATAAAGGCTCGACGTGGTTCTACTTCATCGCCCATGAGCGTGGTGAAGATGCTGTCTACTGCGATAGCGTCTTCTATTTGCACGCGCAATAAGCGGCGAACGCTTGGGTCCATGGTGGTTTCCCAGAGTTGTTCGGGATTCATTTCACCTAAGCCTTTGTAGCGCTGTTTGCTGACGTTGCGTTGAGCATCAGTCATTAGCCATTGCATGGCATTTTTGAAGTTAGTAACGGGCGCGCTGCGCTCGCCTCGTTTGATTACCAAGCCAACTTGAGGGTCTTTTTGCTCGAGCAGTTTTTGTAGTTGCGTAGCGGTAGACTGAAGGTGTTGGAAATCATCCGATTGTAAAAAGATCTGGTCAATCCAACTGGGCTTGATATTGCCGTGTTGGTGCCGCTCGATGCGCAAAGCTTGAGGTTTGCGCGCCATGTCGCTTTTTGGTGGAGTTTCTTCTTTTTGAGTGGGTGTATCTGCAGGTATATTTTCTTGCTGACCCTCCTCTGCACTGACAATAGCGTTGTTGACCAGCTCAGTTCCTACCTCCTGCTCTAGCACATCCAACACGTCCTGATACTCCACCTTCACGAATACATTCGGATGCAAAGGATCGGCGCGTAAGGCTTTTTCAAGAGCAAGCGCACTATTTAGCGCAGTGCTATCAGAAGATAAATCAATATGTACGCCCTCTAAAACCGCATCTAATGCCGAGCTATCCACAAAGCGTCTAACGCGCGAAATAATGGACCGTGCGCGCCAATAATCATGCGCGAGTCGGTCCAATTCTTCTCCATCGATGGCGGGTAAGGTTGGCGCTACCACCAATTGGGCGTTTTGCAAGCAAAGACGCAGCATATGCTGATCAAATTCTTGCTCATCTTTGAGATAGCGCTCTTCTCGACCATATTTGATTTTGTATAGAGGAGGCTGTGCGATGTAGATATAGCCGCGCTCTATTAATTCTGGCGTTTGCCGGTAGAAAAAGGTCAGTAATAAGGTTCGGATATGCGCGCCATCCACATCCGCATCGGTCATGATGATGATGCGGTGGTAGCGTAATTTGTCTGCGTTGTAATCATCGCGCCCTAGGCCGCATCCCAGTGCCGTTACAAGTGTCACGATTTGCTCGGATGCGAGCAATTTGTCATAACGGGCTTTTTCTACATTTAATACTTTACCGCGTAAGGGCAAAATTGCCTGAAACTTTCTATCGCGTCCTTGTTTGGCTGAGCCGCCTGCGGAATCTCCCTCTACGATATAGATTTCGCATTTTGCAGGGTCGCGCTCTTGGCAATCTGCCAGCTTACCTGGCAAACCGATTCCGTCTAGTACCCCTTTGCGCCTAGTCACTTCACGCGCACGCCGTGCAGCATCGCGGGCGCGAGCGGCATCGATGATTTTTCCGCAAATCACTTTGGCATCATTGGGCGTTTCGAGCAAGAAGGCTTCGAGTTCGCGCGCAACAATGTCTTCAATAGGAGCGCGTACTTCGGAGGAAACCAGCTTATCTTTGGTTTGCGAGCTAAATTTGGGCTCTGGGACTTTGACAGAAAGCACGCAAGCAAGCCCTTCGCGCATATCGTCGCCATTGGTCTCTACTTTCGCTTTTTTGGCCAGTTCCATACTGTCCATATACTTGTTCAGCACGCGCGTCATTGCCGCACGCAGACCGGTCAAATGCGTTCCGCCATCGCGTTGTGGAATATTATTGGTAAAGCACAGCACATGCTCGTTGTAGCTATCATTCCACTGCATCGCCACTTCAATACTCAAGCCATCTTTTTCACCAGTGGCATAAAAAATAGTGGGATGCACAGCTTGTTTAGCGCGATTGATGTACTCCACAAACCCTTTCACGCCACCTGACAGAGCAAAGTCTTCGCTTTTTCCAGTGCGTTGATCACTCAAATGAATGCGCACCCCTTTATTTAAAAAAGAGAGCTCACGAATACGCTTGACCAAGATGTCGTAATGAAACTCCACCTTTCCAAAAATCAATTCATCCGCCAGGAAATGGACTTCAGTCCCTGTGCGGTCTGCGTCTTCAATCACCTGCATAGGCGATACCGTGTGACCGCTCTGCTCTTCTAATAAACGGTTTTGCGGCACACCACGATGGAACTCCATCATGTGTTTTTTACCATTACGGCGCACCGTTAAACGCAACCATCGTGATAGCGCATTCACACAGGAAACCCCTACTCCGTGCAAGCCTCCGGAAACCTTATAGCTGTTTTGGTCAAACTTTCCACCTGCATGCAGCTCGGTCATCACAATTTCAGCCGCACTGCGTTTAGGCTCATGCTTGTCGTCTAGTTTGACATCAACCGGAATACCGCGCCCGTTATCGGCCACTAATACCGATCCGTCCGCCATTAATATGACTTGAATATAGTCACAATATCCAGCTAACGCTTCGTCAATTGAATTATCCAAAACCTCAAACACGAGGTGATGTAGCCCTGTGCCATCGGAGGTATCTCCGATGTACATGCCTGGACGCTTACGTACGGCTTCTAACCCTTCAAGAATCTGAATCGATGCGGAGTCGTAATCTGGCCCCAAAGCCTCTAAATTAAGTGGCCCAGAAGACATCTCAGGGGATGTTTTGTCCCCAGTTTGGGAAGAAAACTGATTAGTCATGAAGAGATTCCCGATTTTTCACAGAAGAAAGATATTGAAATGGTCAAAAGCCATGGAAAGACAATAAATTGGGTTGCGTGCCTCGCCAAAATTACGTTCAAAGCCGCATGGGCATTACTACATATTTGAATTCCTGACCTTCGATGGTGAATAAAATACTAGAATTGGAATCACCCAGGCTCATTTGCAAAGTGTCGACCTTGAGATTGGTCAATATGTCTAGCAAATAGGCAATATTAACCCCCATACTAAGCGATGCACCTTGATATTCAATACTTAAATCTTCTTGCACCTCTTCTTGGTCAGGACTAGAGAACGCAATACTAAGCTGGTTTGGCTCAATCACACAGCGCACACCACGGAACTTATTGGATGTCAGGATAGCAGCTCGCTGTAGCGTCTGAAGCAACTCTTCTCGGCCAATCGAAAAAGTATTGGTATAGCCCGTTGGAATAACGCGTTGAAAATCGGGGAATTTGCCTTCTACTCGTTTCGATACTAGCTCTACATCGCCAAAGGCAAATTTCACTTGGCTTGCCGAAATATCAATATGCAGCGGATCTTCTGAATCTTCTAACAAGCGCTGTAATTCAAGCACAGTTTTACGTGGAACAATCAATTCTTGGCGAGTGGAATCCCCCGTTGGCGCATTTTCCAATGCGGTCGATGCCCATGCCAAACGGTGCCCATCGGTTGCAACCGCGCTCAGCTGGCTGCCATCTAATACCAGTAACAACCCATTGAGGTAATAGCGAATATCTTGCTGCGCCATTGCAAAATGGGTTTGGCCTAATAATTTATGAAAATCCCGCTGAGAAAGCGTGAAGCTTGATCCAACATCTTGAGCCGGAGCAATAGTAGGAAATTCTTCTGCTGCTAGAGTAGGCAAGGTGAAGCGGCTTTTGCGCACTTCTGACTGAATGACGAGCCTCCCATCTTTTAAGCTCAGCGCTACCTCACCAGCGGGCATAGCGCGCAAGATATCCAGCAACATACGAGCCGCCACAGTGGTAGCGGCTTGCGTATCTCCCAAGCCAAAATTGCCATGCGTGGTAATTTGAACTTCTAGATCAGTGGCTAAAAATGCAAGCTGCTCACCCTGCTTAGTCATACGCAAATGCGTAAGGATAGGCAGCGTATGGCGCCGCTCGACGATACCCGTCACAATTTGTAAAAGCCGCAGCAAATTATCGCGTTCAGTCTTAACCAGTTGCATCAGAATCATTCCTTTTGTCTTTCATAAGTTGGGATGAGCAATATTTCCCAACATGCTAACCACCAGTCTTCTATATCGACTTTTTCAACGTGTTTGAAAAGATCTACAGTCCTGTGCTGCCTAAAACCTGCTCAGGTACTTTTACCCTTTCAGAGTTTGTTCTAAAACATGCAGTTCATGGTTGAGCTGCGTATCTGAGCTACGTACGCCCACAATTTTTCGCACAGCGTGTAAGACCGTGGTGTGATCCCTTCCTCCAAACAAATCTCCGATTTCGATCAGGCTTTTTTGCGTGAGCTCTTTGGCCAGATACATCGCGATTTGACGGGGTTGCGCAATATTAGCGTGGCGCTTTTTGGAATACATATCTGCCACTTTAATGTTGTAAAAGTCGGCAACGGTCTTTTGGATATTTTCGACAGAAATCTGTCGGTTTTGTACAGTTAATAAGTCTTTGAGCGCGGTTTTAGTCACCTCAATGGTAATTTCATGACCATGAAATTTTGAATACGCCACAATTTTACGCAATGCGCCTTCTAGCTCGCGCACATTAGAGCGCAAATGCTTGGCGATGAAAAAAGCCACGTCTTCGGATAAAGGAATGCCTCCGTTTTGCGCTTTGCGCAGCAAAATCGCCACCCGCATTTCAAGCTCAGGCGGTTCAACAGCAACCGTTAAGCCTGAATCAAAACGGGAAATGAGCCGTTCTTCAATGCCCGAAATTTCTTTTGGATAGATATCACTGGTGATAATGACCTGTCCTTTATTAGCCACCAGCGCTTCAAAGGCATAAAAGAACTCTTCCTGCGTACGCGTCTTGCCAGAAAAAAACTGAATATCATCGATCAACAGCAAATCGAGCGAATGGTAATAACGCTTAAATTCATCAAATGCTTTACGTTGGTAGGCTTTAACCACATCGGAGACATACTGCTCTGCGTGGATATAGCGAATGCGCGCATTCGGGTTAACCTGTAACAAATAATTACCAATCGAATGAATAAGGTGCGTTTTCCCTAGACCCACTCCTCCATATAAAAACAACGGGTTATATGAAACCCCTGGATTATCAGCAACCTGCGTCGCAGCAGCACGTGCGAGCTGGTTGGCCTTACCCGTCACGAAATTATCAAAGGTCAAACTGGGGTTTAAGCGAGAGCGTTCTGATGCAGCATTTTCTTCGCTCTTGGAGGGTGTGGAAAACGCTCCACCACCAATGCGCTCTGCCGCTGCCACTTCTTGGACATCTAGGCTTGGAACATCACTCTCGATCGCTGATGCTTGCGCACTGTCTAATTCCGTATTAGACGCTTTCTGTGGCCGGCTTACCGGCCGCGCATCTCCTTGCGTTGAGGTATCTATAGCCGGCACACGGCCAGCCGTTACTTTTGGATCCAAGATAAGTTGCACATTGGCCGTCGTACCCAAAAAATCATTAGCGATATCGGTTATGCGGCCTAAAAACTGGTTTTTGACCCAATTCAGTTTAAAGTGGTTTGGAGCGGCGATTTGAATCCGCGCCTCTTTCTCATCCAATACCACAAGCACCAAAGGTTTTATCCAGATTTGATACTGTTGGGGGGTCAGCTCATGTTCGAGCAATGTACAACAATGCTGCCAAAAATCACTCATAGCGAAAACGTCACCCTGCCAGCCTAACTTGTAGTTGGGGTGACAAAGAAACCACAACACCATCATGTGAGGATCTCAACCACTACCCGACCTCTCATCACGGCTTTTGAGACATCTCTATGGCCGATCAGAAAAAAGATAGAATTCTACCGTCATTTTGTAGCTCCATGGCATCATGCAACTACCAAGCAAACTTGACGCGAAAATAAAAACTCGATTAAATGCGCCTCTTTTGCAATTTGGCGCTCTTGCGCGCGCCTTGCGTAGCTGTTTTATCTGCTCCGTCTGCCCCCTTATTTCAGCAAAAAATCAACACTCCGCCATCACCAATCGCGCATGGCCTTATAATTGCGCTTTTGCTACGCATTATTTCTACCTATGCATGCGCTGGCGCGCATAGGTGGGTGTATATATTTACCTTTATTTTGTTACTCGTTAGGAATTTTAATGAAACGCTCTTATCAACCTTCGGTCACCCGTCGCAAGCGCACACATGGCTTTCGCATTCGCATGAGAACCGCTAGCGGCCGCAATATTCTCAGTGCTCGACGTGCGAAAGGCCGTAAACGCTTAACGGTTGTTTGATCGGCTTCTGACGAGCACGATTAAACACCACGTAGGTTGAGGTGGGCAACGCTCTCCAACATGCTGACCACAGACTTCTAATTTATAACCTTTTGCAACAATAAGCAGGTTTCCAAAAGTTTTTGGTCTGCATGTTGGGGAATGTTGCTCACCTCAACCTACAAAAGCCATACACCTCGTGCCCCTTATGTCCAATGCTTCCTTTCCAAGAGCAGCAAGACTTTTAAACGCTAGCGATTTTTCTGCGCTATTTCGTTTACGTCCGCGTGCGCGCACGCCCCATTTTGTGCTGTACATTCGACAAACAGGGGAGCCCGCACGCTTGGGTTTTGTGATTGGACGCAAACAAGCACCTCGATCGGTCACCCGAAGCACTATCCGCCATGTAGGGCGCGATCTATTTCGACTGCAACGCACTGCGCTTTTTGGATGGGATGTGCTTATCCGCTTGCACACGCGCTTTGATAGAGCACAATTTATAAGCGCTGCTTCTACTGCCTTGAAGACAGCATGCCGCAATGAGATGCTAAAACTATTGGGCCGTATACCTCTACAGGAAGCAACTTCTAGCATTGAAAAAGAAATGGCTCCGTGTGCCTAGGGTGCGTCCTCTCTAAATGTTATTCAACGCCCGTCGTTTATCACGGTATTTCTTGCTATGCTTTTAAGATTAAGCGGTCTCGTGCGTTTACTTTTTCTTAGCTTGCTACGACTCTATCAGCTGATATTGAGCCCTTATTTGGGCCAGAATTGCCGCTTTTACCCTTCTTGTTCCGCCTATGCGTACCAAGCCATTCAACTCCACGGTGTTATGCGAGGTACCTTACTCGCTGTAAGCCGTCTGTGTCGCTGCCATCCTTTTTCAAAAGGCGGCGTAGATCCTGTTAAAAAATAATTGCTCTTTTAGAGATGTATATGCCAGTCAAACGTTCTGTTTTATGGATTCTACTAATCACCTCTTTGGTGATGTTGTTTGAGAACTGGCAACATTACAACGGCCGCCCTTCTTTTTTCTTTTCTGATTCTGCAGAGTCCCCTTCTGCACCTAGTCAGGCTAGCCAACACCTTTCGCAAAATCGTATTGCAAACGATGTACCGCAAACAGATGCGCTTTCTCCTCCTTTAGAAGTATCCGCATCGACTAATGAAGCTCTCCCTAGTTTTGACACCGTTGAACTTGAAACCGATGTGTACAAAATCCGTTTCAATTTGCGCGGCGCCGTACTATCTCACTTAGATTTAAAAAGAGCACCTATTGGCGTAGCGGATTCCTCCGCACCACCAGATCACAACGTCACCCTCTTTGACCAAGCATCTGATCATACTTATCTGGCGCGCACTGGCTTAACGGGCGGCGCGTTTCCTAATCATAATGATCTTTTCACCGCCCTACCCGGCCCTCGCATGCTTGCGCCCGGACAAAAAACGCTGGAAATTAAGTTTGTATCTCCCGTCAAAGAAGGTATCAAACTGATTAAAAGCTTTGTTTTTACGCGAGGTAGCTACGTTGTTGATGTACGGCACACAGTAATTAACACCCGCTCTACAGCGGCACAGCCTTCGCTGTATATGGAAATTGTGCGAGACAGCACCCCAGTAGAAACCCCCCGCTTTTCGCAAACCTTTATTGGTCCTGCGATGTACAGCAATCAAGAGCATTTCCAAAAAATAAGCTTTAGCGATATAGACAAAAATAAAGCACACTTTGTGCGGCAAGCAGATAACGGCTGGATCGCCATGGTTCAGCACTATTTTGCATCTGCATGGATTCCTCAGCCCGGATCCATGCGTACGGTCTATATTGATAAGCCTACTGACGCACTCTATCGGATAGGCGTAAAAACGCCATTTCCTATAGTGCAACCTGGCGCTACAGAAGTTTTCACTTCACAGCTTTTTGCCGGCCCTCAAGAAGAGAAAATGCTTGAAGGCATCGCTCCTGGCTTAGAGCTTATGAAAGATTATGGCTGGGTCACACTCATTGCCAAACCCTTATTTTGGTTACTGGAAAAAATCCATGGCTATTTAGGCAATTGGGGCTGGTCCATCATAGGGCTTACCATACTCATCAAAGCGGCCTTCTTTCCGCTCTCAGCAACCAGCTATCGCTCTATGGCCCGCATGAAGACCCTCATGCCCCGTATGCAGGCCTTACGCACACGCCACAAAGAAAACCCCAAAAAACTGAATACCGAGCTGATGCAGCTCTATAAAACAGAAAAAGTGAATCCATTTGGCGGTTGTTTACCTATTTTGATTCAAATCCCCGTCTTTATTTCGCTGTACTGGGTATTGCTCTCATCGGTAGAAATGCAAGGGGCGCCTTGGCTTGGCTGGATCCATGACCTTTCTCGCCAGGATCCTTATTTCATCCTGCCTGTTTTAATGGCCGTGTCGATGTTTGTACAAACCAAACTCAACCCTGCGCCCGCAGATCCTCTGCAAGCAAAACTCATGATGATCATGCCCCTCGTGTTTTCTGCCATGTTCTTCTTCTTTCCTGCAGGACTGGTGCTCTACTACGTAGTGAATAATCTATTATCGATTTTGCAACAGTGGTACATCACTAACCGTATGAGCCACACGCCTAAAAACCAGATATCGGGTTAAAATTTATTGAATACCTGATGTTACGCAGGCATTTAATAAGACTGGGCCTGCATGTGGGGTTCATACCTCACCCCAACCTACCGCGACGCCTATGTAACAAGAAAAGGCAAAGAAGGGTAGGTTGGTGGTGAGGTATGAACCCCAACATGCAAACCACAGTCTTATTAAATGCCTGCGTAACATCAACTAAATAATACAAAAAAGGCTTAATACGCCAAGCAGATATTTTTGCTTGGCGTATTAAGCCTTTTTTGTAAAACACTATAAAAAATATAATTTAACGCTGTAATCGTTACGTTACTAAATCCCCAGATAAACGGTCACCACTTATCTATTAACTAGGAAGCCTGCCGCAAAACTCAGCGACTAACTCTTCTATCAAATAACATTGATGATCAGATAAAGCTTTAATTCGATTTGCAAGCACCAATGTTTGAGGAGAGGGAGTGTAATCGCCCTTTATATCAGCAATGCGCTTTTTAGGGCTTGCAGGCGGCTCAGGAGGAGAGCCGTAGTGTAACCAGTACTCACTCACCCCTAACCAAGTCGATAAAGTTTTAATTTTATCGGGCCTAGGAATAGCCTCACCATTGAGCCATTTATGTACCGCTTGAATTGAAACGCCCGATTCACCCGGATATTTCAAATTAAATTGGCGAGCCAAATCCGCTCCCCCTTTAATAGGTCTAGAGCTCGGATTAAAAGCTAGCTGCTTAGATGAAAACTGTTTTATCGCAGTTTTTAAGCGCTGAGCAAAAGCGGATTTTTCTTGTGCAGAAGGCATACGCCAGATTCTGCAATATAGCTCCGTACATAATATCATCTATATACGATAGATTTACCTCATACAGATGATATTGGTATTTTAAATACCCATAAACGTCATAGGTAGAGCTATTTTTAATAGATGATGCATTATGAATTTTTTAATTATTTAGCTTGCGGCAATTTTATTTCGCCATAAACCGCTTATACGCTGCGCATTTTCCTTTGACTCGGCAAAAGCGGCACTGCTTTTCACCGGCAATAGTATAAGTACGCAAATATTCCGGAGATAAATTTTCTATAGATTGTGCCGCAAGAGCGGCTTGCGCTACCTGCTGAGCAAACTTCTGCAAAGTTTCAAGTGTGCAGACCCATTCTGAATAATGGGTGCGCCGCGGTTGGTGAATCGCTAGACGAAAATGCTTAACCTCTACAAGATGCCCAAATGCATGCCATGCTCCTAGAGCATATAAGGCGAGCTGCTCGTTATAGCGCGCATCTACTAGCGCCCCTCGCCCAAATTTTAAATCATGCACTTGTAATTGCACCTCCTCCGTATTTGCTTGCGTGTTTACGATTAGCGCATCCGCCGTGCCAACCGCCCCCTCCTCGCCCGTAAAAGAGGTAAGAGGCACCTCATGCTCCACAAGCAAAGTATGGCCACACGCTGCGCCGCGCACCCGGGCTACGTACTGCTGAACCGCTTGCACCATTGCAGCATCTACCCTATTCCCTCGGTCCATGGTGCAGCCTAGATAAGCTGCAGCGTCACATTGCTCTGTTAAACAAAGGGCGGCTAACTGATGAGCATCATGCCCCTCATCTATAAAAGCGCTCGAGCTCTGCGGAGCACGCGCTTCTAGCCATGGGCTTGCTGGGCAATACATCCAACGATGAGCAGCAGAGGGCGATAAATAGGCACGCTTTGACATTGCTAACTTGATCATTTTTTAGGACAGTAGGTTGGCGGTGAGGGACGAACCCCAACATGCGCACCACTGACTTTTGATCATCGCTTTTGAGCTGCACATGCAGGTTTTAAAAAAGACAGTCGTCATTACGTTGGGGTTCCTTCGTCACCACCAACCTACCATTCTCTGTAGGTTAGTGGTAAAGCATGAACCTACGAGGCAGGACTGTGGAGTTGTTGCATTGCCTTGCGCATATCCCCTGAGAGCATGAGAGGAAGTGCAGCAAAGCTGCGATCTATCGTCGTGTCGATCTGCCCTTGCTCTATGCGACCAGGAGGTTTGAGCACAAAATCCGCAACACTCAAATGAGGTTTTTTAGCAGAAATTAGAGACTGATCGGCTGATGTTAGCGCATTTTTAGCATGCAGCAACGGCAAATCACGAGGATGACCTATTCCAATACGTAAACGCCAGTAACGAGGAGTGCCTAAATGTGCATCGATATCTTTGATACCGTTATGACCGCCACTGCCGCCACCTTGTTTAAGCTTTACCGCGCCTGCTGGCAAATCTAGCTCATCATGCACTACCAAAATAGCTTCAGGGGGAATCTTATAGAACCGGGCAAAAGCACCAACAGCCTGACCACTGCGATTCATGAAAGTCTGTGGCTTTAAAAGCCAGACGGTAGGAGATATTTGGGTGTTTGAAGTAACACTAGAAGAGGATGCTTGCATAGGCATGCGCACACGGGCGATATCGGCCTGCATGCGGGTATCTCGGTGCAGCGTTTCGCCGGCTGCTTGTGCCACACGATCGACAAACCAAAAACCTGCATTATGACGCGTAGTTATATATTCAAAGCCTGGGTTACCCAAGCCGACAATAAGTTGAATCAAGTTTACAAGGTCAGTAAAAGTTAAACTGAAAAAAAGCCCCGACTGCTTTACCGTGCTTTGCCATTTTTATAAAAACCGTATCCATACTTTACATCAAAGCGCATAGAAAACGGCAATCGGAACCGATCAAAACATAAATGGCAGGAAAATCGGTCTATACAGCCGATTTTCCTGCCATTTATGTTTGACACTAGTGCATGCATCGAAATGCACACGGATACCTTTAGGCTGCTGGAGCAGCTTCTGCTGAGGAGGACTCATCCGCAGCGGCTTGCGCAGCATCACCGGCTGTACCAACAGCCGATGCGATTACTGGGTTGTCTTGCTCAAGATTAGAAGTCAGCTCTACACCTGCAGGCAACTTCACATCTTTAGCATGCATGGAATGTCCAATTTGGATATCCATTAAATCAACCTCAATAAAGCTAGGCAGATTACCAGGCAAGCAAATCACCTCTAAATCATTCATTACCTGCGTCACTGTTGCACCGTCGAGTTTGACGGCTTTACAGGATTCTTGATTCAAATAATGAAGCGGCACTTTGATATGGATTTTCTGTTTCGCATCTACACGCTGAAAATCGATATGCAAAATAATGGGCTTAAACGGATGATATTGGACAGCGCGCAATAAGACTTGTTGTGCCTTGCCACTTTTTTCATCTTTCAGAGACAAAATAGAAGAATGAAATACTTCTTTTTTTAACGCATGCGTTAAATTATTATGATCCAGCTCAATTTGTTGAGCGGGTTGACCAGCACCGTAAACAATAGCTGGGGTTCTTCCTGCACGGCGCAGACGGCGGCTCGCACCCGTACCCTGCTGTGTGCGTTCAAAAGCAATAACTTCCATTTCATTCTCCAAAAAAAGCAACCCGCGACCAGGTTACCCGGCGACAAAAAAACTAAAAAACGCAATGCCCCATTCAAAGCGCATTGCGTACGATATTACATAGATGTTTCAGCAAAAAGAGACGTTACAGAGTCGCCACAACGAATACGGGAAAACGTTTCTGCAAGTAAGGCAGCGACGGAGAGCTGGCGAATTTTTGAGCTTTGCAGCGCATCTTCTTGCAAGCGAATCGTGTCGGTTACAACCAATTCATCCAATTCGGAATTCGCAATACGCGCAACCGCCTGATTGGAAAGAATAGGATGGGTTGCATACGCAAATACCTTTTTAGCACCGCGCTGCTTAAGCGCATGGGCTGCTTTACACAGGGTATCTGCTGTATCGACCATATCATCCATAATCACGCAGGTACGATTTTCAACTTCCCCAATCACATTCATCACTTCAGCAACATTTGCCTTTGGGCGGCGTTTATCGATGATGGCTAAATCGGTATGGAGTTGTTTAGCAAAAGCTCGTGCCCGCACCACCCCTCCTACATCGGGGGAAACCACTAATAAATCATCTCGGTTTTTCTGGAGCAAATCTCCAAGCAAAACCGGTGCAGCATAAATATTATCGACAGGGATATCAAAAAAGCCCTGAATTTGATCTGCATGCAAATCCATGGTCACAATTCTGTCCACCCCAACGACTTGCAACATATTGGCAACGACTTTCGCGGAAATAGCCACTCGAGCCGAACGCGGGCGTCGATCTTGACGTGCATAGCCAAAATAAGGAATAGCCGCTGTAATACGCTCAGCAGAAGCGCGTTTGAGCGCATCCACCATCAACATCAATTCCATCAGATGATCATTGGTCGGCGCACAAGTAGATTGCAGCACAAAGATATCTTTACCGCGTACATTCTCCTGGATTTCAACCTGGCTCTCTCCATCCGAGAAGCGATTCACCAGCGCTTTACCCAATGAAATGCCAAGATTTTTAACCACATCTTTAGCTAGTTCAGGGTTGGCATTGCCTGCAAAAACCATTAAGCCTTTGTTATTGCTCATTGTTTTCAAAGAGTAAGAGAGTGGAAAGAATGTACGAAGTAGAACGTATCAGTGGGCCATCCGCAGCCCTTTATCTCAAGACCTGAACCATTTTACCGCCCAAAAATAGAAATCGCGGAGCGCGCCATTTCGCGCCCCGCGATTCATCGGTATTCGGCACAACAGATCTGAATCCCAGAACAGGGGCGTAATTGTAACACGCCTGTTGTGTTGCATGAATTTGCAGCAGACCTACCCACACTTCGCCAAAAACCCGACTACCCATCACCATCTGTGACCGTACCCCATTTTTAGGATCACCTTAAAATAGAAAAAAATGGCTTTTTGACTGATATTAAATGGCTAAATCTGCGCACTGTCGGGCGAATTAGGGCAGAGTCAAGATGATGATGGGTAGTCGGGTTTTCGGAGATTGGAAATAGAGCAAGCTAGGGAAGCGCCGAATAAATTGGGCAGAGATATAAACCTGTTTCCTGTTGGTTCAGCACTTTCCTAAAAAGACGTAGATTGAAATACCAGAGAAATATATGAAAAGAAGCCTGCAGAAAGGGCTATTGAGAGCTTGACTAACCAACCCAAGCCCCAGGGAGCATGGCTGTGCATCTTTTCTTTTAAACGCTCAGCTCGCTTCCTGTCATCTTCGTTATGGCTCTGCTGCGCACGACTGAGAAATTTGCCTAAAAAGAGCACATTGCGTATCGAGTACTTAAAATGCATCGAGCCGACTTGAAGGTCCACATCCTCTGCTTGATCGTGCAGTATGCTGGGGGATTGTAAGTGGAGAATAGTAGATTGGCTGTATTCGCTGCCGCTCGCATGAATAGTGAGCTCTGAAGAAGCCGAAGGTTTGCCCTGCCGCGCGATGGGCTGATCGGTGGTATTTTCCAGTGGGCTCTGAGCGTGCTCTAGAGATTCCGGCGACTCTGGTAATGCTAGCGGCTCTGGCAACTGTTCTAGTGACTCTGGTAATGCTGGTGGCTCTGACAGCGGCTCTAGCGACGCAGGTGGCTCTGGCTTAAGTGTAGGTTCATATTTATACAGCGCATGGACCAGTTTTTCTTTACCCATCTCCATGGATTGCTCTAGAAACGCACCATAAAAATAAGCGCGCATCCACTTCGAGTGACTGAAGCAGGCAATCCACTTTTTGGCCAGCTCAATACGGTTCCCGCGTATCGCATCCGAAAAAAGAGTTAGCACCTCTTTTTCTTCTGTCGAGTTAAACATTGCCTGCACGCGGGCCAGAGGGTCTCTATCCAGCTGGTCATAGGATATGCCTGGGAAGAGGCTGGGGTGCGCTGAAGCTTGCACAAACTGAATCAGCCAATTCTCCAACTCTGACAGAGTCCTATATTCTGATATGTCAACGCTCTGGCGCATATTGGTCATGAGCCAAATGACAGAATTCGGTTGCGTATTACGGTGGGAAATGAAAAAGAGCCTATTTCGAAGCATCTTCTCCATCATTTGCTTGAGATGATCGAGCTGCGGCGAATCCTTTGGAGCCTTCAATACATCTTCAAGGAGATTCGTCAATCCTCGTCGTTGCGCAGGCTCTGGTAAAGCAAGCCAAGCTGGAAAATTAAAGGCCTTCTGTTGCGCTAGCCCCAAGATCAGAGAGGCATGCTCTCTAAAAAAGTAGATCTTTTCCAACGAGAGATCCATCTCGTCGATCCTAGTTTTAGCATTACCCTGATCAGAGATACCCAGCGCTCTCAAAACCGAGGCCGCATCACATCCGAAAAGGCGCCTAATTTGCCCGATTTTTATCAGCCCCTGAAAGGAGGCATTGCCATGTCCCTCGACTCGATCCGCCCCTTCCAGTACGAACCTGAACGCGCTGATCACAGGACCTTTATGCAACTGCCTTGAGGAAATGTACGCCGCCAACTCGCATATGGGGCGGAAAAGCCGAGCATGTGGCTCTATAGGACGCCCCTCCAAAGTCAGTATCGATCTGGCTGTCTCCGGGTTTGAAAACCCCTTTATTTTTTTTAAAAGACCGTTAAGTTGATATCCCCCCTCATCCTCAAGTGCAAGCGCATAGAGGAGGGAGTGGACTATCGCAAACCAATAGCGGTTAACTTGCGCGAACACGGTCCAATCTACGAACGAGACGAGGGCATCTGACAGAATCATCGACAGCAATTCTGGCGGCATGCGATCTATACCCGAGGTAGGTTGATTGTGCAGCGCGCGGCGATTCAATGTGCTCGTGTTATCGAGCGGAATATGCGGCTGAATAGCCCTCACGGCCTCTGTAATAGTAGGCATCTGTCATTTCCAAGGATATCTATTAGGGAGACGCGGTACTTCGCCAGCAGAATGCGCAGCCGCATGCGTGGATTGACTACTAAGTGGAAATTATGTTGATTATATTTTTTAAATTACTAATTCATTTTATAAAAAATGCTGAATTTTTAAGCTCCATTAGTAGATGCTGGTATATTTGGTAGGCGCGCTAATATTTTATCTTCCAATTCAGCTATTCTTGCATTAAATCGGACTGTAAGGCTTGCAATATCTATTTCGCGTTTATTGTTGCTCGCAGCAATATCTGTTTCATATTTACGGTCTCTCTCAGCAATATCTGTTTCGTATTTACGGTCTCTCTCAGCAATATCTGTTTCGTATTTACGGTCTCTCTCAGCAATTTCTGTTTCGTGTTTACGGTCTCTCTCAGCAATTTCTTTTGCAAGTTCTTTATCCCTTTTAGCAATACCTTCAATATTCGCATCAAGCTTTTTATTTAAATTCAAATCCATATTGGTAATATGGCTATCAATTTTACGAAGGCTTACGTCCATAATATCTATCCTTTCATGTAGATTTTGCATCAACGTGGAGGAATATATCGTGTCCCTCACAGTTTGGATATCTTCGGTCTTGTATTGCTCTTTTAATTCAAGTATAGGTATCAAAAATGCATTCATGGCCCACGTTGCTAAAGTCGTTGCTACAGTGACAACTCCGGCTGTACTTTTAATTATTTCTCGATAAATCATAACCCCTGTAGTTGCAACTCCTAGTGCGGTAATCGCAGTTGCTATCCATTTTAGTTTTTTGAACTCAGTTAAAGGGTTTTTTTCGAGATATTTGTCAATATTTTGGACCAAATTCAAGATATCTCTATTGAAAGATTTTAATTCCTCTAGAAGAGTGCGCTCTTCTTCATTCACTTCCTTTAATGAAATTGCCTTCTCTTTTCCCTTCTGTGTGCTCAATGGATTTAAAAGCTTTGCTTTTAGGGGACGCTCGATCCATTTTATAATACCTTTATTAAAAGCTTTCCATTCTCCAAAAAATCTACTAAGCGCTTTCTCTCGTGTAGTACATTCTTTCGACTCTGATAAGATTGCCTGCTCTGCGCTATTCTGTTTTGAAGAATGTACTTTAAGGACGCGCCCAATTAAATCGTTTGCATTCCTGATGTTCTGATCAATTGCTTGCTTTTGTTCATCAGAAAGGCTATAGAGTTTGAACAAGGGAGCTTTATCCTTCCAATTTAATAGCTCTTCAAGCTCTTTTTGAGCTTCCCTTAAAGCTTCGTCTAGCTCTTTCTCACCGCCATCAATTGAAGTGGTTAATTTGTCCGGTAGACTATCTTTTGTCGGGGCCTCTCCCCTCATTGGCTGGGAAGAGCCACTGGTCACATTGGGAAAGGGTTTTAAATGAGTGGTGCTGGCTTCTCCTTCTGCGCGTAGCGTTTCTTCAATCTTATTCTCTTTTAGACGACTAACAGAACGCCCCTGCGTTGTATCAGACGGAGAACCTGGAATATAGGTAGTACTGGCAATAGGTGCCACAGGCTGCATACATGCTCCATGGACAAATAGGATCGAGCTTTTTTCATCCCCAAGGGGCGCAGTATTGTCGCCGCCGCAGGTCAAAATAGGCCTGCGATAGTTAAAAACTGAACCTTAATATAATAAAAAATGTTTTTGAAACAAGGTTAAGGCCTTATTTAGTCTGCCATGAATAATCCCGTAAGCCCTGGTCTATAAAGGCTAAAGGCCCAAAAAGGCTGTTAGGAGCAAATAAGCAGAATGAAAATAGACAACAAAAAACCCGAGAATCCTTATGAATACTCGGGTTTTTAATAAAATTTTATGATCGAGGAAAGAAAATGTGGCAGGGGAGGAAGGACTCGAACCTTCGGATGCCGGAATCAAAATCCGGTGCCTTAACCAACTTGGCGACTCCCCTACAGCGCACTGCACTTATATGCAGTGGATACAGGCAGAAAGAGTATCTATTGCAGCGTAAAACGCTACGCAAGAATCCTTCTAATTTGAATAATGCAAAAGAGGATGCTGCTGCAAACTGACCGCCACTTGACTACGCCAAGTAGCAGGAACCAGTGCTTGCGCAGCTAATGCAGCTAATTTATCAGGAAAAGCGGCAAAAACACTAGAACCCGAGCCCGTCATACGAGCACAACATAAAGGGCCTACTGTGTGAAACCAATCTAGTACCTTAGCTACCTCAGCGTACCGCTGCACAACAACGGGCTGCAGATCATTACGCAAAAGGCTACCCTGCTTATTGACGCCTCGCACTGAACGCGAATGCCAATTAGCAACGAAGTCCGCGATTTTGATGTTTTTCGTATTCCGTGTCAATTCCTCTGCAGAAAAAATATCCATTGTTGATACAAAAACAGGGGGTGTAACGATCAACCAATGCTCTGTAGGCAAGGTGAGGGCTTGTAAATGCTCTCCTACACCTTGTGCAAAGGCATTTTGTCCGAAAACAAAAAAAGGGACGTCTGCACCTAATGATAAAGCCAATTGCTGCAATTCTGCTCTGGATAGATGCAAGTCCCATAACTGGTTGAGCACCAACAAGGTGGTGGCGGCATCTGAGCTCCCTCCCCCTAAACCAGCGCCCATTGGAAGGCATTTGTCTACTTGTATCTCAACGCCATACAAGCAGCCTGTATGCGCCTGTAAAAGCCGCGCTGCACGCAAACTTAAGTCATTAGCTTCAGAAATATCGGAAAGTGCTGTAGTGCGAACAATTTTGCCATCTTCCCGCCGCAAGAAGTGCAGCGTGTCCCCCCAGTCTAGCAACTGAAATACAGTTTGGAGGGAATGGTATCCATCTTCGCGCCGCCCAGTAACATGCAAAAAAAGATTGAGCTTGGCAGGAGCGAGTGCTTGCCATTGAATATTTCGGGGCTTGGCTTTAATAGCCGTTTCAGTAACCGCTCTCATATCATTTTTAATGGCAGGGAAGGCATGGCATCAATGCGTAATGATCAGCTTAACGTGTACAGCTGGAGGATCACGGTGCACCAAAGCAAAACGTTGAGTAGCAGAAAAATGGGTTGACGGCATATGCTCTACAACCCAGCCGTCTTGTTCGATGCTGCGCAATGGCGCCGGCGAAGTCATTTCCAGTAAAGCTTGTCGCAAAGGACGCAAAGGAATAGTAAAGCCTAGTGTTCTTTGCATAAGCAATTCTGCACTATCTGCCGTTTGTGCAGTGTGGTTGGGCCATTCAATGCGGGCTTGCTCAGCTATAGGCGACGGTGTTTGTATAAAAGCAGTAGGTGGCAATATTGAGGAACGCGGAGCTGTGATAATCGCCAAGGTCTGACCCAAAGGGTTATTTAACTCTAGCCTCACCGTATTCTCTTTTTCAGCCCATGAAAAATGCCCATAAGCATGCTTGGTTCGAGAATGTGCATCCTCGTAACGCACAGCAAAACGCCCTTGTAGAGCCAACCTGGCACGCTCGGGATTAGACGCAAAATTATCAGGCAGTGGTGCAACTATAGGACCCGGCATCAACGACGTACAACCGGCCATACACGCCAGAGCGCCACAAAAAATAAGTCGAATTAGCAGCATAAAGAAATCCTAGAGATTGCCTACAAATTTCTGGTAGGTTGGGGTGAGGCACGAACCCCAACATGCGCGCCACCGCCACCTTGAAGACCTGCTTAAAAACTGGCTAAGGTAAAAATTAAAAGTCGGTGGTCTGCATGTTGGGGTTCGTGCCTCACCACCAACCTACCGTCGAATTTTTTTTGAAGAAGGTTATTCTGGTGTTTTTCTCTCTGGAAAACGCTTTAAAACTCTTTTTAAGGTTTCGTTCCGCGGATCCAGTTTTTGTGCTGCTTGCCAGATTTGTCGCGCGGCATTTTGCTTGCCTTGCATCCATAGCACTTCCCCAAGGTGCGCACCGATTTCGGCTTGAGGTTGAATACGATAGGCTTGTTTTAAGATTTTCGCGGCTTGCTTAAAATGGCCTTGACGATACTTTACCCACCCCAGGCTATCCATAATATACGGGTCATTAGGAGCCAACTCGCTTGCGCGTTGGATCCATTTATACGCTTCATTTAAACGCACATTGCGGTCTGCTAGAGAAAAACCTAATGCGTTATAGGCGTTGGGATTATCAGGCTGCAGCTCAATGACTCGGTTGAGCAGGCTTTCCATAAGCGTGTAATGCCCATTTTTTTCCGCTGCCATTGCATAGGAATACAAAAGTGTAGGTTCATTCGCAAAACGGCGATTGGCCTTAGCCAACTCGGCTTCCGCTTGCGTGTAACGTCGCGCCTCAAAAAGAATGCTGCTGCTGGTTAACGCAATCAGCGCTTGATCGGTAGCAAGTGGGCTTCGCAAGCGCTTTAAAATAGTTTGCGCTGCATCAAACTTCCCCATTTTGGCTAACACTTCGGCTTTAGCAATTTGTGCTGCAAAATACCTGGGGTTGCTAGAACGGATTTTTGATAAGTGTTGCTCTGCCAACGCATATTTTTTTCGCTCTACTGCAATTTGTGCAAGGTACAGATAGGCCTGCCCCATATTCGCATGGGTATTCACATCCAAAGCTTCACGTCCAGAACGAATATAGCGTTGTAAGTAATTTTCAGCGCGGCTGTAATGCTTTTGTTGTAGCTCGATTAATGCGATAGCTAGCAAAGGAGTCAAATCGCTAGGATTACTTTTGGCATAACGCTGAAAGATATTTTCAGCCGCATTCAGCTTTCCATCAGCAATATACAGCTGTGCCAAAACAAGCAATGCCACATGTTCTTCAGGATTACTTTTAACAAAATCCTGCAATGATGCAATCGCTTCTTGCCGCTGTATTGGGCCTAGCTGCGCCAGCAATAGCGCAGCTTCCGTTAAGCTGGGTTTAAGGGCTAATGTTTTTTTCAATGCTTGATGCGCAGCTTCTGGTTGGTTAGCCGCTAAATATTGACGTGCAAGAGCAAACTCTGCCTCTGGAAGATTTTGGTCATCTTTTAATAAATTTTTCAGAAATTGCAGCCCTTTTAAGGGATCAGGGCTACGTGCAATGAGGCTTTGCAGCGAGAGAACAGCCGAAGCACGCCTGGCGGCAGGAGTACTAGCCAACTCTTTCTTTATAAGAGGCTGCGCCTCCTCTAGTTGCCCATTAAGGATGAGCAATATCCCTTCCACTTGCGCTGCGCGCCGGGAATGCAGAGCATGTTTACGCCACAGACCCGCAGCAACCAAAGCTTCAACCGAGTTTCCCGTGCTCACAGCAATTTCGGTAGCACGTTGCGCCATACGTGGATCGGAAGTCTCACGCATTAATGCCAAATAAGTTTTATACGCCGCAGCGGGCTGCCCACGCTGCAATGCCAGTTCAGCAGACAACACCTGAAAAACAATCTGGTTGGTCAAAAAAAGCAAAGGAAGATCTTTCTCTTCTTCACTTGCCTCTGCCTTTAAAACGCTGTCTGAATGATGTTGGCTTGTTGGATTAGGGGTAGGAGAAGCTTCCTTGGCAGACAAGGGTGTAGAAACTATGCCACTCACTAGCGCCACGCAGAAAAATAGCGGGTGCTTACAGAAAAATTTTCTTACAAAAAAAAGAGCATTCATGGACGTCCAAGCTAGTGCTTAACAGATAGAGCAGAGATAGATTGTAGCTTGGCTACAACGCAGTAGCCTTAATTTTTGCAAAAAACACGCACGTTTAATCTTATTTAAAGATATTGAAATAGCGCCAAAAATCAGGGTTACCACCCACACTAATTATCGTAAATAGGCATCTAGTAAAGAGCATGGAGAAACTAAGAGGTAATAAAAGCATTCATTCAGGTTTTCACTGGAAGGAATGATTCATTTAGTGCAGCACAATGAATGCCCTCGAAAAATTCGACATCTCCTATTTCGCCCTGAGAGCCCGCTATGTTCCATGCAATCAAAGAAATCTTATTAGGTATTGTTACGGTAGGAAGTGTATTAGCCATTTTTTGCTTCTTGTGCTTAGAACCTTCTTTATGAATAGAGCGCCTGTTGTAATTTTTAGAGTGCGTTATTCAACAAAATGCTTCGATCAAATAAAGCCATTGCGATGTAAACCTATTCGAAAACTGTAGCATAAATTGGCCGGTAGGTTGGTGGTGAGGTACGAACCCCAACATGCATACCACGGACTTGTAATCATCGCTTTTGGTATGTACATGCAGGCTTTAAAAGGACAGCGGTCATCATGTTGGGGTTCGTACCTCACCACCAACCTACCGTTCTAAAGGATATCAAAATAGGTGTGCATGCAAAAAGCCCCCGACCAGGAAGTAGTTGGGGGCTTTTTTATGGGGCGGTGGCTGACAAGGCCCTACGTTCAAACGGGTAATCCGCACCACAATCCAGTGCCAGCTTTAATGAAGCAGACGAAGCCTCGATATGCCCGTCGTTACCGTCGCAGAAATTGAAACACTAGTGGGTTGCCATAAAAATCTTTAAAAATTAACCCCTAACCTGCGCCCACAAAAACATCCTTTCGCAATCCGTGCAACGTGGCTCATAGCAGAACCAATAAGATTTCAGACATATTTGATAGCAATGGCACGCATTTTTTTAGACAATCTTTCTACACTCTTTTTTCTACAATAGATTATTCGTAAAAAAATGCCTGATAAGTCACGTTCATCGCCAAGGCTAAATTTTTTATGAAAAATTTCTTGTAGGAGGTTTAAACAGGAAATTCAAAAATGTTCATCAATGCATCAGGCAACAGCAATTCAAGTATCCACTTACCGCTAGCGCCAGCGCCTTCGAGCACCGCTCAGGCAACTACTGAACCAGCTGTATCATCCAGAAGCCCAGGTATTCCAGAGCGTCAAAGCGCTCAGAGAAAAAATTCACAAAATCATTCGGTGCAAGCAACACTCCCACCCAGCACAGTTAATACACCATCAAATAAAACTGAAATAAGTGCTCTAGAAGAAAATCTGAAACCCAAGCAACGAGAAAAATTACAAAAACTGAAAAAGGGTGGCGATTTTGTAGTGCAATACAAGGCTTGGGGGGAGCTAGATACATTACTAAAATCTAAAGATGAGACGACGGGTAATCTATTATCTCGTGAGTGTCTATACGAACTAGCAACGGAGAAGAGGGAAGATGATGGATTAACCGTTGTGCACAGGGAGGCTAAAAAGCGTTCCGGCCACATGCTTGTTAAGCTTATAGACAGACTGGGATCCGAGCAAGGAAAAAAAATACTAGAGCTGGAAGACAAGGACGGTAACACTCCATTGGATTACTTGATGCCTCGGGAATTAGGCCTTTTAATATCCCATAGTATAGACCGCCTAAAAGAGGGGGGCGATATTGCTTTACGTCCCGCGGCTATTCAAACTATTGAAGCTGCTGCCGAAAAATTATCATCCAATCAGCTATACGAAGTATTAAAATCATCCCACCGTCAGCTATTCGAAGTATTAAAATCACCCCACCGTCAGCCACACGAAGTATTAAAATACATTAGTGATGACTGCGATTCACACCTAATACACGAGGTAGTTAAAACCGGTGACATCGAAAAGATCGATTACTTTATGAAGAGGCTAACGTTCCAGCACGTAGACGATCTAGGAAAACTTAGCGAGAATAATCATCTAAAACGCGACGAAACTATTTTGCACATCGCGGCGACTAAAAAAAACGGCCCTGAAATTATTGAATGTATTACCCAAAAACTTCCCTCTGAGCAAAAAAACAAAGTACTAATAATAGACAAATATAAATATGACTATGAATCAACCCTAATGCAGGCGGCGATTAAAATTGGTAGCGTTGAAACTGTCAGTTACCTTTTGACACAAATGAAACCTCAGCAACTAGAAGAATCAATAAAGCCAGAAAAAGACCGCAAAACTCTATTGGATATCTTCACACCCGAGCAATTAGGCCGTTTACTAAAATTTAAGGATAAGCAGGGCTATACGCTTTTGCACCGCATGGCTAGAGAAAACAGCAGTAAAGTTATTGAATATTTTACCGAAAAATTACCCTCTGATGATCTATACGAACTTGTAACGCTGCAGGGTCCAGATGGATCAACCCCAGTACAGGCGGCGGCTAAAATCCGTGAAATCGAAACTTCCAACACTATTATTGAAGCCACCCACACTAACGTAACCATTCAAACTCTTGAAACTATCGAGCCACCTATTGATTCCCTTATCAAAAGACTGGAACCCGAGCAGCGACACGAGCTACTGACGCTTCAAGATGAAGATAACCATACGCTTACGCACACTCTGGCTCCGAGCGAAAACTTTGAAATACTAGAGCGTCTTAGGGAAGGTATGACATCTGAGCAACAGCAAGAAATACATAATCTCAAAGCTCAATTAAAAAACGAACCTGCTTCACAATAAGCTACAAATAATTTTTTAGAGGGGTGGTATGTGATGTACCGCTGTCTTTCTTAGACCTCATGTACAGAGGCATACAGAAGCCCAAAAGGCAGGCATGATTAGAGGAAGGTGGTGTGCATGTTGGGGTTCGTACCTCACCACCAACCTACATTGATGCATATATAAAAGGGTTCTATCCAACTCCACCCCCCTACCAGAACGGAGAGGGATGTGCATAGCAAAAAGCCCCCGACCAGAAACTGGAAGGGGGCTTTTTTAATGGGGGTGGCCTGACAATGCCCTACTTTCACACGGGTAATCCGCACTATCATCGG
>JASSUK010000003.1:0-11751 GCA_031963045.1 Mycoavidus cysteinexigens
CGAGCAATGCCGTAGCGCTGTCCAATAGCCGTAAATCCACCTATACCTGCCAGATAGTCCTCCACGACTGATAGCTTAAATTGCGCGCTGTATTTACTCATGAAAAAACCCCAAAAAGTTAGAACGAATGTCCAACTTTTTGGGGTCAGCTCACTAGGAGGGCTTTTTTAATGTGCAACGTTTGGAGGAACGATGCACCAAAAATTTTCTGATGACGTAACTTTAATCGAACGAGAGCATATCTATGCTAACCCCTATCCAAAACTCTGCCATTACGCATTATCCAGCAACGCAAAAATCTCTGATTCCTTCATTAGTTTCGTTACCTGTCTGGCTTCCACCAGAGATTCGAGAAGTCATAGAAAAGCAGTTAGATGTGACAGATTGGCAGAATTTCTTTAAAGCGCTGGTTATCGTGACTTGCAACGGTGAATCTATAGATTCACCTGTCTTGATGTTGCATCTGCTACAGCAAAAAGTTCCAATTGACTATCAGTACGATGTGGCAAGATCAGACAAGAGCTTGCAAATATTTGCGTTGAATCAATTAAAAATATTATGGAAGTCTGGTCAGCTGGATCAAGTGGTAGAGAAGCCAGCCCTTTTTGATCTGGTGAGGTTGGTTGGTGGTCCAGTGCTATTTAGATTTTTACAGGAATGCATTGAAGAAGACGCTGAGCTTGAGCACAAGCTATTGAATTGGGTCGAGCGTTCAAGGACGGAGGAAGTTCAATCTATAGCAGCCAACGCTTTGACGTTGTTGGCCAAAGCAGAGGTAGATATGAGTGGGTATGACTTCAAAGAAATTCGAGTGCCAGGTGCAGATTTAAGTGGAGGTCAATTCGATCAGGCTGACTTTGAAGGAGCGGATTTAAGCCATGTAAATTTTCGTCGTGCGCGGTTGCGTGGAGCAAACTTACAGAGAGCAGAGTTGACGGGCGTTAACTTTGGGGAACTGCCAAATATAAAGATAAAGACAGATGACCGGTTTAGCCACTGTTTTAATTCACCAGATGGGCGTTGGTTAGCTATCGCAGCGCATAACAGGGTTGAGCTATATGATACGGAGAGTTTGGATTTAGCGCATACGTTTTCAGGCTTTGCAGATTATTACTCCGATAGTATGGCTTTTTCGCCTGACGGTAAGGCTTTGGCATTAATGGAAAATTGGAGGGAAGAAAACTGGGATGAGCCGTTAGTGAGAGTATGGAGGACAGACACCGGAGATGACTGGCGTACTTTTAGAGGACACACAGGGAGCAGTATAAGAAGTGTCACTTTTTCGCCGAACGGTAAGTTTTTGGCGACGGGAGGTGTGGATAATACAGTAAGGCTGTGGAAAGTAGAGAGCGGCGAACTGTTGCATACCCTTGTAGGACATACGGATAAAGTAAACAGTGTTAAATTTTCGCCAAACGGTAAATTTTTAGCGTCGGGCAGCAGGGATGAGACGGTGAAGCTCTGGAAAGTAGACGGCGGGGAAGAATTCTATACGCTGCCAAAGCATAACAATAAGGTGATTGCTCTGAAATTCTCACCTAATGGAGACTTTTTGTTATCAGGTAGCCGGGACTGTACGATTAAGCTATGGAAGGTGGAGAGCGGAGAACATTTACACACCTTCGAATGGAACAGCATTTATTCTAGTTATTCAATACATCACATCAATTTTTCTCCAGATAATCAATTTCTAGCAATTTTTAATCACTCGGGAAATGATATGAATGGGGACTTATGGAGCATCGAGAATAGGGAATTATGCAAAAAATTTGAGGGCCATAAAGATATAGTGTGCAGCGTGCAATTTTCCCCCGATGGTAAGCGGTTGGCATCCAGTAGTAGGGAAGGAACAGTCAAATTGTGGAACACAGAAAGCGGGAAAATAGTACATACATTTAGGGTGCCAAAATATAATGCGCGATGGGTGAATTTTTCGTTGGACGGTAAAGTTTTGATGTGGAACGAAATGGGTGCTGTGAAGTTGCGAAATGTAGATGGGCAGAAAGCAGGTTTGTACTGGGGGCCATCTCAAAAGAAACTTAAGGCAACGAATGTATCGTTTGAAGGTGCTCGGGGTTTAAGCTTGATGGATAAGCTTTTGCTAAAGCAAAAGGGTGCAAATGGAGAGCCCGCGCTAGTGTAGGGCATAGGTACCCGATCATGTGGTGTAGCTAACCACCACAGAAATGAGGGGCCATGTATCCGGCTTTTTTGATTTTGTGCGAAGGAGCGTGGGGAATGCTTTTTGGCAGACTGAATAGAAGGCCAGCCAGATAGCGAGAGGTAAATTTAAGACTGAAATTTAATACACCAGGTAAGCACAGCATCCTGAGCAATGCATTTGACAATGTTTGAGAAGTCTGTAATAGTGAATTTGCCGTCGATAAAACAAAAGACGGCCAGGGTTTGACAGCTCTGAAATCTCACTACTTGGTTTCGCTTTTTCTATGGGCGGGCCAAGTGGGGAAGCCCGAAAGGGCTTGCCGTTCGTGAGATACGGTCTGTCAACCCTGCTTGGTCTGCCCACCTTTTTGACAGAGGGTGGGCAGAGATAATCCAATATCTCACGAGTAGAATCATGACCCACATTCAATCCCATCCCGAACCCCCACTAAGTTTTTCCTCCTTTCTTCACCCCCCATACCTAAAAGCTTGTTGGCGCGCGGCCTTTTCACGCCTCATGCCGCATTGCTTGTTTTTCGTTAGTCCCTTAGCACTTTCTGCTTAAGGGGAGACGATATGTCAGCGACCCATCCAACAAATCTACCGCTTGCACTTCCACAGAGCGATGCTTATTTTGCCAGCACGCATCCTATTAGCAGCGAAACTGAAAGCCAGTCACTAGCACCACCCCCTAAGTATGAAGCGGCTACCGATGCTATAAGTCAGGACTCCGTGACAAAACGCATGCAAGCTTCCATAGCACAGCGAGGGCAAAATATAAAAACGGCTCAAGCCCATGCAATGAGCCATTCAGCATCTCAATCTGTGGTGAAGTGGAGCAAATTAATAACCGCCTGTGAAAAAGCCAAAGCCCAGCTGGAAGCTTCATCAGTAGACCTTAGTCACAATTGGCTAAAAGTCCATTTTTTGAAGGAAGAAGAAAAATTACTGATTCAGCAACAACTCATTGCCGGGTTAGAACGGGTTCAGGTGGTGCATGAGGCTGCACAGGCGCTTTGTAATGAAGATACGACGGCTAATCTTCTTGTCCTTGAAGGAGCGCTAAAAAACTTAGAAATGGTGAAGCCTGCCGTGTCAACTTCCAAACCATTACCCACAACCCCAATTCAAAATGAACGAGTAAATCGGTGGATGCAGGCGATAAAAAATTATTTAGGCCCGATTGCGCTAACCGGTTGGGGATTGATCGTGCAATCTGGCATTTTGTCATCGGATAATGCAAAGAGAATTCCACTTTTAGGCGGGATTATTGGCTTTGGGTTAACGATAAAAGAAAGTATTGATACGTGTATTGAACAAGCAAAAACAGAAGATCAGGCAGGACTTATTCAAGTCTGTGATTCGCTCGTGGAGACGTTTATGAATGCAGATAGGATTGGCAAAGCAGTACAAGAAACGATCGCAGCCAGAAAGCAAGCAGATGCAACCCTTGAATTTATTAGTACAGCAAAAAAAGAGATTCATAGCGACCTAGAGAAATTGCATGTAGTTGCTGGAAAATTCGAAGTCGCAGCGCTAGAAAGTAGGCTCACCAAGCTTGAAGAGGGCCAAAATAGGATTATTGCTTTACTGCAGCAAAAGCAATCCAATGCCCAGCCTTCGATGAACCCGCATGCACGAGTGGAAAACCCGGCGTAATAGCGCTAAATGCTAAACAGGCTCTTAGCTCTTGCCTAAATTTGATAGTTTATCTGCTTCATCACGTAGGATTTTGGCAATGTCCGCATGGCTGCTATCAAGAGCTAGCTCTAATGGCGTGCATCCTTCTTCATCTTTAAGCAAAACAGAAGGCTGCGCGCCAAGCGCTAATAATTTCCGTACAGCCTTCACATTACCTGTTTCAGCTGCAACGTGTAAAGGAGTACGGCAATAGTCGTGAATCTCATCTTGCTTGTTTACGAATAGACCACTTTTTTCCATATTGCTTAAAGTGTCTTCTCTATCGAGCTTAATAGCAGTCAATATTCCTACTTGGCCAATATGATTGTCTGGTATTTTAGACAAGGCGCTCAAATTAATTTCTTTGATCTAAAGCTTTTATGCTTGTCCGTGATGCGCTGGAAGGATTAACAGATCAAGAGCGCGTACCGGTACTCATCAATATGATGCGAGGATGGCATTTGCTGGATCTAGATTTAAAACAGCAAGCTTTTGAATTAGTAGGAACATATCTACCTAAAATACCCGTTATAGATATTCAATATCTGTTATCTAGCATAATGGATGCGATGGAACATCTACCAGAAAATTTGCGCTCAACCGCGATTAAACTGATTAATGATAATGTGCAGAAAATACCCGGTGATGGGGGCAATTTGATACAAGCAGAATTAGAGGGTAAAGGGTACAAGGTGCATGACGCATCAATATAAGCTAAATGGCTTTCATAGCTCCCATGCTGTTAGCGCGGCTCGAAGAGCGATTTGGGGTTCAAGTCCATCGCAATACGCTCACAGCGTCCCTTGGACGGGCAGGTCTAGTGTGGAAACGGACCCGGCACAGCTAAACCCCAAGCCTAGTCCGAGTCAGTTTCCCTTGATGAATTACTTTCCTCTTCAATAATTTCTAGATTGGGGTATTTTTCGTTTAGAGCGGCGGCCACTATGGCAGTAGGAGGGTAATTCCCCTCTCTCAGAGGGTCACCCCACCCTCTCCTTATCTCTTTTAAATTTTCGAGAGTGGGCCACGTATCCACCGAATCGAATTCGAGAGAGTCGCACTCAGTAATGTCTAACTTTTCCAGATTGGGGAATTTTTGCAGCAAAGCAGCGAGCTTCTCGTCGGTGAGTTTCGTATTCCAAGAAAGGTTTAATTCTTTTACATCGTTGAGAGTGGGCCACGTATCCACCGAATTGAATTCGAGAGACCTACAGCCACTAAGGTTTAACTTTTCCAGATTGGGGAATTTTTGTAGCAAAGCAGCGAGCTTCTCGTCGGTGAGCTCAGCATTACCAAAAAGGTTTAATTCTTTTACAGCGTTAAGAGTGGGCCACGTATCCGCCGAATTGAATTGGAGAGACTCACAGCTACGAAGGTCTAACTTTTCCAGATTGGGGAGTTTGTGCAGCAAAGCAGTGAGCTTCTCGTCGGTGAGTTCATTACGAGAAAAGTTTAATTCTTTTACAGCGTTGAGAGTGGGCCACGTATTCAGCGAATTGAATTGGAGAGACTCACAGTCACGAAGGTTTAACTTTTCCAGATTGGGGAATTTTCGTAGCAAAGCAGCGAGCTTGTTGTCGGTGAGCTCATCATTAGCAGAAAGGTTTAATTCTTTTACAGCGTTGAGAGTGGGCCACGTATTCAGCGAATTGAATTTGAGAGACTCACAGCCACTAAGGTTTAACTTTTCCAGATTGGGGAATTTTTGTAGCAAAGCAGCGAGCTTCTTGCTGGTGAGCTCATCATTACCTGAAAGGTTTAATTCTTTTACAGCGTTGAGATTGGGCCACATATCCACTGAATTGAATTTGAGAGAGTTATAGCCACGAAGGTCTAACTTTTTCAGATTGGGGAATTTTTGCAGCAAAGCAGCGAGCTTCTTGTCAGTGAACTTCGTATTCAAAGGAAAGTTTAATTCTTTTACATCGTTGAGAGTGGGCCACGTATCCACCGAATTCAATTGGAGAGAGTTATAGCCACGAAGGTCTAACTTTTCCAGATTGGGGAATTTTTGCAGCAAAGCAGTGAGCTTCTTGTCGGTGAGCTCATCATTATCTGAAAGGTTTAATTCTTTTACAGCATTGAGAGTGGGCCAGGTATCCACCGAATTGAATTGGAGAGAGCTACAGCCACTAATGTCTAACTTTTCCAGATTGGGGAATTTTCGTAGCAAAGCAGCAAGCTTCTCGTCGGTGAGCTTCATATTCCAAGAAAGGTCTAATTCTTTTACATCGTTGAGAGTGGGCCAGGTATCCAGCGAATCGAATTGGAGAGACCTACAGCTACTAAGGTTTAATTTTTCCAGATTGGGAAATCTTTGCAGCAAAGTAACTAATTTTTCATCAGTAAGATTTGAAGGGTTATAACTCGATGTAATAGTTAAACTTTTAACCCCCGCATTCGGCTCTATGTTTTCCCAATTGGGCATGAATTCAAATCCATCACTAAATTCGATATGCGATTCTCTTCCTGACCTAAATGAATTTAGCGCGCTTTTTAAATTTTCGCTGTTCTTCGCCTTTACTACGACTTTAATCTTCTCTCTCGTTGCTATCTCCCAATCTTTACAGACTAGATGTGCTTGTTTTATATCCTTAAAAGGAAGCCTACTAAAAATGTTTAACAATATTTCTGGTGAGCACTCTTTGGCTGGAGAGCGTTCTATATTGCTTGTCAAATCAGATAACGTTCCCGTTGCCTCCAAAGAGTGAGCCGCTGATGTGCCATCTTGAAGGGCAGGCTGAGCAGATGAGGAAATTCTAGCTATCGCAGCATGGTTAGAATGCTGCGTATTAATATTATTCATCCTGCATTTCCTAATGGGAGGGTATTAAGGAATATTCTTAATGCCAAGAAAATAACACATTAAATGCTAAGGTTAGCGTCAGGCAAGATATATGCTAAGGTTTTATACTTAGATAAATAGGTGCTTTATGAAAAGAATGTTGAGGGATCGTAAGTTGGGATAGACATGGTGAACATAAGGTTTTCACCTTGCTCTATTAGACTAATATGTAAAAAGCGTAAGCTGCAGATTTTTCGATTTCAAAGATTTTTTTGTAAGGCAGGCTAAGCGCGTGACCTTATTTGAGTTTAATTTATATTACTCAGCTTTTTATACTATGGTTTTTTTTGCAAAATTCATTTAGAAAGGGCAGCTAAACCAGGTGTTGTAAAACCCAAAAAATGGCTAGAACAGCATATTGGGTAAATTCTGGGTTTTTTTAGAAGATGCAAGTCCACCTCCCCATCTCAGGAGAATGAATAATGAATCCCATTTCTTCGTCGCAAAGTACCTCACCTAATGCTTCGCAGATAACACTCAAGCTTCATGAAGAAGGCTCCAAAGTAGAGGAGGCAGCTCATAGTCCAGACGAAAATCTACCAGTTATTTCTCGGAGTACGGGCGAGCAGCCACCGCAGGTTGAGGGTGATCAAACTCTGACCGACATAGAAAATGTTTGGATAGAAGCCGCTAATTCAGAAGAAGATCAACAGGGCCAAAAAGCGGTTCATAGTCCTAATGTGGACGCGTCAGATTTTCTCCGTAAGGTAGAGAATTCTGTACAGGCTGATGCTAGCCTTGCTGTAAGCCACCAAAAAGACCCTTCTAAGGTTGCGGTGCCTACGTCTGAGGAATCTCAAGGAAATGTGCAAGAGCGTCCTGAGGATCTTGGTGGAATGGTTTCTGGCGGTACAGTAAAAGCCAAAGTGAGCCCACGAATAAGCGACGGGGTATGGGCATCACTTTTTGTAACTTGTTGGGCTGCCATTTCAGCGGTTACGGTCGCGTCTTTTTATCTAAGCCATGCTGCTGCTTGGCCTATGTTCGGCGTAACTGCAGCGCTTACCCTTATATTTTTAGGTGTGAGTGTGGTGAAGTGCCGCGGGCAAAAAAGCCAAGCTCAAACAATAGACGTTCAAACAATAGACGTTCAAACAATAGGCTAGGTGGTGTAAGCAGAGTAGATAAAGAATTGGGTTTAAACCGCTAGAGTTTTAAGCGAATGGAAATTCTATTGAAGTCCCCGCGTCCCCTCAGCTTATAAAGAAAGGTAGGTTGGTGGTGAGGCACGAACCCCAACATGCGCGCCATTGCCTTCTTGAAGACCAGCTTACAAATTGTCTAAAAGCAAAGATTAAACGTAAGTGGTTTGCATGTTGGGGTTCGTGCCTCACCACCAACCTACCGCTACCGCTATCGATATGAGGTCTGTCATGGGTTGGGACTCCAACACATTTACCACGTGCTTTTAATCCTCTTTTTTATACCCCTCTCTAAACTTAAGACTCAATGAGTTCCGCAACAGCGGCTTGAGAGGGATGTGATTTGTCCTCTGATGCTAATGATCCCCGTGCAGGAAGTAGGGCGCTTTTTGGGTGCTCTGTATGCAGGTTTATGGAGGGAGGTAGTTAGCTTATCCCTCTTACTAAGCAATCATACAGTTGAGTAACGTTGCGATCTCCAAATCCTCCGCAGCCTGCTGCGGGGGCGTGGTGGTGTGCTTCGGCTTGGATCGGCAGTGCTTCATCTGCATGGTCTGACATGATATTTCTTCGAAATTGCCTGGAGGCAGACAAGTGAAAAACGTCATGCTAGCGAAGGCTTACATGCTAGTTTGTGCGACAGGCTCTGAAATTTTTACAAGGCAAATGCAGTTTATCGGTCAGTAAAATAGCCAGGGGGCATGAGAGAGATATAATAGAATCCTTTTAGGCAATGCAAGATACACCCCTAAGACTGGCTGCAGCGGTGTAACCAGGGCCATATAACTTTTAATACATGATCAATGACTTCTCACACCTCCCCCTCCCATACCTCTCATTCTTCCCAACCTTCTGATTCTGGTCTGTCTTATAAGGCAGCTGGTGTGGATATTGATGCTGGAGAAGCGCTGGTTGAACGTATTAAACCACTGGCAAAGAAAACTCGGCGTGAAGGCGTATTAGCCAGTATTGGTGGCTTTGGTGGTTTATTCGAAATTTCTAAAAAATATCGTGAGCCTGTTTTGGTTTCTGGCACAGATGGAGTGGGAACCAAACTAAAACTGGCTTTTGCGCTTAACCGTCATGACACCATTGGGCAAGATTTAGTGGCGATGAGTGTGAATGACATTCTGGCCCAAGGTGCAGAGCCTTTATTTTTCCTAGATTATTTTGCCTGCGGCAAGTTGGATGTAGATAAAGCCGCTACGGTTATTGCAGGTATTGCACGAGGCTGTGAATTGGCTGGCTGTGCATTGATTGGTGGCGAAACAGCCGAAATGCCCGGGCTCTACGAAGGAGGGGACTATGACCTTGCTGGTTTTGCAGTAGGCGTTGTAGAAAAAAGCCGCGTGCTTGGGGGCGGCACGCTCGAAGAGGGCGCCGACCAGGTTTCACCCTCCCTCAGTGGCGCAACAGACAAGACCTTGCATGAAGGTGACATCGTATTGGGTCTAGCCTCTAGTGGCGCGCATGCAAATGGCTATTCGCTGATTCGTAAAATTCTTGAGCGTGCGCAGCCAGATCTTCAGGCCGAGTTTGTGCCTGGGCAATCGCTAGCAGATGTACTGATGGCGCCCACGCGTATTTATGTGAAGCCTGTACTTGGGCTCATCGAGCAAGTGAATGTGAAAGCTATAGCGCACATTACAGGGGGAGGATTACTTGAAAATATTCCGCGCGTATTGCCTGCTCACTTGTGTGCAGAGCTAGATGCAAAAGCTTGGGAACGCTCTGCGTTATTTAATTGGCTGCAAGAAAAAGGGCAAGTGCATTCAGATGAAATGCACCGTGTATTTAATTGTGGAATTGGTTTGACGATAGTCGTGCCCAAAGAGCAAGCCACGCAGGCAATAGACTATCTGACCGAGCAAGGCGAGCGTGTATGGGCCATCGGATCCATTCGCGCACGCGCACCCGGTGAAGCGCAAACAATAGTGCGGTAGGTAGTTGGGGCTCCTGCGTGGCCCTAACCTATAAGCGATAAACTAAGCGCAACAGCTTTGCTTATCGCTTGTGCCTGATTGCAATCAATGACATACGGCGACTGTATGGAGCGTAGCCACGTAATTTGTCGTTTACCGAGTTGCCGAGTGGCGGCTAATGCGCTCTCGAGCATGGTGTCGTAATCGGTGAGGCCTTCTAGATAAGCCCAGACTTGTCGATAGCCCACGCACCGTATGGAAGGCAGGCCCGCATGCAGATCCTCTCTGCGAAAAAGATGGCGGACTTCTTCTATAAAACCCTCTTGCAACATAATATTAAAACGCTGTTGGATTTTTTGATGCCAACTGGCACGCTCGCTAGGCTCTAGCGTGAGTGGGATGAAGCGCTCAGCGGGGCCGCCTGATCGAGGTTGGCTCAGCAGTGTAGACATAGCTTGGCCAGTGATCTGCCATATTTCTAATGCACGTCCTATGCGCTGTGCATCGTTGGGTGGCAGACGATTCGCTGTTATGGGGTCGTGTTGGGCAAGTTGCTCATGTAATGCGGGCCATCCTTTTTCTCTAGCCTCTTGCTCGATGGTCGCGCGTATTAGGGGGTCGGCAGCGGGTAATCCGTGCAGCCCCTGCGTGAGCGCCCGGTAGTAGAGCATAGTGCCGCCCACGATGACGGGAGTGGCACCTCTTTGGCGAATGTCTTGTATGAGACGCGAGGCATCTGAACAAAATTGTGCGGCGCTATAGGCTTGGGTGGGGTCTAGTATATCTATTAGATGATGCTTGACTGCACGCTGCTCCGCTTGAGTGGGTTTTGCGGTTCCAATATCCATCCCTTTATATACAAGCGCGGAGTCGAGGCTAATAATTTCAATGGGAATATGACGCGCCAGCTCTAGAGCTGTAGCGGTTTTCCCCGAAGCAGTGGGGCCAAGGATGCATAGGATAGGAGAGGAAATAGTCACGGCAAGTTTTAAAGTAGTTTTAAGCTAGGTTCACGCCCATATTTTTTGGAAAAATGACTGGGGTGTGGCGAAATATATTGCATGAAGGTAAAAAAGCAGCCTCCATTTTACGAGCGTTTTTAAAGCGCTTATGAAATGAAGGCTGCTTTTATATGCAGCTACTGCAAAAATCAGTTCTACATTTTCCTATTTTGGTAAATGTGTAACTGTTTCTTAGGTTGGACTAGTTTGCTGGTTTAGTCACTCTGTTATGAAGGTCATTCGCGTTACGTTGAATATCCTCAAGCAGCGTGCTAGCTTTTTTTGCATTGATGCAATTCGGCGTATTTTCGAGTTCGCCAGGATTAGCATTGCATTTTTCAATCATAGCTATGCGATCTTTATCGTGCTCTCGGTACCAGTCAACTGTTTGCACAGGTTTTTGACAGGCTGTTAAAAAAACTACGAGGCTAGATAATGAGAGTGCGACTAATTTTTTCATTGTTTTGTCTCCAAAAAAGCAGTGCATTCGAATTGCAACAAAAAGATGCACAAAAATCGAAGGCCGAATAAGGTGCTTAGAAAAGCGTCGCATCTCATATACACCATCGACATCTGCGCATATTGAAGCAAACAGCACACTACCGCACTTGAGAAGCATTTTCTATACGTTATAGACAATTAAAATGCACAATTACAGATAATTTTACCTTGCATTTCAACTGTTTTTATGGCAATAGCCCTGATAGTCAGGGTGGTGAAAAGCTGCATTTGAGGCGCGTTTTTGCCAGTGAAGCCCGTATGGCATTGGCTGTAGAGCCGCGCTCACGATCGATGCGGTTCTTTCTGAATGGCTGGTAGGGGCAAGGGATTACGCGATGCGTACAACTATTTAGGGGTATGCGGGGTCGGCATCTTTTATTTTTAAACTATGTGGTTTATATTTATCCATGTAGAGTAATATTTTTGCCTATAGAAATTTGCGCTGTGCTCCTAACACAGCGCAAATACACAGTGCCCCCCTACTACTTATTTCGCCT
>JASSUK010000004.1:0-102346 GCA_031963045.1 Mycoavidus cysteinexigens
CTCCCCAGCCGCACTTCCTCTCCGTTTCGCAGAAGAAAAAGCACAATCGAGGGGGCGAACTATACGCCTTCCTTTTTGGAATTGCTAGCCCTATTTTGAATTTAAAAAACCTCAAAGGTTGGATGCTTAATCCAACCTTTGAGGTTTTTTGCATTTCTATATTGCGCTGATGTTACGCAGGCGTTCAAAAAGACTGTGGTGCGCATGTTGGGGTTCGTGCCTCACCGCCAGCCTACTGAGGTGCCCATGTAAAAGGGTTCTATCAAACTTGATCTGCACCTATTTATATAAACTATGACAAACGGGCTATGTTTTTGCTCGCCTCACGTACATTTAAAGACGGGGATGGCTCACCGACGGCCCCGCGCTGGTGCAAGAGCTGCTGATTCATCCGGCTTAAGCCTTGCACGCCTTGGATAGAGGTGTTCGACACGGTCAGTCTGTCATGCGTCGAACTCCAATGCAGACGTACCTGATAACCCTCCTTCTCTTCTATGACCTGCCATAGGCGAACCGAGTGATCGACACAGCCGGTTGCCAAATAGGTGCCAGTGGGCGTTACGCTCCAGGCAACGCTATTGACTGCTCCACTAAAATCTCGTATCACCGCTACACACTGACCCGAGGCGGTATCCCACAGCCGCACCGTCTTGTCCCCACTGCCCGAGGCGATTTGCTGGCCACTGGGCGAATACACCACGCTACTAACATAGGAGGTATGCCCTTGTAAGGTGTGCGCGAGTGCCCCGCTTTGCGCGTCCCACAGCCGCACCGTATGGTCCTGACTGCCCGAGGCGATCTGCTGGCCACTGGGCGAATACACCACGCTACTAACCCAGTGGGTATGCCCTTGTAAGATGGGGCCGGGTTCCCCGGTTTGCGCGTCCCACAGCCGCACCGTATCGTCATTACTGCCCGAGGCGATCTGCTGGCCGCTGGGCGAATACACCACGCTCCTAACCGAGTTGGTATGCCCTGGTAAGGTGGGACCGGGTTCCCCGGTTTGCGAGTCCCACAGCCGCACCGTATGGTCATGACTGCCCGAAGCGATCTGCTGGCCGCTCGGCGAATACACCACGCTATTAACCCAGCCGGTATGCCCTTGTAAGATGTGCGCGAGAGCCCCGGTTTGCGTGTCCCACAGCCGCACCGTATGGTCACCACTGCCCGAAGCGATCTGCTGGCCGCTGGGCGAATACACCACGCTCAAAACACCGGCGGTATGTCCTTGTAAGGTGGGACCGGGTTCCCCGGTTTGCGAGTCCCACAGCCGCACCGTCTTATCCGAACTGCCCGAGGCGATCTGCTGGCCGCTGGGAGAATACACCACGCTACTAACATAATCGGTATGCCCTTGTAAGGTGCGCGCGAGGGTACCGGTTTGCGCATCCCACAGCCGCACCGTAGTGTCCTGACTGCCCGAGGCGATCTGCTGGCCGCTCGGCGAATACACCACACTATTAACACTGTAGGTATGCCCTTGTAAGGTGTGCGCAAGGACACCGGTTTGCGCGTCCCACAGCCGCACCGTATGGTCAGAACTGCCCGAGGCGATCTGCTGGCCGTTGGGCGAATACACTACGCTACTAACCGTTGAGGTATGCCCTTGTAAGGTGTGCGCGAGGGTACCGGTTTGCGCATCCCACAGCCGCACCGTCTCGTCGAAACTGCGCGAGACGATCTGCTGGCCGCTGGGCGAATACACCACGCTCCTAACAGGCTCGGCATGCCCTTGTAAGGTGTGCGCGAGGGCCCCGGTGTACGCGTCCCACAGCCGTATCGTCTTATCCGAACTGCCCGAGGCGATCTGCTGGCCGCTGGGCGAATACACCACACTATTAACACTGTAGGTATGCCCTTGTAAGGTGTGCGCGAGGACTCCGGTTTGCGCATCCCACAACCGCACCGTCTTGTCCCAACTGCCCGAAGCGATCTGCTGCCCGCTGGGCGAATACACCACGCTACTAACCGAGTCGGTATGCCCTTGTAAGGTGCGCGCGAGGGCCCCGGTTTGCGCATCCCACAGCCGCACCGTCTCGTCGAAACTGCCCGAGGCGATCTGCTGGCCGCTGGGCGAATACACCACGCTACTAACATAGGAGGTATGCCCTTGTAAGGTGTGCACGAGGGCACCGGTTTGCGCGTCCCACAGCCGCACCGTATTGTCTCTACTGCCCGAGGCGATCTGCTGGCCGCTGGGAGAATACACCACGCTACTAACAGAGTCGGTATGCCCTTGTAAGGTGTGCGTGAGGGCACCGGTTTGCGCGTCCCACAGCCGCATCGTCTGGCCAACACTGCCCGAGGCAATCTGCTGGCCGCTGGGAGAATACACCACGCTCCAAACAGGTTTGGTATGCCCTCGTAAGGTGTGAATTTTTTCCCAATTCGAAGTCGAATACACGCTGATGGTGCCATTTTCAAGGCCAATAGCACACGTTTTCCCATCCGGTGAATATGTGCAGGACCGCACCGCGCTCTCTTCTTGGAGAGTCGGCCATTCGCCAAACCGCACGCCGGCCATCTGCGCACCCTTTAAATTAGCGCTACGCAACCAGCTCTTACGAAAGTGCACCTTTCTTAAATCCGCCCTTTGCAACAGCGCAGAATCGAATACCCCTTCACTCAGATCCGCTCCTGGAATCTGTATCCCTTGCAGATCCGCTCCATTAAACTGCATCCCCGCTCTAACTAATATCGTGATCGCATTGGCCGCGGCCCGGCGCACGGTGGGGTCGGTTTTGGAGCGCTCGATTATCGCTAAAAGCTGTTCTTTAAAGGCGGGTTCTTGCAAAACGCGCTCGGTCAACCATCGCACCACGCCCAGATCGCAGATCCAATGCTGGGGGGTTAACGATACGTCTAGCAGCGGTGGGGGGCGCAGAACCGGTTCGGTTTCAAAACTATAGACGGAAGCATCACTACCACGACGAGAGTGGGTGTGAGGCGCGATGCACGCATCGAACGACTCGAATAGCGCGCGTGCCACACAGTATTCCAGCAGGGATTTATGAATAAAACGGTATTGATTGCCGTTCCTGATCAGCGGCCAGGCCTCTCGCAGGAGCTGTTTTTTGTCTTCGCGCCCAAAAAAGGCCGCTTTCCAATTCCCCTCGTCTTCGAACAACGAATACCCGACAACGGGGTTGCTCCCATTCTCGGTATACAGATGCACCGCTAAGTCATTCACAAATCGTATACCGTGCCGGGCAAAATCATCATCGCATAACGCTCTAAATATCTCTCCTTGCGTCCCTTTTAAATCTTGTGTGCTTAAGCGCTGTTGATTGCGCTCAAACCAGCGTCGAATGAAATGCGCATACAGGTCAAGGCGCAACTGCACCGCACTGCGCGCTTTTCCCTCATTGTCGAGGTACGGTAATGCTTCGAGTACCACTTGCAGTAAAAAGGGGTTGCTTACCAAGTCTTTTAAATGCGGCTGCTCCAGCGCTGCTTCATAGCGTTGCAACGCCCATCCCATTTGGTTATGCGCCACATATTTTTGGAGATAGCGATGGCGCTCGGTTTCTGAAAAGGGCTCCATCACCACTTCTTGAAAGAAGGGGTCCTCGTCCTTCAAATTCGGATGCGGTTGAAAACGGCTTCGATAGTCGCGGCCCAGATATTCGCTGCGACAACTGATGACCATCCGGCCCTGCCAACCGTCGGACTGGTTGATCCGATTACTCAGATACAGATTCTGGGTTTGTCGAATTTCATCATAGCCGTCCAAAATAAAGATAAATGGCTGTTGTTCTTTCTTTAACGTTTGAATCTGAAATTCAGACAGCCCTTTTTTCTTGAGTGCTTGAGCAATGAGGTCATACTCAGGCTTATCCATACTCGCTAAAGCGATAAACAGCGGGATCGCATCCTGTTCTGCTCTTTTTTCCCATAACTGCTTTTCGAGCAAACGGTTTAATGTGGATTTGCCGGCCCCGGCGTCCCCGGTTAACAGCACCACCTGTTTGTTTGTAAGAAGCGCTTTCACTTTAGATAAAAGGTCAAACGTCTCGGCTTCCCCCTTTAGGATTGCTTTGCCACGCGGTTCAACATACAGCTGTTGGGTTTGCTTAAATACCTCATCTTGCTTCAGCGCAGCGAAATACTGCATCTCTAGCGTGGTCCGAGGATCCGCATTCAGTACCCAGTGTTGCTGGTGTTGCTGCTGCACGGTGGAAGCCAGCTGACGGTGCAACGCGGTGCGGATGTCGTCGAAAATGTGGTCTATCTGCTGAGCAAACTCCAGGTGGCTCAGTGGGGACTCTTTTTTTAAACGCGCGATGAAATGGCCATGCCCATCCCAAAATTTGTCTAGAAACGTTTTGGCCTCATCGCTGCTTACTAACACCCGTTCAATCAGCTTAAATAGCACCCCGTGCCGACTTTGGTTCAAAGACACTTCTTGGCTGGCTTGTGCTGGTGCGTCAAAGCGCAAACAATCCTCCATCCGAACGGTCGTTGCTGAAATAAATGTCGCCAGACATTGATCATAGCTCCCGGGGGTTAATGACACCGGGATAATGCCGTGATCTTTCAGATACTCTGCCCGGATTTGCAAAAAGGCCATTTCCGTCAACACATGATGAAACCCTGCTTTATATTCCGGTTCTTGTGAAAATTTCTTGACCACCTCACGGATAGCTGAAGTGCCCTTTTGCTCACAGTCATGACGATAGGCCTCTCGAAGTTCTCGATAAAAGCCTTGATAATGTGACCATTTTAGATAGCTTCCTAATACCTCCGAACAACAGACGACGACCTTATTGACCGGCTTCACGTCCTCTCTTAACTGCGTGGGCAGCAAACACAGCTGATTCGTTACAATATCTTCGAGCTTGCCATCGTATTTCAGCGCTTCTGGCGAGCCGGAATACTTTTTCCCCATCGGGGTTTGATCTGAATATAGATTGACTTGGATTTTGGATAGCGTATGGATGAAATATTTAGAGGTAGTGGCCTCAGCCTGTCCGTGAACAGGATTGTCATGGGCATAGACCAGGAACAGGCTGGGCTTATTCGATACCTCTAAAGCGCCCAGCATTAATAGAGCCTTTTCAAACAGGTAATCCACCAGCTCGCTTTTTTGCTGGGTAGACAGGGAGGCAGAGGGGGCGGTCTGCGCCAACGTCGACGCATTACTCACAGAAAGCCCTGCGGCGGGAAAAATAGATGCAGACTGCCTTTCCTCATAGCCCCAAGCTCGGGCTTTTTTATAGCTCGCTTGCGCTTTGTGCTCTTTGCCCAATTTTTCCAAGAGTTCGGCGCGCTCAAAATAGACTTGTGCAATACGTTGTCGCAGCGCTTCATCATCGGCTGTCTGCGGTGTGCTGGCTCGGCTCAACGCACCTTTTACCTTTGATAACTGAGGAACCAATTGGCGCGTATCTGCGATATTTTTGAAAGCGACTTTTGCATGGTCATACAAGGCTAAGGCCATATCGAACTGCTGCGCCTCCTTGTGCAAGCGCGCCTGATCCAGATAACCTTGCGCTAACACCTGCACTTGGCTGCCTATCAAAATTTGAGAGATAGCATTACCCATCTCCACTCCTGATCTTTATTTTTTGAACATCGATTTATTCACTGATGTTACGCAGGTATTCAAGAAGACAGCGGTTTGCATGTTGGGGTTCGTGCCTCACCCCAACCTACCGAGATGCATATATAAGAGGGTTCTATCAAGCTCCACGAACCACAAGAGCACGGCAGGTTGGTGGTGACGAAGGAACCCCGAGATGCCTATCAACAACTCACCGTTCTACAATATGCGTAACATCAGTTATTCAGTACCGACTAATTACCTGCTTTTTCATTTTTTCTTTTGAGTATCGTGAAGCTTCATTCCACTCCTCCTTCTGCTCTGCATGCCGTTACAGGGTGCGGGCCTAACTATGTCGAGATCGACAAAGTACGCTATACCCATTCTGTATTTGTGTCGCCTAATGTACCCGTACTGCCCTTACCTTCTCTTTTATTAGAGGCGAGTACGCTGCCAGAAGAACACTTTGAAGCTTTGCGTCTCATTCTTGTGGAAAGTGATATTGATATCTTGTTGGTAGGAAGCCCGTATGGCGTAGCGCAACTCTATGTTCCTCTAGCCAATTGTATTCAAGCAGCCCAAAAGCCTTATATTGGTCTAGAGATGATGGATTTTCGATCGGCTTGTGGCACTTACAATATTTTAATTGCTGAAAATAAAAAAGTAGCTGCTGCGCTGTGGCTGCCGGAAATGGATTCCCAGGCTTCTCTAAATAGTTAAATGGAAGCGGCTTAGGGCATGTCCTAGCCTGCTCAACGCACTGCATTTAATCTTGTAAAACTTCTGCTTATTTCCCCTCTTATGCAAAAACGTTCACTCCTCCTTCAGCTGTCTATGCTCATAGGCTTTTTTGCTCTTATATGGTTTGCTCCGTTGGATATACGCCATCTGATTCCAAGCGATGAAGGCCGTTATGCTGAAATAGCGCGTGAGATGTTCATGACAGGAGACTGGATTACACCGCGCTATAACGGCTATCTCTATTTCGAAAAACCGCCTTTGCAAACTTGGTTTAACACCCTTACTTTTTATATTTTTGGAATCGGGGATTGGCAAGCACGCCTGTATACAGCGCTTACTAGCTTCGTAGGTGTTTTGCTGGTTGCAAAGACCGCTCAACTTCTTTTTAAAAGCACGGCAGCTGGTTTTTGTACAGCACTCATACTTGCAAGCGCGCCTTATTGGAATTTATTAGGGCATTTCAACGTGCTGGATATGGGTCTTTCATTTTGGATGACGACTTCCTTATGTAGCTTACTGCTCGCGCAGCGCCCAGATTTAGATCCTAAAGTGCAACGTTACTGGATGTGGGGGTGTTGGGCTGGAATGGCGCTATCCGTGCTTAGTAAAGGATTAATTGGTGTCATGCTGCCTGGCGCCGTGCTTGTGCTGTACTCCTTGGCACTGAGAGATTGGAAAATTTGGCGCCGCTTGCATCTTGTTACCGGAGGCCTTTTATTTTTGATATTGACGGCACCTTGGTTTGTGCTGGTTGAGCAACGCAATCCTGGATTTGCAGATTTTTTCTTTATCGTTCAACAATTTAGACGCTACCTCACTCCTGAGCAACAACGCCCAGGTGCTTGGTATTATTTTATTCCTGTACTTTTAATCGGCTTTTTGCCTTGGCTTTCTCTTGCTGTACGCAGCGCTTGGCAGGCGATTGGACACACTTACCAAGGCATTCGCAACCAAAGCGAAAACCTACTGCCTCGCCAGAGCAATGGTTTTTCGCCTATCGGGCTTCTATCTATATGGTCCGGATTTATTTTTATATTTTTCAGTGCATCCCATTCTAAGCTGATTTCTTATATCTTACCTATTGCTCCAGCCATAGCGCTATTACTAGGATTAGCGGCTTCAAAATTAACCAATGCGCAATGGCGACGCCATTTCACTGGCACCGCTATTACTACAAGCTTAGTTTTAGGAGGTTTGCTTACTTTCCAAATCGCAGATTATTTCCTGCATTTTCCTATCGGAAATGCCCGTACGCCTCATCTACTTTATAGCCGTTATTTCACCTGGGTTGATATCGCCTTGCTAATAGTCTTGCTAGGCAGTTTTTGGGCACGCACCTTAATTCGCACTCCGCTGCTTTATATAGTGACGAATAATCCTGCTCATACAGACAGACCATCCGCTTTAAAATTAGACTGGTTCTTCACAAGCCCCCTCTCCAAAGCCCTTTTAGTCTATGCAAGTGCTTGGGTTGCGGCCGTCACAGTGGCAGGTTCTGCACATGAAGTATTTGGGAAATTAAGTTCTGGAGTGCAGCTTGTACCCGCTATTCAAGCTGAACTCAAAACGGCTCCTGCCAATACGCCTTTTTATTCTGTGAAAATGCTAGACCATACTCTGCCCTTTTATTTAAGGCATACGATGATTATGGTGGAGCATCCGGATGAACTTCGGTACGGGGTAACGCAAGAGCCTGAAAAATGGGTTCCAACGCAGGATGAATGGATGGTGCGTTGGCGAAAAGATGCGCATGCGTTTGCGTTGCTCTCCCCTGCTCTTTATAGTGAGCTTGCAGCGAAAGGTTTACCTATGCGTTTGATCGCCCGTGACAGTCGGCGGGTGATAGTGCGTAAACCATAAAGAGCTTGAAATGCAGTGCGCCCCAAAAGTTAGACAGCAAATCTAACTTTTGGGGCGCACTGCATTTCAAGGTAGGGCAATACCTCACCCAAAATCATCCCTTAATGGATTTGTTTTATCCATTTTTGGGCGGTTTTGGCTGAGGCAGAGTTTGGATATTGCGCCAGCAAGCGTTTCAGGGTTTGTCGTGCTTGCTTGTTTTGTTTTTGCTCGATCTGATTTTGTGCAACGGCAAGTAAGGCTTCAGGCGCTCTGGGATGAGTGGGGTAGTTTTTAGCTACGCCAAGCAATACCGGTGTGGATAAGGTGTATTTACGCTGCGCATAGAGTGCATTGCCCAGCCAATACTGTGCGTTGGGTTGATCCACGGCTTTGGGATAGGCTTGGATGAAATGCTTAAAGGCCAACTCTGCGCCCTTGAAATCTCCATGACGAAAGCGTACTAAAGCTTGGTTAAAAGCCTCTGTCTCCTCCGGTGTTGCTGTATTGCTAAGTGCTGGATCAGTTTGTTTTGTAACAGCCTCAGAATTATTTTCCGATGAAGAAGCGTCCGTCGCTGCTTTTACAGAGGATGTGGGGGTTTCAAGTTTACCCATCCGACCATGTAGATCTGCGTAGTAATCTTTTAGATTCGTCTGCATCCCTGTTAATTTTTGCGCGAGCATTTCATTTTGCCCACGCAAATCATCTAGCTGCTGATTCAATTGATCAATTTGCGTAGCTTGATCCATCTGAGCACGCTGAGCAGTGGCCACTTGCGATTCCAATGCACTGGTACGCGTGCGCAAATCTAAAATAGCTTGGCGTGCTTCGGAGTCATCAAACATGCCGGCTTGCGCAGGGGCGATAGCGGTTGCGCAAGCTATAGCGGCTATGGTTACTAACGCTATCTTTTTTACGGATATAAAACGAGGCTGTATAAACATTTGTATGCGCCAAATCGTAGGTTGGTGTTATCGTGAGTAGGTCAAATCTGCTCGGCGATTTTCGGCCCATGATGTTTCATCGTGGCCTAGTGCTTTGGGTTTTTCTTTACCAAAGCTTACTGCCTCTACTTTTGATGCAGACACCCCTAATAAAATCAATGCGCGGCGCACAGATTCCGCACGTCGTTGCGCAAGCGCTAAATTATATTCAGGCGTGCCACGCTCATCGGAAAACCCTTGAACGTGCAACTGCTGATCTGGATGCGCTTTTATATATTGTGCGTGTTTTTGAAGCAGAGCCTGGTAGGCTGGTTTAACAGCGTATTGGTCAAAATCAAAATAAATAGAATATTCAGCGATAGGAGCATCCACTTCTGTTGCCACCGGCGCATTCACTTCTTGGACCTCTGATGAGGGGTCTGCAGAGGTAGATTCAGAAGAGGAAGGATCAAGACTACCGGCCACAGCTTCCGTGTTTGCTGCATTAGCAGCAGAGGCATCTTGGTCCAACTTTACTCCTGAACGGCAAGCTGCCAGCAAGCTTATAAGTAATACAGCAGCTACGCGGCCGGACGCAGCAGGAATACCAGTGCGGCTTTTTGTTTTAGGGTACGTTTTTAATGAGTGGGAAGTACGGCTTGTAAACAGCATGTATTTACTCTCCTGAAGTATGTATAAATGGGCCCCAACTTGGATCGCGCACTGCGCTGCCACGTACGGAAAGCACTTGTCTAGCGCGTCCATCGACAGATACGGTTGCTAATACATCTTGGCCATCGACTTGAGTGGCGTATAATAAATATTGGCTGTTTGCAGCGAAACTGGGCGATTCATCGTGCGCTGTGGTGGTGAGAGGCGTTGACTCACCCGTTGCCAGATTTTGCAGGTGGAGCTTAAATTCGCCATTAACACGCGAAATATAGGCTAACCATTTTCCATCTGGACTCAGCTTTGGATTGGTGTTGTAAGTGCCAGTGAAGGTAACGCGCTTAGCACGCGCACCATTGGCCTCGCCTTGCAGTGCGATCTTATAAACCTGAGGATTACCGCCTCGATCGCTGACGAAATACAAACTCTGACCATCTACTGAAAATTGTGGCTCCGTATCGATGCCATTTCTATTAGATATACGTCGCAACCCCGTGCCATCTGCCTGCATAACATAAATTTGCGTGTTTCCTGCAAGGGAAAGGGCTAGAGCAATCTGCTTTCCGTCTGCAGACCAAGCAGGCGCACTATTGCTGCCTCGACGGTTAGATATAATCTTGCGCGACCCTGTTGCCAAATCATGGAGATAGACAACCGGTTTTTTACGCTCAAAAGAGACGTATGCAATTTTTGATCCGTCTGGAGACCAAGATGGTGACATGATGGGCTCAGAACTTGTCAGTGCCACTTGCGGATTTTGACCATCTGAATCCGCTACTTGTAGCTGATAACGCCCTTTGGTTTGTATTACATAGGAAAAGCGCGTTGCAAATGCACTACGCTCTCCTAATAGGTTTTCATAAATATAGTCCGCTGCTTTATGTGCGCTAATACGCAAACCACTTTCTGGACTAATGAGGGAAAGCCCGCCCAAATTTTTATTTTTTAGCGAATCAGATAGGCGAAAACGTAAGTTATAGCGGCCATCCTCTAAACGGATAATGCTTCCAGAGACCACTGCATCAGCACCTTTTGCTTTCCATGCGCCAAGATCCACCGGATCGGTTGCAGATAATCGAATTGAGTCCGTGTTTATTACAGAAAATCGCCCACTAGATGCAAGGTCATTGCGAATAATGGCACTGACCGCAGCCTCTTTGTCAAAGCCAAAAGACGTCAACAAACCTGCTTCACCTTCAAAATTGGCAACAGCAATCGGATATAAATTCGAACCTACCCCTGTAATAGCTACATTAAGTTGGGCGCTAACTGCATTTGCTCCCAACAGCGCTACTAAGGTCAGCCCCTTTAAAAACATTAAGATTTTTGAATACATGGGGTACCCCTTTTATGAAAGCGCAAGTTTGTTTTTACGCAGGCTTCGCATCAAGGTTTAATAAAGTTTAATTTTTTGGCTGAAAGGTAATCGTAAAACGCCTAGGTGCTTGCGCCCCCTCTCCACGAGGCATTGGATCTGATTTCTCTACTGCGCGCAGCACAGCACTATCCCAGAGCGCATTACCGCTAGAGCGTGATAAACGCACGCTCAAAATAGAGCCATCCGGTGCGCAATCCACCTCTACCACGGCTTGAGGATTCCCCGCCACACTTTGCGCATCAAACACAATATTGGGCTTCACACGCTGGCGCACTTTATCTGCATAACCAGGGCCTCCTTCCCCGCCTGATCCTGCACGCGTGCCGGTTTGCCCTGCTGTCTGGGCGCCACGACCTGTCGAATCTGCTGCCTGGGCACTTTGGCGTAAATTATTCAATCGGGCGTCGCGTTTGTGCTCAGCACGCTCTTTGACACGCTCTGTTTCAAAAGCTTTCATTTCACGCATAAGCCGCTCACGGGCACGCTGCTGCTCTTTTTCAGACTGCGCTTTAAGGGCGTTTTGTTGCTTTTGTTGATTCTGCTTTTGCGCTTCTTTTTGCGCTAAAACCGCTTTACGCTCTCGTTGCGCATCTAACTTAGAAGGTGCCAATTTCGTAGGCAATTGCGCAGAAGGTGCTCCATCTTTAGGAGGAACCCGTTTAGTTTGCTGCTTATCACGCAAGCTGATATCCGCCCTCTCAACAGGCGGCATAGAAAAAATAGGTTGAGGAGGCCGCGATAAAACAGGCGCAGGCTCAATAGGCGTAGGCGTAGAAACAACGGGGCGCTCATTGGGCATCTCGCTCCATAGCTCCACTTCCACTCCTGCAGACGGGCTGTTTTGCCACTGCACGCCGTACCATAAAATCAGCATAAGCAGCACATGCATACACACGGCCAGCCCAAATGCGCGGCCGGTACCCTGCTCTTGCGGCACACTCAGAAAAGAATCAGTATCTGGCTTCATATTGCTTTTACAAGTAACGCAACGCGCTTAAACCCTTGCTGTTTTACATCAGACATGACTTTCATCACGGTCTTATAGGCAACACGCTCATCGGCTGCGATGACAATCGGCTGTGTTTCATTGGCCTTCTGGCTAGCTTGTAAACGATTGTTTAAGAAAATAGCCAAAGCATCTCTAGAGAAAGCCTGCTCTCTTACCGCGCCACCCTCTTGATAGCGCACAAAAAGCGCTCCGTCCAGACGCACCATAATGGTGATAGGAGGAACCGTTTGCTGTGGGGCTGCTTTGCTCACAGTTGGCAAATTAACTATAGAGGGCGCCACAAGCGGTGCTGCAGCCATAAAAATAACCAGCAACACCAACAACACATCGATATAAGGAACTACATTGATCTCTGCGATGGAGCGGCGACGCGGTCTGGAAGTGTGATTCGATGAAGCAGTCATGATTTCCCTGGGGTTTTCTTAGAGCACTTCCCTATCTACTTTGGCGCTGCAAAATATTTAAGAACTCATCAATGAATGTTTCAAACCGGCTAGTTAAACGATCCATTTCATGCGCATAGCGGTTATATGCTACCACTGCTGGAATCGCAGCAAACAAGCCTATTGCGGTGGCAACCAAAGCTTCTGCAATACCCGGCGCTACGTTGGCTAAGCTAGCTTGTTGTACGCTGGCCAGCCCTCGAAAAGCATTCATAATTCCCCACACCGTACCAAACAGACCGATATAAGGGCTGACTGAGCCGACTGAAGCCAGGAAAGATAAATGCGACTCCAAGTTATCTAACTCGCGCTGCAACCCCGCTCTCATAGCTCGCCTAGCGCCTTCAACTATCGTTATTGCAGTATGCGTTTGCCCTGCTTCTTTTGCTTTTAGAAATTCTCGCATTCCTGCTGCGAAGATGCGTTCTAGCGCGCCCACCTGGTCGGTATTACGCGCGTTAATCGCGTTTTGATATAAGGCCTGCAAATCGCCGCCAGACCAAAATCGCTGTTCAAAATCATTGGTCTGCTCACGTGCCGCACGCAAAGCAAACCACTTTCGAAAAATAAAGGTCCACGATAGCAAAGAGAGGAGCAACAACAAAGCCATGACAGCTTGCGCCAGCAAGCTAGCATGAAGCACCATAGAAAGTATGGAAATGTCTTGTGAAGGGTTCATAGCCATTAGAGAGTCAAGAAATTTACCCATTTAGGGCATGCCCTAATACATGGGCAAGAACAAAAGGCCTTAACCATACAGCCAAACATATTGAATCGTATACGGTAAAATTAGAAACGCAGTATACGATGACCTGTTGGAGGTACAAGTAGGTCGAATGGATTATCGGAGAAATCCTGCAGCCCATCTGCACAGAGGTAAATACAAGGTTGGGGTAAGGCTGACCTACCAGCCATTTAAGAACGGTAGGTTGGTGGTGACGAAGGAACCCCAACATGCCCACCACCGACGTGTAATCATTGCTTTTGATATGCATATGCAGGTTTCAAAAGGACCGTAGTCTGCATGTTTGGGTTTGTGCCTCACCACCAACCTACCGCTCTATTTAATGGTTATCTTGCATTAGTAAGATATAGTTACGCGCTTTCGCATTGTATTTTTAGGCTGTTTCTTCTCCGTTCCTGCATCCAAATTATTATGTTCGACTATACAAAACACACGATTCAAAATGTTGACCCTGCTCTCTGGCAAGCTATTTGCCAAGAAAATCAACGCCAAGAAGACCATCTCGAGCTTATTGCATCTGAGAATTACACCAGCCCTGCCGTTATGGAGGCGCAAGGTTCACAACTCACAAACAAATATGCAGAAGGCTATCCAGGCAAGCGCTATTACGGCGGATGTGAGTATGTAGATATAGTAGAAGAATTGGCATTGGAGCGCGTTAAACAGCTTTTTGGCGCAGAAGCAGCCAATGTACAGCCCAACTCAGGCTCCCAAGCTAATCAGGGCGTATTTTTTGCATTTTTGAAGCCTGGCGACACTATTATGGGCATGGGCTTGGGTGCCGGTGGCCATCTCACGCACGGCTCCCCTGCTAACCTTTCTGGCAAATGGTTTAATGTCATCGGTTATGGCTTAAATGCACAAGAAGATATCGATTACGATGAAGCAGAAAGATTAGCAAAACTCCATCGTCCCAAATTGATTATTGGCGGCGCCTCTGCGTTTTCCTTGCGCATTGACTTCGAACGCCTATCCCATATCGCCAAATCGGTTGGCGCGTATTTCATGGTCGATATGGCGCACTATGCAGGATTAATCGCTGCAGGCGTTTACCCTAACCCCGTTCCTTTTGCGGATGTGGTAACCACCACCACGCATAAAAGCTTGCGTGGGCCACGAGGTGGGGTTATTTTGATGAAAGAACAATATCAAAAGGCCATCAATTCTGCAATCTTCCCTGGGCTACAAGGTGGTCCCTTGATGCATGTCATTGCAGGAAAAGCGGTAGCATTTAAAGAAGCACTCTCGCCTGATTTCAAAATTTATCAGCAAAACGTATTGGATAATGCCCGTGTGCTCGCAGAAGTATTGATCGAGAGAGGCGTGCGTATTGTGTCTGGGCGTACAGAAAGCCATGTCATGTTGGTTGATCTACGGGCCAAGGGATTAACCGGCAAAGCTGCTGAAGCTGCACTCGGCGCCGCGCATATCACGGTCAATAAAAACGCGATCCCTAATGACCCTGAAACGCCTTTTGTAACCAGCGGTATCCGTCTGGGCACCCCTGCTATGACTACCCGAGGGCTCACCACCGTTGAAGCGGGGCAAATTGGCCACCTTATTGCAGATGTGCTCGATCACCCCAATGACGCGGCCACGCACACTAAGGTAGGCGAGCAAATTGCGCAGCTTATGCAGCGTTTCCCGGTCTACCGCTAAGAACTGCTCAAAGTCTCCCAAAAGGGTCCACCTTCGAAATGGTGCGGTGCTCGACCCTTTTGGCCTATTTTTGGTTAACCCCAAATCAGATTTGTCTATGCGATTTATATCCCTATATTTGAGCTAGATTTGTTTACTGTCCACACTATTTAAAGGAGCAATATATTGAAAACAATAGGCGACGAACTAGAAGAGTTTACCGTTCAGGCAGTAAAACCTGGCTTTAACCATCATGAAGAAAATGGCAATTCGGCTTTTGAAACCATTACTGAAGAGTCTTTTTCTGGCAAATGGAAAGTCATTTATTTCTTCCCTAAAGCCTTTACTTTTGTTTGCCCAACAGAAATGGTCGAGTTTGACAAGTTGGTCAAAGATTTTGAAGAGCGTGATGCCGTATTACTAGGCGGTAGCAGTGACAATGAGTTTGCTCAATTGGCTTGGCGCCGTGAGCATAAAGATCTCAGCAAACTGAACCATTACACGTTTGGCGATGTCACAGGAGACTTGATTGATCAGCTCGGCATTCGCGATGAAGAAGCAGGCGTTGCGCTGCGTGCAACTTTCATTGTGGATCCTGACAATATCATTCAACACGTTTCGGTAAATAGCCTAAGCGTGGGTCGTAATCCTCAAGAAGTATTGCGTATTCTTGATGGCTTGCAAACAGATGAGCTATGCCCTTGCAATCGTCCTGTAGGCGGCGAAACGCTCTAGAGCACGCCCTAATCTATATATATTTCTGGATTACTAGAGCCGCTCTTTGCAACTCCAAGCATTCCCGCAGTAAAGATCTGGCGATAGCATGTTGTATCAATAGCTATCGCCAGATTTTCCTTATGCAGGCACAAAACCCTGTTTGGCGATGTGCTAAAACACACGGTCTTTCGGCCCTGATATTTTTATCCCTTCTGCATGGAAAAAACACTATGAACGACGTCGTTAATGCAATTAAAGCGCTGATCCCTGATTACGCAAAAGATATTCGCCTCAATCTGGACAGTACGCTTGCCCGTTCTTCACTTGAAACTACTGAAGCACTTGGTGTTGCGCTAGCAGCGGCGTTTGCAGCAAAGAATGAACCACTCATTCGAATCATTAGACAATCCTCTGCCTTACCCCTGGCGCACCAGCAAGGTGCATTAAGCGCCAGCGCTTTGATGGGCATGAATAATATTTGGTACCCTTATATTGAGATGTCTGGCAGTGCAGATCTTCAAGGACAGCCTGCAGGACTAAGAATGAATGCTTACGCTACACACGGTGGTGTTGAAAAGCGGCATTTTGAAATGTATGCACTAGCCGCATCCATCATTGGACGCTGCCATTTCTGCGTCAAAGCGCATTTTGCGACGCTAGAAAAAGAAGGACTGAGCACTACACAGCTCAAAGATATTGGTCGCTTGGTTGCAACTATGCATGCTGCAGCGCAAGTGATTTCAGCAGAATCTAGCCTCACCATTGCTTAAATACCATATAAGCTCTCCATAGCCACTTCCTACTGTCCCTATGTTCGATACCCTAACCCAACGGCTTGCACGCGTCGCTAAAACACTGCGCGGAGCTACCCGTCTTACCGAAGCCAATACACAAGAGATGCTGCGCGAAGTGCGTGTGGCCTTGCTCGAAGCAGATGTGGCATTGCCCGTTGTTCGGGACTTCATAGCTAAAGTAAAAGAAGCGGCTTTGGGAGAAGCGGTATTAGATAGCTTAACCCCCGGACAAGCCCTAATCGGCGTGGTGCAGCGTGAGCTCACTGCAGTCATTGGGGGCGACTACGAAGGTCGAGCTACTGAACTCAATTTAGCAGCGATTCCGCCCGTTGTTATTTTGATGGCAGGATTACAAGGCGTAGGAAAAACCACGACAGTCGGTAAGCTCGCTCGCTTTTTACGTGAACAGCAAAAAAAGAAAGTGCTCACCACTTCTTGCGATGTGTATCGTCCCGCGGCTATAGAACAGTTAAAAACTGTTACGGGCCAAGCACAAGCAGACTTTTTTGAAGCCCAGCCGAACCAAAGCCCACAAGACATTGCTAAAGCAGCGCTTGAGCATGCAAAAAAACGCTATTACGACGTACTCATTGTCGATACAGCAGGCCGCTTGGGTCTAGATGAAGCCATGATGGCTGAAATCAAAACGTTGCATAACACGCTCTCTCCCACGGAAACACTTTTCGTGGTCGATGCCATGTTGGGGCAAGATGCAGTTAATACAGCCAAGGCATTTAATGAAGCCCTTCCCTTAACCGGTATTATTCTTACCAAACTCGATGGAGATTCTAGAGGGGGAGCGGCTCTCTCAGTCAGACATATCACCGGCAAACCTATTAAATTTGCCGGGACCAGCGAAAAACTCGATGGCCTTGAAGTATTCCATCCTGGACGCATTGCCGAACGTATTTTAGGGATGGGAGACATCCTCGCTTTTGTAGAAAAAGCGCAGCGCAATGTCGATGAGCAAGCCGCACAAAAACTGGCCCAAAAAGTCAAAAAAGGGGGGCAATTCGACCTCAATGACTTCAGAATGCAAATCGCTCAAATGAGCAAAATGAGCAGCCTCTCTTCTTTAATCGACACCTTACCAGCACATATGAAGCAAGCTGCCAATGCAGCAAAATTAGCGCAAACTGAAAAGCAAGCTGTACGCATGCAAGGCATGATCGACGCGATGACACCGGCTGAGCGCAATAAGCCAGAGCTCATCAAAGCCAGCAGAAAACGGCGCATTGCAACGGGTTCAGGCGTACAAGTACAAGAAGTCAACCGTATGCTCGCGCAGTATGAGCAAATGCGCACGATGGTTAAAAAACTCAAAGGCGGCGGCATGGCCAAAATGATGCGCGGGCTGGGTGGAATGATGGGAGGAGGCTCCTTGCCTGGTATGCGTTAACAGCAAGGAGATTCATCATAGATGATTTTGCAAGCTTTCTGGCAAAGTCAAGATGCCATCGATGCTTGAACACATTTCTCTTGCCAGCTTGCCCAGTTCCTACTCGCAGGGTTGGGCTCCCAAGTAGCATTTACCTTTTTTTCTAGCCAAATTACAGGATCCTCATAGCTTGAAAATAAAATATTTTTGTGGAGACTTAAAAATATTTTATTTTTTAGCATACGCTCGGCTACCCCGCCCCCATTTAGTCCGGACAGGGCTTTTACTATTCCCCCTTCTAGTGCCTCATCTGGAATCTCTAAAATACTCGCTATATCCAATTCTTGCTTTTGCGCCAAAAATAAAAGACCCAGCATATTTTTACGAAAAAATCCCCACTGGAATGTAGACAGGGTTATTTCTGATTTATCCAAGGTAACTAGCAAATTTTGGTAAGCAGACTGAGACAGCAAGCCAATATCTACGAAGCACTGCAGTGAAACATTCGCGCTGTTGCTAGGTTTAGAGAGCACCAGCTGCGCCGCATCGAGCAAAATACTTTTTTTAATCTTCCCTAAAGGAAGATTCTCAATCAAGGCCCTAAATGGCCTATGCTCAACAAAATTATCAGTAAGAAAAAAATACTCACTCGGAATATACGCCCCTTTTTTAAAGGCAATTTTGAATTCTGGCTTGGCCAAGAATTGAGCGGTTCTAGCATCCATAGTTTGCTGCGTATCTTCTTCGCATATGCACGTATTAAACCAGGTGCTGAACACTTGATACACAACATAATGACAGGACTTGTTCGCCAAGGAAAATGTGTATAAATCTCCTAATGGTAATTGTAAAAATATGGCTATACGCAGCTCTAAAGGCAAACTACAGAACCGCTGATAGAGAGACTGCAAATCGCCAAAATTACTAGGTGAAGCTGCGCTATCACATTCTTTATTTCCTGCCAGGGGAATGGAAAACGCAGGGGGCGGCAAACATTTATCTGAGGCGGGAGATACATTCAGGTCCATACTGGATAGCTTAATAGAAATATATGATACTACATCATAAAAATAAGAAAAGTCTTATGCAAATTTAAGATAAATCGTTATTTCTTACTTTATAGACGTATCATTTTTTCTCTAGAACAGATCCAGCCTCTTACCCCTTAATTGCACGCCCAGCGAGCAAAATGAGCAGCCTCTCTTCTTTGACTGGCACCTTACCTGCACACATGAAGCAAGCTGCCAATCAAAAGTAGCGCAAACCGAAAAGCAAGCCGTGTGCATGCAAGGCATGTTCGACCTGCTCTACTATCCATTGATAGATTGTGTGCGCCAATGAAAAATGCCCGATGAAATCAAAGTCATCGGGCATTTTTCACTTCGTTTTTCTGCACTTTTTTTGCTCTCTCTCTCTCCTACTTCCTGGGCGTACCCTACAGTACACGTTCAAATGCATCACCTCTTTCTCATCGTAAAGCGCGCAATGGAAGTAAAAACTATACACATGGAATAAATGGGTAATTTTCTCTATGTAGTAGATATTTCTTGGAGGAAGAAATGAATAACGCAGTATCATCTTTGCCTAATACTTTATCCCATAGTGCTGCAATTGAAGCGCGTTCTGCTAGAACTGTGGCAGCTCCTACACATACATACTCTCCCTCTAGAATGCGAATGCCCTCAGTAGGACTTCCACCATCTACGAATAATTCACGCGGCAATTCTCAGCAAAATTTTTCTAGAATTCCCAATCAAAATGTCTCTGATGAACATCTTAATCGAATGGAAATGGGATATTTGACCTCTAATCCATCTCATAGCTTGGGTAATGGGACTACTGAAAATCTGACTAGTGACTCTCGTGAAAATCTTAATCAAATAGAAACAGGAAATAGTGCTTCTAATGAAATGACTGGTTCCAACCCAACATCACAACACACGCGCATTGCAAAATATATTTTAATTGGTAGCCTAGTTAGTTCAGCCGGGTTGGGCCTAGCTGCAGCGGGCTATTTTTTGGGAATGAAACATGAAAATGATGATCGTGGCGATAATTTTTTAGATAGGGCCGCTGCTGCTAAGCTTGCCGAAGGTCCTGCTAAGGTGATGTTGGCTGGCATGGGAGTAGTTGGCTTAGGCATAGTTATAGCTTTATGGCCATGCCTGCCAAAACCAGTCCGAAATTGTCTCGAAAATTGTGGCTCTGGATGCTGAGGTCTATTCTTCATCCCAGCATGCAAACTATTTTTTATGTGAGCTAATATCTATTAGACTTCTTTCGAAACCGAGTAGCCAGTATGGTGGATTGGTGATGAGGGACGAACCCCAACATGCGTACCGCTAACTTTAACAAGCAAGGCAAAGCCACTATGCTTTGCCTTGCTTGTTTTAGAAAGCTTAACGCTGTCATGATGAAAAAGTGCATTTAACGGTATCAAGCCCTTATTTACTTAAGACCAGCTTGTCGTTATGTTCAACGGGTTGCGCTAGCGGCTTGTGCACCCTACTGCGGTGCGTTATCCACTCCACCCATTTCCTTTATCGTCATTACCGTGCCTCGTTCCTTAGCGACTCTCTCGCCTTATTTTTTTATACCATTGACGGTCGCATGCGCGCTTTTTATGGAAGCGGTAGATGAAACAGTGCTCGCCACCTCGCTTCCAATAATCGCAGTGAGCTTTGGTGAAAATCCAATCGCACTCAAATTGGCCTTAACGTCTTATTTTGTCAGCCTGGCAGTTTTTATTCCGATTTCTGGTTGGATAGCAGATAGGTTTGGTACACAAAATGTATTTCGTGCGGCCATTATTATTTTTATGCTGGGCTCTATGCTATGCGGCATAGCTCATTCTCTGGCCTTTTTCACTGCTGCTCGTTTTTTGCAAGGAATAGGCGGCGCAATGATGATACCGGTTGGCCGTTTGATTATTTTTCGCAGCGTGCCAAAGACGGAGCTCATACGAGCTTGGAGTTATTTGATCATGCCTGTTATGGTTGGGCCCATTATCGGCCCACCGCTGGGCGGCCTCATCACCACTACGCTGGGTTGGCGTTTTATTTTCTTTATTAATATTCCCATTAGCCTCATTACGCTTGCCTGCGCAACGCGCTACATCAAAGATATAGAAAAGCCTCCACAGCTACCCTGCTTTGATTTCCTAGGTTTTTCACTGCTGGCACCGGGCTTGAGTTGCTTAATGTTCGGGTTAGCGACAGCTGGTCAGTATGTAGCATCACTACCTATATCCTGTACCGTACTGGGTGTGGGGGCATTACTAATAGGAATGTATGTGGTGCATGCAAAACGCACACCTCATCCCGTGCTTAATTTCTCGCTTTTTCATTTGGAAACTTTTCGTATTGGGATAGTGAGTGCTTCGCTGTTTCGTATGGGGATTGGCGCCCTTCCATTGTTATTGCCATTGCTATTGCAGCTAGGCTGCGAGATGGACCCTTTTCACGCAGGTCTGGCAATGTGTGCCGCCGCTATAGGGGCGCTATGTATGAATAGTCTAGTGCATACCATTTTGCAGCGTTTTGGTTTTCGCACAGTATTGATGGTTAATACTATTTTGGTAGCGCTCTCGACAGCAGCTATTGCAAGCTTTACCACACATACTTCGTATGCCGTCATGGCGCTGATTTTGCTAGCAGGTGGCTGCTTTCGCTCGCTGCACCAAGCCAGCTTAAACTCCATTTCTTATGCAGACATCCACTCAACACAAGCCAGCGCTGCAACCAGCCTTGAATCTGTCGCTAGAAAATTGTCGATTGGCATAGGGGTGACGATTGGCGCATTTGCCCTAGAAGCCCCTCATCATGTCTTACACGCACACGAAAAGATCGGCATACAAGACTTTAGCCTGGCTTTCATCACGATTAGTTTGATTAGCTTATCCTCTTTATTTTATTTGATGAAATTACCAAAAGGCGCAGGGGATGCAATAGCTAGTCGTTAAAAACAGCCTGTGCAAGCATTGCATCCATTCGGGCACATACCAGCGCTGGATCGAAGAGTTCTAATACGGCATCGATTGCAGGGGTGTGTGTCGTTCCCATAACTGCGAGCCGCAAAGGCATGGCGATTTGCGGAAATTTTAGACCATGTGCTTGCACGGTTGTTTTGAGGGCGGCTTGAATCGCTTCGCGCTGCCACGTAGCAGAATCTGCCAGTTTTTTGAAAAGAATAGAAAGCGCGCGCAGTGCTTCGTGTGCAGATTCAGTCAACGTGGAAGCTGGGGATTCTTGCGCATTATTTTTGCTGTGCTGAGGCGGGATATAAAAATTTAAGGCCTGCGTAGCGAGTTCTTTAAGCGTATGCACGCGATCTTTCAATAGCGTGAGTACCTTCGCCAAATCAGGCCCTGCTTGCAGCATCGCCTCAGCCTTAACTAGAGCGTTTTCTGAATTAGAAGCCTCTAGTACGACCTCTCCTACAGCCTGCTCAGCTTGCATGTGGGCATCAGCTAGCTGCTTTAGCAAGAAAGGGCGGGTATGTTCAGCCAATAAAGCGGGCTCCATCTGTTTTATATAGTGAAGATTTAGCCATTGTAATTTTTCAGCATTGAATTGGGCAGCAGAAGCACCGAGGTGATCGAGATCAAACCAGGCAATAAATTGTTCTTTTGAAAAAATCTCATCATTGCCGTGCGACCAACCTAATCTAGCCAAATAATTGACTACTGCCTCAGGCAAATAACCTTCTTCTCGATATTGCAGCACGCTCAAAGCACCATTGCGCTTGGACATCTTTTCGCCACTGGGATCTAATACCGTTGGCAAATGCGCATATACCGGGGGTTGTGCGCCCAAAGCGCGCAAGATATTGATCTGGCGAGGGGTGTTATTTACATGATCATCGCCGCGAATCACATGGGTGATTTGCATATCTAGATCATCGACTACTACACAAAAATTATAGGTGGGAGAGCCATCTGGTCGAGCAATAACCACATCATCCAGCTCACTATTGCTAATAGTGATCGCACCTTTTACTGCATCTTGCCAAGACACGGAGCCTTCTTGGGGGTTTTTAAAACGCACTACAGGTTGTACACCAGCAGGTGGTACGGGCAATACTTTGCCTGATTCAGGGCGCCAGCGACCATCATAGCGAGGCTTTTCGCCACGCGCACGTTGGGCTTCGCGCAGCGTATCTAGCTCTTCTTCTGACATGTAGCACAGATAGGCCAAACCGCGCTCTAGCATGTCATCAATGACCTGACGATAGCGAGGAGTGCGTGCACTTTGGTAAAAAGGGCCTTCATCAGGCTGCAAGCCAAGCCATTCCATTGCTTCTAGTATGACCTGCACCGCAGCAGCGGTTGAGCGCTGCGTATCTGTATCTTCTATGCGTAAAACAAAAACGCCGTTTTCCTTGCGCGCAAAAGCCCAAGGATACAGTGCAGAACGAATATTACCGAGATGGATAAACCCTGTTGGACTAGGGGCAAAGCGCGTACGCACTGAAGTAGCAGGCCCGCTAGCAGAAGGTATGGTGGATTGTGAAGAAGAAGTAGAGATCATTATGCAGACGCAAATAGCCGAGTTATACGCTTAGCCCCTGTATAGCGTTGCTTCCAATACCGATTGCCAAGTTTATCTATACGAATAGTTTTACCTGTGCGAGGCGAATGCACAAACTGGTTATTGCCTATATAAATACCAACGTGTGATACCACACGGGTCTTTGCAAGGCTGTTATGGGTATTAAAGAAAACAAGATCTCCCGGCTTGAGTTGATGGATAGGCACGGTATGCCCTACTCGACTCATTTGTACAGCGCGGCGCGGCAAGGTTACATCTGCTGCGTTTTGGAAAACATATTTAACAAAACCACTGCAATCCATACCTGAAGCAGGGGTATTACCTCCCCATTGGTATTTCACGCCAATCATATGCAGTGCTTCGATGACTACATCTGCTGCACGCATGGCAGAAATGGACTGCTGCGCAGCTAATTGCCTGGGAGCTATTTGATTTAATGGCCTGGGGCTTATACGGCGGTGAGATGCGTGGGGCGAAAAGGCAGAATGCACTTGCATTGCTAGTATATCTGCGGTTGCTGCTATTTTTTCATCTGCACAGGCATAGGGTGCAGCAAATGCCAGTAGGCCTAGACGCAGAGTTAAAGCCACAGTACGACGCAGCGTTAATCGGCGCACTTTTTTTAAAAAAAGTGGTTGCATACGCAATAAACACTCAAAAAATAGAACAAGAAACGCACCAAAAGCGTTGATTGACCGCAAGCTTTCGGCATCCCAGAAAGGCGTATTTTAGCAGCGCTAGCGCTTGATAGGTTTTTTTGCACCGACTCTAACTAAGCAGCTAGGGTTTTTTAGCTTAAAAGCGGTTTGAAATAAAAATCTAAGCAAAGCGCTAGCCCAGCTATTTCAAGGGATTGAACGATCTGCATGAAAATATTCTGCCTCTTTTTCAACCAGTTCTCACACATCTACTTGAAAGCATCTTATGGCTTCGAAGTAGAATAGCAACCTTTTTCATTTTCAAAGTCTGACAAAGGCGTAAGAATCGGTTCAGGGTACGCCCTACTAGATCGAAAAACTATCCGCTCCAGACAGGTTTCAAGCGTTTTCTCAAGGTTATACATATGAGTAAGGACAGTATCGAGCAATGCGTTCGCGAAAGTCTTTGGAGTTACCTCAATGACCTCGATGGGTCACGCCCGCACGATATTTATAAGATGATTATTGGTTGTGCGGAAAAGCCCGTTCTTGAAACGGTGCTTGAGCATACGCAAGGCAATCAATCTCTAGCAGCCGAATATCTAGGCATCAATCGCAATACATTGCGCAGAAAATTATTAGACCATGGGCTGATAAAAAATTGCGAGGTCATGGATTAATGTAATACTTGAGCATCAGCTCAAGCTCCCCAAAAAAACGAGAATTCATGCGTAGGTTGGGGTGAGATATGAACCCCAACATGCAGACCACCATCGCCTTTAAAACCTGCTTACAAAGAGTCTAAAATCAAAGATTAAGAGTAAGTGGTGTGCATGTTGGGGTTCGTGCCTCACCACCAACCTACGCCTACTTTACCGCCCTTCACTTATCCTTTGCTCTCATGATTGAACGTGCCCTGCTTTCTGTTTCTAATAAATCTGGCCTCACCGATTTTGCTCGTGGCTTATCTGCGCTCGGAATCGAATTGCTCTCTAGCAGTGGTACAGCACGTGCACTTACAGATGCACAGATCCCTGTTATTGAAATTGGCGATTACACGGGCTTTCCAGAAATGCTAGATGGCCGCGTGAAAACCCTCCACCCTAAAGTGCATGGCGGGTTGCTTGCTCAACGGGATATTCCTGAGCATATGGCGGTACTCCAAGAACATGGCATTCCAAAAATTGATCTGCTGGTAGTCAACCTCTATCCATTCCAAGCCACGATTGCTAAGCCCGATTGCACATTGGAAGAGGCTATTGAGAATATCGATATCGGTGGGCCTGCCATGCTGCGCTCCGCAGCCAAAAATCATCGCCATGTCGCTGTTATAGTGGACCCGAATGATTACAACATGGTCCTTAAAGAGCTACGTGAACAGGGCAACCTGAGCTCGGAAACGCTTTTTGCGCTTGCCACGAAAGCTTTTGCCCATACCGCAGACTACGACGCTGCGATTGCAGCCTATTTAAAGCGCATTACTGCTCAATCAAGCCCTGCTACCCCTACAGAGCCCCCCTCTGATCACTCCATCAGCACGCCCTACCCTGCCCATCTGCAGCTGGCATTTGAAAAGATTCAAGACCTACGCTACGGAGAAAACCCGCATCAGCAAGCCGCCTTTTATCGCAATATTGCCGCTGCACAAGCCACCTTACTTCGCACACCACACGATACGCTCGTAGATGCGAAACAATGGCAAGGCAAGCCTTTGTCTTACAACAATGTGGTTGATAGCGATGCGGCATGGGAATGTGTAAAAACTTTACCCGCACCAGCTTGCGTAATCGTCAAGCATGCAAACCCCTGTGGAGCAGCGCAAGGCACAACAGCTCTGCATGCTTATCAGCATGCTTTTTCCACCGACCCTACTTCGGCCTTTGGCGGCATCATTGCATTGAACTGCAGGGTCGATGAAGCTGCAGCACAAGCCATATGCACCCAGTTTGCAGAGGTGGTTATTGCCCCTGCATTTAGCGAAGCAGCAAAACAGTTGTTTGCTCAAAAGCCCAATGTGCGCTTATTAGAGATTGCGATTGCAGCTGACACACTGCCTGGCATCACGATGCCTAAAAAGGATATTGTGAGAGTAGATCTCACCGAGGGTTTAGCTGCAGAAATGAAATGGGTAGGCGGCGGCTTACTGGTTCAATCGCCTGATCTCAAAAATGTATTGGATCATGACCTGCAAGTGGTTACCAAACGCGCACCGACCCCTGAAGAGTGCAAAAACCTGACACTGGCCTGGCGTATAGCGAAATTCGTAAAATCCAATGCGATTGTATTTTGCGCGCAAGAGCGCACTTTGGGAGTTGGGGCAGGACAAATGAGCCGAGTGGACTCAGCTCGTATCGCCTCCTTAAAAGCCCAAGCAGCAGGCCTTAGCCTGACAGGGTCAGCGGTAGCATCTGATGCCTTTTTCCCATTCCGCGATGGCTTAGATGTAGTGGTTGAAGCCGGAGCGACTTGCGTCGTGCAGCCAGGTGGCTCTATCCGAGACCCAGAGGTTATCGAGGCAGCGAACCAGCACGGTATTGCAATGGTATTTACAAAGGTTCGCCATTTCCGCCATTAAGGCACGCCTCAATCGCCCAAAAGGGCCCATCTTTGGGGGCGTGGGGTGCCCAGGTATTCACTGTACTTAAGTACATCCGGATCCTGCGCTCCTGCTCCCCCAAACATGAACCCTTTTGGGCGATTGAGGACACGCCCTAGAATCTATTTAGTGTTTTTTAAAATGGCTGTATTGCTATGACTCTGCCTAAACGCCTTATTCCCTGCCTAGATGTTGCTGGAGGACGGGTGGTGAAAGGAGTAAATTTTGTCGGCCTAAGAGATGCCGGCGACCCGGTTGAACTTGCACAACGTTATGCGGATGCAGGAGCCGATGAACTCGCTTTTTTAGATATCACCGCCACATGCCAGCAACGCGACTTGCTGTTTCACGTTATTGAGGCGGTTGCCTCACGCGTCTTTATTCCTCTAACCGTGGGTGGGGGCGTGCGCACATTAGAAGATGTACAGCGCCTACTTAATGCGGGCGCAGATAAAGTCAGTGTAAATTCAGCCGCTATTGCTACCCCGGAGCTTATTGGCCAGATCAGCAATACCTATGGAGCACAATGCATCGTAGTGGCACTAGATGCAAAACGCGTTGGGCCCATTGATTCAGACCCACAACCCTTAGATAACCCCTCTTTATCCTGGCAACTTTTCACCCACGGTGGGCGCAAGGCAACAGGCTTAGATGCGGTTTTATGGGCGCAATCGATGGTGGAATGGGGGGCAGGTGAAATTTTGCTCACCAGTATTGACCGTGATGGCAGCAAAGCGGGATTTGATTTAGCACTAACCCGTGCCGTCTCAGATGCCGTTTCTATCCCTGTGATTGCCTCAGGTGGAGTCGGATGTTTACAACACTTGGTCGAAGGTATTCAACAAGGACATGCAGATGCGGTGTTGGCTGCCAGTATTTTCCATGAGGGCCAGCACACGCTTGAAGAAGCCAAACGTTTTATGGCGGATCATGGGATTGCAGTACGTTTGGACAATTGAGAACACGCCCTAGAACTTGGATTGAGATTATGTCTACAACGAAGCTGCAATTGCACTCAATGAATCAGGTAAAGTGGGATGCTAAAGGCCTGATACCCGCTATCGCACAAGATATGGCCAGCGGCGAAGTGCTCATGCTAGCGTGGATGAATCGCGAAGCATTAGAAAAAACTCTGGAAACAGGCTATGCCGTGTATTGGTCACGCTCACGAAATAGCCTGTGGTTTAAGGGTGAGACTTCGGGTCACACGCAGCGCGTTCATCAATTATGGCTAGATTGTGACAATGATGCATTACTACTCAAAGTAGCCGCACAAGGTGGAGTGGCTTGCCATACTGGGCGGCCTTCCTGCTTTTTTCAGCCATTGCATACCGATGCGCTCGATTCCGAAAATAAGCCCAGCAATACTCTACAAAACCCTACGCAGCCCTGTACTACCCATTCCTCAAGCGATATTTTTCACCATCTCGCTGCCCTCATTCATGCGCGCAAAAATGGAGATTCTGCTCATTCCTATGTTGCCCGGCTTTTTGCTTTAGGCGATGATGCGATTTTGAAAAAAGTGGGTGAAGAGGCAACTGAGGTGGTATTAGCTGCTAAAGACGCAGCGCATGCAGGGGGAGAGGCCATTCAAAAACTGATTAGTGAGATGGCTGATTTATGGTTTCACTGCCTTATTACACTTGGACGTTTTGATCTAAGTCCCGCAGCCGTATTTGAAGAATTAGAACGGCGCCAGGGCTTATCAGGCCTGGATGAGAAGGCTGCGCGCAATCAGGTATTCAATACACAGGCCTCATAAATGCGCGCCAGCCACCCACCTCTTTAGAGATTAGCCTTTCATGTTTGATCTTGGTATAGCTAAACTTGGAGTTATCGGCATAGTCGCGCTGATCGTGTTGGGGCCAACGCGTTTGCCGCAAGTGGCACGCACGATCGGCGCGCTACTGGGTCGAGCGCAACGGTATTTGCAGTCTGTACAAGCAGAAGTGTCTCAACAGCTTGATTTAGATGCTCTGCAGCAGGTACGAAATGGTTTACATGATGCAGCACAAACGGCCAGACAAACCTTGCATGCTACGATATATCCTTCAAGCGATGACGCTCACGCACCTCCATCTGGAAAGCCGGCACCTTTTGATATGGGCCATTGCTATCCCTTTTCTTTATCACGTTCTACACACAGCCTCAGACGCTCTTACCCCTCTCCCTTTTATCGTACCAGCGCGGCCTACCCTTCACGCGTTATTCGCTATAAACGCCATATTCATTCTCATGCAGCTCGCGCGAAGAAACACGCGCAGCAGTAAAATATTTTTTAAAACCCCTTTATCTGAGTTTTCTAGCTAAACACGTTTCCCTACCCACTTACTCTTTATGCAAGAAACTACGATTTCTCACTGGATGGAACTGCGGCAACGCCTTATTCGGGCTGGGCTTTCGATACTGCTCATTTTCTTTAGTTTAGTGTATTGGGCACCTCAGATTTTTCATCTATTGGCTCGACCTCTCCTGGCCAATCTGCCCAAAGATGGCAAGATGATGGTCACCGATGTGACGGGTTCTTTTTTTATTCCAATGAAAGTCACTTTATTAGCGGCTTTTATGTTGGCCTTGCCCTTTGTGCTTTACCAAATATGGGCGTTTATTGCACCTGCACTCTACCCTCATGAAAAAAAGGGCGTTATTCCACTGGTGGGCAGCAGTTATATACTTTTTTTATGTGGAATGGCTTTTGCCTACTTTGCGGTATTTCCTGTGCTGTTTCAAATGATGGCGCATTACAACGCACCGCTAGAAGCGCAAATGTCAACGGATATTGAACGCTATGTCAGTCTTACACTCAGTCTTTTTATGGCGTTTGGGGTCACGTTTGAAATCCCACTGGTTGTGGTACTTTTTGTAAGAACTGGCTTGCTAACCTTGAGCCGCCTTAAGGCTATGCGCCCTTATGTGATCGTGGGCGCTTTTATTCTGTCGGCTATCATTACCCCTCCAGACGTTTTCTCTCAGCTGTTGCTGGCTATTCCGCTTATATTGCTTTATGAAATTGGGCTCTTTGTCGCCCGTTTCTTCCAACCCACCCCGTCGCCAGAAGCGGTGTAACCTCATAGGTTAGTGGTGGGCAATGTTCCCCAACATGCGCGCCTGATGACCTGCTCACCGATTATTGAAAAACAAATAGAACGGTAGGTTGGTGGTGAGGTACGAACCCCAACATGCGCACCACTTACTTTTAATCTTTGCTTTTAGCAATGGATAAGCAGGCTTTCAAGAACACTGTGGCATGCATGTTGGGGTTCCTTCGTCACCCCAACCTACTAGTAGGCATAGCGCTTAAGGCGGTATGTATGCCTTTTATTAATTGATCATTCTCTTCTGGTCGGCCTATGGTCAGGCGTAAACACTGGTGTAGCAGCGGGTGAGCCGCGCTTACATTTTTAACTAAAATACGTTGTTTAAGTAGCGACTCGAAAATAAAAGAAGCATCGGGCACACGTACTAGTAAAAAATTCCCTGCGCTCGGATACACCGTAATCGTTTTCCCCACCTCAGACTGTGCACTCAGTGCTGCACTCAAACGTGCACGTTCCGAACATAGCTGTTGCGCCTGCGCATTTAAAACATCGATGTGGTCTAGCGCATAACTAGAGGCAATTTGCGTCAGCACATTAATATTGTAGGGGGGACGCACTTTATCTAACTGGGTAAGCCACTGCGGTGAGCCCGCAAGGTAACCTAAGCGAATACCCGCTAGTCCTAACTTAGAAAAAGTGCGCATCAGGAGTACATTGTCAAATTCCTGTAAACGCGGCATCCAACTAGTAGGCGAAAAAGGTCCATATGCCTCATCCATCACCACCAAACTTGAAGGCGCAGCACGGATAAGCTGCTCTATTTCCGCCTCGTTATACAAAGTACCTGTGGGGTTATTGGGATTGGCTAGAAAAATAAGTGCAGGAGCATGCTCTTTAATCGCAGCCTGCATCGCCACTTGATCCAAGCTAAAGTCTGGTAAAAGCGGCACGCCAATAAACTCTATCTGCGCTTGACGCGCGAGCAGTTCAAACATCACAAAACCAGGCACAGGGGCTATAACCTTTGCACCCGGTTTTGCACACGCCACCATTAAAAGACTAATAATTTCATCCGAACCATTACCTAGCAACACGTCACATCCTGGTGCTACATGCATGGTCCGTTTTATTTTTTCGATAAGCTCCAGCGGACGAGGAGCCGGGTAACGATTCAATGCAGCTTCCCCTAAACGCTGACCCAACTCCTGCGCTAGCGTAGCGGGTAGCGTGAACGGATTTTCCATTGCATCGAGCTTAATAAAGCCTTCGGCACAAGGTACAGCGTAGCTTGAAGCTTCGAGAATATCTGTACGGATCAAAGTATGGGGTGAGCAGTGCATAATTTTCACAAAAGAAGGTCGGCCTGCATATTCGCCAGGGCAACATCGAAAAGACTGACGTCGGCTTGCGCTAACCCCGTGTGTTCTGACAGCGTGCGCCGCCAATGGCGAGCGCCTGAACAACCATGGTACAGACCCAATACATGGCGTGTAATAGCGCCCAAATAGGTCCCACGTTGGAGTTCCTGATTGGCATATGCTTTGAGTTGTTCAACAATCTCTGCACGCGTGTTAGGCACGCTATTGTTTTGGCTTACAGACGGTATAGAGTTAGCTAGATCTGCATGGGGGCGTGCATCCAAGCGCTCCGGGTAAAACCAGGAATCCACTTGCGACAATATCCACGGAGTATGGTAAGCCTGCCGCCCTAGCATTACGCCATCCACATGGTGCAGATGGGTTTTCGCCTCTTCTAGCGTAGTAACGCCACCATTTAAAATAATAGTGAGGTGGGGAAAATCGCGTTTTACCCGATACGCATATTCATACTTCAGCGGCGGAATTTCGCGATTTTGCTTGGGGTTAAGCCCTTTTAAAACGGCTTTGCGCGCATGAACGATAAAAGTATCGCACCCTGCCTGTGCTACGGTCCCAATAAAATCTCGCAAAAATCCATAGTCCGATTCACTAGGCTGCGCTTGTTGGGCAACGGTTTTATCCAATAGGGTGTCGCGCTGCGCAATGCCAATGCGATGCTTAACGGTAATAGGCAAATCCGATGCTTCGCGCATAGCTTGAACGCACTGTGCAACAAGCTTTGGTTCGTCCATTAAACACGCACCAAACGAGCCGCGTTGCACGCGCTCAGAGGGGCAACCACAATTCAGATTGATTTCATCATATTGCCACTCTCGGGCTAATCGCGCGCAGTGCGCTAGGTCTTTGGGATCACTTCCACCGAGTTGTAACGCCAAAGGATGTTCTTGTGGATTGCATGCAAGGTGGCGAGCAATATCTCCATGCAACAGTGCTCCGCTCGTAACCATCTCGGTATACAAGCGTGCTTTATGAGTAAGCAAGCGGTGAAAAAACCGGCAGTGCCGGTCTGTCCAATCCAACATGGGCGCCACACAAATACGGTGACTTCCTTCTTCTAGTTTGGTTGTATTTAATAGGTGACTCATGTGGTTTTTTGCGTGGCCAGCGTTACATCCAAAAATGGGGGTAGGTTGGTGGTGAGGTACGAACCCCAACATGATAACCAATGGCCTTTTAAAACCTGCATATGCAGGCCAAAAGCGATGATTACAAGTCGGTGGTGCGCATGTTGGGGCTCCTTCGTCACCACCAACCTACCGTTCATTGTAGGTTGGGGTGAGGTACGAACCCCAACATGATGACCGCTGTCCTTTTAAAGCCTGCATATGCAGGCCAAAAGCGATGATCAAAAGTCGGTGGCGTACATGTTGGGGTTCCTTCGTCACCACCAACCTACGAGAAATTGCAAAGAGTGCGTACTACCAAAGGTAAAACATAAGCACCCAAGCGCTATTGGCCCAAGCCAGTGCTAAAGTGACCCAGCCAAGCCCTAACACGCGCTGTTTCCAGGAAGCGGTATAACGCCCCAATACCCGCCAAGCTAGCCAAATACTCCATAACGTAGAGCCTAATAGCAAAGCAAAGCGCAGTGCAGGAACCCAGCTTACATTGATGTGCTCAGCACGCAATATCGTTACGGTGGTGGCAGAGAGTCCAATAAATACACCACATCCAGCCAGAGGAATCAGTGCCTGTGTAATATGGTTAAATCGTTGCAGTGACCAAGCACCTACTGAACGTGTTGCAGCGGCTAACAAGAGTGAAAGTAGGGTTCCGTATACTAGAGCGGTGGTTAATGCATAGACTAGAAATGTCCCGCCATCGAGCCAGCTGAAGATGTCATTTTGATCTGGGTAATGGGTCAATATAAACCAGGGTGCATTGGTCGCTAGCGGCCACAATATGTCGTGTTCAACAAGCCAGCCTGCTGCCATTTGTTTTATAGCAATAAACCAAGGGCTCATTGTCCAATGAAAGGCGCCAATGGCAATACCCATCAAACCATACAAAATGAGCGCGCTATCCCAAGTACTAGCTTGCTTGTCACCCCAATCTACAATTTCAGAGGAAGGGGAGCGAGAGGAGAGTGCAATCGCTCCTCGATAACCACTACAACGGCCACACATATGACATTGCGCCCCTCCTTTCATATGGCGTAATGGCACAAGAGGAGCGCAATTGACAGGGAGGCCGCCGGGATGCTCAGCAACGTGCGTTTTGTAAGAGCGTCGCCATGCCTCTTCATCCACTTTGAAATGCAGGGGTGCCAGGCGTGAGAGCAGCCCAAAAACCCCGTTAACGGGGCAGAGATATTTACACCATACGCGCTTTTCACGACCATAAATGAAACCGATGATCATGGCGGCAACCGTAGAACCGCCTAGTACGATTAAGACGGCTTTGGGGTATTGGTATACGCTAACCATCTGACCATAGAGTGTAGTCAGGCCAAACGCCACAAAAGGCCAACCTCCCCAGCGCAACCAATGCGGGATGGCGCGCCCTAGGCCATGACGGCTTGCAAATTCTGTCAATGTGCCTTCCGGGCAAAGCACTCCACACCAGGTCCGGCCTATTACCACCATCGAGAGCAGCACAAAGGGCCACCATATACCCCAGAAAGCAAACTGGGCGAATAAGGTTAGATTAGTCCATACATGGGCAACGCCGCTAGGCAAAGGTCGGATAGCCGGAATAATCAGCAAAATGGCATAGGCCAATACAATGACCCATTGAATCAGCCGAATAGCGCTGGCATGACGGCGCACCCACTCCCCAAGACGGCCCAATTTACTCAAGCCAATTATGTCTTTGGGAGGGGGAGAAAATGAAACAGGAGAGGGGGGCCTGCACACCGTAGTCATACGTCAAGTATTTCCGTCAATTTTGGCCGACTGTTATGCGTTTTAGGGCATGCCCTAAGGCTTTTTGAATCCATACAACTGGCCGCCTTGTGTCTGGACAACGGCTATATCATCTACAACAACAGGCTGTGTGGCAATAGCATGGTGATCTACTTGTAAGCGCGCGACAGGTTTGCCGTCATCAAGAGATAAGACATAGACCCGTCCTTTTCGGTCACCAACTAGAACCTGGTTTTCTAGAATCAAAGGCGCACTTAAACCTTGGCCACGAAACAAGGTATTTTGCCAGTGCAGTCGACCTTCTACTGCGTCATAGGATCGCACTATAGAATGATCGTCCACTACGACTAAATGGGTTCCATTTTGATCCAGCCCCACCGAGCTGGACAAAGGGGCTTCCCATACCGGCTCGCCATTTTGTGCATCAAAGCATGCTAATTGGCCCTGGAAGGTCACCGCGCAAGTCTCACGCCCAACCAAAGTAGGCGTGCCCACTACATCGTTAATGCGCTCTACTTCGGTAAAACCACGAGGCCAAGCAACGGGCGTTTCCCAGTAGGCTTGACCTGTTTGAGCACTGATTGCAGCGAGAGAGCCGCCTGGAAATCCTGCAATTACCGCATTGGGACCCGCCCATCGCATGCCTTGGCTTGCATGTAAAATCAAAGAAGGTGCCTGGTGTTGATACACCCATTGAGGCGTTCCGGTTTGGGCATTAAACGCATGAATGCGCCCATCTATTGCGCGCACTAAAACCCTGTTATAGCCTACGAGCGGAGGACTGAGTAACGCCCCCTGTATATTTGCCCGCCAGAGCAACTCGCCCTTTTCATCCAGTGTATAGACCCATCCATCCAGGCTGCCTACAGCAGTGTAATGGCCATCGCTCCCTACCCCTGCGGATAATGTAACACCGAGCTTTTTCTGCCAGACCACACTTCCCTGCTTCGCCTCTACCTTTGTAATATTTCCGTCACGCGTAGCTGCATATATCGCTCCATCCACCGCAACAGGCTGAAAGAAATCCGGCCCACCTTTGCCCAGTGCAAGTTTCCAAAGCGGTTGAATATGCGGTATTGCTAAGTTTTTTAGCGGCTTATCAGAAGGTGATTGCGTAGGCGCACTGGAGCACGCAGCGAGCAATGCAGCTAAGGTGCACAAGCACAGAAACCGCATGCTGCGTGTAGTCTGCTGTGTTTTATTTAAAACAGCCTTTATTAAAGACATATCGTAACAAGACCACTTAAAAGAGAAAGGAATGTCGGTGGTGTGCATGTTGGGGTTCCTTCGTCACCACCAACCTACCGTTCATTGTAGATTGGTGGTGAGGCACGAACCCCAACATAATGACCGCTGTCCTTTTGAAACCTGCATATGCAGGATTACAAGTCGGTAGTGCGCATGTTGGGGTTCCTTCGTCACCACCAACCTACCGTATATATAGGTCAAAGCAGATAAACCTTACGATGCAGCCCCTAGCCCCTCTATTTTGAGCTGAATAAAGCGCGCTGCGGGGTCTTCTACTCCGCGTGCGAGGTATGCTTTTTCATAGGCCTGCCGCGCTTGCTCTACCTTATTTTGCGCTTTGAAAAAATCGCCGCGAAGCTCTTCATAAAGCGGCATAAAAGCAGGCAAAACTCGTGTATCGAGGAGCTTTAAACCCGCATCATATTGCTTTTGTTCAAATAGAATCATCGCTAAACGCCGACGCGCTATTTGCCGATATTCACGACTTGAACCATATTTCATCACCCAATTTAGCTGAGCGCTGGCTTCATCGACTTTTTTATACGCGTACAACGCATCTGCTGCCAACAGTGCAGACATTTGCGCATAAGGAGTATGGCGAAAAGTCGTATGAAAGGTTTGTGTAACGCGCTCTATATCTGCTGTATAAGCGGCTATACCTGTCGTTAACGGCGTTTTTTTAGATTCTGCAGCTGGGCCTGCATCAATGACTTGCTGCAATTGCTCATAGAGCTGTTCTGCAGCTGCAGTGCGACGCTGCTGGCGATTTTCAAGTTGATGAGTAAGCCATACAAAACATACTGCCACAGCCACCACTGTACCAAGCCATTTCGCCCAGCTTTTCCATGACGCTTCAAGCGCATTCTGACCTAGCGAAATTATATGCTGACGGATCAAATTCATTAATACATCCTCATTGAAATAAAAGGCTTAAGAGCCTGTTCCAAGTCTTCCAAAAGAGCCCATCTTTGCGGTCGTGCGGTGCTCGGGACCCTCACTGTACGTAAGTACATCCGGATCCTGTGCTCCTGCTCCCCCAAATATGGACCCTTTTGGAAAATTTTGAGCAGACTCTACGGGAATGCAAACTCTTCCAAAAGGTTTTCACAGCCCACTTTCCAGAAAGTAAGTAGCCAACTCTTCTAGTTTTACACTCACTTGTACAGCAGAAGGCTCTGCAAGCAATGAAACATTGGATTGGGCGCTATTTTCCTCAACGGGTGCCGAGTTTGTAGGGTTACGCAGCGTTTTAATACTGGCGCGCCCTTCTTTGATTTCATCTTCACCTAAAATCAGAGCATACAACGCTCCACTGGCATTAGCGCGTTTCATTTGCGATTTAAAGCTTGCTGTTTCACCGTCTGGGCTGCAATGCACAATAACGCTCAAACCAATATCGCGCAATTGTTCGGCCAATATACTGGCTTGCAAACGCGCCGCTTCACCTTGATGCACCACATAGACGGTGCAATCTGCACCGTCTTGCTTAAACCCTTCTTCTTGAAGAAGAGCCAAAACACGCTCTACGCCCAAAGCCCAGCCGCATGCAGGGGTAGGTTTACCACCTAATTGCTCGATAAGGGGGTCATAACGCCCTCCTCCTGCAATCGTACCTTGCGCGCCTAAACGATCGGTCACCCATTCAAATACGGTTAAATTGTAATAATCCAATCCTCGAACCAAGCGAGGATTCAGCGTAAATGGCACGCCGTTTGCTTTGAGCAGCTGCTGCAATTGCTCGAAGTGCGCACGCGAAGCCTCCCCTAAGAAGTGCTCTAACATGGGGGCCTGTGCAATCACTGTTTGTAATGCAGGATTTTTACTATCCAATATGCGCAAAGGATTGGTATGCAATCGACGCCGAGCATCTTCATCGAGTTGATCGATATGCTGCTCAAAATACGCAATGAGTTCGCGCCGATATGCTGCGCGCTCAGACGCCTGCCCTAATGAATTGAGTTCTAAACGTACGCCAGTGAGCCCTAGGTTTGCCCACAAACGCTGGCCTAGCAAAATGATTTCCGCATCGACATCTGGACCAGCAAAACCGAGCGCCTCTACACCGAGTTGATGGAATTGCCTGTAGCGGCCACGCTGAGGGCGCTCATGGCGAAACATAGGGCCGGCGTACCAAATACGCTTTGGACCATCATAGAGCAAATTATGTTCTATAGCTGCACGCACAATAGCAGCTGTGTTTTCAGGACGTAAGGTCAGCATTTCGCCATTGAGTGTATCGGTAAAACTATACATCTCTTTTTCGACGATATCGGTTACTTCACCAATGCCTCTTGTAAACAATTCCGTGTGCTCCAAAATAGGAGTACGCAGACGTCTATAGCCATAGGTTTCTACGATATCGGCTGCCATTGTCTCAAAGTATGCCCACAGTACCGCCTCTTTGGGCAGTACATCATTCATACCTTTTACGCCGACAAGTTTTTCAGTCCTGGTTTTGAGTTCAGTCATTTTTTAATGGGAAGGTAAAGCAGAAAGAAGGGTCCTTGAGGGACCCTTCTAAAAATTTGACGGTAATGTTGAGATCAGATTGACACACTACTTTAAACCTCTTTCGCAACCCCATAGCAGCGTCATTCCTCCTCGCCGTACTAATGTACTGGCATCAAAGGAATTCCTTGCTGCGGGCTTGCGAAAGAGGTCTTTTGTGTGGATTGCTCTGTTTTGGAGCCATAAGTACGCTGCACATACGCATGGACCAGCTCCTGAAATTCTTCAGCGATATAATCCCCACGCAGAGTTAACGCTCTTTCTCCATCGATAAAAACAGGAGCAGCAGGTTGTTCGCCCGAGCCCGGTAGGCTGATTCCAATATTTGCATGCTTAGACTCACCTGGGCCATTCACAATGCAGCCCATGACAGCAACCTGCATGCTTTCTACATTAGGGTAACGTGTCCGCCAAATAGGCATTTGTTCGCGCAAATAATTTTGAATTTTTGCAGCAAGGCTTTGAAAAAAAGTACTCGTTGTTCTACCACAGCCAGGACAAGCAACCACCATTGGGGTAAAGAACCTCAAACCCATGGTTTGCAAAATTTCCTGAGCAACGCGCACTTCTTCTGTTCGTGGGCCACCCGGTTCCGGCGTGAGGGAAATGCGCAGTGTATCCCCAATCCCTTCTTGCAACAGTATAGCGAGCGCGGCCGTAGAGGCCACTATTCCCTTAGAACCCATACCTGCTTCTGTAAGGCCCAAGTGCAATGCATAGTTACAACGTCTAGCAAGCTCACGATAAACCGTAATCAGCATCTGAACGCTGCTGACTTTACAAGACAAGATAATCTGATTTGCAGGCAAACCTATTGCTACGGCCTGCTCTGCGGAGGCCAATGCAGATTCTACTAAAGCAGATATCGTGACTTGATCAATATTCCAAGGCGTCTCACGCTGGGCATTTTCATCCATCAAGCGAGCCAATAAATCTTGATCTAGGCTCCCCCAATTCACTCCAATGCGCACTGCTTTGTTATAGCGGCAAGCGGCTTCAATCATGTTTGCAAACCGCGGAGCATGCTTAGCACCTTGCCCCACATTGCCGGGGTTAATACGATATTTCGATAGGGCCTGCGCGCACTCAGGGTAGCGTTTTAATAGTAGATGACCATTAAAATGAAAATCTCCCACCAGCGGAACTTGCACCCCCATACGATCGAGTTGGTTGCGGATATGGGGCACTGCTGCAGCGGCTTCAGGCGTATCGACCGTAAGGCGCACTATCTCTGAACCCGCCTGCGCTAAAGCCTGAATTTGGATGGCGGTTTCTATAATTTCTTTGGTATCGGTATTGGTCATGGACTGCACCACCACCGGCGCATTACCGCCTACGGTCACCGTATGCTCCCCCCAACGCACGTCAACCGGCACGGAGCGGCGGCGCAAGGAAACACCGCATGAGGGAAGCGCAAAGGAATTCAACATGAAAAACTCTTAGCTTCTAAAAAGCTATATAAGATCTCTACTGGAGATTAAAACGAACCACATCTTGCTTGGTGGCCAAATACTTAGAAAGGTCGACAGGCTTACCATTTAGCGTCACCGCATCCAAACCAGTCTTGCTACCTGCAGTCACTTTAAAAGGAGCCACACCCTGCACATTACGCTCAGAACCTGCTTTTAAGAGTCCTGCATAGAGCACTTTACCATCGGTCTGAGAGACGCTAATCCAATTATCTTGAGAAACTCGAAAATGAATAACCGCAGTAGGGCCCACTACTTGAGCCTGCACAGGCGCGACCGGAGTAACACCTGGAGCGAGTGTAGTAGCCGGAGCTAAAGCATTATTAGCTGCAGGCTGCGCTGTAGGGGCCATTGTAGCAGGAGCGGGGGCTTGCGCAGGCGTTAAAGTAGCTGGACTCAAAGACGAACTTACCTGATGTACCGCAACGGGTGCGGAGCTTGCCAATACGGGCTTAGCAGGTACAACAGTTTGAGTGGCAGGTATAACACCCTGATTAGGCAAAGCAGCAGACTGTGCAGTCAGTTCTGCAGGGGTAGGTAAACCCTGTGAATTAGCATTCGTTGCGGCTGCTAGTTCTTCCGCAGAAACACTTCTCAAAGAGGCTTCTTTATGACCAAATACCAATAATCCGACTATTGCCAAGCATGCCACACCTAAGCCTATTAATGCTGCGAAACGGCCTTGATGACGCTTAAAGCCCGCCCATTTACTGCGCACGAGGCTAGGGGCATTCAACACATGCTTAGCTAAAAGCTCACGATGCATGCCAAGATTGGTCAATGCCTCTTTTAAAGGCCCATTAGCATTACGCAGCTCTTCGATAAAAGGTGCGGGGTCGATGCCCAGCATTTTGGAATAAGCACGCACTAGCCCTAATGTGAAAGCAGCATCGGGCAAAACAGATACTTCCCCTGCCTCCAATGCACGCAGTTTAGAAACCGGCACTTTAAGCTGCGCGGACACATCATCCAGTAACCAATTTTTTTCTTCGCGCAATTGAGTCAGTCGCGCACCCACCACGCGCGCGCAGCTATATACATCATCTACTTCAGAAATTTGGGTAGTCTGTGCGGGCTCGCTGTGCACAGAGTGAGCTTGTATCTCGCTTTCTGGCGTTTCTATATTTCCTGCATCCTCTTTTTCCGCCTCTACTGGCTCGCTTATTTGCGAGTCCACCTGTAGATCTGCTCCTAGCTCCGTTTCTGGAGTTACTTCTGGAGTGTTTTCTGAAGCAGTTTTTGACTCTACCGGAAGATCAGGTTCGGAGCCAGATGGGCTAGTAGCAGGGGACGAAGCTACAGCCAACTCCCAAGCATCAGACGCAACAGATGGTTTTTCTGGTGGAGCGGACTGCAACTCTTGTGGCAGCGCTGTACCCTCTTTATCGCTAGGCACAGATGTGGAGTCAGCGTTTAAACGCGACAAATCATTCATTCCCCAATTCCTTCAATTCGGTGTTCATCAAAACAAAAAGCCAAGCGCCTTAAACATGACAGAATGGGCACAAGCCAAGAACCAGTTCAAAGTCTCCCAAAAGAGCTCATCTTTGAGGTCGTGCGGTGCTCGAGATCCTCACTGTATTTAAGTACAGTTCCGACCTCTGTGCTCCTGCTCCCCCAAATATAGACCCTTTTGGAAAACTTTGAACAGGTTCTTAGGACAATCAGATAGGTCCTGAGGCTTGCGATTTTTTCTATGCTGACTTTACGCAGAGCAGGCATGCCATATTCTTTAGACCCCCCTATTTTCAAGGGTTATCGGCCAATACAGCTAGCATCGCGCTCGAGTAAACGCATGCCTTTTTTAGTCTGCCCATCCTGGCATAAGAGCGTGCCAGAATAGCCTAGCAAGTTTGCATCGGAGGTTTCTGTATTAAATGCCTCTACATGAAGTTTGCTTGCCTCGGAATCGAAGTGTATAGACTTAGGTGGATTGCCCTCACGCAATGCTTTGCAAAGATAAAAATTCTCCGACGGAGTGTGTGCGAGTGCATTTTTAGCAGCCGTCATTGCATAGCTTGCTTTATCGGAAAGAGAGAGCTCTAGTGCTTCTATCCCTGCCTGATAAGCCCCATCAAATGGCCTATTATCCAGCGGCGCAAAATCTACTTCTTTATAAAAATCGGGCTTCTCTGGACATGCATGATTAGCGCACGCAGCACATAAAGACACGCTAAACAAAACAGGCATTACTGTGCGCAAAATGCGCAGCCCTAACGCGCGCCTACCATTACCTAAGCGTTTACAAGACTTCATGCTCTTCCTTTTGCACTAGAAGGTCGGGATGGAAAGTGAATGAGGGGTTGGGTGGTAGATTGTGCACTAGCTGGTGTCGAAGCCAATTCGGGGGCGCGTTGCATGCGTTCGCGCAAACGCGTGCGATCCTGCACATCACCCGCTAACTGACCGCACGCAGCATCAATATCTTCCCCTCTTGTTTTACGCACCGTAGTGACTAAGCCTGCCTGTATCAAAATCTGCGCAAAGCGCTGCACCTGTGCAGCGCTCGAACAAACTAAACCCGATTCAGGAAAAGGATTAAAGGGAATTAAATTGATTTTACAAGGCAAGTCTCGCAGCAGCGCTACGAGCTCATGGGCCTGCGCTACGCCATCATTGACCCCTGCAAGCATGCAATATTCAAATGTAATAAATTCTCGAGGGGCTACGCTCAAATAACGATCGCATGCAGCCATTAATTCATGCAAGGGATATTTTTTATTCAGAGGAACCAGTACATCTCGCAGCGCATCATTAGGCGCATGCAAAGACACGGCTAGCGCAACGGGCAGTGTCTGGGCAAGCCGATCCATCATAGGGACCACCCCTGAAGTCGACAGCGTGACGCGGCGCCGTGAAAGGCCATAGGCGTGATCGTCCAGCATTAAACGCATGGCCGTTACCACCGGCTCAAAATTTAAAAGCGGCTCTCCCATGCCCATCATCACCACATTCGTAATAACACGCTGCGCGGGGAGATTTGCGGCAATTTTAGAAGCGCTACGGGCCTCTTCAACATGCTCCTCTTCTGCAAGTGCAGCATCACGGGATTGTCGCAATACAAATTCAGCCATCCATAGCTGGCCAATAATCTCCGCTGCTGTCAAATTACGGCTAAATCCTTGCTTACCTGTGGAGCAAAAACGGCAATTTACTGCGCAACCCGCCTGGGAAGATACGCAGAGGGTGCCCCGGTTTACTTCAGGGATATACACGGTCTCAATAGCATTGTTCTGACCGATATCTAACAGCCATTTACGGGTGCCATCTGCAGAAACATGATCTTCAATCACAGCAGGGGAAACTAAAGTAGCCTGCGCTTTTAGCTTTTCTCGAAAACTTTTCGCCAGATTGGTCATGTCATCAAAATTAGACATCCCGGATTGATGGATCCATCGCTGTAACTGCTGCGCACGAAAAGGCTTCTCGCCCAAGCTTACGCAATAATCGAGCAAGCCTGCAGCGTCAAAGTCCAACAAGTTAACGGGGTTCGACATCATGTGAAGCGCATCAAAAAAAGCAGAAAAAGAGTTAAGGCGTGCTCTCAATTGCCCCAAAGGGAACCTATTTTTGGGAGCAGGAACACAGGGACCGGAACTGTACTTAAGTACTGTAAATACCTAGCCCCACGACCTCAAAAATGGGCCCTTTGGGGTAATTGAGAACACGCCCTAGGTATATTGGGGTGCTTTTGTCACCCCAACAACCGTTTTTTACCTGGAATGGAGGTTAATTTCTGGGAAAAAGAACGCAATTTCATTGCGAGCCGTATCCGCAGCATCAGAGCCATGTACTGCATTAGCATCAATGCTGTCTGCAAAATCAGCACGTATCGTGCCAGGTGCAGCCTCTTTAGGATTCGTTGCGCCCATTAAGTCACGGTTTTTAGCGATCGCGCCTTCACCTTCGAGCACTTGAATCATCACTGGACCGGAGATCATAAAATCGACCAAGGCCTTGAAAAAAGGACGGGCGCTATGCACAGCGTAAAATTTTTCTGCTTCAGCACGGGACAACTGAGCCATCCGAGCAGCAATAATAGACAAGCCAGCTTGCTCAAAACGGCTATAAATTTGGCCGATCACATTTTTTGCAACAGCATCAGGTTTAATAATAGATAAGGTACGTTCAGACACAGTGATTCCCAAAAATAATGTCAAATAAAAATAAATGCCCTAGGGCGGGCGCCTCTAGCGCGTTAAAACAGGTGCGCCATCGGTAAAAACACATCTAGAAAGTAATCTGCTATTCTAGCACGCACCTACTTTTGCCATTGGCCCGGCCTTACATAATAAGTGGTTTTGGCTTGGAGCCCGCCCTTCTCACCTTCATTAATACATATTGCCCATCGTTTTAGCTAGGAGAGCAAAAGATGAATGAATATCGTACCTATGACCAACGGCTTGCCACAAGCTCGGCCACAGGTGTGCGCAACCAAGTTTTGCGCAATACCTACTGGCTGCTGGCCCTCTCCCTTATCCCTACCGTATTCGGTGCTTGGCTGGGTGTGAGCACAGGCTTTTCGCTATTTTCCACCACTAGCCCTGGCGTGAGTCTGCTCCTTTTTATGGGAATCGCTTTTGGCTTTATGTTTGCCATCCAGCGCTATAAAAACAGCGGTATTGGCGTAGCACTGTTATTAGGCTTCACCTTTTTTATGGGGCTCATGCTCTCACGCTTACTGAGTGCTATCTTGGGTTTTTCTAATGGCCCCTCGCTCATTATGATGGCCTTTGGCGGCACCAGCCTGGTTTTTGCCACGATGGCCTCTATCGCCACCTTCTCCAAACGCGACTTCTCCGGCCTTGGAAAATGGCTTTTCATGGGCGTTATTGTTTTAATAGTCGCCTCTATCGCCAATATTTGGCTGCATCTGCCCGCCCTTGCCCTGACCGTTTCAGTCATGGCCATCCTGATCTTCTCAGCCTATATGCTCTTTGATGTACAGCGTGTGGTGAACGGAGGAGAAACCAACTATATTGCTGCGACGCTAGCCATTTACCTTGATATTTATAATGTGTTTGTCAATTTGCTATCGTTGTTGGGTATTTTGGGTGGGAATCGGGAATAACTTTCCTCTTATACAATAAAATTATCGCAGCACTTTGACTAAAAGGGCTTGGCATGACTGCCAAGCCCTTTTTTCGTGCATTAAGACTTAAATAACCTACATGCCAGTGTTTCTCTAAAACATAAATTGTTTCGTTTATGAAGTGAAATTTTCTTACTTTGATCGAATGTCTATATAGCATGGACTACAGTGATTCTTATTAAGTCACGACAAAACAGAGGCTCATGATGTTCGATAAATTTCGAGATGCAGCAAACCGTTGGTTTGGGTGCAGTAGCACACATATAGCTTCTAGCGAATGCGATACAAATAAAGTGCTACCCCAAAAATCTCCTATAAAACACAAATTGCTTCGTGTCGGGAACTTCAATATATTCTTAAAAAAAGAAAAAGAAGAACCCACTAAACTCTCTAAAAAAAATGTTTCGGAAAAATCATTGCCGAGCATTTCCCACTCATCATCAAAACCAAAATTTTTTTCAGGGAATACTTCTTATGGAACTATTGAAGAGCTAAATGATATAAAACATCTAGAAAATGTATTTTTTAGCAAAATAAAAAATGAACAGATTGACGAGTTACAGCTCTATCAGAAAAAAGCGCTTGCAGGCAGTGGAAATCTTAAAAAAGAATATCATCCACTCAAAGATTATTTAGTACAGAGAACTGTTTTGGGTCGGAAAATTGATGATAAAAATAAGCTTGCCACGCTTATAAATGGACAGCAAAGCATTATTGATACTAAAAAATCTTTGCCCGGTGGCAGAGGAAATGTCATTCCCGATATGGAGCAAACAAACTTTGATTCTCTTGCTGGAAAAATAGTAGCTCAAAATATACAAACATCATTAATATCAGCTTTATTTGATCCGCCTAATAAAAAGAATGAAATATGGTTGGCATATTGGCCAGATGGTTTCATAGAAAAAGCAATTGACACGATCAAAGATCCGGTTGAACGCGAGGAAATATTATATCGAACGGCAACTGCTGGCGCTGCTTTATGGGCGGAAAGCGGTACCTGTGACGACTATTCCGTACTATCAGCGGCTTATCACGCTTCTAGGCTTAGCGATGGACTATCTGTAACAAGAACAGGATCTTCTAAGCCCATGGATCATGGGTGGACTGAGCAAGGTGGGGCTGTAATAGATGCTTGGGCGCAAGGGCCTGCCATATTAAAAGAAGACGCTAATCCTGTATATGAGAGCGAGCAACAAAAGAGTTATGCATTTTCCCTTGATCAATCTTCTGGAAAATTATTACTGGAAGGTGCAAATGGAATAGCGGCTGCGTTGCGAAGCGATACGAAAATGCATTCTAAGCTGATGAAGTATAGAGAAGAGCAGAAACAATTGAAAATTGAAAAGGTTAAAAATAATACATGGAACTATAAAAATAATAAAAACTATTTTAATCCAATGTCTGTGTTTAATAAGGAATTTATTAAGAAATCGAAAGAAGCACTGAGCATTTTGAAGGCGACTAGATTAAAATTAAAAACCAATGAGAAAAGCATACAAGAGGCTAAAGAAATAATATCGAATGAAAGGAAAGTAGATATGTTATTACACTCTATACTAGAAGTAGGCGCTCATAGAGACTTAGGGTTGAATATTATGAGCGCAGTCTCGTCTATTTCCGTGTCAGATGTAAAACAACAGAATTCCGTAGTTGGCCTTGAAGAAGTCCAAAAAACCTCGCCAGGATAACCCTGGCGAGGTTTTTATCTATGGTAATGGCTTTTCATGGGCGTTATTGTTTTAATAGTCGCCTCTATCGCCAATATTTGGCTGCATCTGGCCGCCCTTGCCCTGACCGTTTCAGTCATGGCCATCCTGATCTTCTCAGCCTATATGCTCTTTGATGTACGGCGTGTGGTGAACGGAGGAGAAACCAACTATATTGCTGCGACGCTAGCTATTTACCTTGATATTTATAATGTGTTTGTCAATTTGCTATCGTTGTTGGGTATTTTTGGCGGGAATCGGGAATAACTTTCCTCTTATACAATAAAATTATCGCAGCACTTTGACTAAAAGGGCTTGGCATGACTGCCAAGCCCTTTTTTCGTTCGTGAGAATTAGAAAATTCATAAATTACACGGCTTGGCGCCCATTCTCTCAATTTCGCACCAACCTAAATGGGGCAATAACAACAATTAAATAGGGTAATTTTGCAAATAATACCCCATTTAAACGGTGTTATTACCCCATTTAAATACCGCGGACTTACATTTCTATGCACTCGCTTACACCTGAATACCTTACCTCACTTCGCTACGATGGCACTCAGTTAGCGACGCTGCGCGCGTTAGGGGAGTATCAGGGCAAGCAGCAACTATACGCAGCCCAATCTATTGAGCGGCTCAAAAAGGCACCAGCCGCCACGCGGGCTTTCTACATAAGACAAACTATATATCCAAATACGATCAACAAAAGTTTCTCACTGATGTTACGCATATATTCAAGAAGACTGTGGTTTGCATGTTGGGGTTCCTTCGTCACCGCCAACCTACCGTTCTTTGCTTTTTCTTGTGGTTATGGAAGGTTTGCCATCCGTATTTTGGCTCAGTGGAGCCCCCAAAAAAAACCTCGCCAGGCTTATCCCGGCGAGGTTTATATCTATAGTGCTTGTACAGTAATTAAATAATTTAATTCTGGCTCACTAAAGTGGAGGTACTAGCTCTGTTATTGCCCGTTGCCGCATAAGTACTCTGCTTAGTTACCCATGTGCGGATACGTAGAGCATCAGCGAAGCGGGAGTATTTTCCGCTTGAGTCAAGTAGCACCATGATTAAGGGGCGACCTGCTACCGTGGCCTGCATAACCAAGCACTCGCCTGCTTCGTTAATAAAGCCTGTTTTTTGCAAACCGATGGGGAAAGCAGTGATGCGCTTGATGAGTGCATTGCTGTTTTTGTAATGCAAGGTCTTTTGGCCGGTGAATACATTGTGGCTAGTATCCGTTGAGAATTTACGGACCAATGGGTATTGGTAGGCCATATTCACCATTTTTGCGAGATCCCGTGCACTCGATACATTATGACTCGTGAGCCCAGTTGGATCGACAAAATGGGTGTCATGCATCCCTAATGCCATTGCCTTTGCATTCATCGCGGCAACACATGCCGCTTTGCCACCTGGGTAGTAGTTTGCCAAGCTAGAGGCAGCACGGTTTTCAGAAGACATTAATGCGATATGCAGCATGTCTTCACGAGATAAACGAGAGCCTATGCTTAGGCGGGAATGGGTACCTTTTTGAAAATCTCTATCTCCATTCGTTACCTGAAGCATATCGGTGAGCGACTGCTGCGCATCAAGCACGACCATGGCAGTCATTAACTTGCTAATAGAGGCGATAGGCAATACTGCTCGTGAATTTTTATCGACAAGTAGCTCATTGGTCTCTTGATCGATCACATAGGCGACTGCTGAGTTTAACGCCAAGGCATCTGGCGTTTTATGCAACCCAAAAGCGCGTCCCTGCGAGAGGGGTCGAGCCCGAGCGGGGGTAAACATCACCTTTCGCATTCCCGACGATTTTTCTACCCCTTTTGTGCGCGCATGCATAACAGGCCGGTGCACTCGCGCTGCCTTGGCTATTTTTCTGCCAGACTTACGCGCTTTTTTCTTTTTAGCACTCCCTTTCGCACCCCCTTTCTTTTTCTGTGCCACAGCAGTCTTTTTTGTCTGCTTTTTTTCACTGGCTTGGGCTGGTGAAGAGGTAGAAGGTGGGGCCGATGAGGTAGCAGGCAAGGTAAAAACAGGCTCCTTGGCCAATACCGGCGTAGCTGGGCCAAGCATCACGGTAAAAGCCAGCAGTGTACCCATACACCGCGTATAGATCCGTGTAGTGTAGTGTGCAATCCATGGACGCACCCTAGCACCTCCGTATTGCGCATGCGCTTTGCGCTTTCCTTGGGCTGGATTCATTTTTTCTTCACTAAGTTAAAAAAGCTATGCCCATTTTTTACACTCGGGCTCACAAAGCCAAAAAACAACTTGCCATACAGCAAGCATAGAAGCACTGTGAGAAGCGAAGCGCTTAAAAACAGAAATCTTGTTGCAAAATACGTACTCTCAGAGAGAAGTTTGGTTTCTGACATGCTTTTGAACGGATTCTTACAGCCCGATTCCGACACCTGCTTTTGTATGGGTATGGCACAGCGCCACCGCCAAAGCATCTGCAGCATCGCTTCCTGGCAGCCCATCGAGATGTAAAAGTCGCGCTACCATTTCTTGTACCTGTATTTTGCTGGCATGTCCGTAGCCAACCACGGCCTTTTTAAGTTGTAGAGCCGTGTATTCATGCACAGAAAGCCCACCAGCAACAAGCCCACAGAGCGCAGCTCCGCGGGCTTGGCCTAAAAGCAAAGTGGATTGAGGGTTAACATTGACAAATACTTTTTCGATCGCTGCTTCATCAGGTTGATACTGCTCGATTAAGGTCGCGAGACTAGTAAAAATCACTTTCAAGCGCTCAGCCAGAGACTGATGCGCGGAAGTTTTAATCACCCCGCTAGCTAGGTAATGCGTCTGTCGGCCTACACATTGGATGACTCCAAAGCCCGTCGCACGCAAACCGGGATCAATCCCGATAATTTTCATCCGTCACGCCCTCCACGCTAGCGCCAAAAATGCGCGCTTTTAGCGCAGTGAGTTGGTCACGTACTTGTGCTGCTTTTTCAAATTCTAAGTTTTTCGAATGATCCGCCATTTGTTTTTCAAGCTGTTTGAGCGCTTTGGCGAGCTGCTTTTCATTCATGGATTCAAAATGCGCTTGATCTGCTGCCCGTATTTGATCTGCTTTATATTGAGTACGCGCATCCTGAACATTGTATACGCCATCGATAATATCTTTAATCCGCTTGACCACGCCTGTTGGCGTAATGCCATGCTCTAGATTATGCGCTTGCTGTTTAACTCGGCGACGGTTCGTCTCGGCTATGGCTCGCTTCATAGAGTCTGTCTGCTTATCCGCATACAAAATCGCTCGCCCATGGACATTACGAGCAGCACGACCAATTGTTTGAATTAAAGAGCGCTCTGCACGCAAAAAACCTTCTTTATCAGCATCGAAAATAGCCACTAAAGACACTTCTGGAATATCTAACCCTTCGCGCAGCAAATTAATACCTACTAATACATCAAATGCGCCTAAACGCAAATCTCGAATAATCTCTACACGCTCTACGGTATCAATATCACTATGCACATAGCGTACTTTCACTCCATGTTCGGCGAGAAATTCGGTAAGTTGCTCGGCCATGCGTTTGGTCAGTACGGTAATGAGTACCCGTTCCCTTACTTCGACCCGTTTATGAATTTCATTTAATACATCATCCACTTGGGTGCGCGCGGGACGAACCTCAATTTCAGGATCCACCAACCCAGTTGGGCGCACCACCTGCTCGACGACTTGGCTGGTTATACCTTGCTCATACGCAGCGGGTGTAGCAGAGACAAAAATGACTTGGCGCACCTTTTGCTCAAATTCAGCAAATTTTAAAGGTCGATTATCTAATGCACAGGGCAAGCGGAAGCCGTAGTTGACCAGATTTTCTTTACGCGCGCGATCCCCGTTATACATCCCATTGAGCTGCCCAATTAGTACATGGGATTCATCCAAGCACATCAATGCATCAGCAGGTAAATAGTCTATTAGCGTAGGAGGCGGCTCTCCGGGAAGGGCACCGGACAGATGGCGAGAATAATTTTCAATCCCTTTGCAAAACCCAAGCTCCTGGAGCATTTCTAGATCAAAACGTGTGCGTTGTTCTAAGCGCTGTGCTTCAACCAGTTTGCCGTCTGCGTGGAAGTATTCCAGGCGTTCGCGCAATTCATCTTTAATGGCATCTATCGCCCTTAAAACCGTATCGCGCGGAGTTACGTAATGTGAAGAAGGGTATACCGTAAAGCGAGTAAGGCTGTGCTCGACTCGCCCGGTCAGCGGATCAAATAAATACAATGCATCGATTTCATCGTCAAAAAGCTCAATACGTACTGCGCGCTGGGCATGCTCAGCAGGAAAAACATCAATAGTTTCCCCACGCACTCGAAAGGTTCCGCGCTGGAAATCCATATCGTTGCGGGTATATTGCATGGTAATAAGCTGCGCGATGACTTCACGATGCGGCAGTTTGTCACCCACCCGCATCGTTAAAATCATGCGGTGGTATTCGCTTGGATTGCCTATCCCGTAAATAGCAGAAACCGTGGCTACAATCACCACATCGCGTCGCTCGAGCAGGCTCTTTGTCGCTGAGAGACGCATTTGCTCAATATGTTCATTGATCGAGGAATCTTTCTCAATAAACACATCGCGGTGAGGAACATACGCTTCAGGTTGGTAGTAATCGTAATACGATACAAAATACTCTACTGCGTTGCGCGGAAAAAATTCCCTAAATTCAGAATACAGCTGGGCCGCGAGCGTTTTATTTGGCGCAAATACAATGGCAGGCCGACCCAGGCGGGCGATTACATTGGCCATCGTATAGGTTTTGCCTGAACCCGTTACCCCAAGCAGCGTTTGAAAAGATAAACCTTCTTGCACGCCCTCCACCAACTGCGCAATAGCGGTAGGCTGGTCACCGGCAGGCTCATAGAGTTGGTAAAGTTCATAGGGTGAATCGGGAAAACGGACAAATCGGCTTTCATCTTGCTTAGCCTCTCCTTCCAAACCGCTGTGTTGGGAAGGAGGCAAATCATCTTCGGCCGGCCCATATGCGCTTGCAGCGGACTCTTGACGGGTTTGGTTATCGGATTGCTTCACTGCTTTTCGACGCATAGTAGCTTCAACTTGATTAGGATAACGCTCTAGATTGTGGTTTATATGCACCTGCTTTTCACACCACTGTACATTAAGCTCTAAAATCACGTTTTTTTTTGAGAATTGCCTCGGCATTTCCAATGGCCTCACAGGGCGTGTCCTCAATGGAGGGCATACCCTACCAAAACCTGCAATTTTAGAGAGCCTTTACCTGAAAATGCAGTTTCCTTTTTTATTTACCTTTTGTCTTTAGAGCTCATCATGACTTCCCACTCTTTTTTCACCGATCTCGAACTAGCGCCTGGCGACCCTATTCTAGGGCTGAACGAGGCTTTTCAAGCGGATACGCGCACGGGCAAAGTGAATTTGGGTATCGGAGTCTATACGAATGAGCAAGGGCGCCTTCCTATATTAAAAGCCGTGCAGCAGGCTGAGCTAGAACAAGTGCAAGCAGCGCTGCCACGTGGATATCTCCCTATCCAAGGCACGCAAGCGTACACGCAAGCGGTGCAAGCGCTTGTTTTTGGAGAACATTCCCGCCCTCGTCAAAACGGTTGCATTACCACGGTACAAACACTGGGTGGAACCGGTGCATTAAGAGTCGGAGCTGATTTCTTTAAGCGCATGTTTTACTCTGCACTCCCTGCCACTAGCGCTGCTTCCGCCAAACCACGCGTAGCGATTAGCACGCCGAGCTGGGAAAACCATCGTGCTATTTTTGAAGCGGTAGGCTTTGAAGTAATAGACTACCCTTATTACGATGCTAAAAACCATTGCGTCGATATCGAAGGACTTATTCGCGCCTTTGAAAGCTATGCGCCTGGCACCCTAGTATTGTTACATGCCTGCTGCCATAACCCTACCGGCGTAGATCTGAGCAAAGAGCAATGGCTGCGCATTATCAGTACTTTGCAAGCGCGCCAACTGGTCCCCTTCTTAGATATGGCCTATCAAGGTTTTAGTGCAGATCTCGATACCGATGCCCAAGCCATACGCCTATGCGCTGAAGCGGGCCTGCCTACATGGGTAGCCAACTCCTTCTCCAAAACCTTTTCATTGTATGGCGAGCGCGTTGGAGCGTTGTCTATTGTAACGAATAGCCCAGATGAAGCTGCACGCGTGCTCTCGCAGGTTAAACAAGTCATCCGCAGCAACTACTCCAACCCGCCTACACACGGTGCTGCGTTAGTCTCCCGCATATTGACCACACCTGCCTTGCGCACGCTTTGGGAAGAAGAGCTCACCGAAATGCGCGAACGTATTCACAGCATGCGCCACGCGCTGGTAGATGCCCTCAAGCAACTTGGCGTATCGCACGATTTTGATTTTGTACGACGTCAGTGTGGGATGTTTTCTTATTCTGGGCTGAGTGGTGCACAAGTAGATCGCCTGCGCGAAGCATTTGGATTTTATGCGGTACGCACAGGGCGCATTTGCATTGCTGCGTTAAATACTAGCAATATTGAACGCGTTGCCGTGGGTATTGCGTCTGTTTTAGTTTAATCTCTGAGCCGGGATAAGGAACGCCCCCCATTCGCTCTAAGTGGGCGAAAAACTGCTCGTGTAAGCGAAGCAACATGCAAGGAGATAGCCAGATAGACGACTGGCTCTTCTACAATAAGCACTGCTGGTTTATGTATGAACCGCAGTGCTTTTTTTACAGCATTTTTTATTGTATGTAACCTACTGATGTTACGCATATTGTAGAACGGCGAATTGTTGATAGGCTGAGCGCAAAGATTAAAAGTGGGTGGTATGCATGTTGGGGTTCGTGCCTCACCACCAACCTACCGAGATGGCTATGAAAAGGGTTCTATCAAACGCTACCAACCACAAGAAAAGCAAAGAACGGTAGGTTGGTGGTGAGGCACGAACCCCAACCACTGTCTTTTTGAATACCTGCGTAACATCGGTAACCTATTTTAAATCACACAAACATGAGTGCTGAACGCTACGAAGAATTATTGCTGGACCTCTGCGAAGTAGTGGGTTTTGGTAATCCACAGTACGTGCTCGAGACGCGCTCCATGGAGGTAGAGGGGTTCGATGTACAGTTTGAGCATTTTGAAGAAGATGAGCATGCTATTTATTTAAATTTTCACTATGGCACGGTCACAGCTGGACGTACCTTGGTGGTTTTTCGGCTTATGCTAGAAGCCAATCTGATGATTTATGCGCAAGATCAAGCGCAGCTTGGCGTGGATGCAGAAAGCGGTGGCGCCATTTTAATCGTGCGCGTGATTATGTCAGATGAAGTGAATGGAGCGTGGCTGGCTGATTTATTAGGCCACTATACAGAGCATGGCCGCTATTGGAAAAAAAATATTTTCGAAGCTAGCGATCAAATGTTTGAAAATATTGCCTCTGGGCAGTTTATGTGGATTCAGGCTTGAATGGTTTTATAATATTCTTTACATGCAAAAAAAACGCTAGTTTATTTTTTAGCGTTTTTTTGCATGTATAGAAAGTACCGCCCTATTTCACTAGTGATACTATATAAATTTATACCCTGCACCCTAATTTTATATTTATTTACAATACCACCGTTTCGCATTAAAAAAATGATTATTTTTTTTAAATTACTTCATTTTTCACTTAGTTAGATGGACCATAGCTTTAGATCCTTGCTCAATTAAATTCAACTGCGAAATGAGAAAATCCAACATCGTCTTATCTATTCCCTCACGCATTTTTATTTCTTTTTTTAAATTATGCAGCGCTTTCTCATCTTCAGCGCTTAAAAGAAGAGATCTTTTTGGATCACTATTTATATTCGTTATTTCTTTCAGCAATTCTTCTGGGCCCATTTCCCCACTTCTAAATTTATTCGTGAGTTCATTTAACTTGCCTGCCAATGTAGGCTGACTGTTTGCATGCGAAACATTTTGACTTGAAGCCACTTGATTACTATGGATACGCTGGCCAGTAGCATTACGAACTTGCAACGGCTTCCTGTCATGTACTGGAGTAGTATCGTTTGGCAATCCAGCCAGGCAACCTGTAGAATGTCTCCTTTGAAGCCGCGGCTTAGTGCCAGCTGGAGTCGGCGTGTTACTAGCACCATGAGGATTGACTGTACTGGTACTACTACTTATGTTAGGTTTATCAAACATCTTCACTCTCCCTAGAATAAATTATCATGCTTTATCCCATTTCTATTTCACACGGTTCAAAACCGCTATACATGGATATATAGAGTTATACGTAAATGCATGGCACACCTCTATACTAAAAGCGAAAATTTGATTTCTTTTGCGAAAAGCCAAGCCATTATTTAAAAAGTATGGATCTGATATCTATTACCACCTCAAATTAACTATACAAAAACCGTAAAAAATATTCATCCGCACACAGTAAATTCGCTACTCCACCCCTATTTTCGTTTTACCACACTAACCACCCTGCAATATTAAAGACAATATCGTCATAGATTTATTTCTGCCACTCGGCTATCTCGGTGTATGGACACCGAACTGGGTGGGCTGGAAAACATCATGACGGAAGAACATCTTGGGCTAGAAACAGGCCCCACTCTGCACTTTCCTGCAACTCCTGAAGAACTGGCTGCAGATACTCCACACGCATTACATACAGCACAGGCACCTGGGCAATCTAGTACGGAACGCTCTCACAGAAACCATCTTCTTGCTGGCCATGAAGAATTGAGTGCATTAGATACAGATCATCCTCATGCACCCACGACTTCTTTTGCTAATCATTATCACGACACTTCTTTTGCGCCAACCTCCACACCGCATTTACTAAGCCATTCTCAATCTAGTGCCAGCACACTATTTTCCACGCCGCTGGCACACCATTGCGCCGAGCCACCTCAGCATATTTTTGAGACACCTTCTGTAGCATCACAGACTACTCCTATGCAGCCTGTGCCACAGGGTAATGGCCAAGCTATTCCACGCTTTGGACGCTACTCCACGCATATACGAGAGGCTGCTCGCCGTCTTTTTTTCCGTAAAAAGACAGAGGAAGCAGAAAAAAATATCAAAGTGGCAGAAACCGCTTTAACAGAGGAAGAGACTGGTTTTGAAAACTATGTAACAACACTTCTTAAAAAACAACCTTTTTATAAAGAAGCTAGGCATATAGATAATCACCATATACAAGAAGCCATCGCACTTAAAGAGAGCTTGCTGCTTCTCTTATCCGCTTCTAAAAAATTACATACAGATAGAAGTACTTCTACTCAACAGGCATTACCGACTCCTCACCCAAGCGCCACACCTACGCGTTCATCCAGCACTACTTCTTCAATCACTCTATCCTCAGTCAAACAATATGTATTGACCAATGCAACAGACAAAAAGATCCTTTCACGACCAGCTGCACTGGCGCTTATTAGTACTACGATACAAGTATGTGAAGGAGATGCCGCACTAGCACAATCGGTACTCAAAAGATTGGCAGAACCTTTATGTCACTTTGCACAAGCAATAAAAAATGATGACGAGATAGAGTCGGCGGATCAGAAGGCAGCAAAACTCAACCATCTTTTTTATGAAGAACAATCTTCTTTTATTAAAGGATTGGTGGATCCTGTTGCCAAAGAACGTATCGAAAAAGCAGCGCTACACTGCGCCCAGCAGCTGGCCAACACACGTAGCGTAGGACTTGCACCTCTACTTGCTCTGCAATGTAATAAACGTGAAGAGGAACTGGATTTAACTGGGCGTACCCAAGAAGCAGCGCTAATGGTGTATTTACAAACCGGCGCCACTTTGAAATTGCAGCCCAGAGAGGAGAAAGAGGAAGTAAACACGGCGAGGGGTCAGGCTCAGCTAGCTAATCTTGCAGCCAAAAAAATACTGATTGCCTGCGCAAGAGGAGAAGAGGCAACATTAGAAGAAGAGAAGAAGCCATTAGAAAACGAGGCACAAACAGAAAAGGGAGCTCCATCCCATACCTTATCTATTGAGGAATGGACTGCCTACCTAACTTGGCAATGGGGATACGATGACCCGCAGCCTAAAGCTGCATTGGATAACGCTGTACGCCGCGTTTTAAAAGCCAATACTACGTGGATAGACCGCGCAGAAAAACTGCGTGAGCCTGCTATCAGGCTTAAAGAAGCCAAACGTCAGGTAAAGGAAAAAGGATGGTATACGCCCACGGCAATAAAAGAGCGCCTCCAAGCCCAACGCGCTATTTTTAAAGCGTACCAGCCACAAATGCATCCTAGTGGACATAATAAAACGCCTTATTGGCTGCCTCGAAAAATATTCTTTAGTGAAGACCATGTTGTAGGCGCGGAGCAAAAAGTAGCGTACGGCAAAGCGATTAATACCGCCATACTAAATCTATATACCGAACTTTCTACACAGCTTGAACAATTACAGTACAAGCCACTCTCTGAGCAAGCACCCAACCACAGCAAACTTTTGGCGGATACCGCTTTTGCTTGCGCCAAATTAAAGGTTTGGCGTGAAATAAAAGAAAAAGGAGAAGGGCCAACTAGTGTTGCAAGCACTGATACTGCACAGTATATTTTTAAGACTGTAGAGAGGTTAATCTCTAGCCCACCATCTGAAGCAGGATATGCATATTTTCTTGAGCATAAAGCCGAATATAAAAAAGAATTACTCCGCTCTTGGATCCCCTTTCTTTCTAAGCCTGTATTTTTCAGTGTGGAGAAAATGGAGGCGCTTGCAAGCACCCATTTTGGCTCCTCTTCTGATGCGCTAAACGAATTTAATACCACCCTTCATGAAGCGCTCAAACACTCCCGCGCAGCGCCTGTCTTAGAAGCCCGTGAAGCACTTAAAGCAGCTAAGGTTGCAGCGCAAGAAGTGCCTGTTTATTTACAAGCACGCAATAAGGCTTTTCTAAAAAACACCCTCCCAGGCAGCAGTCATGCCACCTCCAATGGAAATTTAAGCGGCTTCATTACGGGGCCGTATCTCCCTACCTCCTTCCCCAATTTATTGCCCAGCATAGAAATAGGAGCGGAATATGGCCGAAGTGCTAGTGCACAAATCACCGTACGTGAAGACAGCTTTGGTATGGCCTGGGGAAGCAAGTTGGAGAAACAATTTCAGCTAGGAGCAGGTGTGTATTTCAATTTTCTAAAAGCCACACTGGGCCCTATTAGAGTATCGCTAGGCGCATCCGCTAGCGTAGGCGTGAAATGGAATAAGCAATACCGTCATAACACTATCCTAGATACCCAATATAGCCCTCAGGTAATAGGTAATGAAACGCAAAAAAAAGAAGAGCGCGACACAAAAACGGATGAAACGCTACAACTGCTATCAGAAGCAGTAGAAAAAACCCGTGACGCTCTTCCAGAGCGCGCCGATGGCCATGAAGCCCACTACGCACACCGCCAAACTTTTTTGCACCACTTCACGCGCGCATGCTTCGATAAGCCTTATATCTCGCTCAGCGAGCAGGTTACGCAAAATACAAAAATCACTAACACGCTGGCACTACAAACCAGTGCTTATATTGGACCAAGCGCCTACCCAAACTCACCGAGCGCTGGACTTCTGGGAGGCATCTATCTAGAAGCAACCCCACATAACACCAGCCATACCGACCATATTCAACGTGGACAGCATCAGCAACAGTCCAGCAGTAAAGAAACTGGACACCAGGGCAAAGCGACTTTCTCGCTAGCCGCTTTCTTTCCCACTATTCCAATACGTGTGCCTGCTCGCGTAGATGGAGCCAGGCTGCCGATTGTGCGACGGCTCTCTCTGATAGATCTGATGGATAAAACGCTCTGGCACCGCAATAGAAAAACCCGTTTAGAACATTCTTTTAACAGCAAACAACTACAGCCTACGCCAACCTCTTTGCTGGTCGTTGTGAAGCGACCCAGTTTTACAACAGGGTGGTTCAATAGATTAGACAAAGAGGTGAAGCTTACCTGGGAAGAACGTTATGGCGCTGAAAAGATAGAGCAATTACTTGCTCAGTGCACCCCTGAACCCAAAGGCACTTGGGTATTGCGTGAGCGCTTTGCATTGCGTGAAGAGTATGCAGATGCAGTCTGTCTACACAGGACAGACCTAGAGGTTTCTACAGCACGATTAGAGAGCCTACAAGCAGCGCATCGAAGCAAACGAAAAAAATCAGAAATACAAACTCTAAAAGCCCATATCAACGCCCTTTCTAGCCGAATCCAGCAGATCTATGAAGGTCCCTCGTGGGAGCCTGTAGGCCTTGAAGTCGATCTGATAACCGATAAATCACGGTTTAGAGGCCTGAATATGCTGCTCAAAATGCAACGCCAGGAAAATGAAACAGTAGTGGAACGTAGAGCTTCTCTCAAGCCTGTCGAAACATCCACTTCCGTATAAAAAATGTCTGAAAACCTTTTATCAAATAAATATTTTTTAACTAATGAATGCCAGGAGTGTATTGCATGGAAATTTTCTCCCCCCCAGTTTGCTTTGATACTCCTCATGCTATAGCACGTCCGTTGATGCTAAGAGATGCTCCTAGGCTATTTACAGACGTGTTGAGCGACCCTGCAGTCATGCGAAATATTGGCAATAAAATGCATACTTCCATCGATGACACTAAAAAATACATCGAATGCTGTGAACGGGGCTGGAATAGCCATTTCATGCATATGTGGGTAGTAGAGCATAAAACATCTGGACGTATTCTCGGGCTTATAAAACAACAAGCTGAGCTACCTCGTGTAGAGGTGGGCGTTATATCTGTAAAAAATCTTACTCTACGAAACCGCCACGCGTTTTTTAATATGTTGGCGCATATGACAGACTGGACCATCACTCAGCCCTGCGTACATTATCTCTACGTCTATTCAGATCCCAATAGCCAGTCTGCATATATGGCTGAACACTGTGGATTCCAACTCGAAGCACGCCTTTCCAACTGGGACAGCCGCCCTAATAGAGGCCTGGCTAGTGTACCGATACATCTCTACGGTGTTGCTCGCCCTTTTACCAATTTGGTGCACTTTTTGCATTACACCTGGTTCAAAAACTCAAAACAAGCATCTACTTTGCTTTCTCGTTCGTTGTTACCTCCTCCTTTGGAGGTGCCGCAGCAAAGCATCATCCCTCTCCATTCTTTCTGACAGATACCTATTTAACGGATTGCGAAGCTTCTTACCCACAAAGAAGGACTCAAGCAATTGCTGAAAAGGCGCAGGCTTGCGAAGGTATATACCTGGAAAACAACCGCTTTATGCGGTTTTTGATATGCATTGCCCTCGCATGGAGAATTTTTTGAAGGTTGCTGTACTAACCAAAAACGAGCGCTTATTTAAGCTGACTTGCGATGCCTTTTTAAGAGAAGAGGTGCTGTGCGTATGCTTTGCTGACGATCAGGCTTTGGTACGTGAGTTGCCTCGACAATCTTTTGAGCTGCTTATCGTAGATGCGCACCATCACGACTTCACACCGTATCGCCCTTTGAATGCATGGCGCGAGTGCTACGGTGACCGACGCACTCCTATCATCGTGGTAGGGCTCTTTTTTAATCAAGAAGGGAGCAAGGAAATGCTTGCCACGCAGGCAGATGACTTCATATTTGGGCCACTTAACCCAAGCGAACTCCATGCTCGCGCATACCGATTGTTATCTCGTGATGCGCAGCGCGAAAAAACGCGCACACAGATTAGAGAACAAGGTTACACGCTCGATAAAAACCAGAATGCGGTCTTTTTTGAGGGAGAGCGCATTCGCTTAACTGCGCGTGAATTTGCTATTGCCTGGCTTTTTTTCTCTCACCCTGGACATTTTTTCAGTCGCCAAAAGCTAGCCGAGACTATCTGGGGCAATTCGGAAGAGGTCGTGGGGCGCACCTTAGAACAACATATTTACAAATTACGCAAAAAGCTAGGACTGACTGAGCACTCTCGTGTGCAGCTGCACACGCTTTACGCTTTTGGATATCGCCTAAATATAGAAGTAGCAGTCAGTGCAAAAACACAATGCAGTCAAGAAATGGCTACAGAAGATTGTCAGGCTAAAGAATTACACATTGCCCGTACATAAGCATCTGGACCTATCTACCGCTCGTCTCATAAAAAACATAACCATTTATTACATATTCATTAAGGAAAGGGCATGTTCTGGACTGTTTACTTTCCAATGATTTCGGTGCTGAGCTTTGAAGCCGCCCACCCCATGCTCAAAGAACTGATTTTTGATGCTAGCGTGCACGAAGCTTTTGTATTTTCAAACCGACATGTGGACGATGCGCAAGCGCATGCATCACTCAGCACGCTCTCTGAAACGTTAAGAATTAGCGGCGATTTACAGCTCTCATTAGGCCGCCTTGAGGAAGCCGAAGAAAGCTTGCGCAAATCGAATCGATTGATCCGTCACGATAAAGCACTATTACGTGTCCAGTCCTGTCGCAATACTGGATGGCAAGCGTTTTTTCTCAATCGCCCCAGTACGGCTTTGAGTTGTTTTACCCGTTTACTGACTGAGCATGATCTAGCCGTATCTAGCCGGCTTGAAGCGCTATGCGGCGTTATTTTTATCTTACATGCACAAGGATACTTCAATGAAGCTTGGCAGTATTTAGATGAAATGGTCTTGCTAGCACGCCAAGAAGGCGGAGAAACATGGCAGCAACTCGCTCATGCAATACGCATTGACTTCACTACGCAATATACCTTGCGCCAGTCTCCGCGTTTTTCAGATCATATTTTCTCGCAAGTGTGCTTAGCCAATTTTATGGCCCCTCCTTTGGGTCATTACGGAGATATCGATGCCATGCCGCGCCTCTTGCGTCAACGTATTCAATATCTATTACAACTTCGCCATCTCTCTACAGGCAATTTTGCAGCCGCTGAGCGATTACAAAACCATTTAAGTTGGGCCATGGGTGCAGAGCTTGAGCATTATCAGCAAGCATTGCGCATTGAAATTGCGCTGGCAGCACTAGCTGCGGATGCCTCGCGCCTCGCTCAAAACTCATTGGATCTGAATCATTTTGGCCAAGGCCAAGCCCAATACGCATCGATTCGCAATAATTTTGAATACTTTTACTGCTTGGCTAAAGCCGCGCAACAAACTGGCCGTCTGGATGAAGCACTGAACCATTACAGCCGCTATGCACTGCTTTCCATGCAATCGATGCGCACTTTCACCCTTCCACCCGACTTTCGCCAACCCAAACGCAGCAACATCAAAACGGCTGCCCCGTCAGACGATTTCTCAGCCCGCCTGCCCGGCAAATATCGACGCGCTTATAACTATCTTATCGACAACCTAAGCCGTGCTGATTTATCTGTTCGCGAAGTGGCTGCGCATATCGGTGTAACCGAGCGCGCCTTACAGTTGACTTTCAAAACCCATGTTGGCCTCTCTCCCACAGAGGTTATTCGCCGCCAGCGCATGGAACGCATACGTAGTGCATTATTAAATGAAAGTGGGATATCGATTGCAGATGTGGCAGAGAAATGGGGCGTTCAAAACCGCTCCACGCTGGTAAATAGTTACCGTAAGGAATTTCATGAGGCGCCTTCTGATACTTTATTGCGCTAAGAGGGGTTTCTTATCACGCTATTTTTTAAATTTTTCAGCATTTATAATATCGGCCTCTGATTGAAAATTGATTTCTTCAAGATCAATCTGCATTTCAAAATCAAATGTACCTTTTTCATCAAAAGTATCATTTTCATCAAGCTCAATTTTCATTTGAAAATCAAATTCTGATTTATTTTCACTCTCCAAATGAAAATTGTATTCTGGGTGTTGTTCTTTTAATGCAGACACATATTCATGTCCAAATTGTTTTTTACTCTCCTCAAAATAAAATTTAGGCAAGGATTTATTAGAATTTAAGGCCTTTGCAGGAAAATTTTTGGTCTGCGGAGAATTCAATTTTTCCTGGCTCAGTGTATTTTTCTTACTCAACGCCCCCAGAATTTTCAATTTTTCAGGGAGTGTTTTACTCATTGAACTATCTTGATCGGAAGATATGGAGGCACTTTTACTTTTAGAAAGAAAATGCTTTATATTTTGCATTTTACTGGTGAAGAAGGTTTTCATATCTAAAATGATCCGTTATATTTTATATTTTCATGCACCATTTTAAATTCTATACTTATGCATCCTCTTAAAAAAATAATTTAACAGGAGCAGCCATATAGAATAATATATAACTTCTTTAAACCTTACCCAGCGCCCTTCAGAAAAAAAATATCGCCATACGAAATGTATAACGCAATGTCAGTCTTTCATATTGACATTGCGTTCGAATCTCCCAGTCTCCTTTATTACGTATTAGGTAACCCAATATCCTTTTTTTGATCCAAGGGCCTAGCTAAAAATGCACGCACTACCTCAAACTCTCTGGTGCGTTTAAAAGGGGGGAGGCTTTGCCAAATGCGTCGACCATAAGGTTTATCAGTCAAACGGGGGTCGCAGATCATCAGCACGCCGCAATCTGTCTCTGAACGAATAAGTCGCCCAGCTCCTTGCTTTAGCGCTATGACAGCCTGGGGTATTTGGTAGGTGAAGAAAGGTTTTTCGCCTTTTTGCGCAAGGGCAGCAAGGCGCGCAGCTAATACGGGGTCACCAGGCGGGGCGAAAGGAAGTTTGTCAATAATCACCAGCGATAGAGCATCACCTGGCATATCGACTCCTTCCCAAAAACTCTGGCTGCCGATCAAAATGCTGGGGCTGTGCGTGCGAAAACGCTCCAGTAACTCTGTGCGGCTTGCACGCCCTTGAACCCAAATAGGGCCTTTTAAAGCACCCTGCTCCATCAGCCGAGAAAGTTGCTGTGCAGCTTGCTCGACTGCGCGCAGGGTCGTGCATAGAAAAAACACTCCACCACCAGAGGCCTCAGCAGATTGGAGTACAGGTAGCGCCGCCTCGACCACGGCATCCATAAAATGAGGCGCAGCAGGTTCAGGCAAACCTTGCGGTACATATAACAGCGCTTGTTCCTGGTAGGCGAAAGGGCTGGGTACGCTTAAGGAACGTTTTGCATCCAAGCCCAACTGTCTCGCGTAGTGACTAAAATCACCGCGCACCGACAGCGTAGCCGACGTCAAAATCCATGCACGTGGGCCTTCTTGCAGCTGTCCTATAAAAAGCGGGGCAATAGACAAAGGGGTGGCATGAAGCTGCACCGTATGCGTAAATACTTCAAGCCATCGCACAACCGCTTCCGGTGTGGATGCGGCATGATTAGATACCGAAGAAGAAGCCTTCTGCATGCTAGCAGCTGGCATAGATGAATAAAAACCACGCAAACTAGCTTGCAATTCCTGACTACGTTGTGCGCAGTGTTCAAGCTCTTCACCGCGTGACGCCTGCAATTCCAGACTCGTACGTAAAACTTCTAGCGCTGTATCAATAGATTGGAGCGCTGGATAGAGCGGATGTGCAGCATCTAACTCATGCATAGCCACACGCACTTCTTTGTCAAATGCCAAACGCAATGCTCGGGCTGCGCGCTCTAATGCGCTTGTTTGCTCTGCCCAGTCGATTGCCTCAGGAGCATGCTGCACGCCTAGCAACAAAACTTCTCGCGCAAATTCAATACATTGATGGCTAGAAAAAGTCTCACCTAAAAAATTAGTCGCTATTTCAGGAAGTTGGTGCGCTTCATCGAAAATCACCGTATTTACACTGGGTAGCAATTCGCTGGCGCCTGTATCACGCAACATCACATCTGCAAAAAACAATGCATGATTGACCACTACCACATCAGCCTGCTGCGCCTCACGGCGCGCGCGCATAACGAAGCACGGCTTATAGTGTGGGCATTCCTGGCCCAAACAATTCTCACGTGTGGATGTAACCTTCGCCCATATGGACGCATTTTCCGGTACGCCAGCTAATTCCGAGATATCACCTCGCACTGTCGTTTTTATAAAGCGCTGAATTTTTTGTACATACCCGACTTCTTGCTTTGAAGCAAACTGCCCACTTTCTACAGTGCGCTCCAAATGGTAATGGCACACATAATTGGCCCGCCCCTTTAGTAAAGCGATAACAGAAGGCACTGCAAGCGCTTGACGAAGCGTTGGGATATCGCGATAAAAAAGCTGATCTTGCAAATGACGCGTAGCGGTGGACACCATCACCTTGCCGCCCCATAAAAGCGCAGGGGCTAAATACGCAAAGGTTTTACCCGTGCCTGTGCCTGCTTCAGCAAGTAAGGTGCAAGCGCTAAGCTCCGCACTCAGTGGGGGCTGCTCAGTAGCAGCATTGGGAACCTTTTTAGCAGCAGAAGCATTTTTTGTGCCGGCACGTGAAGCTGCCAATTTTTTATCAGGATCTTGCTCATACAACTGATGCAGCATCTGTGCATGCTGCATAGTGGCTGCCACTGCACGCGCCATTTTCATCTGCGAAGCACGCACGCGATAACCTGGAATCGAGCGCGCCAATAGGCCCTGCTCTGCAAAAATTTGCTCAAGCGTGGCAGACCGCTCCATGTCTAAATGCGCATCGAGTTCATTATCGGGAGGGGGAGAAATGTTGTGCATGCCTACGAAGGAGAAACGACTTTTGGCACAGTTTTGCTATCAGTTTGCCTAGCAGGAGGCGCTGCTTTATTGTGTTTACGTGCCTCACGGCGCCGCTCGAGAAGAAGACGATGCCGTTCTGCCGCACGCTGTTTGGCCTCAAAACGTCGAACATTCTCCGCCCGCCTCTCTGCTTCCCGTGCAAGTTGCTCACGCGCCTGCACTTGAGAGAGTGGATGCGCACTGGAAGAAGACCGTTCATGGTGGGGCCTTCTGGCAACATGTAGCGATTTGCCTTCAGAAGAAGTACGGGCCGGCTGCTTCATTCTGGCAGGTCGTTTTTGCCTTTCTCTCTCATTTCGGTCTCGCACACGTTGTGCCCGCGTTTCCTCTTCGAATACCAACTGCTCTGCACGTAATACCGCTTTTTCTTGTCGGTAATGCGCATCTACTTTTGCTAAACATTGATTAACGAAAAAATGGCTGTAACACGCGCGCGCAGCATGCGTGTATTGATGCTTGAGCTGTGCTTCTTGAGCCTCTAACTGTACTTGCCTTTCAGATAAATTTACCGACTGCGCCCACCCGGATGCAGGCATAAAAAGACCCGCAACGCTTAAAGCAATAAGCGCTGCGGAGCAATGCTGCGAGGGTTTGGAGAAGAGATTAGAAGCCATGGCAGCTATTGTAAGGGATGGGCAATTTTTTCGCTTAATTTATCATCACCGATCTATTTATTCTTATTAATCCGATCAGTTAAAGCCAGTGCTAAACTATCGCAGGCTTTCCGTTCATCCGTTTTGTCTTTCAGAGATAATTTATCAGGATGAAAAACTAAGAGCATTTTTTTTGCTTCAGATACACTCAGATTTTGGATATTACTCGGTTCCTGAGCATGCAACTTTTGAAGTGGAATAAGCATAGCTGCTTTTTCTTCAACACTTAGATCGTTTCTTTTATCATATATAGCTTTCATTACTTGGGTAGAGTTTGTCATTGATTTAATATCCAATTTTTCACAAATTGCACTCTCTAATTTTTTATCTGTTTTTTGCATTGCTTCGTCAAGTTTTTTTTGCGCTTCTGTATTAGGAATGCTTTTTCTTATATCTACATAAGCTTCTTTTATAGATGCATGCTCTTTTCCAATAGATTGGAAACTCGAAAGTCCTTCAAATGTATTCGCTCTTCCAAAAAAAGCATTTTTTGCTCTTTCCTCTGCAATACCCTTCTCGCAATTTCTAAGTATTGCTGATGTTAATACCCCATATTTTCCTGGGTCAGCTTGAATCTCATCTCTCAATTTTTTTAGCGCAGCTATATCAGGCTTCTCACCTGCCAAGTTGCCAACAACATGTCTCCAGGAAATGTTGCGATTATCAAGTTTTATATACAGTGAAGCCCCAAATTTTTTTATATCTATTTCCTGCTCTTTACTCAGACCTATTTCCGGCCCTTTACTTGAATCTTTTTTTTGATTTTCAATTAGATTTTTTTGTTCCAACAATTCCATATACATTGGAAGCGCATTTATAGTATTTAAGCTACCTGTTCGCACACCCTTTAGCTGATCGAAAAGATTTTTTATATACGCTTCTGATTTAATACTTTGAGTTTCTGCATGTTTACCTGAAGTAGTGGAAGATGTAGAAGTTTGCGTATTTTGAATCAAAGGCTTTTCGGCATGAGAGATATGTGAAGATGGTGTTTGAGATGTTTGCTGCGGATATTGCTGTTTCTTATCTGCAGAAGATTCTTGTGCCCATGGACTTGATGATGGGGGGCCTGCCTGATAAAAATGAGGACCTTCTTGAGAAGCAGGAGGATATTGGTTCAATAGGTTGGATGGTGGAGGGCCTGCTTGATAAAAATGAGAGTCTGCTTGAGGAGTAGGATGGTATTGTGCCCATTGGCTTAATAGTGGGGGTGGTGATAATGGTGTTTTTGCCAATTGGTGTGCTGATAGCGATGGCCCTGCTTGATAAAATCTAGGGCTTGGTGGTGGTCCTGCTTTATAAATAGAAGGGCTTGCTTTATAAGCTGGCGGTGGTGCTTTATAAGCTGGAATTTCCTCCTGCCGTTGATAAGGAGGGGGCGATTCTTGCAGCTCATAAGGAGGGGGTGGTTCCTTCAACTCATGAAGAGGAAGAGATTGCTGTTGATAAGCCGTCTTTGGTTGATAATGAGACGTATCTAAATAACCACTATGTGGCTGCTGCTTTGATTGAGCCAAAGAACTTTCTTTAAAATTGCCTGAGTTATAATTGTCTTTTTTAACAATAACAATAAAAGGCTTCGGCAAAGCGCCCGTTTTTCCTACAACACTTTTCAGACCAGATTTTATTGCTCCATTCTGATTATTATTTTGTGCGCCATGCTTAATATTTTCATGCATCAAAGGAGATGAAAAGTTACGACCATCAAACGTTACTGGCATTATCGTCCCCTTTGCATACTATATATACATATGCTTATTCGCTATGTAATTAAAATACACTATAGAGGATATTTGCAATCGCTATGCTGCCATAAAGAAAAAATGCAAAGCCTAGCGAAATAATAGGCCTACATACACCAGGATTTTCCGTTCTCCAAAAAAATAGTAGATACGGCCTATTTATATGTAAATGCATGCTCCAGCAAGCATTCGGTCACCAGCAAAGGAGCGTAAGCCGATCCTAGAGAGGTATATCTGATTTGATGCGTAAAAAGAGAGCGCCGAGCCAAGAAAGAGTGAGATGTACTAAAAGTAGGCAATAATAACGAAGGCCTAGTCGACGATACGGAGCTAGAGTGGGTATTGCGTTGTATTAAGCGACTTAAAGGATGATTAAAGCCCAAAGTAGCATAAGCAAAAGGAGATCGGGTGACGCGTGCATCACCATAGAGTAAAGCTGCAAGTGGAGTGGTATGCAAATAACGCAGCTTGCGCCAGATAGACTGGCTCGCAGCCAAAGTAGTCACACTACGCGCTACCACTGCAGGCTCACCCCGCACCCAAAGCACCACTTCCCGCACCCAAACAGGCTCACGCGCGCTTACTCCCAAGCAAGTATATTCATCGTCCCAACTGGTTTGCACTCCTTCACGGATCACCTGAACCTCTACTGGATGAATAGCGGACTTAGTAAGCTTGTCACTCTGACAGGCTGTTACTGGCTGATTGGCGATTTGACTCTGTGCAATGCCATATAGGCCTTCGTACTCTAGTCTCTTAGTTAAAGAACCAGTGCCTTGTAACCAGCTTTTTTGCAGATACGTCGCCCTTGCTGGTGGCAAGGTATGCCACAGCCCTCCAGCTGAACTGCTTGCACCAAGCGCCTCATAACACCCCATACTGCAATCGCTCCTTGTTGATACACAGCAAAATTTACCTAACTGATGTTAAGCAGGTATTCAAAAAGACCGTGGTTTGCGTGTGACCGTACCCCAACATGCGTACCACCTACTTTTAATCTTCGCGCTCTGTTTATCAATAACTCGTCGTTCTACAACGGCGGTAACATTAATTAATATATTATAAGTTCATGTGGTATAGAGTAAACAATTACTCATGCTTTTCTTTTTACTAAGACTCTGCAATAGGTTTGTTTTTTTTCTTGTACTGCCCCACTAACTCATCTGCGATATTTTTTTCTTCTTTAGTAAGAGGCTCTTTAAGTAAATCTTCATATACTTTGTCAAAACCCGCACTATCCATTACTGACCATACAGATAAAGCTTTTTCCAAATAACTAAAACCTAATTTTTTATTTCTTATAGACATTTCGCGGTCGGAGCAATCATTCAATATTGTTTCGTAATCCTCATAATTATCTGGATTTTTTTCAATCTCATTTTTTAAATTATTTATATCTTTCAAATTCTGATCGTATTCCTTATTTAACTCCTCCACTTTATTCTTTTTTTCTTGGGCAATGGGCTTTTTTAAATCGTCAACAGAAACTGACTTTGCATTTCTAGACGCAATATTTTCCAGAAAAACTTTACGTTCTTCATTTGATATTAACACCTTACTCTCTTCTTTTTGAATAGGCTTTTTTAAATCATCAACAGAAACTGACTTTGCATTTCTAGACGCAATATTTTCCAGAAAAACTTTACGTTCTTCGTTTGATATTAACACCTTACTCTCTTCTTTTTGAATAGGCTTTTTTAAATCATCAACAGAAACTGACTTTGCATTTCTAGACGCAATATTTTCTAGAAAAACTTTACGTTCTTCATTTGATATTAACACCTTATTCTTATGGCTTTGAGAAGGAGTAGGCAATAATATTTTTGACTTCGCTTTTGAAGGAATAGCATTATTAGGTTTTACAGCATCAACAGGTGAAGGATGGGGAACAGCTTCTAGCTTTTGCTGCGGATGTAAGGAATTTGCACTATTAACCAATGAAAAATCTTGAGGATGTTCCATGCTTTTAAGAGGTATTTTTATATTTTCCCTATCTACTTCAACTTTTAAATCTTCTGGAGGAATATCTGGAGACTTATTTGCACTTATTGGCGGAAGGACACCTGCTGTTGAAGGAATAGCACTAGGGGTGGATACAGCTGCGACAGGTAAAGAATGTGGAACGGCTCCTGAATTTTTCTGCAAATGTGAGGACGTGGGAACAGGTCCTGATTGTCGAAAAGTGGGAGGGAGCGCCGGACCTGGTCTGGCGGCATTTAGACTGTATGGTGGAGGTCCTGCCCGATAAATAGGAGAGCCTGCATCATCAACAGCAGGGCCTACTGGAGAAGCCGGAGGATATTGATTCGATGGACTGGATAATGGACGGCCTGGTTGAGAAGCAGGGGACGAAAAAGATGCCGGTGGTTCTTCGCTATAAGGAGGAGGAGGCTCAAAAAATGCCGGTGGTTCTGCGCTATGAGGAGGAGGAGGCAAAAAAGATGCCGGTGGTTTTCCACCATAAGGAGAAGGAGGAGGCAAAAAAGGTAGGGACGGTGGTTGACTAGAAGAAGGCGTAATATTTGATACGGTGTGTATATACCGCTTTCCGGTTCTAGGGTCGTGAGTATGCACATCCAGCAACAACTGGGGTTCAGCCCGTCCCTTTGCAAAGCCTGTGCGATAACCTGAAAAAACGTGCACTTGCCCTGGCGGCAGCGTTACCTGAAGAGCGCTTTGAGAATAAGGGCTAGCTTGCTGACTTTTAACACCCACCCCTTTAAGAGCTTGAAAGTCTGCCCGAAGAAGCCCCTGAAAAGCACGCGTAACTTCCTTAATCGCCGTCTTAATAGAGGCTGTAGAGCCGAAAGTTGAAATTAGAGATGTATTACCGATATGTTTCAACTCTGACATCACTCTCTCCTCTTGCCCTGCTTTTATCGCATAGCATGATGATGGCTATGCACTTATATAAAGCACACTATAGAAGATATCTATCCCACCCACTCTACAATCAAGAAAAATAGGAACAGCAAGCGAAATAAAAAAACCTATCCCATCCTACCTTTTATTTTTTTCAGAAAACTGCCTAGGCACGCCCAAATCAAACAACAGGCAAAGCTTATTGTTGATGCGCAGCAAAATTTATTTAATATCTGATGTTACGCAGGTATTTAAGAAGAGCGTGGTTTGCATGTTGGGGTTCCTTCGTCACCACCAACCTACCGTTCTTTGCTTTTCTTGTGGTTGGTGGAGGTTTGTAAAGCCGTTCTACAACGTGCGTAACATTAAATAGAAGAGAGGCGTGTGATCGCGCGTTGGTTTTTTAACCAATATGCAATCACACGCCTCTCATTATATTAAAAATTGCCTTTTCGATGCTATCAAAAGCTTTTACAAAAGCGCTTATGCAGAAGCTTTCTCAAAATTCGCCATTAGTAATGCATTAGTACGCTGCACATACCCCGCTGGGTTTTCGAGCGTGCCGCCTTCGGCCAATAGGGCTTGGTCGAAAAGAAGGTGGCACCATTCTGAAAAATCAGCTTGTTCGGGCTGTAAACGCGCAACTAAGGTATGGCTTGGATTGAGCTCTAGAATCGGTTTAAATTCTGGCGCAGCCTGACCAGAAGCCTTGAGTAAGCGCTGCAAATAGCCACTCATCTGCGCTTCATCTGCTATCAAGCAAGAAGGAGAATTGGTAAGACGGGCGCTTAAACGCACTTCTTTGGTTCGGTCCTTCAAGATCTCTTGCATGGCGTCTAAAACCGGTTTAAAGCTTTCTTGCTGAGCTTCTTGCGCTTTTTTCTCTTCATCACTCAAAGTGGCCAGATCTAGATCTCCACGTGCAACACTAACTAGTGGTTTGCCATCGAATTCTTGTAAGAAAGAGAGCATCCATTCATCTACCCGGTCGCTTAACAATATGACTTCAACGTCTTTTTGTTTTAGCACTTCAAGGTGTGGACTATTACGGGCTGCTTGTTCGTTCTCGGCAGTGAGGTAATAGATTTTGGTCTGCTCTGGCTTCATGCGCTCGACATATTCAGCCAATGAGGTGGTTTGTCCAGGTACATCACTGTGCGTGCTATTCACACGTAGCAATTTAGCAATGCGATCACGGTGGGGAGCATCTTCACCGATACCTTCTTTGAGCACTTGACCAAAGGCCTTCCAGAAGATTTGATAGGCAGCGTCATCGTTTTTGGCTAAATCTTCTAGCATCGTCAAACTGCGCTTGGTCACCCCTTCACGTATGGCTTTGACATCTCGGCTTTCTTGTAGGATCTCGCGGGAGACATTTAAGGGCAAATCATTAGAATCCACCACGCCTCGAATAAAGCGCAGATAGTTGGGTAGCAGTTGTTTAGCATCGTCCATAATGAAAACGCGCTGCACGTACAGTTTCAAACCACTATGCTGGTTGCGATCCCATAAATCAAATGGAGGGCTGGCTGGCACATACAAGAGTTGAATGTATTCATTGCGCCCTTCTACGCGGTTATGCGTCCAGGCTAGAGGGTCTTTTCCATCATGGGATAGATGCTGGTAAAAGCTTTTATATTGCGCTTCGTCAATATCATTTTTAGCGCGTGTCCACAGGGCACTTGCTTGATTGATCGTTTCGTCTTCTTCTTTTTCTACCGTGGCTTGTTTTTCTGCATCCCACTCTTCTTTGCGCATTAAGATAGGCAATGCAATATGGTCGGCATATTTGCGAATAGTGGACTGCAATTTCCAACTAGAGAGCCATTCGTCTTCGCCTTCGCGCAGATGCAAGGTGACCGTAGTACCGCGTGCAGGACGCTCAATCGCCTCTACATTAAAGTCCCCTTCCCCCGCACTCTCCCAGCGCACACCTTGATCGGCAGGAATACCTACTTTACGCGATTCAACGGTAATGCGGTCTGCTACGATAAAGCCTGAGTAAAAACCCACACCAAATTGCCCAATCAACGCAGCATCTTTTTGCGCATCGCCTGAGAGCTTAGAGAAAAATTCTTTCGTGCCTGAACGGGCAATGGTTCCCAAATGCGCAATGATTTCTTCACGGCTCATCCCAATACCATTGTCATCAATAGAGATGGTGCGGGCTTGTGCGTCATAGGCTATGCGGATGCGCAGATCTGAGTCACCCTCATATAAACTTCCATCCGCAATGGCTTCATAGCGCAATTTGTCGGCTGCATCAGAGGCATTCGAAATCAATTCACGCAAAAAGATTTCTTTATGGCTATAGAGTGAGTGGATCATCAACTGCAAAAGTTGTTTCACTTCTGCTTGAAAATGTAAGGTTTCCTGGGCCATGAAAAATATTCCTTAGGGGTTAAAAGGAGGATGAGCATACGCTCAAATCCGTTTTATACAATCTGTAAGTCAATGTGCGGACCCTGAAAATAAAATCAAGAGCACTTTCAAAAAAAGTTAACGTGGCATTATCTATTCAAGGTGTTATAAGGTAACACCAATTGTTTATATTGGAGAGGACACTATGCCAGCCATTGCCCCTCAAATTGTATCTGTGAAGCTAAAGCGTGAGACGTTCCGGCAAGAAACCTTACAGGCTTGGGAGGAATATCAGGAAACGGGGCTGCACGTAACCAGCAATGAGGCTATTGCTTGGCTTAAGACGTGGGGCGAAGAAAACGAGAAGACTGCGCCTGTATGCCATCATAGTCTTAACAAGAACGCTCCAAGTCGCCTTTAGAAAGAGATCTACCCGGCCATCTCGGTAGGTTGGTGGTGCGCATGTTGGGGTTCCTTCGTCACCACCAACCTACCATACTTTTATTTATTTTCATGCTATCTACCGCACTCCACCTATCGCTTCCTTTTTCGCTTATGCCTGAGTGGAAGGAAGACGAAATGGGCTGGGCTACCTTAGCGCGCCCTATTGCGCATCGTAGCGCTCTAGAAACGCAAATTAATACCACACCTGCACTGCAGCACATCTTGCGGCGTGCTACACAGCAAGCATGGGTATCTACACCGGCAGATTCCCGATCGTGTTTGCACGAGCATTGGCTCGCGCGGTGTTTTCAAGTTGAAGCTTCTAACGAAGCTCCTTTGGCACCTTATGCGTTATTGGCAGAGGGTAAAGAGCCAGGCGAGACGCTATGGGCTCATGTACAGCCCGTACATTTTCAGCTGGCGCGCACGCATTTAGTACTTCATGGCTCTAATGGGTTGGACCTCACCGCAGAAGAAGCTTGCATATTGCTTGAAGAGGCACAAAAAGTAGCCGCTTTACATAACTTAACGCTCATCGCTCCTACTCCTCTTAGCTGGTATATCAGCGGCGATGCATTAGGTCCTGTCACAGGCAGCTCACCCTACCTGGCAGAAGGACAGAATATTGAACTGTGGCTGCCCTCCTCCGGAAAAGGGGTAAAAGGGCATGCGCGAGCTTGGATGCAATTTCAAAATGAAGTGCAGATGGTGTGGGCTACCCATGACATCAATATGCAACGCGAAGCACGAGGTCAGCTACCCGTAAATGCAATTTGGCTGTGGGGCCAAGGCAGACTGCATACCCCTCCAACCTGTCCATTTAGCGCCGTGTTTTCAAATAAAAGCGTGACACAGGGTTTGGGATTAGCAGCGGGTTTACCTTTTGCTTCCGCTCCTGCCACCTTCTCTGAGTTCCATGCTTTACCTGCCCTTAACAGCAGTCATGCAGCACTGGTTGAGTTAGATAATTTTATACGCCCCGCTATACAGCATAATGCGTCAGCCTGGCATGCTGCGTTAACGCAACTTGAACACGACTGGTTTGCGCCTGCATTAGCGGCACTTCAAAAAGGCATATTGCCTGCTCTGATGCTGACATTAACAGGCGAAACCAGCAGCATCACCTTGCGCCTTACTCGGGCAGATCTCTATAAAATCTGGCGCTGGCGCAGCCTTCCCCGCTTTTAAGAAGCGGTTTAAGCACAAGCCTTTGCACGCCAACCACTAATTACCTTTCCCCCTCTATGACTCGTATAGCTAGCCGCCCTTATTCCATTGTGGATGCTGAAGTGTTGCAGCGCCAAGGAATACACCCTGTTTTAGCCCGTTTATACGTGGCCAGAGGGGTCAAAACTGTCGAAGATACTCAATCGCTTCTGAAGCAGCTTTTGCCGCCCGATACGCTCAAAGGAATTGAGCAGGCGACCACCCTATTAGTTCACGCGTTGATGGCCGGCCAAAAAATAATCGTTGTTGCTGATTGTGATTGCGATGGTGCAACAGCTTGTGCCGTGGCTTTACGAGGGTTACGGAGTTTAAATAATGCATTGCAAGCACATCGGATAGCGCAAGCGCACCCCGGGGAAGTCAGCCCTCCTTCTACCATTGATTACCTCGTGCCCAATCGCTTTGAACATGGCTATGGCTTAACGCCTGCTATTGTAGAACTGGCAGCAAAGCGCTCACCCGATCTCATTATTACCGTAGATAACGGCATAGCGAGTGTTGAAGGAGTCGACGCAGCACGCGAACTGGGTATAGAAGTATTGGTCACTGACCACCACCTACCAGGCAGCGTACTTCCAAAAGCACAAGGTATTGTGAATCCGAACCAAGAAGGCTGCCCTTTTCCCAGTAAAAATCTGGCAGGGGTTGGCGTAATATTTTATGTGTTGCTGGCGCTGCGTGCACGGCTACGACAACTGGGTGCATTTGGAGAGCATGCCGAGCCACGTTTAGATACCTTGCTAGATTTAGTAGCGCTAGGAACCATTGCTGATTTGGTCAAGTTAGATGCCAACAACCGTATTCTGGTCACGCAAGGTTTGGCTCGCATTCGCAAAGGAGGCATGCACGCGGGCATAGCAGCTTTATTTCGAGTGGCAGGTCGGCATGCGCCGCAGGCCAGTGCCTTCGATTTGGGATTTGCATTGGGGCCGCGCCTTAATGCGGCAGGCCGTTTAGCAGATATGTCATTGGGTATTGAATGCCTGATCACCGATGACCCAGGCCGTGCATGGGCCTTAGCGCAAACGCTAGACGAGATGAATAAAGAGCGCAGGGAAATCGAGGCGTCGATGCAAGAAGAAGCCATGGCTGAATTAGCGCAGATTGCTATAGATGAAGCCGATGCAAAGCAGCGCTCGACGCTAGTGCTCTTTAATCCAAGCTGGCACCAAGGGGTAATTGGTATCGTGGCTTCGCGTTTGAAAGAGCGCTTCTTTCGCCCTTCCATTACCTTGGCACCTGCTGATGATACGCAAACGCTAGTGAAAGGCTCCGGACGCTCCATCCCCGGTTTTCATTTGCGCGATGCACTGGATGAAGTGTCAAAACGCCACCCTGACTTGCTACTCACCTTTGGAGGGCATGCAATGGCGGCAGGCTTAACGCTGCAGGCCGAAAATATCCCGCGCTTTATTGAAGCATTTGAAGAAGTAGGCTGCGCGCAGCTTGGGCCGGATGCATTAAAGCGTATTCTTGAAACCGATGGAGAGCTTGAGCCCGCCTACTGCACTGCCCATTTTGCGCAGCAAATCGAGGCCATGGTGTGGGGTCAAGGATTTGCAGCCCCTGTTTTTGCAGGCAACTTTACTGTCTTGTCGCAAAAACTACTGAAAGAAAAACACCTAAAACTACAATTGCGCGCGCATCAAGCCCCCGCTAACGCCCCTTTGTATAACGCCATTTGGTTTAACCATACCGAAGCCCTGCCCGCTTCTGCACATATTGCTTACCGGCCCGTATCCGATACATGGAATGGAAATCTACGGCTTCAATTTATTGTTGAGCATGCAGAGGAAAAACTGATATAGAAAATTCCACCAACCACATGAAAAGGCAAAGAACGGTAGGTTGGTGGTGAGGCACGAACCCCAGCATGCCAACCACCTACTTTTAATCTTTGCGCTCTGCCTATCAACAACGCGCCGTTCTACAGCATGCGTAACATCAGTTAGGATTTTGATTTTTCTCTATACCGCTTGCATAGGTAAAACAGGGCTTTCTTTTTTATGTTTATACATATGTAGCGCCTTAGCTGCAGCAGAGCGGATCATCTCATCGTTATTGTGCGAGAGATTATTTAGATCGAGTATGATTTTTTCCGATAGCTTTAATTGCATTCCTAATAATTTAACTACCGTTTTATCTCCAAAAGTGGGAGCTAGGAGTCCAACCAACTCCTGAACCACTTGTTCCGGCAAATCTATCCATTTCAATTCATATAAGGCATTAATTGCTGCCCTTATAGCGATGGATTCTTTACTGCTCAGAAGCACAAAAAGAGCCTGCACTATTTTTTCTTGCATGGCTTTGGGTGGTAACTTTTGGAGTTTACCTAGCGCCTCAGCGGCCTTAGATTTAATTTTTTGCGATGGTTCTTGCAAAAGCGACAGCAGGTTTGAAACCACTTCTTCTGAAAGGTCTTCTGAAAGGTCTGCTCTTTTACCTAAGGTTTCGCCCAATATATAAATAATGCCAAGCTTGGTATTTTCATTTTCACTATTCATTGTTCTGCAAAATTTTTTATAACATCCCAAATTGTTTTTTCAGGCAAAGAGGGAGTACTTAATGCTTTCGCTGCAATTTCAACCACGTTAAACGAGGGATCACGTAAAAGTGATATGAGATTGGGGAAAATATCTTCTGAAAGCTCCGACCCCATACTAAAAATTTCACCTAATACACGGGCGGCCAACATTCTGACATCTTCATTTTCGCGCTGCGAAAGCGCAATAGCACCTTCAATTTCAGATTGAGAGGGTTGCTTGCTTAAGAGCGCATTCAGCCCAGCTAATTGGACATGCGCATTTTGATCTTGCAATTGACGAATCAAATCTCCACTGGGTACTGCTGTAGAGAGTGGCGTCGTGCTACGAGAAAAAGGTTTGATGGTTAAAGACATGCTGCATCCTTTCTTATTTCAATATATCGCTGTCTTTTTACCTATTTTTACAGCGAAGCCCAGGCTACATCACCTAGGGTGTGTCCTCAATTGCCCCAAATGGTTCATATTTTGGGGGAGCAGGAGCGCAGGGACCGGAACTGTACTTAAGTACAGTGAATACCTTGCACCGCACGACCTCAAAGATGGGCCCTTTTGGGTAATTGAGGGCACACCCTAGTGAAACCGGGCAATATCCTGTTCAGACAGGGCAATTCAGGAACCTTTCGGCACATTCTGAATGTTAAACGGACAATCTACTCTTAGGCGCTCTATTTTTCAAGCACCTTTGCCCCTACTTAAAAACTACTTACACTCGTCTCTAGCATACAGACCGTAGTAGAGTTCAGCTACAATCTACGCTTTTACCTGCGCGCTTTCTTTGTGTATCTTTCTTATTTACTGATGTTACGCAGGTATTCAAGAAGACAGTGCTCATCATGTTGGGGTTCGTGCCTCACCACCAACCTACCGTCCTTTGCCTTTTATTGTGGTTGGTGGAGTTTGGTGAGTCCCTTTTACATAGCCATTTCGGTAGGTTGGCGGTGACGAAGGAACCCCAACACGCACACCGCTGTCTTCTTGAATACCTACGTAACATCAGTTACTTACACTCAGACTGGTATTTTTGCGCATGTTTCACCCTTACATACCCCACCCCATGGAAGCAGAACGCCTCAACGCGCTTGATACCACCCTATCTGAACTTAAAAATCGCCTTACTGCTCTACGGGGGTATCTTTGACTACGGTCCTAAACAAACTCGTCTAAGTGAAATAGAGCAGGACCTAGCGAATCCAGAAGTATGGGCAGATATTGAACGTACACGCGCCCTCAATCAGGAAAAAAAGCAGCTTGAGCGCGTAGTGGAGCCACTCAACGCATTAGATAGCCAAATAAATGATGCTGCAGAGCTTTTTGAGCTAGCGCGTGATGAGGCCGACGAAGAGACGTTGAGTATGCTGGAAGCGGAGAATCCCGCTCTAGTCGCGCATGTAGCAGATATCGAATTCCGTCGGATGTTTAATAACCCAGCCGATCCATGCCCTTGCTTTATAGATATTCAAGCAGGTGCCGGGGGAACAGAAGCGTGCGACTGGGCAGCGATGCTATTGCGCCAATATTTGCGTTATAGCGAGCGTCGGGGGTTTAAGGCTGAGTTACTCGAAGAATCTGAAGGGGATGTGGCTGGTATTAAAAGCGCTACGATCAAAATTTCAGGCGACTATGCTTATGGATATCTGCGTACTGAAACAGGCATCCATCGCCTAGTTCGCAAATCGCCTTTTGATTCATCCAATGGTCGGCATACGTCATTTGCTTCGGTCTTTGTCTATCCAGAAGTCGATGATTCCATTGAAATTGATATTAACCCCGCAGATTTGCGTATAGATACCTATCGCGCATCGGGGGCAGGCGGCCAGCATATTAACAAAACCGACTCTGCAGTACGGATTACCCATTTACCTAGCAAAATCGTAGTGCAATGCCAAAGCGATCGCTCACAGCACCGCAACCGAGCCGAAGCCATGAAGATGCTTCAGTCGCGGCTGTATGAGTTTGAAATGCGTAAACGCCGGGCGGAGCAAGACAAGCTTGAATCTAGCAAATCAGACGTAGGTTGGGGACATCAGATTCGCTCTTATGTACTCGACCAAAGCCGCATCAAAGATTTGCGCACGGGCGTAGAAGCCAGTAATACGCGCGCTGTGCTCGATGGTGATCTAGATATGTTTATACAGGCCAGTTTGACGCAGGGAGTGTAGGGTATGTCCTCAATTGCCCCAAAGGAGAACATATTTGGGGGAGCAGGAGCGCAGGGACCGGAGCTGTACTTTTTGTACAGTGAATACCTTGCACCGCGCGACCGCAAAGATGGGCCCTTTGGGGCAATTGAGGACACGCCCTACCCCCCGCTCAGGATCTAAATACAACCCCCCTTTTTTCTTTTTGACTGCTCTGCAACTCTTTATATTTTATGTCTACAACTGATTCCGCCTCCCCTACCCTTGCCTCTATTACGATAGATGACAATACCATCATTGCAGAGCGTCGTGAGAAGCTCACTGCACTGCGCACTGCCGGGCCTGCTTACCCCAATGATTTTAAGCCCAGCCACCATGCAGGAACTTTGCAAAAAGACTACGCGCAGGCAGATAAAGCCTCATTAGAGGCTAGCGCAGTAGAAGTGTCGATTGCTGGGCGCATGATGCTTAAGCGTATTATGGGTAAAGCCAGTTTTGCTACAGTGCAAGATGCAAGCGGCTCCATACAGTTTTTTATGACGCCTGCGGTATTGGATGAAGCGACTTATGAAGCTTTTAAAAAATGGGATATGGGCGACTGGATCGCGGCGCGAGGCGTGCTTTTTCGCACCGATCGTGGAGAGCTCTCTGTCCGATGCACAGAGCTGCGTTTATTAGCAAAAGCACTGCGCCCCTTGCCTGATAAATTCCATGGTCTAGCGGATCAAGAAACCCGTTATCGGCAGCGTTATGTAGATTTGATCGTCAACCCCACCGTACGTCAAACGTTTTTAGGGCGAGCTCAGCTCATCAGCACGATACGTAATCTGATGTCAGAAGCGCGTTTTTTGGAAGTCGAAACGCCCATGCTGCACCCTATCCCAGGAGGGGCAGCCGCCAAACCATTTGTTACCCATCACCACGCACTGGATCAAGCGATGTTTTTACGAATCGCTCCTGAGCTCTATTTAAAGCGCTTAATTGTCGGTGGCTTTGAGCGGGTATTTGAAATCAATCGTAATTTCCGCAATGAAGGCGTATCTACCCGGCACAACCCCGAATTCACCATGATGGAATTCTATGCCGCGTATACCGATTACAAATGGCTAATGGACTTTACAGAGCATCTGATCCGAGAATGTGCAAAGCACATACTGGGTACAGCCTCTATTGAATACCAAGGCCGTACTTTAGATTTGGCACAACCCTTTCGCCGCTTTACGATCGCTCAAGCCATTCTTGCCTATAACCCGCACTACACCGAGGCCCAGCTAGCCGATATCGATTTTCTAAAAACGGAGCTGCATAAATGCGGGATGGCCAGTACGCACCCTGCTTTCTTAAAGCCCAGCGTAGGCACGCTCCAATTGGCACTTTTTGAAGAAACAGCAGAATCCCAGCTGTGGGAGCCCACTTATATCGTGGATTATCCGGTGGAAATTTCGCCTCTGGCACGCGAGTCAGACACGCAACCAGGCATTACCGAGCGCTTTGAGCTTTTTATTACTGGAAGGGAAATTGCGAACGGGTTTTCAGAGTTGAATGATCCTGAAGACCAAGCTATGCGCTTCAAGGCACAAGTTGATCTGAAAGAAGCAGGCGATGAAGAGGCCATGTACTATGATGCAGACTATATCCGCGCACTAGAATATGGCATGCCCCCCACAGGAGGCTGCGGAATTGGGATAGACCGTTTAGCTATGTTATTGACTGATAGCGCCAGTATTCGCGACGTTATTCTCTTCCCGCATTTACGCCGGGAAGATTAAAAACGCCTATTAAGCTAGGTAGGTTGGGGGGATGTTGGAACCCCAACACGCAGGCCACTACCCTTTTAAAACCTGCATACAAATCGCCAAAAGCAATAATTAAAAGTCCGTGGTCCGCATGTTGGGGTTCGTGCTTAACCCCACCTACCGTTCTTGCCTTTTCTTGTGGTTGGTAAAGTTTAATAGAGCCCTTTTACATGGGCATCTTGGTAGGTTGGGGTTAAGCACGAACCCAACATGCATACCACCGTCTTTTTGAATCCCTGCGTAACATCAGGTAGTAATTTCAGTCTTATTTTTACCGGCATATCCTTCATAAGTTTTAGGTTCTTCCTATGAAATTCTCCCTGCTCTCCCGCCTTAGTTACGCCTGGCTTTTTGGGGTTTTGCTATCTAGCGTGAGTCATGCTGCCCTCCAAAATACTGCTTCCACACACGAAGCACCACGCGCGCAAGTTATTCATATCGCTGCCGCACAGCGTGTTTATGCAGATGTCATCGAGCAACTTGGCGGACCTTATGTGCAAGTCGCAACACTAGCTAGCCAGCCTAATCAAGATCCACATATGCTGGCGATCACACCCAAGGTAGGGCGAGACCTCGCAGCAGCGCGCCTAGTGGTTTACAACGGGGCAGCCTATGATGCATGGCTCACACCCTTACTTGCAGCAAGCCATGCACCACATCGCGCAGAAATTGCCGTAGCCGCGCTCATTAACAAGCGTGCGGGAGATAATCCGCATATCTGGTATTTGCCTGAAGCATTACGTGCCCTTGCACGCGCTGTACATACTTTTTTATTAGAAACAGACCCTGCACATACCGAACAATACGATGCGCGTTTACAGCACTTTTTAGCTTCTTTAGAGCCTATTCAAGCCCAAATTGCCGTCTTACGCACACGCTATCAAGGCGTGCCTGTAACCGCTACGGAACCTGTTTTTGAGTATATGGCGCAAGCAATTGGCCTTCAAATACGCCAACAATCCTTCCAGCGCGCTGTGATGATGGAAGCCCAGCCTTCAGCGAGAGATGTTCTTTCTTTTCAAACTGACTTACAACAGCAACGCGTGAAGCTTTTGATCTATAACACGCAAACTTCCGGCGATATGGCACGCCATATGCTTGCGCTCGCACGCGCATCGCACATTCCTGTACTACTCATCACTGAAACGCTGCCTGAAGGGCAAACGTATCAAGCTTGGATCTTGAAGCAATTGCAAACACTCGATCAATGCTTAGCATTACCTAGCTCAGTACCTGCCAAATCTGGCGCAACGGCACTGCAACCGCATGCCCCAAGTGAATGATATGCCTGCTATTGCTCCTTCTCCTCTTGCTATCACCCTGTCTAATGTCACGCTAGCGCTTGGATCACAGACCATTTTGAAAGAAGTGACGCTGAAGATCCATCAGGGAGAATTCGTTGGCGTTTTAGGCCCGAATGGGGCAGGTAAAACTACGCTCATTCGCGCCTTATTAGGCCTGATAAAACCAGTGCACGGCACACTCACTGTAGGAAACCGTCCTGCTGGGCATAACTCCATTTCAATTGGATATTTACCTCAGGCGCGCCATACCTCCAGCTCCGCCCATTCTTTTAGCGCAAAACTGAGCGGACGAGAATTTATGGCCAGCTCCCTAGAAGGCCATCAGTACGGATGGGGGTGGATAGTAGGTAAAAACAAAGCGCATCAACAGCAGGCTATAGAAGAAGCGCTAGCACTGGTGGATGCAAGTGAACTCGCCAGCCGTCCTCTAGGCCGACTCTCGGGCGGGGAACGCCAGCGTGTATTGTTAGCGCAATGTTTACTGGGAAAACCCGACCTCTTATTACTAGATGAACCCCTGATCCACCTAGACCCTCACCATCAGGCTAGTGTGATAGAGCTGATACATCGCGTACAACGTCAGTTGAACATAGCCGTCTTATTGTGTGCACATGAAATTAATCCCCTTCTAGGAGTCATTGACCGCGTGTTGTATTTAGGAAGAGGCCAAGCCGCACTAGGCACGGTCGATGAAGTCATCAATGCCCCTGTACTTTCTAGGCTATATGGCTCAACCATTGATGTTCTGCGGATAAATGGCCGCATTTTTGTCATGTCTGGAAATACAGAAGCGGAGGCTGGAAGCCATGATCACCCTGCTTGATTATGAATTTATGCGCCATGCTTTTATAGCATCTGGCTTAGTTGCCGTAATTGCAGGCATTGTTGGTTTTTTTCTGGTGATGCGCGAGCAAACTTTTGCAGGGCATGCCCTCTCACATATAGGGTTTAGTGGCGCCACAGGCGCTGCCTTACTGGGCCTACCTCCTTTATGGGGGCTCATCGGCCTCACAGCGGTAGGGGGCATTGGAATGGGTATGCTGGGAGAGAAACTTTCTAGGAGCGATGTAGCGATAGGAATGGTGCTTTCTATCTGCCTGAGCCTGGGTCTGCTTTTTCTACACTTCTTAAGCGTATCCACCACCAGCCATGTTTCTACACTTGAACTCAATGCACTTTTATTCGGAAATGTGCTGGGCGTAAGCTCTGCTATGCTCAAATCCTTGGCTACACTCACTGCACTAAGCCTAATAGCCTTAACTTGGATTGCTCGACCCTTAATTTTTTCCACCTTACAACCCGAGCTAGCGCTTGCAAAAGGCGTATGCCTGACCACTATATCCACCCTATTTATGGGAATCACGGCAATCGCGGTAGCGCAGTGCAGTCAGATTGTTGGTGTTTTGCTCGTCTTCACTTTGCTAGTCGGCCCAGCCGCAGCTGCACAGAATTTTTGCCGTAGACTCTATCCAAGCATCTTGCTCTCGGCAGGTTTAGCCTTAATACAAGCCTGGGTAGGCATAACACTGGCTTTCTACACAAACTGGCCAACCGGATTTTGGATCAGCGCACTGAGCGCACTGGTTTATGGACTAAGTTTAATAAATAAAAAACATTAAGTCTTTTTCGCTTGTTGGTTGAGGCGCGAACCCCAACATGCGCACCACTACTTGTATTTTTTGCTTTTGCCAATTTACCAGCTGGTTTTCAAAGAAGCGGTGGTTAGGCGTTGGGGAACGTTGCTCACCATCAACCTGCGCACCTAAACTTATACCCGCGTAGCACATCTTATTTTTCACAACAGAGGGCAGAGCTGAGATCTTGCAGGGAGAGGCTCATCCCTTATAGCTTGCAAACACGCTAGCGTACTCTGTGATCCGTTTTCTGTAACCACCCCATATAGCGTGGTTCAGCTCAAACGAGGCACCCAACCAGACAATTTTATGGTGGTATAAGATGTGTATTTCGATGCAATACAGAACGAAGTAAGAGCGTAAGAAATACGGTATATGCTGGTTCTATTTTCTTATTAGAAGAGCATATAAAGGCAACCTTGGATGCGGCTTATCTTAAGTCGCAAAGGTCAGATTTCTATGGTTACTTCTATAGACTCCAGTGTAATTTTAAGGCGCTTCTTCGAACATTCCCATGATTGTCTAAGTGGGCTGCTTGAAAAGAAGCAATCCCTTACGGAGTCTCTCTCTAGGCTAGATAAAAATTATAAAAATCCAGATAAAGTAACCCACTTAAAGCGTAGGCTTTGGGGTTCTGAGAAAGAGGCACAAAAACAAGAAGAATATTTTCTTAAAGTTAAAGATTTAATTAATAGTAGTGCTAATATCCTTGAGACATTCTCGGACTTTAAAAGTCAAATAGAAGAAAATATTATAAACTTTGGGGAAGATAATTGGTTGACGTCTGAGCTACAGCAAACCATCCTCCCTTATCTGTTTAGTGTCCGTTTTTTGTTTAATACGGAAAGGCAAGACGGACAAGAATGCGTTGTGCCAGAAGGTTTATTAGAGATACATGAAGATCTTTATCCCGATGGTTTTTTTCCAACAGCAGAAAGACTACATATAGAGTTAAATGCACAGTCTAGTTTTATATCAGAGCATCTGTCAGAGGTTTATAAGGCCTTAGTTGGTATAGCGAGTACGTTTACAACTATATGGAGCCTTTCTATTCAGGCGGGTTTAATTGTAGTATCTAGCCCGGCTGTTATTCCCCTTATTATCTGCGTTTCTCTCGCGTTCCTTGGCGCATGCGCCAAGGTAGCAGATATGCGGCATGCCACGAAAACTAATGATAAACTTGCTCTTGATAAAGAAATTCTTATAGAACTTATTGGAAATTTAAACGTCATGGCAAGTTTTATAAATGCGCTTTTCAGCATTAAACAAGATACTCGAACACTGGTAGCCGCTGCCGAACGCAACGAGAGAAATTTGAATGATTTAGGGCAAAACATGCAGGTTGGCGCAGAAGCGCTCAATCGCATAGAAAATAAGATTGATAACCACCAGCCAGCTGTTGTCCATAACCATATTAATTTAAGTGAAGGGGCAATGAGGCTGCTTTTAGAGGCTGAGGCAAGCGGGAAACTCTCAGCAAATAGCCCGATTCTTCTAGCGCTTACCGCTCAACCCTCAGCACGATTACAAATCACCGGCGCACCGTCAGGGGCTAATGAACCTGAATATCTTTCGCCTAGAAAACAAGCAATTTCTGGTGCGTCTACTCTTTCTGCTATCTCGGAAGAAAGCTCAAGTGTTAGTTCTTCTAGAAGTAGTACGCCAACCACTGGCGATAGCGGGCCAGTCACTCCTACTTTCTCTCAGGAAAGCAAATTTTTAGCTGACTCCTCTTCCTCATACAAAGGAAAAGCAACTACCCCTTTAATGGTAGAGATAGAGAGTGAAGAGGAATACCTAGCGATTCAAGAGTTCAGAAAGCAACGGCAAATAGAGATGAAAGCAAACCTAAATGCAGCGTAATGATTGCTGTAAGCATACGGCAGAACCATCTGTACGGCCTCAAAATGGTGGCCAGTACAAGCTGGGGGAAGCGTATGCTTACCTTACACCTCCAAGAGTGTGTCCATACTGGACACACCATAAAAAAAATCCCCTTAAATAATTTCAAGGGGATTTTTTTATGTCTGTGCGCTATAAGCGTTAGAGCAGATTACTCTGCATCTTTTGCTATTTCTTGCTCAACGCTATCTGGACGATCTACCAATTCAACGTACGCCAGCTCTGCATTATCGCCTGCGCGGAATTTGTATTTCAAAATACGCAAATAGCCACCTGGGCGATTCGCATAGCGTGGGCCCAAGACATTGAATAGTTTTGCTACAGAGTCACGGCTACGCAAATTATTAAATACATAGCGGTGATTTGCCAAAGTAGATGTTTTACCTCTGGTAATCAAAGGCTCAACCATTCTGCGTAGCTCTTTCGCTTTTTGAACAGTAGTTTTAATAACTTCATGTTCAATAAGGGAGTTACACATGTTCTTCAGCATAGCCAAACGGTGGCTGCTGGTTCGATTTAACTTGCGTAAGCCATTACGGTGACGCATTGTCTTTCCTTAAATAAAAAACGTATTCAAATTCGTGTAAAGCAAAAATTAAAAACAATCTGGACTTTCTGCTCGATTTTTCAGTTTACGATTGGCTCATTGAAGTAATTTCAACGCTGTTCGAAGGCCAATTTTCAATGGTAGTACCTAGCGACAAACCGCGAATCGAGAGCGCTTCTTTAATTTCATTTAAAGATTTGCGTCCTAAATTAGGTGTTTTTAGCAATTCATTTTCTGCGCGTTGAATAAGGTCACCAATACAGAAAATACTCTCAGCTTTCAGGCAGTTCGCGGAGCGCACAGTTAACTCTAACTCTTCAACAGGGCGTAATAAAATAGGCTCGATCTGAGGAGTATTGAGTTGAGGCTCTGCAACGGCTTCTGCACTTTCGAGCGAAGCAAATTCAGAGAGCTGATCAATTAAAATACCTGCAGCAGTTTGTAGGGCTTCTTCTGGAGAAATCACACCGTTCGTGGTGATAATCAATTCCAAGCTGTCAAAGTTGGTATTGCCACCGACTCGAGCAGGCTTTACTGCATATACCACGCTTTTGATGGGCGAGAATAAAGCATCGATTAAGAGTCGGCCAATTGTATTATGCGAGCCTTCAGTTTGACGACGCACATTGGCAGGTACATAACCGCGGCCTTTTTCAACTCTGATTTGCAGATCTAATTTTCCGCCCTTAGAAACATGAGCAATTATATGATCTGGGTTCAAGACTTCGCAGTCATGCGTCAATTCAATATCGCTGGCTGTTACAACGCCTTCGCTATCCTTACTCAGCGTAAGTGTAACTTCATCACGCGTATGCAGCTTGAAAATAATGCCTTTCAAATTGAGCAGCAAACCAACTACATCTTCTTGTATGCCATCAATCGTTGAATACTCATGCACTACCTTGTTAATCATTACTTCGGTTGGGGCATATCCCACCATCGAAGATAAGAGTACGCGGCGAAGCGCATTACCCAAGGTATGACCGTAGCCGCGCTCAAACGGCTCCATAACTACTTTTGCATGGTTTTCACCCAAAGACTCAATAGCAATAATTCTGGGTTTTAACAAACGCTTCAACGCATTGCCTGACATACACTTTCCTTTTCAATACCCTCAGTTCGTTACACCGATAAGGCTGAATAAACATCTATATATTAAAAATATACATACCATGAGCAGGTAAAAAATAAAGGCCATAAGGGTTACCCTAAGCTTTTATTTTTTACCTGCTATGTATTACCGTGAATACAATTCAACAATTAAGTTTTCACTGATATCACCGGCGATTTCATTGCGCTCAGGAGCTTGCTTAAATTTCCCTTCCAATTTCGCTTCGTCAATACTAACCCAATCTGGAAAGCCGATTTGTTTAGCAAGGCTAAGTGCTTCGCGAATACGAACTTGGCTTTTTGCTTTTTCACGCACAACGATAGTATCGCCTGCTTTCACTTGCATAGAAGCAATATCAGAACGTCCATTATTCAGTGAAATCGCGCCATGGCTAACAAGTTGTCTTGCTTCTGCACGAGTAGATGCAAATCCCATGCGATACACCACATTATCCAAACGGGACTCAAGGATTTTCAGCAATACTTCACCGGTATTTCCTTTTTGGCGTTTTGCTTCTGCATAGTAGCGACGGAATTGCTTCTCTAAAACGCCATAAATGCGTTTTACTTTTTGCTTTTCACGTAACTGCGTGCCGTATTCAGATAAGCGGTTGTTTGTTGCAGTACGACCGTGTTGCCCTGGCTTAGTATCCAGTTTGCATTTATCAGCAAGCGCGCGGCGAGCGCTTTTTAGAAAAAGATCCGTCCCTTCACGGCGAGATTGCTTGGCTTTAGGACCAATATGACGTGCCACGTTATTTCCCTTTTCAAAGTAGAGCAGCGATTCACCCTATATTCGCGCTCGCTAGAAATTAAAAAATCAAAATTGAAAAATGCGAATAACCCCGCCAGTTTTTTAGCGGGGATGCAAAATCAGCAAAGCTTTAATTTATTCGTACATTGGAATGACGAAAAAATCTGAGCAATAAATACACTTAAATACGGCGGCGTTTTGGAGGACGGCAGCCATTATGAGGCAATGGAGTTCTATCCGCGATTTCGGCAATTTTAAAGCCGAGACCATTTAATGCACGCACAACAGATTCACGACCGGGGCCAGGACCTGTAATACGGATAGAGAGGGTTTGAACGCCAAACTCTCTGGCTTTAAGGCCAACAGACTCTGCAGCAACCTGTGCAGCAAAAGGAGTCGATTTTCTGGCGCCTTTAAAGCCTTGGCCACCGGATGCAGCCCATGCAAGGGTATTTCCCTGGCGATCCGTAATCGTCACGATAGTGTTATTAAAGGAAGCGTGAACGTGCGCAACGCCTTCCGACACAGTTTTTCTAACTTTTTTGCGAGCGCGCTGCGCTGCGGTATTACTTGAAGGCTTAGCCATATACTTTTCCGTTATTCACGTTTTCTTTAAATACTTTCGCAAATATAAATGCTATTTATCTGCTCTGGTATAGGCATATAACTGTGTGGGCATATGCCGATACCAGGAGATTGCGAGCTACATTTCGCCAAAGTTATGCACGGCTGCAGATTACAAAACCCTCTTGAAATCTGCTAAAGCCTTTTATTTCTTCAGAGAAACACTAGCACGGCGACGACCTTTACGAGTGCGTGCATTGGTACGAGTACGCTGACCACGCAAAGGCAAACCACCCTTTCTATGGCGCACACCACGATAGCAGCCAATATCCATCAAGCGCTTAATCGCAGTGCTGATTGAGCGGCGCAAATCGCCTTCAATCGTGTATTTTCCAATTTCTTCGCGCAGCTTTTCCAAGTCCGCATCACTCAAATCGCGCACTTTTTTAGCAGGTAAAATATCGGTGCTAGCGCAGATTTTTTTAGAAGTCGACAGACCGATACCGAATATTTCAGTCAGTCCAATCAGAACATCTTTATGATCCGGGATATTTATCCCCGAAATACGGGCCATTATTGTTTCCTAACTAGATAATCTTTATTCACATCAATGCTTGCTTCAAAAGTTTTTAACCCTGACGTTGCTTATGTCGCTGATCAGCGCTACAAATAATACGCACAACCCGTTTACGCTTCACTACTTTGCATTTACGGCACATAGGTTTAACGGATGCCATGACTTTCATGGAAGGTATTCCTTTATAAAATATTCAAGTCACAATTTTTAAAATGCTGCAAAAACTGTCTATCTGCAGCACTTTGGCTCTATACGTTATTTAGCTCTAAATATGATACGTCCGCGAGACAAATCATAAGGAGTCAACTCTACTGTAACGCTATCTCCAGGCAAAACACGAATGTAATGCATACGCATTTTCCCAGACATATACCCTAAAACAACATGGCCGTTTTCTAGCTTTACACGAAAAGTCGCATTAGGTAAGTTCTCAAGGATCTCACCTTGCATTTGAATTACATCGTCTTTAGCCATATTTATTGCTTAACGTACCGAAAGAGGATTACCACCAAAACTGGATTTCTTTAATAGAGATTCATACTGCTGCGACATAAGATGCGTTTGAATCTGCGCGATAAAGTCCATGGTGACAACCACCACAATTAATAAAGAAGTTCCACCAAAATAAAATGGAACCTGCCAGTGAAGTACTAAGAATTCCGGCAATAGACACACAAATACAATATACAGCGCGCCGATTAATGTGAGGCGCATCAATATTTTATCGATATAGCGCGCAGTCTGGTCTCCTGGACGAATCCCAGGAATAAAAGCACCGCTTTTCTTAAGGTTGTCTGCAGTTTCTTTGCTATTAAAAACAAGTGCTGTATAGAAAAAGCAAAAGAACACAATAGCCAAAGCATACAGCAGCATATAAATGGGATGCCCTGGAGTCAAAGCCTGTGCTAGATCTTTCAGCCAACCCAGTGCTGAGTGCGCTCCAAACCAATTAGCGATCGTCACTGGAAATAAAATGACGGATGAGGCAAAAATGGGTGGAATCACGCCAGACATATTCAATTTCAGTGGCAAATGCGAGGATTGGCCAGCATAAATTTTCCCATTTGTCTGACGCCTTGCATAGTTCACCAGTATTTTTCTCTGGCCGCGCTCGACAAATACCACTAAATAGGTAACTCCAGCAATCAGTGAAATGATGACCAGCGCTGCAATAATACTGATAGAACCTGCACGAATAAGGTCAACAAGATGCGCTAATGCACCAGGCAAACCAGCAGCAATACCTGCAAAAATAATAATTGAAATACCGTTGCCCAAGCCACGCTCAGTAATTTGCTCACCCAGCCAGACGATAAACATCGTGCCGGTTACCAATGCAACAATAGTCACCACTTTGAAAGATACACCAGGGTCGACAACCAAACCTGACTGACTTTCTAGCGCAACAGCAATTCCAAAAGCCTGGAATAAGGCTAATAACACAGTGAAGTAACGTGTGTACTGCGTAATCTTCCTTTGACCAGCCTGCCCTTCTTTTTTCAATGCTTCAAGCTGCGGCGACACGATGGTCAAAAGCTGCATAATAATCGATGCCGAAATATAAGGCATGATCCCTAATGCAAACACACTGAAACGCGACAGCGCTCCCCCTGAAAACATATTAAACATGCCAAGAATGCCACCACGCTGGCTTTGAAAAAGCGCAGCAAGTTGCTCAGGGTCAATGCCAGGAACTGGGATATGCGCGCCTAATCGATAAACAATCAGAGCAAGTAATAAAAATACTATACGTCGACGCAAATCCCCAAATTTTCTAAGGGGCGATTTTTCAGTTTTTGTAGCACTTATGCGCACAGTCAAAACCTTTGTCAAAGCACATGCTAAATACGCATCATAGCCAGGAGGATAAGTAGTAGTGCGATTGATAATGCAGCACTTACAGCCTATTCCAAATTTTTAAAAGGGTCCAAAAGGGACCCTTGTTGGTATCGCACCAAGGCAGAATACTCTACTCGGAGAGAGAGCCTCCAACAGCTTCTATAGCCGCAATTGCGCCTTTAGTTGCTGGCAAACCTTTGAGTGTAATTTTACGAGTAAGTTCACCCGACAAAATAACTTTTGCACTACGAGCTGAGCAAGGCACTATACCTGCTTGCTTTAATGCAAAAAAATCAATGGTATCGATAGGCAATTTTTCGAGATCTGAAAGGCGTACCTCAGCGACAAATTTACGTGTCAATGAAGTAAATCCACGCTTAGGCAAGCGGCGTTGCAAAGGCATCTGACCGCCTTCAAACCCTACTTTATGAAAACCCCCAGAACGGGATTTTTGCCCTTTATGGCCTCGTCCTGCAGTTTTCCCAAGGCCAGACCCTATCCCACGCCCTACACGACGCCGAGGGCGTCTTGAATCAGGACCAGGTTTGATCGTATTTAATTCCATGTCTTTACTCTTTATGTAATCTAGGAGGAACCTTTTTGGAGGTATTGGGTAAGCCTAAATATTACTAACCCAGAACTTCCACCAGATAGGAGACTTTATTTAGTCTTCCACGCATGGCAGGGGTATCCAATAACTCGGATGTCGAGTTCAAACCACGCAAACCTAGGCAACGCACCGTAGCGCGGTGGGTCTCACGGGTGCCAATCAGGCTTTTGATAAGTTTTATTTTGATCTTTTTAGACATAAGGAAGTCCAGCAACCGCATTTCACAGATTTTTTGCAGAAATAGCCTAAAAATCATGCAGCCAGTCGAAGTAAAAACAAATAGCAAATAAAAATGCACCCTAACGGGCCATATTCAAAAATGGTATGCAAAAGAGCGCCCTGGGCGGCTAGGCTACTACCCCCCTCCCACCAGAAATTCCAAGGAAATGTTTAAAATGGAATCTGGCATAGGCTCTGCAACTTACTCAGAACCACCCTAAAAACATCTGCACAACCTCGCGCCGCAGATAATCTCACATTCTGAGCGCTCTGTTGAGAAAATTATGCAATTTCAGTGCAAAAAATGCTCTGAAATCGTGTTATTGGAGCAATTCGAGCAATTTTTATGGCCTTAGCAAGGTGCAAACCGATAGCTGGCAGGTTTGCCATCGCAAATAGCGCATTCTATAACAAGAACGCTATGCAAACCATATGCATAAAAAATACAGGCCAAAAATGGCCTGTATCATGCATATTTTATGCTATTCAAAAATGGCTTGAAGCGATTTACCACGCTTTGCAGCAACTTCAGAAGGCGTAAATTGTTTTTTCAAAGCATCTAAGAGCGCACGAACCAAGTTATAGGGATTCGTTGATCCAATACTTTTTGCAACAACATTCTGTATGCCAGCCACATAAAATACCGAACGCAAACCAGGGCTACAAATCATCCCTTCTTTGCCTGGCGAAAGAATAACTTCTGATGCGCCATGTTTTCCGCGGCCAGAATGGTGCAAAGTACCATCCTTGATCGAAACTTTAAACATGCTGCGACGAGCTTGGTCCATTGCCTTTTGAACAGCAACGGGCACTTCTTTTGCTCGCCCTTTACCCATACCAATACGACCATTACCATCGCCGACGACTACCAGAGCTACAAAGCTCAAAATACGTCCGCCTTTAACGACTTTGGTCACACGGTTAACGGCGATCATTTTTTCGCGTAAGCCATCATCGCGCTCATCAGCCGAATTCTTTGCCTGCATCTTTGCCATGAAAGGTTCTTTCCTAAAAGCCTATTTACGAGCCAGCAACATTACATGCGCTCAATATCTCTATTACAGAGAGGGGTAAAGAAAAACACTTATATCCGTATCTGAAGTGCTCTTTGTAACCGCTATCTGCATTACATGAAAACTAAAAAACAATGTGAGCGCATTGATCTATTACTGCGCTCACAAAATATCTAAATAGCATATGCCTATTTAGAATTCTAGGCCTGCTTCACGAGCAGCTTGCCCTAATTCAGCAATGCGCCCATGATAACGATTACCCGATCTATCGTATCCAACCCGCTTAACACCCACACTTAGACCTCTTTCAGCAATACGTTTTCCAACGAATGCTGCTGCAACTTTAGTGCCGCCTGGCGCTTTTTTATCTGCGTCGGCATTTAAAGCTTGACGGACTTCTAATTCAACCGTTGAAGCACTTGCGAGCACTTTGGTGCCGCATATAGAAAATATCTGCGCATAGATATGCTTGTTTGTGCGATGCACAGACAAGCGATGCACATTAAGTTTTCCAATTTTAATGCGTGTCTGGCGAGCTCTACGAAGACGAGCCAATTTTTTATTCACGATGGACACCTTTAATTAACAGCCTTATTTTTTCTTAATTTCTTTAAGAATAACCACCTCATCAGCATACCGTAGCCCTTTCCCTTTATAGGGCTCAGGTGGACGATACATGCGCACATCTGCTGCGCATTGACCTACGGCCTGCTTGCATTTCCCTTTGAAAATGATTTCAGTGGGTGTAGGAGTAGTAACCTCAACACCTTCAGGCATATTATGGACAACAGGATGCGAAAAACCCACAGATAGATTGAGTTTTTTACCCTGGGCTTGCGCGCGGAAACCAACTCCTACGAGGAGCAATTTGCGCTCAAAACCTTTTGTCACACCTTTGACCATATTGGCCACTAGCGCCTGGTAAGTGCCCCACATAGCTTTCGCATGAGGAGTCTCATCAACAGGTACAAAGGTCAGCACATTTTCACTTTGAATCACTTGGATCAAAGGGTTTATTTCTAATGAGCTAGTCCCTAACGGACCTTTAACTTCAATACGCTCACAATTAATATCAACTTCTACGCCCGACGGCAAAACAATCGGGTTCTTACCCACTCGAGACATTGTCCCAGCTCCCAAAGAGTATTCTTACCCGGACTAACTAACGTAGCAAACTACTTCGCCACCGATGCCTGCCGCACGTGCAGCTCGGTCAGTCATCACACCTTTTGATGTAGAAATAATAGCTACACCTAGACCATCCACGACACGAGGCAAATCAGTGCTTGCTTTATAAGAGCGCAGCCCTGGGCGCGAAACGCGTTTTAACTTATCAATGACGGGCGAGCCCATATAATATTTAAGCTGGATATCCAGATTCGGCTTCCCAGCGTTCTCTAAAACCGAAAAATCTTCGATATATCCTTCTTCTTTTAAAACTTTTGCAATAGAAGCTTTAAAACTTGAAAAAGGGAGAACGACGGATGTCTTCAAAACTTTTTGTGCATTACGGATACGCGTTAGCATATCGGCAATGGGATCACTCATGCTCATATTATTTTCCTATTACCAGCTTGCTTTAACCAAGCCAGGAATTTCTCCACGAAACCCGATTTCACGGATCTTGTGACGTGCCAAACCAAATTTCCTGAATACTCCGCGTGCGCGCCCAGTCAAAGCACAGCGTCTACGCTGTCTTGTAGGGTTTGCGTTTCGGGGTAATTGCTGCAGCTGTAAGCGCGCATTATACCGCTCTTCTTCTGATTTGCTGAAATCATCGATAACAGCTTTTAACAGAGCACGTTTGGCTGCGTATTTTTCCGTTAAGCGAGTACGTTTTTTTTCGCGCTCGATTAATGCTTGTCTAGCCACAATAACCTCAGTTTTTCTTAAATGGGAATTTAAAGCAGGTAAGCAATTCTTTTGCTTCGCCATCTGTGACTGCTGACGTAACAATACAAATATCCAAACCTTGATTCTTAGTATCGAGACCGTCAATTTCTGGAAAAATACGATGATCCTTGATACCTATCGTGCAGTTACCTCGTCCATCGAAAAGACGCGGAGAAATACCGCGGAAATCACGCTCTCGGGGCAAGGCAACCGTAATAAAACGGTCTAAAAATTCCATCATCCGTTTTTTACGGAGTGTTACTTTTAGTCCGATGGGACTTCCTTCGCGGAGTTTATTAAAAGCCGCGATAGCCTTACGTGCTTTGGTAACAATGGGTTTTTGGCCAGCAATTCTACCCAGGTCAATAGCTGCAGCCTCGATAATTTTCTTATCGGACGCGCCTTCACCGACCCCCATATTCAGCACAATTTTTACAAAGGCGGGTACTTCCATTGGGGATTTGTATCCAAACTTCTCTACTAGCTTTGGAACCACCTCATTTTTATAAAACTCTTCAAACCGAGCCATGATCTACCTTTAATGTCCTACGCCGCCAATCACTCGAAATACGTATTCTTGATACCGAAGGTATGCTTGAACACCTAGAATGTGTTTAAGAATCTGTAGACCTCTATCGCTTCCCTGTAGCGGCATCATTTCTCCCAGCCAGTACAGTGTACTGGCATCAAAGGAATTCCTGACTACCGGGCTTCAAAAGAGGTCTTGTCTATACCTTTTCCAAAAAAACTCTTTATTGGATGGCGCAATATTGTATCTAGCCTATAAAAGCTAGCTGTGCGCCTTTTCTCTAAGAAAGAATTTTTTTAGAAAACCACAGACGGGTTCTATAACAATCTCTACACAAGAGCATTGTTACATTTTTACAACTGGATCGAAAGGCTGCTAATTAATATATGCTGAGAAATTACTTTCTCAAATAGCAGCTTTTTGATCCGTCTTGAGCAGATTTCAAGACAGCAATCGCTATCTATGATTCAAAACTATGAGGCTACTGTTTGGCCTGTTGTTTTCAATACACGCTGCTTTTTACCTTCCGGGTTCGTCACGATACTAACACGTGATGGCTTACCCTCGGAATCGACTAAGGCAACATTTGAAATATGCAAAGGCATAACTTTAGGCTCTATACCGCCAGCAATACCTTTTTCTGGATTAGGCTTCACTGCTTTTTTAGCAATATTGATGCCTTCCACTGTGACGTGATCACCGTTCACCGCCAGCACCATTCCGCGCTTGCTTTTATCTTTGCCAGTGATGACGATCACTTCATCGCCTTTACGAATATTTTTCATCTATAAAACCTCTGGAGCAAGCGAGATTATTTTCATAAAACGCTCATTACGCAATTCCCGGGTAACCGGCCCGAATATACGAGTAGCAATAAGCTCAAATTTATTGTTGAGCAGGACCGCTGCATTTTTATCAAACTTGATTAAAGAGCCGTCTGGGCGACGCACACCTTTAGCTGTGCGCACCACTACTGCAAAATAAATCTCGCCTTTTTTGACTCGACCACGGGGCGCTGCATCTTTGACAGTCACTTTAATGATGTCGCCGATATTGGCATAGCGCCGCTTTGCGCCTCCTAATACCTTAATGCACAAAACTCTTTTGGCACCTGTATTATCAGCAACTTCAAGTTCGCTTTCACTCTGGATCATGGTTGTTCTAGCTTAATCTGACCACGCCATTAAATACCGTAGTTAATAGATTAATTTCAATAGATTTAAAAGGTAAAGGGAAGCTCAAAACCAGCGGTCAACTAAAGCTCCTACGGAGTATTTTTTGATCGTTTTTTATTGCCTGCTTTAGCTTACACCACACTAATAAGTCAGACAAAATCAAAAAATTTTTTAGTTGACTAGATCAACCGGGCTTTGAGTGAGTTTACAAACTGATATTTCACAGCTCGATAGGTATCTGGATACGAAAAAATATAAACAAAAAACTGTTTTTTACTTCCAATATCCAGACTGAGCTTATAAAGAAATGGAGGAATGCCAACAGAAGGTTTTACAACACTTCTACAGCATTTCTCAATTTATTTATTCAATCGGCAAACTTTGCACAACGCGCGCGACAACCCAGCTCTTTGTCTTTGATATGGGACGACATTCCCGAATCTCAACTGCATCGCCTTCATGACAAGCATTTGTTTCGTCATGCGCATGATACTTCTTGGAGCGCTTAACATACTTACCATACTTCGGATGCTTAATACGACGCTCAATCAGCACTGTAACTGTTTTGTCGCATTTTGCACTAACAATCTTTCCAACTAAAGAACGTGCATTCTCAACAGAAATTTCAATGGTATCGCTCATTTTTATTTTTCCGCCTCAACAGTTCTTTTTTCGGTCATGATGGTTAGCACGCGAGCAACAAGACGACGAGTTTTTTTCAATAAACTGGTGTCACTAATGCGCTGAGTCGCCAATTGCATACGCAAGCTAAACTGCGCTTTCAAGAGAGTGGATAACTCTGCTCGAAGAGCCGCCATATCCATGGCGCGAATTTCACTTATCTTCATAGCTTACCTCTTAAGCGCCAAGCTGGCGGGCAACAAAACTCACTTTTAATGGAAGTTTGGCTGCTGCCAAACGAAATGCTTCGCGTGCAAGTTCTACACTAACACCATCCATCTCATACAGCATCTTTCCAGGCTGTATCTCAGCAACATAGTACTCTGGATTCCCTTTACCATTTCCCATACGCACTTCAGCAGGTTTCTGAGAAATTGGCTTATCTGGGAAAATACGGATCCAGATGCGGCCACCACGTTTAATATGGCGAGTCATTGCTCGCCTAGCCGATTCAATTTGCCGAGAGGTCAAGCGACCACGGTCCAATGCTTTAAGACCAAATTGACCAAATGAAACTGCATTTCCACGAGTGGCAACGCCTGTATTACGGCCTTTATGCTCTTTACGATATTTTCTACGCTTTGGTTGCAACATGGTGCTTACCCTCTCCCACGCTTATCAGATGCGCCGGGTTTACCTGGCCCTGGTCTGGCAGATCTATCACCACCGTCACCGGCCCGATTGCGGCGCCTATCATCATCAGATCGTGCATTTCTGCGCGGCCGTTTTTCTTCTGACGCATCGCCAAGCGCAGCTTCAGCTTGAGAAGAGCTATCGCCTTTAGATACCCATACAGTGATACCAATCGCTCCATACTGAGTATGTGCAACAGAATGACCCCAATCAATATCTTGGGAAAGGCTATGTAGTGACATACTACCTTCCAGATACCATTCTGTTCTTGCAATCTCAATACCGTTAAGTCGCCCAGAACACTGGATTTTTATACCACGAGCGCCAAACCGGATTGCATTTTGCATAGCGCGTTTCATAGCACGACGAAATGCTGCGCGACGCTTTAATTGCTGAGCAATAGAATCTGAAATAAGTTGTGCATCTATTTCTGGCACAGGAACTTCTTCAATTTCCAAATGCACAGGAACGCCCATACGCTTTTGCAATTCAAGCTTGAGTGTCTCGATGTCATCGCCTTTTCTGCCGATAACCACACCCCGACGAGCGGTGTGAATGGTAATACGAGCGTTTTTAGCTGGCCGCTCTATTTCGACGCGGCTTACAGACGCTTTCTTTTTGACGTTTAACTCTTCTTCCAGATATTCGCGTACGCGAATATCTTTAAGAAGTAAATCGGCAAAAACCGCATCTTTTGCAGCAAACCAATTCGACTTATATTTGCGCTTGACACCTAAACGGAAGCCGGTCGGGTGAATTTTCTGACCCATTTTATGATCCCTTAATCTCCAACCACCACAGTAATATGACAGGATTGTTTTTCAACCTGATTACCACGACCTTTCGCACGTGCAAAAAAACGCTTGAAAGAGGCTGCCTTATCCACGTAAATACTTTTTACTTTGAGGTTATCGATATCTGCGCCTTGGTTATGCTCCGCATTTGCAACGGCAGATTCGACCACTTTTTTCACAATCGCTGCTGCTTTCTTTGACGAGAAAGTCAAAATATTCAATGCTTTATAGATTCCTAGACCACGAACCTGATCGACTACAAGGCGAGCTTTCTGCGCTGAAACGCGCGCATTGCGATGGATTGCTTTAGTTTCTTCCATTTTTATCTCTTCGCCTTTTTATCAGCAGCATGCCCTTTAAAAGTACGGGTCAATGCAAATTCGCCTAATTTATGGCCTACCATATCTGCCGAGATATATACAGGCACATGCTTACGACCGTCATGTACTGCAATGGTGCAATTAATAAAATCAGGCAGAATGGTTGAAGACCGACACCAGGTTTTGATAATAACTTTGCGGCCAGTTTTTGATAAGGCCTGCACTTTTTCTAGCAGGCGGGCATTACAAAAAGGGCCTTTTTTAAGTGAGCGTGCCATCCGTCTTCTCCTTAACGCTTATTGCGGTGTTGCACAATCATGGAGGTAGTACGCTTGTTACGACGAGTTCTATACCCTTTCGTAGGCGTACCCCATGGACTAACCGGATGCCGGCCAGCAGCAGTTTTACCCTCTCCACCACCGTGTGGGTGATCAACCGGGTTCATCGCTACACCACGTACAGTGGGGCGAATACCACGCCAGCGGTTAGCACCGGCCTTTCCAATCTGGCGCAATCCGTTTTCTTCATTGCCAACTGTACCAATCGTTGCTCGGCAATCTACATGGATGAAGCGGATTTCACCAGAGCGCAAACGAAGCTTCGCATAAGTTCCCTCACGGCCAAGCAACATAACGGATGCACCTGCTGAACGAGCAATTTGCGCGCCTTTACCAGCCTTCATTTCGATGCAGTGAATAATGGTACCGTCCGGAATATTGGAAATAGGCAACGCATTACCTACTTTAATAGGTGCTGTGGAGCCAGAAAGAATCTCTTGACCGACTACTAGACCCTTTGGAGCGATAATGTAACGACGTTCACCATCGGCATAGCAGAGCAAAGCAATATTCGCGCTACGGTTTGGATCGTACTCAAGACGCTCAACCTTAGCAGGAATAGCATCTTTATTGCGGCGAAAATCGATAACGCGATAATGTTGTTTATGTCCACCACCTTGATGGCGCACTGTAATACAACCGCGGTGATTACGACCACCACTCTTACTTTTCACCTCGAGCAAAGCTTTATGCGGCTTGCCTTGATGCAATTCTTTATTGACTACCTTAACAAGGCCGCGTCGCCCTGGGGAAGTAGGTTTGACTTTTACGAGCGCCATGGCTTACAGAACCTCCGCCTCAAAATTAATATCCTGACCCGGTTTTAAGCTGACATAAGCCTTCCGAGTAGCCTTGCAACGCCCAGCAATCTGGCGATGGCGCTTTACTTTACCTTTGCGGTTTAGAACCTGCACGGACTGAACTTCAACTTTGAAAATCAGCTCGACAGCGGCTCCAATTTCCTCTTTGGTAGCACCCGGCAAAACATCAAAAACAATTTGATTATTTTTGTCTGCTACGCGGGTTGCCTTCTCGGAAATGACAGGAGAACGCAGTAAAGTCAGCAAGCGGTGATCCTTCTGTGTATTGCCTGTCACGATAGAAGTCCCTCAATTTGAGTAACAGCTGCTTTTGTAAGCAGAACTTTTTTAAAGAAAAGCAAAGACGTTGGATCGGCATAACGAGGCTCGACCACTACCACATTGGGTATATTTCTCGAAGCCAGATACAAGTCTGCATCAATAGCATCCGTCACAATTAAAACGGATTCAAAATTCAACGCCTTGAGTTTTTGCGCAAACAGCTTAGTTTTAGGCTGCTCGACAGAAAATGTCTCAAAAACAGATAAGCGATTTTCACGCACTAATTGCGAGAAAATGGAGCACATACCTGCCCGGAACATTTTCTTGTTCACTTTTTGCGAAAAATTCTCTTCAGGAGAATTAGGGAAAATACGACCGCCTCCGCGCCACAATGGGCTAGAAGTCATCCCTGCACGCGCACGGCCTGTACCTTTTTGCTTCCATGGCTTTTTGGTGGAATGCTTTACTTGGGCACGGTCTTTTTGCGCCCGATCTGCAGTACGTGCATTAGCTTGGTATGCAACTACTAGCTGATGAACCAAGGCTTCGTTATATTCCCTGGCAAATACTTCATCAGATACCTGCATAGAACTATTGGCAACGCCTTGCTCACTGAGTAATTGAAGTTCCATTAGTCAGCTCCTTTCTCTGTACGTGCCTTGAATGAAGGCTCGACAAATATAATTTGATTAGGCGCACCAGGCACGGCACCTTTGACGAATAACAGCCCTCGATTTGAATCGATTTCCATCACTTCAAGACCGTCGACAGTTACCAGCTCAGCACCCATATGACCACTCATACGCTTTCCTGGAAATACTCGACCAGGATCTTGGCACTGACCGATTGAACCAGGAACGTTATGCGCGCGGGAGTTACCGTGCGATGCACGTCCAGAGGCAAAGTTATGACGCTTAATCGTACCGGCAAAACCTTTCCCTTTGGAAGTACCTTGCACAGAAACCTGCTGACCAACATGGAAAACGGTATTGATATCGATTACTTGCCCAGCAGTCAGCTCAGCAACTTGCGCCGCATCTAAGCGGAATTCTTTCAGTACTGTACCAGCCTCGATAGCAGCTTTAGCAAAATGCCCAGCTTGCGCACGATTCACTCTAGAACGACGAGCCGCACCAAAAGCCAATTGCACTGCAGTATAGCCATCTGTCTCAGGTGTTTTTACCTGTGCAACCCGGTTATTAGCCACGAGCAACACAGTAACTGGGACAGACTTACCATCCTGCATAAAAATGCGGGTCATTCCTATTTTTCGGCCTGCCAATCCAAGACCCTTTTTTTTACGACTGGCTTTGCTCTCGCAATTCACGAACCCAAGGCTCATTGTTTTCCCCATCTCTTTTAGGAGCCCACTTCAAATCTGGCAGAACCAGCTCAGGATCTACTTTAGAAGCTGGCCCTGACCTTAATCTCAGCCTGTTTCAACAGAATACGGGCATCCTGCTCGATTCACAAAATCAGGGCTTGCAACCCAAAGTATGCTGGCTTGATCGCTTCTTCAAGCTTACTTTGAACTGCAAGCCCTGATTCCACAAAAATTCGAACAGCTAGCAAATAGCCATAAGCTATTCACTTTTTATCTTAATATCGCCGACTCTAAGTCAAAGGCGGCGGATTATAGCGACACTTCCGGCTTCTCGCAAGAAAATCTTCAATTCCAAAATAAGATCAAGCTCACTGCAAGAGTATGCTGGTCTTTTTTAGAGCGAAACCGCTTCAAAAATAGATATCTTTGAAGCCGCTCAAGAAGAAATACCCTGAAAGTCAGAACACCTACGCCAAACCTTTTGATTTGGCCGTGCTTCTTACCAGTACAACATAGACTACATGCCTGCTAGAACCCGCTCAAAGCCGCTAAAAAGCCGCTCTTTACAGTCGCGCCACCAATGCATATAGCCTAAGACACTTCGCCATTCCATGACAGCTAAAATTTAGCCTTATATTATGCCAGGCAAATCATCAAAGCAGGGTTTGGCATGCAATGCATTATTTATTGCAATTTAATTTCAACATCTACCCCAGAAGGCAAAGCGAGCTTCATCAAGGCATCTACAGTCTTATCGCTAGGGTCTACGATCGTCATTACACGTTGATGCGTGCAAATCTGAAGGTGGTCACGCGACGCACTATTGACATGCGGAGAACGTGGGATAGCCCAAAGCTGTCTACGAGTGGGAAGAGGCATAGGGCCATGCACGATCACGCCCGTTCGCTTTGCTATCTCAACTATCTCTTTGGCTGATTTATCGACCAAACGATGATCAAAAGCCTTTAAGCGAATACGGATTCTCCGCTTTTGCATGTTTTTTCCTTGAATTGTCTAAAAGAGCAAATAATCTAAAGCCTGCCAGAGACCGCACTACAGGCGCGCTAAAGCGCCCACGACATCGATCCCTACCCAGACCAACTATTACACCTCACAGCCCTGCCATGAGGCTTTAAATAGCGCTTAACATCTTACTTAATAATTTTAGCGACGACACCGGTACCGACAGTACGACCGCCTTCACGCATAGAAAAGCGAACACCTTGCTCCATCGCGATCGGAGCAATCAACTTAACCTTCACGGTCACATCATCACCAGGTACTACCAT
>JASSUK010000005.1:0-11132 GCA_031963045.1 Mycoavidus cysteinexigens
GCAGCGTGATGTAAAAGAAAAACACGCAGCTCAGCAAGCCGAGCTTGATAAGAAGGAGGAGGCTCTTGACGCTCAGGAAAAAGCCGATGCGGAAGAACGTGCCACGCAGAGTAGACAAGACAAAATTTGGTATCGTGAGTTGGCGAACCGAATTAAATTGGATGAGTTAGAAAACCCACTTGCGTATGCGTTTGCCAAGCTGTTCGAAGAAAATCTGCGAAACGAAATTGTCGAGCAGCTGCGCGTTGCGTATGGCGAAGCAGTGAAGATGGGCAAAGCTGAATTTGTAGGTGGATTAGTCCAGTCACTAGCAGGGCTACTGCCTGAGATTCAAGTTGATATGACTGGAGAGGTCTCCGCTTCGATAGATATAGCTACTGTTATACAGGGGGTGGCGAAAATACTCACTGAACGCGAGCAAAGTCGGCAAAAGGCAGGGTCTCCGCGCACACAAGACGCTTTCAGTGAGCTTGAGCGGGCACAAAGTATGAAAGCGCTTGCTAGTATCGAAGAACAGATAAAGGAGATGGCCAACTATACAGCGCGCTGCTGGCAACCTATTTTTTCAGCCCACCAATGGTCTACAGCAGATATTCAGACGTTAGCCAAGCAGGGAGCACGCCGCATGATGGAGTATCTAGAAGCAGGAAAAGTCGATAAATTGTCTCCTCAAGAAAGAGTGGTATTTGCTCTGATGGCAGGTGAAGCAAATAAACGCTTGACTCAGCAAAAAATGAAAGGGTCAAGTCGCTTTAGTCCTAAGTGGAGTGTCCGGGGCTTTTTCACTAAGCCGGGCATTAAGGTAGAGACGGATCAAGGACCAATGTACTTCCTGCGCGATACGTCCCACCCCAGCGTATACGGTTATCGTTTGGGCTCACCCATTGAGGTACGTAACCACCTCCACTATAAGGGGCCGTTTACAGATGCTAAAGCACGACAAGAGGCAGAAAAGATGCGAGATGAAGCTCATGTGTGGTGATGTAAACCTCGCCAATGCAGATGGCCTAACGTCTAAATAGAACGGATCAATGTAGGAGAAGTTCTAATGGCGTTAGGCCATTTTGCACATCTAAAGCGGACTGACTTCGTCGTAAGGCGGCGGCAGTTTGCGGCATGGCTCGGACTGCGATCCAAAGTAAAGCCGCTACGTAAGCGGCTTTTATTTCGCCTACTGATTGAGTGCTGTTTAGCCAATCCTCCCTACTCAAAGCTTGTTGTCACGCGGCTCTTTCATGCTCGATAATTTGCCGTGGGCTTTTGCCATGTTTTTTCAGTAATTGTATCTCCACATATGCCTCATTGGTGATCAAGGCTGTCTCAAAAAAACAGCCCTCTATCTCGATGCAAAATTGCTGATTTTTGAGACGTGTCTTTGATAGAGGTCGCGGTGCTTATGCTACAGACGTAGATTCCTCTAATTTTTCTTTGGATGGCCTTTAATGCATACGTATGCGGAGTAGGTAAAGGTAAGCTTGTGCCGTGGAAGTAATTTTGACGACGGGAATAGCAAAGCACAAGGCTGTCATTTGGCTAAGCCATTTGGCCATATTAGACCTAACTCAAAGTCTCCAATAAGTAGCAGTAGAAGGCCATGATGAATGGCGCCATTCGGGTACGGTATTCAAAGAAAAAATAAAGAAGAGCGCGCTATGGAGAAAGTGTGGTTAGAAAGTTATCCAATGGGAGTGCCTGCAGAGATCAATCCTTCGCAGTACACCTGTATTGTGGATATGTTGGAAGAAAGTTTTCAAAAGTATCGGGAAAGAGATGCTTTTTCTTGTTTGGGAGTATCGCTTACTTACGGGCAGTTAGATGAGTTGACTGCTAATTTGGCTGTCTGGTTTCAAGAGCACGGCATATGCCGAGGTGCTCGAGTCGCATTGATGTTGCCGAATCTGCTGCAACAACCGGTCGCTATGATTGCGGTTTTGCGTCTCGGTTGTGTGGTGGTGAACGTTAATCCCTTTTATACCGCGCATGAATTGCTCTATCAGCTAAGAGATAGCGGTGCAGAAGCGATTGTCATTTTGGATAGTTTTGCAAGCGTACTGGAAAAATGCATTTCAAAAACAGCGATTACTAAAACTATTATCACGTCTGTTGGCGATTTGATGGGATTCAAAGGGATTATCACCAACTTTGTTTTTCGGCATATACAAAAAAAAGTACCCGTCTGGAATATTAAGAATCACACTCGTTTTAACGATGCGCTGGAATGGGGCGCTAAAAGCCGTGCACATACTGTGCGATCAGGAAAACCAGTTTGCTTTGTAGACACCCCCATACAGTCTGAAGAGATCGCATTTTTGCAATACACAGGCGGCACTACTGGGGTAGCAAAGGGGGCGATGCTTTCGCATCGAAATATTGTTGCAAATGCCCTACAGTCTGAGGCCTGGATATCGCCTATTTTAAGACGTGTAGATCAACACACACAGTATGTGACCGCAGCAGCGTTGCCGCTCTATCATATTTTTTCTTTGATGGTATGCAGCTTCCTCACTCTGCGCTCTGGTGGCCTCAGTCTTTTAATTCCAAACCCACGTGATATTTCCTCCCTTATAAAGGCAATGAACCGTACTCCCTGCCATTTGTTCCCGGGCGTAAATACCATCTACAGTACTTTGCTAAATCATCCCGATTTTTCTAAACTTAATCTGTCGAAGCTATTGATTGCCCAGGGTGGGGGCATGGCCGTTCAAGAAGTCGTAGCGCGCCGTTGGTTTGAAGCTACTGGTGTACCTATTATTGAAGGATATGGACTTACTGAAACCTCTCCCTGCGCCATATCCAATTCAATGGTTTCCAGCACGTTTTCTGGAACGATAGGGGTGCCCATCCCTTCAACCGAGGTGTCGATTCGCAATGAAGAAGGCCAAGAAGTGCCAATTGGTGAGCTGGGGGAAATTTGTATTAGAGGCCCTCAAGTCATGCTGGGGTACTGGAATAATATAGCGGAAACACAGCAAGTCATGACTGCAGATCATTTTTTAAAAACGGGTGATCTGGGCTATATGGATGCACAGGGCTTTATCAAACTGGTTGAGCGCAAGAAAGACATGATCTTGGTCTCAGGCTTTAATGTCTACCCTAACGAAATTGAAGATATCGTGATGCGGCATCCTGGCGTTTTGGAAGCAGCGGCTGTGGGTATACCTGATGCTCGTTCAGGTGAGGCAGTGAAGCTGTGCGTGTCCCGCAAAGATCCTCAGCTAACAGAAAAAGACCTGCGCAATTTTTGCCGCGAAAATTTAACTGGCTACAAGTGCCCTAAAGTAATTGAATTTTTGCCGCAGCTTCCCAAAACCAATATTGGGAAAATTCTTCGCCGCGCACTCCGTGACAATAATGGAGGGGTAGCCTGACACAGAGATATAACCCTATTGCTCAAATTTATAGCAGTGCTAAGCGTGTTTTTTTGAGATTTTTCTCAAAAAATCGTTTTGTTTTACAAAAAAAGCACAAAGGTGCTTCACAAGTAAAAAAGCACTCGCTATAATCCGCCCCTTTCGTGCAATTGGAAACGCAAATAAAGAGCGCGTCTCAGAACTTGTTACAAGTCCCCTTCGTCTAGAGGCCTAGGACATCACCCTTTCACGGTGAGTACAGGGGTTCGAATCCCCTAGGGGACGCCATATTTCTAGCGCACTGCATTTAATTCAGTGTGTAAAAATGAAAAGTCGCGATGCAGTAATGTGACGCACTGACCTACGCATTATGGAGCGGTAGTTCAGCTGGTTAGAATATCGGCCTGTCACGCCGAGGGTCGCGGGTTCGAGTCCCGTCCGCTCCGCCAGCTTAAATAGTATCGAGAAACACCAAAACCCCCGCATAAGCGCACTGCCTATGTGGGGGTTTTGCTATGCAAAATAACGATTATCTTTCTTGTAGGTTGATGGTGAGGTACGAACCCCAACATACAAACCACTCCCTCCTTGATGACCAGCTTACAAACGCTCAAAAGCAACAATTAAAAGTCAGTGGTTTGCATGTTGGGGTTCGCGCCTCAACCAACTACCATCTTTTTTAGCGAAGATTGCTAAAAAATAAAATTTTGGACTTATGCCGTTCTTGCTTGGTAAGAGGGCGGAGTATGAATGACCACGTATTCAAGCTCATTTGTTTGATAGGCCGGTGGATATTTTAAGGCTGTTAGATAATCTGGCGGAAATGGATACGCTGGCGCCACAGCATCATAATATTGTGTAATGGACTCTAGGCAAGTTACAACGATTGAGGAAAACGCAGTGATAAATAGGTTATGAATGATCATAGAGCCTCCCATAGCAAAATTATTGGTATAGGTACGCTGATCTTGCAAACCAGGATTGGGCATGCTGAGTTTGCATGCCATCATCGCTAGAAATATCAATGTTATCGCACTAGCTTCTGCCAAAGAGAGCCTCTCTTGCAAAACATCTGCTAGCGATGGCTCCACCTCTTCTGAGGATCTATTTGATGGTATATCCACTATTTCAGAGGGAAGATCGATAGGTTGAATATTCATGGAAGAGGAAGATGTATCTTTTTCCGTAAACATTCTCCAATTACGCATGGAGAGACAGTTATTCACTACCGAACTAAACATTTTTTTGCCTTGTATATGGGGAACGTGCTAAATCCTACTTGCCTGGATATAGGCAGTATCTAATGATAGATTCATACGGGCATATTTTTCCATGTGATTATCCCTACTAGAGTAATAAGAATTTTCTATAATTTTCTGAAATGCCGGCCAATAAAAAAACCCGAAATCTATAAAGATTTTCGGGTTTTTTTATTGGCCGGTAGGTTATATATGTTTTTTAGAACGATATAAAATATTTTATTAAGCCATTACAGATGCCAGCTTATAGGTATTTTTGGTGGAGTCTGCTTGATTCAAGTTGTTAAATAGGGATCCAGGCGTGAGCATACCTGTTAATTCGATAGCATCCTCTTCCCATTCCATGGAGCGCGGTGTCCAGCATGGTGATATTCCTTCACTATGATAGAAAAGAAAATGACTTACTGTTATTGCAAGCGCTACTAGGCTCAAGAGAGCACATCCTACCTGTAGCGCTAAGCTAGAAAAACCCACAGTGAAATGTATGAGTGGATAGGAAGCGATAGCCAAATTTGTAAGATTTTCTATAGAAAAAACATCCATACAGCACTTCAGAAATCCACGGGTGTTTTCTAATAAAGGTTCATCAGCAGCATTTTCCATAATCCTGCGTATCTCTGAATGCAGTGCGCTTTTACTTGCAGAATACGGATAAGAAGATGCGTTGGATAGGCGGTTGGTCAATGGGCTAGTGATAGCTTGATAAGCGGAAGAGGTGATGAAACTATTGAGGGGCATACTGCTTTCCTTTATCAAATAGCCTCTAGTACTAGGTGTGTTAAGTCTGTTTCTAGAGCTTGCTTTCCTATGGGATTTTGCTTTGTTCAATTAGACCAGAAATACAGTCCTCGCATATAGCTTATTTTTCGCCTTTTTAAGGCATGTAGTCTATTTCTTAGAACAAACTGTCAAACTGGAGTCCTTAACTGTCCGTGAAACTTGGTCAGCGCAAACTCCAGCCAAAGCGGGTCATTTATGAAGGTAAATACCGGTCTGTATTGCACTGATAGCATCCCTGAAAGGTGCAAATTCTGCCTATTTTTGCCTGCGTTGATTATCACCATATTCTTTTGTTCTGGCGTGAGATGTTCCAATTCTTTCTGGCTTACTCCGAAAGAGTTATAGGAACAACCAGTATCCGTCAGATCAGTTTGTGACTAGTATGCGCGCGCTAGTCTTCGACAATACTTATATAAGCTTCTGGATTTGGCAGTTTTCTAAGGAAGCGCATGCTGACAATGGCACACCCTTTGAAGTAAAGATAGAAACGCCGTGCCTGGATCTCAAAGCCACAGGTCAATTCAAACGCTTAATTAAAAATATTCATATTGGTTTATTGCCCTGTGGAGTACATGTTCAGTATCTATAACTAATCGATCAAGCTCAAATGATATGGCATATATATCTGACTCTTCATCTATGAAATTATGAGTTAAATCCAATTTTTGAAGCATTGGCTTTTCTAATATAGCTAACAAATCATCAAAGCTATTATCGCTATCGCCAATACTATTATTTCGTAGATATACATTTCTCAAATTTCTTGGCCATGAATTAACCAAAGCATGAACAACGTTATCGCCAATGTCAGCAGAGTCAAGATGTAACTCTTGAATAGTCATATCTTTAAGGTACTTGGTCCAATTTTCCGCGCCATCATCTCCAATTTGGCTATCACTTAACTCTAATATATTAATATTTCTCCCTGATAATATTTTCATAAGTTTGCAAATTCCATTAAGGCCAAATTTATGATTTTTAAAAGATAAAGTTATCTCTTCTATATGTGGATTTTTATTTAAAATTACTTCAATCTTTCTTATCATTTCATCTGTATCAAAAACAACACTCATATAAGGATTGACAAATGATGTCACAGTCAAGGTTTTTATATTTTCTTTGGATGCAAGTTCATCAAGTACTATCCCAATGTTTTCTATGCCTCTTGTAGAATTGAAGCTCATAGGACCCAGAGCAATTTCGATATTTTCTATTTTGCTCAATACTTTTTTAACACCAAATTTTAATTGCTCGCCATCTAAATTTTTATTGTCTCCCAACTGAAAAGTTCTCAGCCCACACCATTTTATTTGTTCTTCTTGAGTGGCTAATTGTATAGAGTTTTCTTTTGTATACGTGCCAGGTTCTAGCATGCTTTTTAGTTTTAGAAGGAATTCTTTATCGCTATTCCATCGCGCTCTTTTTGAAGAATTATTTTCAAAAATATTTATGATTTCTCTATAAGTAGCGCGATTAACTTGCATAAGCATAGCTAATTGCTGTGTGGATTCAATAGAGATATACGGATCCAAAAAATGCTCAACCAATAACTGAAATTTTGTCGGCAATACCGCATCAAAATTATTATTAACCTCCATTCTGATATTTTCATTTTCTTCGTTTTCATCTACATAATCTGTAGGCGGAACATTAAAACGCAATGCATTATTTGAATTGATTAATGCATTTTCATGTATGGGATACATATTGCACTCCATTTTTTATTTATTAGCCACAATTAATAAAAAATTCAAAACAAAAACTTTAAAGTGCAATTTATTAAATAGATTGCACTTTAAAAAATTAATTTTTAGTTACTAAATGCTAAGAATAATTTTAAAGCTAAATTACGTCCATGCAACTACGATTCTTAATGGATCTTCTGCAATTGGAGATGCACTTTTCTAGCCTGACTCCGCTGTTTGAGCGTGTGGTATGCAAAGCCACGAAAGGCGAATTTGATATCGAGAATTTGTATCGTTTGGCACAGCAAGGACATATCACTGTGGGAATGATCGAGCAGGGCTGGCAGGTGCAATGGGCAATAGTTTTTGAGTTTATTGCGTATCCGCAGTTTTATTGCAGTCAATATTAGGTGTTTAGCCCATTCTCGAATGGAACAACAGCGTGGCCTTATTTATACGCTTGATCGTTGAGTATTTCTTGATGTGGATGATTTTTACAGCCTTTCAAATGTCCCAATATGTCTCAACCAGCCGACAAGAAAAAGCACCGCGCCACCGACTCCTTGCAAGCCACAAGGCAACTATGCATTCTGTCTACCGAGTAGCAGCGGCAGGACGATATTCAATCAATCATCCCTCTTGTTGTTCCACTTAAACGAGACACCTGCCAGGACCGTTTTATAGTGGTATCGGATGTGTATTCCGATGCAATACAGAATGAGGTAAAAACCTAATAAATATACGGTATATGCCTGTCCTTATTGTCGATATAAAAGGCATAAATATAACAACCTTCGATAGGTTCAAAATGCTGGGGCAGTATTTTGCGAGTGCCGAAGGGGCTATCTACAGCATCGCTTGCTAAAGAGAAGCACCGGCCGTAACACATATTCTCGTCAGGCTAAACAAGACTTTTCCTTCTTTACAAATGCCTTAGTTTGCCTGACTTAATCGCGCGGTTAATTATAGGAGAACTGCTATGTCAGAGCACAGAGATGGCCATCGCAATAGGCAAGGTTTTGTGACGATGGATCCAAAGCGTCAACATGAAATAGCTTCTAAAGGTGGACAGGCTGCCAAAGAAAAATGGACTGCACATCACTCTACTTCAGAAGAAGCACATGAAGCAGGGCACAAGGGTGGGCAGGCCACTCAAGAAAAAAGACACCATTAAGAGTGAATTCCGCTCTTATTTAGAGTCAAGCTTATTCAACAATATTCCCTACTTCTCCTGTTAATATGGACTAGGCGTTGTCAAGAAGCCTGTTCGTAATGACTATAAAAAACGACCCCAAAAAATTAGACATTGGTCTGATCTTTTGGGGTTTTTCATTGACCGTACCCCAATCTCGCTGACATGGATTTCACAGTTATTAGAGGAAATTACCCAAATCTGATTTCGTTAATCAAATGAAGCAGATTTTTTATGCGTATTATTTTTTAATAAGCGATACCACATAACGCAATGTTGTTTAAGCTTGAACTAACCCCAACCATGCTTAGATTAGGGTTAGTTTCTGACCCGTTAGCCGGCAACGCTTGCGAGATTACTTGGGAGCATTAATTCTAGTACTTTCTTAACCAATTTATCAATCCCTTCAGCAACTTCTGCTATTGAAGCGCCTTCAAGCATATACCCTGGTGTAGTGACAACGCTGTGTTTATTATCAACCACAATTGCATCGGTCGTACAAACAATATGTTGTGCGCCCATTTTTTCAATTTTGGATGCTAAATTACTATCATTGCCGATGGTAAGGCGAATTGCTTGATTTGTGAGATCTCCTAATAACTTAGGGAGTAGCACTGGAGCAATACATATAAACCCTATTGGTTTTCCCGCTTTATATATTTCTCTGACTAATTGATTGAGTGCTTGATCAATTACATAGTCGCTTCCTTTCGTAGCAAAATTACTCAAGTTTTTCGCCACACCAAGGCCTCCAGGTACTACCAGCGCATCTAATAAAGTGGGATCTGCGTCAGCAAGAGGGTAAATTTTGCCGCGCGCTATACGTGCAGATTCCACCAAAACATTGCGATTTTCTGTGGTGACTTTGTTAGATACGTGATTAATAACATGAAGTTGCTGTTTGTCTGGCGCAAAGCATATAGCTTGCGCGCCAGCACGTTCTATCGCTAGTAAAGTTAATACCGATTCCTGTATTTCCGCTCCATCAAAAACGCCACAACCACTTAAAACAACACCAATGCGTTTCATTGAATTGTCTCCTTGTATTTTGCTGTCAAAAAATTATAGAGACTATTTTAATGCATATTCCATACCTGCCAGAACCGCTGCTTATTGCATTTTTTTAGAGTTGATCCTTTTTCGCGGACAGTTTTACACTACACAAAAGGAGTCCTTGGGTTAGGTTGATTTCCTGTGAAAAATAGTGCCAACGTGAGCTATAAAAAAACCCTCAAAAGTCAGATCGGTATCTAACTTTTGAGGGTAGTCTATTCTGAGTGAATTAAACTGAATTTAAGTCTTTCAGAAATTCAGCAATAGCTATGCTATTGTGTGCTATTGCCAGGCTCAGCAATTGAGTGCGTTGTTCCTCTCTATCGCTAGATTCGTTAAATTGCTTGCTTTCGGCAAGAATCTCAAATATCGCCTCCTTGTCCTCCAATATGATTGCTCTTTGTAGCAGGGTCAATTCTCCGTGCAGCAGGTCTATCCGCGCGTCTTTATCGACAAAAAATTGAGCCATCTCTGTGTCACCATTGTCCATTGCCATGCTTATTGGACTGTTTTCGTCAATCACCCAATCTAGTTTTGCTCCCTTCTTGACCAGAAACTCAACTATATCTAGCTTCTCTGGAAAAATATTAGATTTCAATAAACTCGATAAGCAGTCTAGCTGATTTTCCTCTGTGCCTGCATCGATAAGAGGCTTAGTCATATCCCAATGTTGTACATTTTCGGCTGCATCGATAAGAAACTCAGCAAAATCCCAGCGTTTGTTACGAAGTGCCAGCTCAAGCGCTTGACCGAATGCGTCGCGGTCTATTTTTTCTACGTTATTAGCGATCAAAAACTCAGCTATCGGAATTTGGCCCTCATCGGCTGCGGAGCCGAAAAGATCCTCTATGCACATGACCCAAAAACTCACGTCCCCCGTAGAAGCTGCAGTGACAGAAGCAAAAGCTTCGCCTATCTCTTCTGCCGCATGCTGGATCAAAAGCTTAATTATCTTGACATCTTCCTCCGCACATGCGGTATCCAATATAGCCGCTGCTCCGATTTGCTTAGCCAAAAACTTAGCTACACGCAGGTGATTAGTACCAGTTCTAATATTATCAAGAGCGAGGCGCAATGCTTTTTGGTCTCCCTGTGCTCCGCATTCAGCTAAAAATTCAACTATATCGAAGTTACCCCTTTCAGCTGCTAAGCGTATTGGGGTGGCTTGCTCATTACCGGCCGGCAGGCCAATCTCTGCCTGGCATTCATTTATCAAGCACTTCACTATATCGAGCCTGTCTTCTTGAGCTGCAAGGTGCAGCAAGGAGTAGTCTAAAAATGTTTGCTGCAGCAATAGATCCCTATTCTGGCTGCCTTCTTTTACAAGGCACTTAAATATAGCGGTGTCACCTATTAGAATCGCGCGCACTATGGGGAGGCGCCCCATTTTATCTTTCAACTCTGTATTTGCCCCGTGCTTTATTAATTTTCTCACGGCCGCTTCATCGCGAATTTCGACGGCCCAATGCAGTGGAGTTTTCCCTTGCGGATCGAGTTCATCAATATCAATGCCGGTAGCAAGCGCTTTTTCAAACAAGTCCCATTCATTATTTACAACCATCCAATGTATGACAGGCTTTTGATACAAAGGTTGGCCAAACTCATTACGAGCATTGATAAACATCCTGCTTTCTAGAATATTATTTTTGGCGATAGCATTATCTGCATTAGCCACATTAGCCGCATTAGCCGCATTAGCCACATTAGCCACATTAGCCACATTAGCCACATTAGCCACATTAGCTACATTAGCTACATTAGCTACATTAGCTACATTAGCTACATTAGCTACATTAGCTACATTAGCTACATT
>JASSUK010000006.1:0-10961 GCA_031963045.1 Mycoavidus cysteinexigens
CGCACACGGCTGCTGTCTTGGGCGCACTCTATTCAGCATCTATGTGCTCGCGCATTCACGCTCCTCATTGCGATCCCGCACACTTTTTTTACCCTGTGTCGTCACGTATTTGAGTACGTTGTATTAAAAAGGCGGTTCTGAATCCATGTTGGGATGCTCTTTTTTTTAACTGAACATACCTTTCGGTGCAATTCAACAATAGTATTCAGCACATTTTTCAAATCTGAAAACTTCCTCTCCCAGCGTATTATTCATATTTTATTTAGGGCGTGTCCTCAATTAAAAAACTGTTAAAAGAGGAGTTTGGTCTAAGTTATTGTATTGAAAAATGCCTGCCGAAAAATATGCATATTCAAGTACCTATGTTCAATACAATGTACTCCATTTTTACAGTCCATTTTCTGCTGCTGCCTAGTAGTTAAGTGAGATAAGCATGACTTCTTCGTCTTCTATACAGGCACAATCTGCTGCTGCCAATGCCCTATTTTATGTTAGCAAAATGAATGAAGCGGGACAAAAAATTGAAAAAGGGGGAGGCAGCATAGCAAAAGATGATCATCCCCTTCAAAAACAGAATAGTGTTCAGGAAGTGCCTATATATTTGCGCAAGGATACCGGTATAGCCCTTGCTATTTTTAGTATTGGGCTGTGTATATTAGGAACATGCAATGTACCTTTTATTTTAGCTTCGCCTTTTGTTACCCCCTTTTTGCTAATTCTTGTCGGATTGCTCTACATTGCAGTAATCTGGCATCAGATAATTGAAGATTTTCATGGCTGTGAGGCTTGAAAGGGCACAATTTATAGCAGGTAAAAAGAATGCTTTTGGAAGGTCGATGTACTCCTTACCTTAAAAGCGTGAATGGAGTTTTGCATGAGCCTATTGGCATGCCTTTTCACAGCACTGAGGCACAGGGTTCAAGGTCAATTTACCGCTTGCATATAAAATTATGCAGCGTTATCGCCCAAAAACCAGATAATCTACGCGCTACAAACTGGACAATTTATTTGCTACTCACACGGCACTTCTTGCGGAGTATCTGAGAGCGTAAGCCGTGCACCTGTAGTGGTAGCTATTGCTTGGCATTGTTCTAGCAGTGCCGCTTGCGGTCACAAGCTATGCGCTGCACACAAGCGTACTTCCATGCCGAGTTTTGCCCCTATTGAGAGTAACGATTACCCATGTTGTAATGCGCATCGCCTACATAACAATAACTAATTTCATGCAGGGGTTTATGGCTAAATTCAAGCATGGTTAGCACGTCGGCTAACATCTGGGTGGGGTGGAATGTATCGGTAAGCCCGTTATAAACGGGTACCCCTGCACATTGCGCGAGTTCTTCAATTGCAGCTTGTTGAGAGCCCCGGTACTCAATGGCATCGTACATGCGGCCAAGTACTCGTGCAGTATCTTTAATCGGTTCTTTATGTCCTAGTTGGGAGCCAGTTGGGCCAATATGGGTAACATGCGCGCCTTGATCATGCGCTGCAACTTCAAAGGCGCAGCGCGTGCATGTTGAATTTTTTTCAGAGATCAACGCAATATTGCTTAAAATTTGGCGGGTAAAAAATCCTTGATAGCGTGTAATTAGAAATAATGATTTAAATACCAGATGGGTAAGTTTCAATATCACCTAATTGGGTAGTCATATCCACATCGCTTAATTTATGGCTGTCTAGCGGCTGCAATGCTGTGGTGCAGTTGAAATGGATCACTGCATCGAACTGCGCAAATAAGTTCGCATAAAAATAATGGCTCGTTTTTTCACTGTGCGGTAAATAGATTACGCCTATCGCGCGCTCGAGCCGCTCTGTTGTGAATGCGGTACGCAAAGCTTCGCTGCTATCGAATGGCAGAAACAGAATATCGAGCCCTATCTCTTGCAAAACCCACTCATGGCTATCTGGCCGCGATGGCTGCACATTTTTTATATACCAAGGCCCACTCCATTCACTAGCAGCAGTCACGGTTCCAGTATGCGTGGTGAAGCCTACGCTTTTCGCACGGCCGCCCCATTTTTGTCGAACTAGTTGCCCAAGATTAAGTTGACCTTGCAGTCCCATTTCAGTGGCACGCGCATCGCCGAGATGCGAATTATGGGCCCAGACGATAACTTTCCCGTTTACCTGCCCGATAAGGCGCATATGGGCCCGAAGCCGTTCCAGCGTTTCCATCATATGCATATCGCGTAGATTCCATGAAGCTTGGCCGGAATGAAACATTGCTCGATAGTAGGATTCGGCATTGCAGACAACGCGCGCATTCTGTTCTGCATAAAAGGCAGCTTGGGTGCAGTCACTATCAGCCTCATCCAGCGCGCGATGTGTATGCTTAACAAGATCGATCAATTGGGCAACTGCTTCATTCTGACAGTCTTTACGCACACCCAAGGCAATTTCGTAGCCATAACGCTCAGGGTCAACAATGCCATGATCGAAGCATTGGTAACGTATCCGTGCGAGTGCTGCACTCTTGGGGTCAATGCTTTCTAAATAGCGCAGTACCGCTTCTTGTGATGCACTCAGACTATACAAATCAAGGCCATAAAATCCCACTGCTGGCTGTAATTTTCGATGGCTAGTATTAAAACAGCCTAGCCATTCAATAAATTCTGCAACCACCGCATTTCGCCACATCCACTGTGGGAAGCGCAAAAAGCCATCGAGTGCATGCATAGCATTTTGGTCATCGCTATGCCCAGCAGCGTAACAGCTCGCCCGATAGCTATCTGGCCAGTCCGCTTCCACGGCCACTGCTGCAAAGCCGTGCTGTGTGATGAGCGCACGGGTAATGGCTGCCCGCGCTTGATAAAATTCCTGGGTACCATGTGTGGCCTCGCCCAACAGCACGACTTCTGCGTCTTTTAGAAAATCAACGATGCTCACAACGTCTTCTGGCCCTGCTAACGCAATCGCCTCTTGACGTGCAAGCGAACTTGCTTTTGCTGTTTCATACACAACGTAGCTCCCTAAGTTAGGGGTGATTTTCCCGTTTTACTAAAGAGTAGATCAGCACGCGCTAATAAATCGATAACTTCCCGATCCTCAAGTTGCTCAAAATGGGTGTAATACAGTCCAACTGCACCAAATGGTTCAGGGCAAAATAGACAAATACCATTATCTATGGTGCGCAAAATGCTATTCCATATGTCTGGCGGTGCTACTGGTGTGGCTACTACCAGCATTGCTACCCCTATTCGTCGTAATGCAGCTAAGGCTACCTGCATCGTACTGCCAGTTGCAATTCCATCGTCGACCACAATGACTGTTTTTCCAGCCAAATCAGGAGGTGATTTGGTGCCTCGATATAATTTGCGGCGGCGCTCGATCTCGTGTAGTTGCGATTGCTTTAGCGTTTCCAGATCAGCATTTTTTAACTGTAATGCCTTGACTAAGCTTTCATTCCACACTACTTGATGTGCGCTGCCATCTACGACCGCACCTAGTGCCACCTCAGGCATGCTGGGCACACCAATTTTTCTAACTAGCAAAATATCGAGCGGCGCATTCAGAGACCGTGCGATCTCAAAGCCGATCGGTACACCACCGCGTGGCAATGCCAGCACAATGGGTTTTTGCAGGTGCAAAGAAAGCAATGCATAGGCCAGTTGTTTGCCAGCAGCATGCCTATTATTGAATAGAGGTAAGTGGTTTTCTAGCAATTTATTTACTTTGAGTATGAATTTTATGAATTTGGCTGATATTTTTTATAATGTATGCGACGCTCTCTACTAAATTTTATTTTAAAGCATATCCGTGCCTATGTTTATAGATGGTATTTTTCATTGAAATAATTATATATTTCTGCTATTTATTTCACTACTGATGTGACGCCGACTACCATGCTGATGGCTCTAAACGCTCTTTGTTCATAGCGCTTTTATTCTAATGCCCTAGCTCCTGCTGACTGCGTAACACCACTTATTTTAGATATTCTCATATTTAATCATTAGCTGATTATCTACATCTGTAACCCCTGATACTGACCAGGCTCCTCGCCTTGCTTCCATTAACTCTGCCCAGGAACGCACATCGCCTTTGAGTGTTACTTTACCTTCTGCATTTACTTCAATCCGAATTTTCTCGGCGTCCAGTTGAGCATGGCGATGGAATTCTCGATTAATCTGAGATTTAATATCTTGTGCTAAGAGACTAGTATTCCTATTAATAAAAATCTGATTACTCAGACTTTTCACGCCTGCAAGTCGTTTGATTGCTTTCTCGGCAGTGTCGCGTTGAAACCACCAATCCACATTGCCAGTGAGTGTTACGTGACCTTCTTCGACACTAACCTGAATTTTGTCATGAGGCAAAGCGCTATTCCATTCCAAGACATTAACAGCAGTATTGGCAATATCTGCATCAGATAATTTATGCTGACTTGATAATTCCACCTTAATTTCATTGGCTATTCCTTTAACGCCAGAAATACTTTTAACTGCTCGTTCGGCTACATATTTTTCAAACAGACTACTGACCTTGCCACCTAATGTGACAACTTCACCATTAACTGCGATAGTAATATCAGAAGCATTTACGCTTGGCTCGAACTTGAGTTTCTCCATAATGTCTTCATAAAGCTGTGCATTCGTTTTCATTATAATCTCTCCACTTTTTAATAATATAAAAATTACTTTTATTAAGAGAATTTTATATAATTGCTACTACTTAAAGTGCATGAGATATATTAGTAATTTAGAAAAGTTGAAGTCTAATGAAAGTACTTATATAAAATAGACTCTTCCAAGTGCTGCATAAGGAGAATAGGCTGGTACGCGTGTCACAATAAACCCTAGGCGTTTAGCGGCTTCCATATTCACATGATTGAATCCAGCAGAGCGTAGCAAGATGATTAGCGTTGCGCCTTTACCGAGTAGTGTCAATACAGCTTCTGACAATTCGTCAATCACAAAACAACTGATAGCTGGATAAGTATCGGCCAAAACTGCAGTTTGAGCATTCAAGTTTGCTTCAAAGAAATGCAGTTCATGTTTATAGGCTTGGTTAGCCTGCTCTAAAAATGGTTTTTCAAAGTGATGACTGCTAAATATGGCAGTTTTCATATTTTCTTACTTATTTATAGAAGTATTATCCTTATTGGGAATTTTCAACCTTCAGTTCCCTATATTGCTCGGACCTATTTTCTTTTTTAGGCAAGCTTACCCATAGCATGCCTTTTTTAAAGCTTGCTTTCGCATTTGCCGTATCTACTGATTCTGGTAATGGTATATCGCGTTGATAGGCGCCATATGCAATTTCCCGCATCATATAGTTTTGATCCTTATCTTTTCGAGAGGTTGTTTTTTCACCTTTAATTGTTAAGACGTGATCTGCAATCAAAATTTTCAAGTCTTCTGGCCCCATGCCTGGTACTTCGACTTCTACTTTATATTCCTTTTCATTTTCAATAATATCTACTGAAGGATGGATCATCAAATTTTCCCAATCTCCAAAAGAGACGTTGGGACTCTCCCAATCCTTATAAAAATCTTCAAGAAATTTGTCAAAAACTGCTTGCATTGCAAAGAGTGGGGTTTTTCTTGTTTGTATTGGAATGGGCAGCGATTTTCTCCAATGAGTAAGCGGATTTTTCATAATAGGTAACTCCAAAAATAGAAGCCATTTATTTGTACATAAAAATTAAAGAAAAATAGTATACAAAAATAGCCCGCTAGTGAAAAAATTGGTAAGATAATTTAAAAATAAATTTTATCTTAATGTTAAGGAAATTGTCTTTTCAAGAGAAATGGATATAACTTATATTTTGGATTTCATCTGAGGCAAGATTGGGAGAGGAAATTGCAAATATCTGAGTAGTGCGTGAATAAAAAATAATATATTAAAATATAAAATTTAAGCTAGGGCTAAAACCTTAATATGATAATTTTTACTATCAACTATTTTTGGGCTATTTTTTAAAGATGATTAGAGTATATCTTTTTGGTATAACAAAATTTCGTTCGATAGTTAAAGTGGTTGAAGTCAAATCTTTGCGAGAGAAATTATTTGAATTTTATAATTCTGATAGTAATGATAAAAAAAGTTTGCCTGAATATTTGCCTAATGAATGCATAAATTTTTTATAAAAAAATAAAATGGAATTTATTAAAAATAATAGGCATAGTTTTCAAATAAATTTAAGTTTAATGTCAGAAGTAGTGTCTGTCTTATTTTTGAGGTATGGTAATTGCTTGGAGTATTCAACTTTATCAATATTATTTCACGCTGAAAAGTTGGAGCGTCATAAATCTATAAATATAGTTATGATGAAATATCCCATAAGTCATGTTTGGAGTGAAGAAGGAGGGGTTTTAATAGATGCTTTGGCAGAGAGGTCAGTCATCCTCAAGGAAGATGCAGTTCATATATTGAAAAATGGAAATATTATTTCTGGTAAAGTATGATGCATATAATGCAAAAAAATTCTGCTTATCTGAAATAAAAATAGTAGATGAACTAAATAAATATCCAGAAATAAAAGATAAAATTGAAAGAAAAATCTAAAAAAATAAATATCTTTTTCAAGAAGATGTTAGATATAGAATATCGGATAAGTTTTTCTCGGTATGAGATCTGCTTGCTAATTCAGGCATAGGGAGGTCATACCTTGTTCCTGGAAAAGCAATATCAATATTCCCTTTTATGACGCGTAAACGATATGTTTCTGGTATGAGGAAACCAACGGTTTTTGTGGGAAAAAATGGGGGGTAATTTATATTAAATTCATAGTTGAATATTCTTACTTCTCTTCGCCAATCTACAAGTAAGCCTTTAGGGCCAGAAATATAACCAACCTTTATTCCAAATTTATCTAGTTCTTGTTTGAGGTGGATAAAAAAGTCTCCTTTTCCAACATTGCAAGCTTGTAATTTAAGAATGCCCACTTCAGTGAGTCCAGCATTCCATAAAGCACTCGCTAAATCCTCAGCAGATAATTCTGAAAAATGGTCTGTACCCCCATGGCCATGTAAATCTAAACGACTAGTCAATTTTATATTTGATAGAGGTTTCTGGTTGTGATCAATAGGATTGCCAAATTCTTTTTTATTTTTATATCGGTATGGATTTCCCCTTATAAGTCGGTACTTACCTTGCTCTATATAAATACTTTTATCAAAATAAAAACGATTATTATTTTCAATTTTTTTAGCCCTTGCATGCGCTCTAGCACCATGTTCGATTACTGAATCTGACTCAGTTGAGATGCTATATCTCTCGTTATTAAGCAGTTTTTGAATAATCTGCTGAGATTCTGCTCTAGGTTTTTGATTGTTTCTAGTGAACTTGCTCGCTAACGGAGCTAATTTTCCTGCAAATAGGAATGGCGATGGCGTATGAAGGGTAGTGCTTTTCTCAGGGACTTCATTATGAGAAGCCGTATCTGGCAGAGTAATCGAAATAGGGGGGTGGGAGTATTTCATACATTTCTCGTAAGATACTTATAGTTATGATTAAGTATTCTCTTACAAGAAATGGTGTGATTTGAAAAAATAGCGAAATAAGTGTGTGTTTAACGAACAGACGCACGCAATCGATACCGTGTGCCGCAATATGGGCAGCTGGCTGGGCCATGAGTGAGGTCGATAAAGACGCGAGGATGGGCATTCCATAATGGCATGCTGGGGTTGGGGCAATGCACTGGAGGCTCGTCTACAAGATATTCTGAGACGGAGGTTTCGTCATGCTTGCTGTTAGGTATGGGGGCTGAATCGCTGGTTTTCATTTTGGATAAGGTGTTAGGTACAACTTTGGCTTGTTTCAGATATATGCAAAAGGAAGCGTCTGCCAAACTTTAAAGCAGCCTTCCCTGGGCAAGGGGGAAGGGGCAGGGCGCTTACATCTTCTTTATGCTTGGTCTGGATGAATAGAAGTTAGCCAATGCGCATACTTTGGATTTTTCCCAGAAACGATGGAGAAAAAGGCTTCTTGTAATGCTTGCGTGATGGGGCCACGTTTGCCTGCACCAATGGCGCGGCGATCTAATTCGCGGATGGGGGTGACTTCTGCTGCAGTGCCTGTGAAGAAGGCTTCATCGGCACAATACATCTCGTCGCGGGTGATACGTTTTTCTATAACCTCGATGCCTTGTTCTGCCGCTAGCGTGAGAATAGTGTCACGCGTGATGCCTTCTAGGCAGGAGGAGAGGTCTGGGGTGTAGAGGCGGCCGGCTTTGACGATGAATACATTTTCACCAGAGCCTTCTGATACGTAGCCATCGGTATCGAGCAGCAATGCTTCATCATAGCCATCAGCAAGTGCTTCTTGGTTTGCAAGAATAGAGTTGGCATACCAAGCACTTGCTTTTGCACGCACCAGCGATACATTGACGTGGTGGCGGGAAAAGGAGGAGGTTTTAACGCGGATGCCATTATGGAGACCTTCTTCCCCTAAATAATGCCCCCAAGGCCAAGCGGCAATAGCAACGTGGATAGTATTATCTCTAGCCGAAATCCCTAATTTTTCTGCTCCAACCCAAGCAATGGGGCGAATATAGGCAGATTCCAGTTTATTAGCGCGTATTACCTCGCATTGTGCGCGTGCAATCGTGTCGTGATCGAAAGGCATGGGCATTTGCAAAATTTTGGCAGAGTTAAATAAGCGCTTGGTGTGCTCCTGAAGCCGGAAAATAGCTGGAACTGCTTCCCCTTTTGGCGTGTGCGTGGCGTAAGCACGCACTCCTTCAAAGACGCTCATGCCGTAGTGGAGTGAATGCGTGAGCACATGGATTTTTGCGTCACGCCAGTCAATTAGCTCGCCATCCATCCAGATTTTGCCGTCGCGATCCTCTAGGGAAATCATGTACTTTTTCTCCGAAAAATAAAAAATGTGAATGGCTCAAGCATAGAGCTTACCTGGCGTTAACGCTAGCAAATTGATCAAAGAATCGCGCTGTGTGCCAAAACCTGTAGATTATAAGTGAAACGGTACCATGCTTAGGGCGCATGATAGATATAGCTGTGCAGGGGTAGGCTTATGGGTATGGCAAATTACTTTTGTTTGCCTAATGCCGTAAAATTCGTGTTTGTCTCAGATTTTTCTTTTTTTATCTCTATTTAGCTAATTGACTATCGTGCTGCATCTATCTGATCTGATTTCTAAGGGGGCGCTGGCTGGCCAGCGTGTGTTGATTCGCGCTGACTTGAATGTCCCTATTAATGAACAAGGCGAAATTGTTGAGGATACTCGGCTGCGAGCTTCACTTCCTGGCATTCAAGCTGCATTGCAAGCAGGTGCGGCAGTGATGGTGACCTCCCATCTCGGGCGTCCCACCGAAGGGGCACTGAAATCGGAGGATTCATTAGCTCCTGTCGCACAGCGTCTTAGTGCATTGCTTGGCCGCCCTGTGCCGCTGCAAACCAACTGGATTGAACAGCCTTTCAATGTTATTCCAGGAGAAATCACTCTACTAGAGAATTGCCGGGCAAATAGTGGAGAGAAAAAAAATGATGAAAAACTCTCCAGAAAAATGGCCCAGCTCTGCGATATCTATGTCAATGATGCGTTTGGAACCGCACACCGAGCACAAGCCTCCACGCATGGGATTGCGCGCTATGCGCCTATAGCATGTGCAGGGCCGCTGCTAGTGGCAGAGCTGCAGGCCTTGTCTAAAGCGCTAGATAATCCGGCTCGTCCTTTGCTAGCCATTGTGGGAGGCTCTAAAGTCTCTAGTAAGTTAAGTATTTTGAAGTCTCTTGCAGATAAAGTAGATCGCTTGATTGTCGGTGGAGGCATTGCCAATACTTTTATGCTCGCAGCAGGGCTGAAAATTGGTCAATCTTTAGCTGAACCCGATCAAATCGACGAAGCGAAAAGCATCATGGATATCATGCAAAAACGAGGCGCATCTGTACCTCTGCCGATTGATGTAGTAACAGCAAAATCTTTTAACGCACAAGCCAAAGCCACTGTGAAACCAGCTGATGCGGTGGAAGACGATGATTTGATTCTTGATATTGGTCCAAAAACGGCAGCAGCACTAGCAGATCAGCTAAAAACGGCAGGCACGATTGTCTGGAATGGCCCCGTCGGCGTATTTGAATGGCCTCAGTTTGGTGAAGGCACCGAATGCTTAGCGAATGCCATTGCACATTCCCCCGCCTTTTCAATCGCAGGTGGAGGCGATACCTTAGCAGCCATTGCACGTTATGAAGTAACTGATTCAATAGATTACATTTCTACCGGAGGAGGAGCCTTTCTAGCCTTTCTGGAAGGCTCTACCTTGCCAGCCGTGGCAGTGTTAGAGCAACGCGCAAATGAGCAGCCAGTGTTGTAGGTTTAATGCATTTTTCTTGGAAAGCATTAAATTGTGCTGACTGTGCAAAATAGCGTTGAATGGTTTAGAAGAACCGGTTAGAATCCCGGCTCTTTGTTAAATGCAGTGCCAAGAGTTAGTGCGCAGTCTTCTAAAAAATAGTGATTTAGCCTTGTGTTGGGAGTTTTCCTCAGACCAACATACATAGAGCTTTCATGATGCAAGAAGACTTTAAGCCAGCTCTAAGAAATGTATTGTAGCCGACGTGGTGAAATTGGTAGACACGCTATCTTGAGGGGGTAGTGGCTGAAAAGCTGTATGAGTTCGAGTCTCATCGTCGGCACCAAATAGCGTTTTATACACCATCTAGTTTTATTAAAAACCCGAGTAGCCATGAGGCCCTCGGGTTTTTTTTTAGCCTTTTGGCTATCTATCATTGAATTTGTATTTTCTTTCCCATGCCTTTTATAGGGTCTTTTCTGTATACATGAGATTGCTATTTCTTGGTAAATACAGCGAATGTCTATAAATAAGAACTATCCAAGCGCAATAGTTTTTTGCCCCACAGAAAGGCAAAGAGGGAGAAGCTTTGAATCCATCCATTAGCGCAGCTTCCTCTTCAAGTTCAAGCACCCCTATTGGGGTGACTACTATTCAACTTTACACTGGCAAGGGCAAGCAGCGTGCTGAGCCGCGTTATCAAGAGGTC
>JASSUK010000007.1:0-37645 GCA_031963045.1 Mycoavidus cysteinexigens
TGCTGCTAATGCACAGGCAGCAGCAGCGCAAATTGCACAATTGCAAATGGAGTTGGATAAAGCATCTGCACAGCTCAACCATAAGGAAAAAGAGCTGGGGCGATTAAAAGAAACTGCTGCTAATGCACAGGCAGCAGCAGCGCAAATTGCACAATTGCAAATGGAGTTGGATAAAGCATCTGCACAGCTCAACCATAAGGAAAAAGAGCTGGAGCGATTAAAAGAAACTGCTGCTAATGCACAGGCAGCAGCAGCGCAAATTGCACAATTGCAAACGGAGTTAGATGAAGCATCCGCACAACATAGCTATGTAGGACAACGGCTGAAGCAGTTGCAAAAGACTGCTGATGAAGCACAGGCTATAGCCTTAGAGCAGATTGCTCAACTGAAAATGGAGAAGGAATACGCATCTACACAGCTCAGCAATACAGAAAAAGAGCTAAAGCAGCTTAAAAAGACTGCTGATGAAACGCAGGCTGCAGCAACAGAGCAGATTGCTCAACTGAAAAAGGATAGTGAAAACGCATACACACAGCTCAGCAATATGGAATACCAGCTGAAGCAGGTGAAAGAAACTGCTGCTAATGCACATGCTGCAGTAGTAGAGCAAACTGCACAATTGCAAACGGAGTTGAATGAAGCATCCGCACAGCGCAACCATGCAAAACACCAGCTGGAGCAGATGCAAAAGACTGCTAATGAAGCCAAGATTGCAGCAACAGGGCAGATTGCACAACTGGAAACCCAGTTAAATGATGCAATCACACATCACAACAATACGAAACACGATCTGGACCAAGTGCAAAAGACTGCTGATAAAGCACAGGCTTCACTCGTAGGGCAGATTGATCAACTGGAAATCCAGTTAAACGATGCAATCACACATCACAACAATACGAAACACGAGCTGGAGCAGGTGCAAAAGACTGCTGATGAAACACAGACTGCAGCAACAGAGCAGATTGCTCAAATGAAAAAGGATAGTGAAAACGCATACACACAGCTCAGCAATACAGAAAAAGAGCTAAAGCAATTGCAGAGTGAATATCTGGAATTAGAAAAGACAGTTGCGGATGAACAGGCTACCGCTACAAGCTTTAAAACGCAGTGTGAAGATGCATCCACTCAGATCAATAATACGAAACGAAAACTGGAGCAGTTGGAAGAAGCATCTGCTCAGCATAGCAAGACCGAACAACAACTCAAGCAATTGCAAATTAAATTTGAGGAAACTCAAAATTCTCAAGCTGTTTTAATAAAAGAAATAAGCAATATAACTCAAGCTGAACATTCATTGCAGTTGCACCTAACACAAACTACTGAGCAAGAAAATGCGCTTAAACATGCTCAAATACATTTAAAGAACCTGAAAAATGCAATTAAAAAAACACAAAACTCTAAGATTGCTTTAGAAGAAAAAATAAGTAAAATAAATCAAGATGTAGAAAATATGGAAGCTAAACTGACACAAATCGAAACAGAAGTAGCACGCATTACCCAAGAACTCGAAGCAGCAAAAAACACTCAAGCTGTTGTGGTAAAAGCAATGAGTGATACAACTCAAAAAGAAAAAAACCTGCAAGATAATCTAGAACAAATAAATACAGAAAATACCAGAAACAAAACAAATCTGACATTTATTCAAGAGCAAGTAAAACAAAAAGCCAATGCGCTCGACAAAGCAAAACGTACTGAAACTGCTGTAGTAAAAGCAATGAGTAAGGCAGCTCAAGAGGTTAAAGATCTGCAGGATAATCTAGAACAAATAAATACAGAAAATGCCAACAAAGAAACAGATCTAGCATTGGCTCAAGAACAAGTAAAACAAAAAGCCAATGCGCTCAATAAAGCAAAACGTGCTCAAACTGCTGTAGTAAAAGCAATGAGTAAAGCAGATAAAGAGGTTAAAGATCTGCAGGATAATCTAGAACAAATAGATACAGAAAATGCCAACAAAGAAACAGATCTGGCATTGGCTCAAGAACAAGTAAAACAAAAAGCCAATGCGCTCGACAAAGCAAAACGTACTCAAATTGCTTTAGTGGAAGCAATGAGTAAGGCAGCTCAAGAAGTTAAAGATCTGCAGGATAATCTAGAAAAAATAGATACAGAAAATGCCAGCAAAGAAACAGATCTGGCATTGGCTCAAGAAAAAGTAAAACAAAAAGTCAATGCGCTCGATAAAGCAAAACGTACTCACGCTACTTTAGAGGAAGTAATAAATAACACCAATCAGGATGTAGAAAACCTAGAAAAGCAATTTGTAAAAACTGAAGCAGAAGTAGTGCGCATAGATATTAATGCTCAAAAAGAAGCATTGAAACCTGCTGAAGCAAAAAATATTCAGTACGTGCAACATAGTGTAACATCAGGCAATAATTCTAAAACTGGTGAAGCGCTAAGTGATATGACTGTTTATTCTAGAACAAGCGCAAATAAAATTGTAAATGGTGATGGTAATCGAATTTCTAAGAGCACATTCATAAAATATAATCAAAAATTAAATGAAAATTATAATACACAGCCTACAGTACTGAGACATAATAAAACACCAAGTCTTCGAGAAACCGCAGCAATCAATTTATATTGGCAAAGAGATAATAGTGTAACAGCTAATGCTATATCAAATAAAAATGGAGGCATATCAGCTTTAGAAGATGATGGCAGCCGTATTACTGCTCTTCTATCTAAAAATATAAAAATTGAAGTCGCAACCGATATTGCTAAAGAAATCAATAAGTCACCGGAAGATGCGCAAGAAAGCGTAGTTGAAAATAATAATTTAAAAAATGAAAAATCTAATTTTAATGCTAATCAAGATAATGAATTAATGCTCTATTCTAGTTCGCAGGAAGACATAGAAAATACAACTTACGAAGAAGACATGATGTATCAAAATGCAGTCAAGGCAGAAGCAAATAGTAAATATAAAGCCGTAGAAAATAGATTTAATTTATTAGAAAATATGATAATGAAGAAGAATAAACGCCAGAAAGATATATAAAATATTTACGAAATTTTCTATTATAGAATAATTAAACTTTAAGCAAATAATTTTTAGCATTAATAGGGGGAATAAGTGTATATCCACAGTAGCGATACTTCCACACAAAAAAATTCATTTTTCATAAAAGAAAATAAAAATATAGAAGAGGAATGTCGCCAACTTTCAACATCACCAAGCCTCAGTGAAAGTTTATTATGGGGAACTGATAATCCAAATAATGAAAATAAAATTGAATGGAATAATCATGACCAACCAATAATATGGAGTCCAACTACTAACAAATGGGGGCCAATTAAAAAATACTCCATGACAGTAAAAGAAACCGAAATAGAAATAACAGAAAATGGGCCAGGATTAGAAAGATTAAAACGTTTGGAATACCTCCTGCACACTATGGCATGTGAAGCAAAAAAAATAATTTTAAAAAAAAATAAGGAAATTGATAATTTGCAAAAAAAAAATAAAATTGCAACGCAAAACTATTGTGAACTAAGAAGAAATGCAAAATATACTAATGAAGCCCAAAAAAAAACATTGCAAAAATTAGAAGAATTTAATGTAAAGAGTGAAGATTTAATTCTAGATTTAAATGCAGAATGTGAAGAGCTTCACTTTAAAAATAAAGAGCTAAAACGTGAGCTTGAGAAGCTATCTTTCTTAGATGAAAAAAATATAAGTTCATTATCTATAAAAGAAATAACTGCATTCTGTAAATTCTTTTCAATAATGAAACTCAGAAAATATTTTGCAGAAAGAAAAGAGAAAGAATTGATTTGCAATATACAGAAAAATATGGTTTCAAATATAAAAAATAATTATATAATATTTAATTCGCTTAAAATTTTCAAAACAGAAAAAATAAAATTTGCCCTGATATATATACTAAAATTAGTAAATGAAAGCATCTCTAATGAAGAAATCGATTTTAGATATCTACATATTAAAAATATGCAGGAAAATCCATCTATTACTTATAACACAAAAAGCTTGGAAAAAATTTGGATGGATATATACAAAAAAATAATGGATGCAAATGAAAGCGAAAATTTTCTGCCGTGCATAATAAAAATTATAGAGTTAAAATTGCAAATAGATTTTTTTGAAGAAAATTTTATAAATAGCGAAAAACCAGAAATTAAAGAATACGTAGCCTCAGAGCATTACAGAAATTATTTAAAATTTACGAAAAATATAATAAAATTTGCAGCAAAAGATTTATTTAAATTTGGAGATGAAAATTATTTTATATCTAATTTTAATAAAAAAGAAAACCTTACTTTGATGTGCTAATAAATATAGCCGATTTATACATTAAAAATTATTAATATACTAATTATCTATGTTCTCGAAAGGATTATCATGTCTTCAAACACACATGCCTCTTTCATGAATCCTTGCGTTTCTATTGCTCCGGCTTTATCGACTTCTTCTGTGCAAAGAGGCAATCTGGCTAGCCCAGATTTTTGTGTATTACAGAACATAGATTCCTATTTCAAGAGCTTGGGACAGAAAAGTTTAGTAGAACAGCTTACTTTGCAATTGCTCGCTGGCATTACGCTCCGAAGCAAAGTAAGCGATACAGAAGAAGAGCTATCTAATTGGTTTGAAGCGCTTAAGTTGGTCTACAAACAGGCAAAAACAGGCAATCCTGCTTTGTATAGTAGTCATGCCCCAGCACGCTCTCAGCACTTAGATTTAACAGAGCACCATACTAAAATTAAAGCCTTTTTTTATAATATTGAACCTGGATCTGATATTGGTGATATTGATCATGCTATTCGCAGTAAAATAGAAGAGCAACTTTTTAAAAATGAAAATTGGAATATCGTACTAGCAGAAAATATAGAGATAGAAATAAAAACCCTGCTTAAAGATATAGAAATATATACACAAAAAATACAAAATATAGAAGTAGATGCATTAGATTTAAATAAACCAAATCATTGTATGCAATTAAAATGGCAACATAGTGATTTAGTGAGCGCGATGGAGAGAATAGGATTATTTTTATTTATTTCAAAATTTTATACCTATTCTACTGAAGTAATGACTTCCTCCATTGCCTCAGTCAATAAAAATCGCTTTTCCAATCACAGCACATATGGAAATGCAAGCAATAAAACTGCTAAAAATAACACTCCACAAAATATAGAAACAATACTGTCAGAAAAAATAGCACATCTCTATGAAAAATATAATAACTTTGTCAAAGCACTCCAAGAAAAAGACGAGCAATGGAGAAAACTAGAGATCCAACGTGGAAATAGGGAGGACCGCGCGCTTTCAGAGCAAAAAGAAAACATTCAACCTCGCATAACATCCTCCCCTGTCTTATATGGACCACTACAAATGGTGTCCGATATAAGAGACCTAGCTCGTCATACCCATAAGGAAGAAGGGCCTTTTGGTAGTGTAGCGGCAGGATCTATGCAGCAGTCCGCGCAATTTGCCGCCACGCTTGTGGCAAATAGATTGAATAGTAGTGCTACACAAAGCATAGGCCGAGCAGATAGCAGCTCCTCTCCATCACAAAAGGCCCCTCACACCACAGCATATCGCAGCGATCCAATACACTCCTTCGATTTATCCTCCACAGAAGCTCCAATAGAAATAGCACACAATCTGCAAAGGCTCATTAAACGTAAAAATAAGAGACAAAACTATATTGGTATGATGCGTGACTTTATAAAAAATATAGGCGCGCGTATTAGCCGTTTTTTTCAACTTTTTGCTACTATTTTTTATAAAAAAAAGGCTAATAGCCAGTTAGAAAATGACCGTACATTACCGCCTAAACCGCCTTTTTATTTTAAAAAACCGGATATACCACTTACGTCTTCTTCTATTGCCGCCCCCCATGTTTCTCAAGTAAATTCGAAGGCCATTACTTCTCATTCGGGCCAAAGTGCTATTTTAAATATTAAAGTCCCACATGCTTTTGATAAAAAGTCGGTTGTTATAGGAGGTATGTCTGCTAGCGCATTGAGTCGAGCTTCTAAAAATCTTGCGCGCAGAAATACGGCTAAATATCAAAAAATACCTACATCAGTACCAGAAAAAATCGCCGATGCCAAAAGCACTAACTCTCAACATGGCGACACTCTAAGTAGAGTAATAAATACAAAAAATAATAACCAAAATACACCTAATCCAAACCATTCAAATATCACACAAACCAATCTGCCTATAGGGTTAGGTTTGCAATATAGTGCAGATGAAGAAAGTGGCACAGATAGTGGTAATGATGTGCCAATAAACTTTGTTGGCGAAGATCCTTTTATTTACACACCTCCTCAAATTAATACCTCTCATTTTGAATTATCAGATGAAGAGGATTCATCTGATAATGAATCGCAAAAAAAAAATGAAAGTTTCTCTAGCTATAAAAAACTAACAGTGGGGAAAAGTAAAAAAATACTATTAGGTACAGATGTTTTTAAAAAATCGCCACCGGCTAAAGAAAATAATAATACGGAGCATATCCATAAAAATATTGATAGTGCCTATGAGAGTAGCAGTAGCTACCAATTTCTTATACCCAACAACACAATAAAACGCACTGAATTTAATCTATATTCAGAAATAGACACGGAAACAGAAAATAATAAACAGAAATTATCCTTCAGCAATAAATCACCAACCTTGCCGCCTAATAATAATTATTTAACGCAAAGCGTTTCAGCCATACAAGAAGAAGCATCTCGTTCATATTCATCTATTACCGAAAGCGAAATAGATAATACGGCAGAGAGTTGGATTAATATAGATGAAAACAGCAGTATGATTTCAGGATCAGTATATTCAGAACCGTTTTTATATATAGATGCTAATGCAGTAGCGCTGGCATCTAGTATGTCTAATGTAGGCTCTGAAGAGGATAAACATATCTCCAATGATCAAAAGAAAATAGTTACTGCTTCTAGCCAATCTAGTGATAGTTTGCAAGCAAGAATAAAAGAGCTTGAAGCAATTATAGAACAGCAGAAAGTGGAGCATGTAAAATTTGAAGAAGTAAAAGATGCAGTACTAAAAGGGCTAGAGATTGAAAATTTTGCCTTATTAGAAAAAGAAAATAAAGCAATGTATACAGTGCAGGAGCAAACAAAGTTAATCGATCAAAGCAATAACACGATGAAGTTATTTAAACAAACTTTAAATAAAAATCAAGCAATAATTCAAGAGCTAGAAGCATTAAAAACTAAGCACGAAGCTGAAATAATAGGGCTTAATAATCAGCTAGAGAAAAAACAGATCGATGATTTAGACAGAATAAGAAACTTAGAAAAATCGCAGGAACACATAAAAAACTTAGTAGATACTGTGAACAGTACAGAAGAAAATATAAAAATAGAGAAAGCTGAAAAAGCTGAGCTACAAACAACCGTACAAAATCTCTCGAATAGATTGGAAGAAAAGGCTGCACTAGAAATAGAGCTGGAAAATGTGCGAGAACAAGCACGCCATATTTCTGAGCTTAAAGTTGATTTAGAAAAAAAAGCTGCCTTATATATGGAAAACCATACACTTCAACAAGCAAAGCTAGAAGAATTAGACGCTGAAAATATTGCTGTTTTGGCAGAAAAAAATAAGCAGCTTTCTAAAATAAATGAGTTAACAGAAACTTTAAAAAATACTAAGAAACAACTAGGTGATGTAAGTAATACTAATAACAGATTACAAGTAAAAATAGCCTGGTTAGAGAGAGAAAAAGATACTGTACAGCAAGATTTATCAGATATGGATGTTGCTCATAATGTTTCTACGAATAGGCCATTAAGTACTAAACCACATGAAATATATTTAATAGTTAATCCTGCGCAAGCCGTTCAATCTATTGCTGAAGATAATGGATCTACCCAAAAAACAGAAGATGAAAAGTCTGCAGATATGATTGCAAGAGAAAATAAACAAGCTATGGCACTTGCAACATTTTTCTCAAATTTAGAGCAACGCTCAAAAGATAATTCTCTAGAATTAAAGAATATAGAGGAAGCATTGAAAGATAGAGAAATAATCCTAGAATCGGTAAGAAAATTTGAAGAAGAAATGGCAAAAAAGGAAGTGCAAAGGGCTGAAGATAGAAGATTAAGGGAAGAATATATGAAGGCAATGGGAATAGATAGTAATTATAAATTTAAATAGCCATATTGTAATAATATATTTTATAAAAATTAATAAGGATAAAAAGTGTATAGTAGCCGCGTAAATCTCTCTGCAAAAAGTCAATGGGGCTTTAATAAAAGTACACATGAAGAAAAAAGCGACTCTTTACAAGAGTTAAAAAATAATACAGCTGGCTCAGCGCACCATAATAATAGCCAACCAACTCACAATTCTATTTCTGAAAATAGCGTACAAATTTCCAATGCACTAAAAAAAGAAAATAATACATTTAAACATCGCTATCAAGATTTAAAACAACGCTATGATGCATTGGATAAAGATTACAATATCTTACTAGAAGATTGCAATACATTAAAACAAAATTCGAACTTCGCTAACGAAAAATATGAAAAAACAATAAAAGATACAGATAATATATATAGAGAGTTGCAGGAGAAGTATTCAAAACTTCATGCCAAAAATAAAGAGCTCACGTTGGAGTGCAAATCACTTAGAGGTGTAAATAAAAAGCCTGATGCTGAGTTAGAAGCGCTGTTGGTTAAGTATAAAGCACTTGAGGTTGAATATGATGAACTTGAGCGCAATACTTCTATGGCAAAGTGCGCAATATTATCGCTAATAATTATTATATTTAGCATGGCGTATGTGGTGTGTGCTAATCCTACTTTATTTTTGTTTTAATTATAAATTACTTATCCATTATATTAATAAAAATGATGCCTTCATCACCGAATATTGCCTCTTATTGTAAATGCATTCGTAGGTTGGTGGTGAGGAACGAACCCCAACATGATGACCACTATCTTTTTAGAACCTGCATACATATTTCAAAAGCGATAATTAAAGGCAAGTGGTTTGCATGTTGGGGTTCGTTCCTCACCACCAACCTACGAGCATATCTATATTTCTAGGTTTATTTTTTGCACTTTATTGATATATATCACTAGCATTTTTAATCCTATCCAACAGGAGAAACATATGAACACTATCGGCTCATTTTCCTCTTTTTCAGAAAGGCTTCAAGTTTACCGCTCTCAAACTCAACAAGTGGAAAAAAAATTTACTAATGCATTGAATGCACAAGAAGAAGAAATACTAGCCGAAAAAAAATTAAAAGCCATATCACAGAGTGATACAAAAACTACAGTAAAAAATGTAGTAGAAACAGCGAAATCATTACAAAAAATCGTGACTGCAGAGATAGAAGGGGAATATGTTACATTAGAATCAGAAGAAATCGAGAGTGCAAAAACAGGTTTAGAGCGACTCAATCTAGAGTATGGGGTAGCTATCAAAGAGGCTATGTCTTTAAAGAGAAAAACTATCATTCTAGATAAAGAAAGTAACCTATTTTACAATGTATTGGCAGCAACCTTACAGCATGAAGATGCAAAAATTCGATCAGAAACCATATCGAATTTTTTTATGGCAGAAACATTACCCGAAAAAATCATCCCAAATTTTATAAAAGCGTTACAGGATAATGATAAGCAGGTTAGGCTTAATGCTGCTTTAGCACTAAGTGAACATATAATACTGCCCGACTCTGGTATTGAAATCTTGCTGGATGCACTCGAGAATGCAAAAAGAGAATATGATGCAATTGATAGGGTCTGTGCCGTATGTGGATTAGGCAGGCAATATGCGCTATCGGGAAAAGAAAATATCCTTATCATCTTGTATCAGGTTTTGCAGGATAATAATGAGAAAGTGAGGCTGAGAGCAGCTATTGATTTAAGCGCATATATCAGCCTGCCTGATGTAGGTATTAAAATATTACTGGATGCATTCGAGAATGTAAGTGGAGAATATAGCGATGCTAATAGAATAAATGCTACCTTGGGATTAGGCAAGCAATACGAACTATCGAAAAAAGAAAATATCCTTGTCACCTTACATCAAGCTTTACAGGATAATAATAAGCAAGTGAGGCTGAGGGCGGCTATAGCTTTATGCGAATATATCACGCTCTCTGACGGGGGTATCCAAATTTTGCTGGATGCATTCGAGAATACAAGTGGAATATATGATGAAATTGATAGGAGTAATGCTACTTTTGGATTAGGTAAGCAATACGAACTATCGAAAAAAGAAAATATCCTTTCCATCTTAAATAAAGCTTTACAGGATAATAATGAGCAAGTGAGGCTTCAGGCGGCTATAGCTTTAGGCGAATATATCACGCTCTCTGGCGGGGGTATCCAAATTTTGCTGGATGCATTCGAGAATACAAGTGGAATATATGACGCAATTGATAGGGTAAATGTCATATGGGTATTAGGCAATCAATACTGGCTATCGAAAAAAGAAAACATTTTTACTGTCTTACAAAATGCTTTACAGGATAATAATGAGCAGGTGAAGCTGAGGGCAGCTGTAGCTTTAAGCAAATATATCATACTGCCTGACAGCGGCGTTAAAATATTGCTGAATGCATTAGAGAATGCAAGTGGGAAATATGATGTAATTGATAGGATCAATGCCACTTTGATATTAGGCAAGCAATATGGACTATCTCAAAAAGAAAACATTCTTGCCATCTTACAAAAGGCTTTGCAGGATAATAATGAACAAGTGAGGCTGAGGGCGGCTATAGCTTTAAGCGAATATATTATGCTGTCTAATAGAGAAATTAAAATATTGCTGGATGCATTCGATAATATAAACGGAGAATATAGTGCAATTAGTAGAGCTAATGCCATATGTGGATTAGGAAAGCAATACGGGCTATCGAAAAAAGAAAATATCCTTTCTACATTATATCAAGCTTTACATGATAATAATGAGCAAGTAAGGTTGAAGGCGGCTATAGCTTTATGCGAATATATCATCATGCCTGATAGCGGTATTCAAATATTGATGGATGCATTTGAGAATAAAAGTGGAAAATATGATGCAATTGATAGAGCCAATGCTACTTTTGGATTAGGCGAGCAATATAGGCTATCGGAAAAAGCAAATATTCTTGCTGCCTTAAAAAAGGCTTTGCAGGATAATAATGAGCAAGTGAGACTGAGGGCGGCTACAGCTTTAAGCGAAGATATCACGCTGTCTTACCGGCTCGCTAGAATATTATTAAATGCATTCGCGAATACAAGTGAAGAATATAGCGAAACCAATATAAGCAACGTCAACTTGGGATTGGATAATAAATATGACATATCGGAAAAAGAAAATATTCTTGCTAAATTACAAAAGGCTTTGCAGCATGATAATGGGCAAGTGAGGCTGAAGGCGGCTACATATTTAAGCGAATGTCTCACGTTGTCTGACAGCTGCATTAAAATATTATTAAATGCATTAGAGAATATAAGCGAAGAATATAGCGAAAATAATATAATCGATTACGATGTGGAACCAGACAATCAAGATATAGCATAAAAAAGATAAAATTCTTGCCACATTGAAAAAACTTTGCAAGTTAATAATAAGCGATTGAGGCTGAGGGCGACTATAGCTTTAAGTGCATATATCAGCCTGTCTGATAGAAATATTAAAATATTGCTGGATGCATCAGAGAATGTAAGCGGAGAATATGATGCAATTGATAGAGCCAATGCCACTTTTGGATTAGGAAATCAATACGGTCTATCTAAAAAGCAAAATATCCTTGCAATCTTACATAAGGCTTTGCAGGGCAATGATGAGCAAGTGAGGCTTCAGGCTGCTGGAGCATTAAAATTAAGTGTGTAATTTATACTACTGTTTTACCATGGAGCTATCAAATAGATTGGAGATGCAGATGAGGGGAGGTTGCCTGGCCAATTTTTTTGATATTTGTGGTTTTTGTCATACTTATTAAAAGTATATGGTTTGCATGTTGGGGTTCCTTCGTCACCACCAACCTACCGTTTTTTTCTTTTTTGTAGTGGTGAACTGCGCCCTTCTTTACAGGAGATTTGTAAGATGTTTTATCTTGGTATCGATGTAAGCAAAGCTAAACTAGATTGTGCTTTGCTTGTGGGCGACACTGACATCAAGCATAAATCTAAAAAAGTTGCTAATACCCCCGCTGGTATAGCAGAACTCTTTACTTGGCTCTCTAAACGGGGAGTCGAACTTGCAGAGCTGTATGTGGCTATGAAGACTGCAGATATTTACCATGAGTTTGCTGCCTTTGCATTGCACGATGCGGGTATTATGGTATCTATTGTTAATCCTTCCGAGATTAAGTCTTTTGGCGATAGTTTAGGTGTTCACACTAAAAAAGATGAAGTAGATAGTGTCTTAATTGCTCGCTTTGGGCAGGTGTGTAAACCTACTGCTTGGAGTGCGCCTTCTAAAGAAGCACGCACACTTAAGGCGTTGCTCGCACGTCAAGAAGAGATCAGGCAAGATTTGGAGCGGGAGCAAAATTGTCTAGAAGAAATGCCTGCTAATTTCGCCACGGAGAGTGTCGTGCAATTGATGGAAGACCATATTACCTTTTTGAAAGGTATGCTCAACGATTTTCAGCAAGAGATCGATACGCATATTAATCAGCATCCTGCTCTGAAAAAAGATTTTGAGTTGTTACAGGGTTAATTAAATTTTTTGTTTTTTTACTAGTGATGGTTTTTGTAAGGGGTCGAAATCGCTCCAGCTGCCTTGTTCCCAGTTTCCGTGTGCGCGTTCTATGTCTTTTGCATCGGTTTTTTGCAGTACGCTGGTGGCGTCTGCTTGATTTTTTGTTGTGACGTGTATGGCGAGTAGTACTCCGGATTGGTGCATTTTTGTGGAGCTTAGCCCTGGTTTGGGGTTTTGGGTTTCATTCATTGCGCCTATTAATGAGCCAATATAGGCGCCTACCGCTGCAGAGATGACGGTGATTAGTAAAGGGAGTTTGAATACTGCACAGAGCGTAGTGCCGATGCTGGCGCCACATACTGCGCCTATCATGGCTCCAATACTTGCGCCTTTGTATATGAATTTTGAATCTGCATCTGCAATTTGATCTCCACCTCCTACAAGATGATGGTGTTGGCCTGGAGGGTTAACAAAAAAAAGTGTGACGTCTTCTTTTTTAAATCCGTGCTCAAATAAGTGTTGAGCTGCTTCTTGGGCTTTAGCAAAAGTATCAAAACGACCGGCAACGATAAGTGACATGATTTTTCGATGTCTATTTTAATAAGGAATAGGGTGTGTATTTTTCCTTTAGGTAAAATATAGACATCGTTCCCCCTTTTTTTTAAGTTAAATAGAGCTGCCTTTATTTTTTCTAATACTTTTTGAACTTATGTAAATGCTGCGTCTTCGTGTTACGGATCTCAAAAGCAAAAATTACAAGTTGGTGGTCTGCATGTTGGGGTTCCTTCGTCACCACCAACCTACCGAGATGCATATATAAAAAGGGTGGATATGACACATATAAATAAGGAGTTGTCTGCTCTTATTCGTCAGTTAGGCAAGCGTCTAGAGGCAGCTCAATGGTTGTTGAGTACCGCAGAATCTTGCACAGGGGGCTTGGTTGCTGCAAGTATTACAGCGCTGCCGGGTAGCGGAGACTGGTTTGACAGAGGGTTTGTAACTTACTCTATTGCGTCAAAAACAGAAATGCTGGGCGTTCCCCCTGATCTTATTAAAGAATATGGTGCAGTGAGCGAGCCTGTAGCCTGTGCGATGGCTAAGGGCGCATTGCAAAACAGCCATGCTCATATTGCCTTATCTATTACGGGTATTGCTGGTCCTACTAATGCTGGCGAAGGTAAGCCTATAGGCACGGTGTGTTTTGGTTGGAGTTACGGTGATCAAATACGTTGCGTAACCATGCAATTTACAGGTAATAGGCAAAAAGTACGCCTGAAAGCGGTGAGATATGGTTTGCGAGGCGTATTAAATATAATAGAAAATAGAGATGTAGCGGCCTAAAATATCCCGTTTTTATTAGAAAAATGGGGCTCTCTTTCCATATGCGTAGTGAATTACATCATTTGGAAAATTTATCTAGGATATTCACCTTATTTATCAAATAATAAATAATTATTTCTAACAGGAGAATAGCTGTATTTTTATAATACGCTGTTATACCCTTTTCCCCTGAAAAACTTTCTAGTGTTATTCCATTAGAATGCGATTTGCAGTGCTGTATTTTTTATAAGATTTTTTTATCTGTAGTACATCCCCCCTTAGTTAAGGGATGGGCAGTTGCACACCTTTTTGGAGCTTAGTATGTCTTCTTTTTCTTCCGTAGGTGCTTTTATAGCAGCAGCTCCTCACGCTTATTGGTCAAGCTGTTTGGTGATGGTGTTGTTTGCTTATGTATTGGGTTCGGTGTCTTTTGCTGTGGTGGTGAGTTCTGTTTTTCGGCTTTCTGATCCTCGTACGTATGGCTCTAAAAATCCAGGGGCGACGAATGTGTTGCGCAATGGCCATAAATTAGCTGCGGCATTCACGCTTTTGGGGGATGCTTGTAAGGGCGCATTGGCGGTGATTCTGGCTTTTATGTGGGTAAAGCATAGGGGTTGGGATGAGGTGTATGGCTTGTTTGCTGTGGCTTTGGTGGGGTATGCGGTGTTTTTAGGACATCTTTTCCCGGTATTTTTTCGATTTCAAGGAGGGAAGGGGGTTGCTACGGCAGCAGGTGTGCTGTGGGCTTTTCATCCTTTATTGGGCTTGAGTGCTTCGGTTACTTGGTTAGCAGCGGCTGCATTGCTGGGTTACTCTTCTTTGGCTGCGCTGCTTAGTGCGTTGTTAGCGCCTATATATGCTTTTTATTTTTTAGGGTGGGCAAAGGCTTGGCCTTTGGTTGCTTGTACTGTTTTATTGAGCTTATGGTTGGTTTACCGGCATCGTCACAATATTTCTCGCTTGATTAATAAGCAAGAGGAGCGTATTGGGTTTGGGCGTAAAGGGTAATTAGGCTTTAGCGTTTTTGTAATACATTTAGGTGGCAGGTTGGATAAGGCGTGAGCTCCAACCTGCTTTTTTTTGATTTTAATCGCGGAAATTATCAAATTCCAAGGGCATTTCAGTAATTTCTTTTTTTAGTAGGGCAATGGCTGCTTGTAGGTCGTCGCGTTTTGTGCCGGTTACGCGTACGGTGTCGCCTTGGATGCTGCCTTGTACTTTTATTTTATTGTCTTTGATGCATTTAATAATTTTTTTGCCAAGCTCTGTGCTGATGCCTTCTTGTAGTTTGGTGACTTGTTTTCTTTTGTCTGCGCTTATTTTTTCTACGGTTTGGTAGTCTAAAAAGCGGATGTCTACTTGGCGTTTGGCTAGTTTTAGTAGTAAGACTTCTTTGACTTGTTGGAGTTGGAAGTCGTTATCGGCAAAGAGGGTGAGGGTGGATTCTTTTTCAGAGCTTTCAACGCGTGCGTCTGAATTTTTAAAATCAAAGCGGGTGCTGATTTCTTTGTTGGCCTGGTCTACAGCGTTTTTGACTTCGACTTTATTAGGCTTGGAAACGATATCGAAAGAAGGCATGAAATTTCCTTAAAAGATAGAGGAAAGAGGAGGGTGGGGCCTCCATTATGAAGGTTTTTTGTTTTGTATTGCGCGGGTAATTGAGGATACGCCTTAGGTTTTGCTTAGGTAATAGGCATGTAGGGCATCTACTTGTTGGTATAGCTGTGCTAGTGATGTATCGGCGGTGTTCATTATGATGTCTTGTGCGCGGCTTTGGCGGTCTTGACGGGTGGTTTGGCGGGCCATGATGGCTTGTACTTGCTCCCGTGAGAGTTGGCTACGTTGCATTACGCGGGCAATTTGGGTTTCTTCATCGCAGTCTACTAATAATACGCGTTGTACACGGGTATCCCAGTTGCCTGACTCAACAAGTAGGGGCACGACGAATAGCACGTATTTGCCTTGTGCTAGGCTGGCTTCTCGGTCGCAGCTTGCTAAAATAAGCGGGCGTAAGACGGTCTCTAATTGTTGTCTGGCTGATTCGTCGCTAAAGATATGCGCGCGCATTTTGCTTCGATCTAGGGCGCCGTCTGGCAGGATGAAGGTGTCGCCAAAGTATTTTTTGATGGGGGGAATGGCTTCTCCCTCTGCAGCGGTTAAGTGCCGGGCAATGATGTCGGTATCTATTAGGGTGGCGCCATGCGCTTCAAATCGGTTGGCTACAGTGGTTTTGCCACTGCCGATGCCACCGGTTAGGCCAACGGTGAATAGGGGCATGGTGTTTCCTAGTGGGTGGTTGGCGTAAAGAGTGGTAATACCCCTTCTAACCCTACGGTGTTTAACGCTACATCGGCAGTATTTTGCACTATGGGTTTGGCGTGAAAGGCGATGGAGAGGCCGGCTTGTGCCATCATTAGCAAGTCATTTGCACCGTCTCCAATGGCAATGGCGCGTTGTGTGGGGATATTCCATTGTGCGCATACTGCTTTTAGGGTGTTGGCTTTGACTTGTGCGTTGACGATGTCTCCTAGTACTTTGCCTGTTAATTTGCCTTCTACTATTTCCAGCGTATTTGCGCGTATTTCATCTAAGCCTAGCTGCGTTTGTAAGCGCTTTGCAAAAAAAGTGAAGCCTCCTGATACCAAGAGCGTGCGCCATCCTGCTGCGCGTGCGCCCTCGAGTAGATCTTCGGCTCCCGGAGATAAGCGTAGACGCTCGGTCCATACCCTTTCCAGTATGCCAGCATCGGCTCCTTTTAATAGCGCTACGCGCTGGCGAAGGCTTTCGTCAAAGTTTATTTCTCCTTGCATGGCTCGCTCAGTCAATGCGGCTACTGCTTCTTTTCTTCCGCAGAATGCAGCGATTTCATCGATACATTCCATATCAATGAGGGTGGAATCCATATCCATGGCGAGCACGCCAAATTCGCTTAATTGCATGGGTGGGCGCACTGCACCATCTATTTTTTCACTACGGCAGTGGGTCCATAGGGTGTCAATTTGTACAGCAGATACATTCTCAACCCGTAAGGCGAAGCTAGGTGCTTTGGAGTGGGTGATGTGTGTGATCGGTGTGCCAGGGCATAAAGCTTGCACTTTGTCTTGCTGCATGGGTTGATTTTCGAAAGCAGGAAGAGCAGGGTATTGAAGGATGAAGTGCATAAGAAGAGAAAGAAAAAAGCGATGAATGGTCGGTTGGTGGTGGGTAACATTCCCCAATAGGCATACCACTGATTTTTAAAGCAGGTCATCAAGGATACCGTGGCGCGCATGTTGGGGTTCGTTCCTCACCACCAACCTACCTTCTTAATAGGCCGATTTTAGACATTTATGAGCCGCTTTGCATTTCCCATAGTTTGGCATATCGGCCGCCTTTTGCTATTAGCGCTTCGTGGGATCCGTCTTCGACTATTTCACCTTGGTGAAATACGAGAATGCGATCCATATCGAGTAGTGTAGATAGGCGGTGGGCAATGACTAAGGTGGTGCAATGTTGTTTTTGTCTGGTTAGGCTGTAGAGGCTTTCTTGGATTTCTGTCTCGGTGAGGGAGTCTAGGGCCGAGGTGGCTTCATCTAAAATTAAGATGGGCGCATTTTTAAGAAAAGCCCGCGCAATAGCAATACGCTGGCGTTGGCCCCCAGAGAGTTTAACGCCACGCTCTCCTACTTGGGTGTAGTAACCCTCCGAGAGGTGTTTAATAAATCCGTCACACCGCGCCAAACGCGCAGCTTCATGTACTTCTTGATCGCTCGCTTGTGGTGAGCCATAGCGAATGTTTTCTAGCACGCTTCTATGGAAGAGGAGGGGGTCTTGGGGGATGAAGCTAATGTTTTCCCGCAAAGAGGCCTGGGTGACTTCGTGTATATCCTGCCCATCGATCAAAATACGCCCTGCTTGCAGATCGTAATATCGCAAAATTAAATGGACAAAAGTAGTTTTACCCCCGCCTGATTCGCCTACTAGCCCTACTTTTTCACCGGCTTTTAAGCATACAGATTGGGGAGGTATTTTTTTATGGGTACCTTCAATAGGAGCATAGAAAAGTGGCGAACCTGCTTTTACTTCTGCCTTTATTTTAGAAGAAATAGGGGGGGCTATCGAGGATTGAGTGGAATGGTGGTAATCAAACACGACTTGATCAAATACAATTTCTCCGCGCGTAACTTCAAGAGTTTTGGCATGCGAAATATCTTGGATCTCAGGGGCGATGCGCAGCAATGACAGTGCTTGATTACACACCCCCATTTCTTTAAAAAGCTCGGGCAATTGGCCGCTTAATATCCACAGCATACCGGTAATACCCCAGCTTGCATTCAGAATTAAAACTGCTTCGCCTAGCGAGATAATGCCCAGGCTCCACGCATACAGTGCACCGCCCATTTCGCCCACACCAATACACAGCATAGATGCAATGCCCAAGGCGATTTTCATTTTTTCAATATAGAACAAAGACTGGGTTTGTTGTTGTTGCTCTTGGTTTTGGCGTGGCAAAAATTCTTTATATTCAAATGCTTGACGCGAAAAAATACGCACCGCCACCATATTTGAGAATATATCGACTATACGGCCCTGCAAAGCACTGCGGCTAGCCGCATGTGCGGCAGAACGTGCATTACAGCGTGGGGCAAAATATAAGCCTATGCCGATATGTATCATTGCCCAGCCCAGAAAAATCCCAGCAAAAAAAATATGTAAGTTGGCAAAAATAACCGAGATCACCACAATAGAAACCAGCACAGGAATCAATAGGCCTATCACCATTGTAAAAATGCGTGTTGGGCTTCGGCTCATGTCATTAACTTTATTAGCCAGACTACCAGCCGGGTGGTTTGCAAAAAAAGAATGAGAGTGCTCCATCAAGCGGCGCAACATCGCTTTACGTATAGCCGCTTCAAAACGCGGAAAGAGCCAGGAGTCGCTAAAACCGTATAGACGATAAATGAGCTCCATACATACCCACGTTCCCGCCATTCCCATAAAAATATACAAGGGCCCTGTCTTTAAAGTAGACATAAATGACGTTTGAGGCGATCCCGGTTGCGCTTGTACCATAGCATCGACCAGTTTGCGTAGCAGCGAAGGCCATACTGATGTTTCAATCAACATCACAGCTATGGCTAATAGCAAGGTTGCGAGAAAAGTCCATCCATAGGTACGTACGAATGGCCAGAGAAAGGAGGAGAGGGTGAGAGTAGAAGGAGGGGATTTGCGCTGAAAAAAAGGCATAAGGATTGGAAGTTAGTTACAAATTAAGGCACGCTCTAAGGGATAACACGTGTAAAAGACGGCCACCCTGTCTTTATCTTATGCGCCAGCATACTCTGTCAATACGACAATACGCTGTATTAATAAGAAAATTATGGTTTTTATGGAAAAGAATATTTTACGCAATCCGAACCTATCGGCTATTTGGCCCTGTTGTAATGGGTCGGGTTGGATCGGCGCACCATTCGCTCCAAGAGCCTGGGTATAGTGCGGCTCCATGCAAACCTGCTATGTCCATTGCTAATGCATGCAGGCAAGCAGACACGCCTGATCCGCACTGTAAGATAGCTTGTTGGGCTGTTTTTTCGCCTAATAATGCACTGAATTCATCGCGTAGAACGCTTGCTGGTTTCATGTGACCCTCTGCTGTCAAATTATCCTTAAAAGAACGCTGAATAGCACCTGGGATATGGCCACCGATGGGGTCAAGTGTTTCATTCTCTCCTCTATAACGATCGGCAGAGCGTGCATCAATCAGTTTATATTCTTGGGTATGTATATTGCGCATCACCACGGCCACATCCACGGTAGTGGTCAGTGGAGCGGTGGATTTAAAGTTACCTGCTTTTTTTATGGATGGCGTATTAGAAAGTGGAAAACCTGCTTTTTGCCAGGCTTGCATCCCCCCATCGAGTACGGCAACGGCTTCATGGCCCAACCAGCGCAATAACCACCAAAGCCGCGCAGCAAATACGCCGCCTTGTGCATCATAAGCAATCACTTGATGTTTATTGTCCAATCCACAAGCAGCCAAATGCCGCACCAAAGTTGCACGATCTGGCAAAGGATGCCGCCCATTTTGGCCCGTGCATGGTCCAGAAAGCACGTGTGCTAGATGTAGGTAGTGTGCTGCAGGCAGATGATGGGTGTCGTAAGCTGCTTGCCCCGCATGGTCGTTAGCCAAATCGAAACGGCAATCAAAGAGAATCGTGGAATCTGGTTTGCTGGCTATGCGCGCTGCAAGATTAGCGGCACTGATTAAGGTCGTATAGCGCGTAGTAGGCATGGTAAGTGTTTGTTTATACGGTTAAAGTTTGCTGTATTGGTCAGAGTATAAAATGGATTGCAGATTTCAATATTCAAAAGAGAGGAGGGGATGGGTAGTTACAAGCTTATACGTCCGCATACTTGGACGATAACATCGTTTATTACGCTCATTTTTTAAATACGGCAGATCTATGAATACTGAGACACAAAACGCTTTTACAGATGCACCCCATACCGCTCTCGACTCGCGTGCGCGTGAGGTATTAGATTTCTGGTTTGGTTCGCCCACTTCATCAGAATATAGCAATGCACGGATGATGTGGTTTGAGCAATCCAATGCAATGGATGAAGCGATTCGATCTCGCTTTTTATCGCTGCATACAGAAGCGGTAGCAGGCAAATGTGATGCGTGGGCTGCAACGCCACTTGGTGCTTGTGCGCTGATTATTGTGCTGGACCAATTTTCTCGTAATTTGTATCGCGGCAAGCCTGATGCATTTGCAGCTGATGCCCATGCGCTGTCTATTGCGCGCGCATTGGTCAGTAAAGGAGAGGACCACTCTATGCCTACGCCTTATCACCGCATGTTTATCTATTTACCGTTTGAACATGACGAAACGCTGGAAAGTCAGCAAGAATCCATGCGCTTATGCGAGGTATTAAAACAAGAAACAGGATTAACAGCGCCATTGGAATGGGCCGCCAAGCATGAAGTTATTATCAAACAATTCGGCCGTTATCCACACCGCAATAAAATTCTCGGACGAAAATCAAGCCCAGAAGAAGAAGCATTCTTAAAAGAGCCTAATTCATCGTTTTAGTTATGGTTACTTTATAGCTATTTTAGGAGGCCAATGCACTTTTTTATCTTATCCGAATTTGTTTTTTGCTTCGCCTCCAACCCTGCAAGAAGCCCAGGCGGCTTGCCTTGCGCAGCTTTCGAAGTCAACGATTTAGTGGCATGACTGGATTTTTCTGAAAGTAATTTTGAGCTTGACGTAGTGGAGCATTTAATAGACAGAGACTTTGGCATGAGTGATTTCTTTAAGATATTTTTTAAAAATATGTATAAATTTCACTAATCTAGCAGTGGTCTATTCAGACTACTAAAAAGCATTCACCATGACATTCTCCACACATCATAAAATCTGCAAAGATAATTAAAATTTAAAAATAAGAATCTAATATTCACCAAATAGTTTTTACGTGCGGATAAGCGCGTATTTTTTTGTCTTTTTCCACTAGTGGTACGGCAAGCTTAAGTACTGTCGCCACAATCATGCGGACTGAGCCACGCAAAACATTGAGCGGATTGCGCTTGATTCCATAGTATGGACGCACTTCAAGAGCTGGTTTGCCATGATCAGTTACAATTAAACTTTCGCCGGATGCTTCAACTTGCCGGAAAAATTCAAGGGCCTTTGCTTTGAATTCTGATTTTGTTTCAATCTAAGTGATCATTCATAATGCACTCTGCCTTCCCCCTTATTCCCATTAAGCATGAACAAACCCAAACAGACTTATTAAAGCTGCAAAAACGGTTTAATACACTGATTAAGAAAATCGGCCAGCAACGTCAACAGTTAATAGAGTGGCAGTCTACAATTTCCCTGCATCAACAAAAATACGCACAAGAATTTGAACCGCTTATCAAAACATTAAAAACGCTCCAGTCGGACATGGTGCAGTTGCTGGACAAAAGCTGCCACACAAAGAAATTCACTCAAAATCAGAGAAAAAAGCTTGGCCATGTCATTTGTAGTATGGCTGGGGAATTAATTATTGAAAACAACGATGAAACGCTAAAAGGTATCTACAACAAGCACAGCGATGCCGACTTCGATGCGCAATATGAAGAAGACCATGACGCAATTAAGCGCATGGCGAAGGAAATATGGGGCATTGAGCTGGATGCAGAGATGGACGTAGGCTCGCTTGAACACCTGTTTGCGCAGGTAGGGGAGAAAATGCAACAAAAAATAGAGCAAGAAGAACAAGCCTGGCAGGAGCATTCCCAATCCTCTAAAACGCGCAAGAAATCAGCTAAAACGATGGCTAAAGAAAAGCAACAACAGGAAGAAGCGAAAAATATCAGCAAATCTCTCCAAGAAGTCTACCGGAAGCTGGCAAGCAGTTTGCATCCCGACAGAGAACAAGACCCTGCAGAGCGTGACCGTAAGACTGCTCTAATGAAACAGGTCAACAACGCTTATGAGACAAAGGATTTGCTGCGGCTGCTGGAGCTGCAACTGGAGGCCGAGCACATTGATCAAGCAACGATCAATACGATGACGCAAACACGCCTGAAACATTACAATCAAATTCTCAGTCAGCAATCCAAAGAGCTTCAGGGCGAAATTTCAATGATCTGCTATGGATTGGCTATACGTTTTGAGATTGCACAAGAGGCTTTATCGACACCCATAAAGATTATGCGCATCTTGGAAGCAGATATTCAGGCAATAAAACAAGATATTCTCAAGCTTCAAAAGGATCTGGTTGCATTTCAGGATGTTAAAAATATTAAACATTTTTTAAAATCTTATTCTACCGCTCCACAATCCTTCTTTGAGGAAGAAGAAATAGACATGGACCTGGAAGATTTTTTTGAGCAGACATTGAGGTCATAAATATCAGCGATATAAATCGCTTTTGCTTATTACAGGCTAATCCTGCAGTTCAAACCGAAGGATCGGTGCAAACTGAAGTTTAAGCATGGCAGAAAGTGCTTTTTTATTAGCCACCTATGCGGACTCGCGCTGGTTAATAATTGACTAAACAATTGATTGTGGACGGCTATAACCATTCCCTATAGCCACATAGAGTGCCGCAATGGAGGCAGGTGAAAACAAAGATCGCGAGATCACGTTCGCACTCAAAAGTAATTTTAAAGAAAACCATAATTTGAACGATCTCTGCATTTTTAAAATGCGGTGCCCCATCGTTATATTTTCTTAACGATTAAATATTAGAGCAATTTAAAAGTCGCAAGGTTCCCATGCAATTACGCTTTTTAATATACATTTTCGCATTGGATACGCACTTTGCCAGTCTAGCGCCGCTGTTTGAGCGCGTGGTACGTAAAGCCACGCATGAGGAATTTGAAGTGGAGGATATCTATCGATTGGCACAGCAAAGTCATGTGGAACACTGTATATCTGGAGCGTGCCACCAGCGCATTACGCGGCCACGACCAAACTACCGATGACGCGCTGTTTCAGTACTTGTCGCCGTTGAGCTGGGAGCGCATCAACTTGACCGGCGACTATCTGTGGCGCAGCAGCGCAAAGGTCGGCGCGTGAAAGTTCAGGCCGCTCCGATCATTGTTCAAATGTCTTAGGGCCAGCAAAGTTAAAATGTCTTGTTTTAATTAGTTAAAATAAAACAAAAAGCAGGGTTGTCCACGGCAGCCCCCGCCGGGCCCTCTATCCCAAGAGCGGGGGCGGGAGTGGTCAACCCGTGTTAGAACCCCAGTACATTGTTAATTATTGCAGCTTATGTCATTCCAAGTGTGAGTCTATTTTTGACGCAAGCACGTGCAGGCGATTTGTTACAGAAAGAAAATTAGAATGAAAAAAACAGATAAAACGGTTGGCTCTCGCAAGGAAGCATTGACCAGCTTAGCGGTAGACATGATGCAGACACGTGGCTTTTCAGCGTTGGGCTTGCGAGAACTCGCGCAGGCCGCCTGCATACAAGCAGCGAGTCTTTACAGCCATTTCGATTCGAAGAATGCAGTCGCCCTCCAAGCGATGGCTTTGTATTCCCAGCGGGAACGAGAAGATCTGGCAGAAATCGATCAGGCACCGGCAGGAAATATTCGCCTTCACCGCTACGTTCAGATGTTCTGTAATACATTGAAAGACGAACGCCGCCTCTGCCTCGGGCTAATGTTAGCGGTCGAGCGCAACTCACTACCCGAAGAGGTAATGCAAGAAATTCGCCTATTTTCCACGCAGAACACGGATTGGTTGGCCGCCACATGGGACCTTGGGCGATCCGATAAGAGCATTGTGTCGACGCTTACCGGTGTCGCTGCCGCACCGATTATCTTCGGATCGGCAGAAGGCATTATGGCGTTCTCACTGCTGCAAACAGACCCTCCAGCAATATTCGAAGAACATCTCTTGCGCTTGCTTGGCGCACTCGGAGTGCAATCAGAGCAAGGAATGTCGAAAAAGGCGTAAACGCAACTGATTACTTGACATGATTTGAAAATCAAGGCAACCTAACGTTCGTTAGTTTATTGTTTAATAACCTTGAGGAAAAATCATGATTTTGGAAAGAGAAGTTGAGCGGCAATGGAATGGAACAGGTATCGACGGGATGCTTGTTTCAAATGTGTGGGATGAAAATGGTGATGGAAGTTATTTTGTGCGCTTCAAGGCCGGTGCACGTTTTCCATTGCACGATCACAATGGATGGGAACAAATCTTGATGATCGAAGGAACCATACAATTCGGCGAAGTGGAATTGCATGCTGGTGATTGCCTGCTGCTACGCAAAGGTGAGCAGCATGCGGCTCTGGCGCTGACCGATGCGATGTTCTTTGTCGCTCATCGTGGTGGCATTGATATAATCAATTAAAGATAGTCGACTGTGGCCGTTAGAAGGCCATTGATGGAATTCAATCATAGATGGCGACTTTCGGCTGCGGATTCAACGATGGGTGCAACACGCTAAAGATCATGCGAATAGGTGGAATGTTGCAGGGTATGAATGGCTGCACCGCTCATGATGCGCTAGAGACGGTTTCATGCGCCAGATGAAGAGACTCCCTGCCTTCTAGTGCTAAAAATAAAAAAACTTCTGAAAGATAGCCTGCCTTTGTGTGCAACCTTGCGCGCTGTGAATGGTAGAGGCATATGCATGATCCCAATCTTTGTTTTGCTCTAAATCCATTGAATCTTGATTGCAGTTGAATGCAATGCCCTTGTTTGCAGGCGGTTGCGTGAGCCGCAATTCTTTGAAAGCAGCTCACAATATGAGCCGAATATGGTAGATTGCGGCTCATGAACATACAATCCACCTGGATCTGGCGTCGGGCTGAATGGCCTGATCTCGCCTACGACGCGCAGATGACCGCACCTGACTTGGCTGAGGCTTACCGGATGCACGGTCTGGTCGAAGGCAAGGCTACGGCCATCGGCCTTGGAAGTACCAGTCAAGTCGCACTGGATGCTCTATCGGATGAGGTACTAGCCACCGCCGCCATAGAAGGGGAGCGTTTGCCGCTCGATGTAGTCCGGTCATCCGTGATGCGGCGACTCGGGCTGCCAACGTCAGGGCCCTCCAACCGCCATGTTGACGGCCTTGTTGATGTTATTAGCGATGCCACGACAGAGTTTGACACGCCTCTCGATGAGGATCGCTTGTGCCGGTGGCAATCGGCGTTGTTTCCTGGTGGCACGTCCGGCATTCACCGTATCGTCGTCGGCCGATATCGCGATCATGACAACCCGATGCAGATCGTGAGCGGTCCGTTCGGCTGTGAAGTGGTGCATTACGAGGCGCCGCCATCCAAGGACGTGCCAGCGCAAATGCAGCGCTTCCTCACGTGGTTTACGCAGACATCGCCTTCGCGGGCCTGGGCGGCGTCGGCTGGCAGCAAGAAGATCGATGGCTTCGCCCGTGCCGCTATCGCGCACCTGTGGTTCGAGAGCATCCACCCGTTTGAGGACGGTAACGGCCGCATTGGGAGGGCCATCGCTGACATAGCCATGGCGCAGCATTTACGACAACCGGTGCGCCTCTATAGCCTTTCGCGCCAGCTACTAACCTCGCGTTCGGCATACTACGATGCGCTTAACCAAGCTCAGTGTGGCGACACCGATGTCACGGCGTGGGTGCAGTGGTTTGTGCGCCAATGTACAGCCGCCTGCCATGCCGCGAGCCACACTATTGACCAGGCAATCGAAAAGAGGCGTTTTTGGGAGAAGCACGAGGGCGGTAGATTTCATGAGCGGCAGCGCAAGATGCTGCAGCGTCTGCTCGATGACGGGGACGGTGGTTTTTTGGGCGGCTTGAACGTCGACAAGTATATGAAGATAACCGGCGTCTCGAAGGCCACGGCAACACGCGACCTTTCGGAGATGGTCGCGGGCGGGCAACTGTGGAGCCACGGCGTTGGCAAAGCAGTGCGCTACTACATCAATGTGCCTGGGTGGTCGCATGGCTTTGACTTGGAGCCCAGTGCTGGTGGTCCTGCTCCTGCTCCTGCTGTGGTTGCTGTCGACAAGGGAACAACGCCAACCTAAAAACGTCATTCATCATAGCGATCGCGGCAGTCAATACACTAGTCTTGCTTTTGGCAGCCGCTGCAAGGCAATGGGCGTACAACCTTCTATGGGCAGCGTGGGGGATGCTTATGATAATGCGATGGCGGAAACGTGGTACAACCTCAAGCGCAGGCACTCTGCTCTCAATTATGTGTCACCTATTATATTTGAAAAAAGCCGTTTGCAAAAAAACGACATGCAACCTGCTGATCCTATACATGCATTAGACAACCTCAACATAGGCAAAGCAGATCTGGCCACATCGGATGTACATTCCACATCGCAAAACATTTTTGCACCTGCTTCCACATCAAAAAGTGGAAGCCCTTAACTGTCTGCGAAAATGGGTTAACTCCAATACATGCGCACACATCTCGTTTTTACCATAGGAACAGCGGGGCCTATCAGACCATTGCACGCCAAAGCGTGCCATTAATAAAAGGAGGTTCTCGTGGGTACAAACCCTGTAGACGATCTATCAGGACAATCCCAGTCAACCGGCATAGAGGGAATACCAGCCCCAAGCGGCAAAGCCAACCTTATCGACACCGACTACGTTATCGGGCAGGACAATATCCGAGGTCAGTTCTCTTTTTCCCTGGATATTCACGGTAAAGTTTTCATCATCTCCGCGGCTACTATTCTGCTGTTCGTCATCATGACGCTTGCACTGCAGAATGAAGTCGAACCGCTTTTCAGCGCCATGCGCAGTTGGTTGACTGAGCATCTGGCCTGGTTCTTCATGAGTGTCGCCAACATCTTTGTGGTGTTATGTCTGGCGCTGATTGTCTCGCCACTGGGCAAGGTTCGATTGGGCGGCAGGGATGCCACGCCGGATTATTCGTACCTGGGCTGGCTCTCCATGCTGTTTGCCGCCGGGATGGGCATTGGCCTGATGTTCTACGGCGTGGCAGAGCCCATGTCCCATTACTCTGCGGCCATGGGAGGTGTCATACTCGACGCCGCCGGGGCGCGTACCGACTGGGCTCCTCTGGGTGGCGCAGCAGGCGACATTAAAGCCTCCGCCGACCTGGCCATGGCCGCGACGATCTTCCACTGGGGCCTGCACCCCTGGGCCATCTATGCCATCGTTGGGTTATCCTTGGCTCTGTTTTCCTTCAACAAAGGCTTGCCGCTTTCGATACGCTCGATCTTTTACCCAATACTGGGTGAGCGCGTCTGGGGATGGCCCGGCCACATCATCGATATCCTGGCGGTATTCGCCACGTTGTTCGGGCTGGCGACTTCGCTGGGCGTCGGTGCCGAGCAGGCCGCAGCGGGGATTGAACACCTGTTTGGCATTCAATCTACCAACGTGAGCAAAGTCGTGCTGATCATCGGCATCACCCTGATTGCCCTTTGGTCGGTGCTCGCCGGGCTAGAGAAGGGCGTCAAGCTGCTTTCCGAAATTAATATGGGTCTGGCGCTGTTGCTGCTATTGTTCATTATTGTGGTTGGGCCAACTCTGGCTATCCTCACCGGCTTCTTCAAGAATCTGGTGACCTATGCCGAATATTTACCGGCGCTTTCCAACCCCTTTGGTCGCACAGATACCAAGTTCACCCAAGGCTGGACGGCGTTCTACTGGGCTTGGTGGCTCAGTTGGTCGCCTTTCGTAGGGATGTTCATTGCCCGTGTCAGCCGTGGCCGTACCGTCCGCGCGTTTTTGATATCGGTTCTGTTGGTGCCTTCGCTGGTATCGATATTGTGGATGACTACCTTTGGCGGAACCGCCATCGACCAGACCGCCCTCCAGGGTCTCAGCGGGGTCAAGGATGCGGTGTTGGAGCTCAAGCTGTTTGCCATGCTCGAAGGGCTCCCGCTTAAGGGAATCACGTCACTGCTCGGTATCGTGCTGGTGATCGTATTTTTCATCACCTCTTCGGATTCCGGCTCCCTGGTCATCGATACGATCACCGCCGGCGGCAAGGTCGATGCGCCCGTTCCACAGCGTGTCTTCTGGGCCATCATCGGGGGTGTGATTGCCATTGCCCTGTTGTTGGGCGGAGGTTTGATCGCGTTGCAAGCCATGGCGGTTTCCACGGGTTTACCGTTTGCCATTGTCTTGCTGCTGGGCTGTATTTCGCTGGTCAAGGGATTGATGTCTGAACCGCGAGCTTGACCCGCTAGTAAAGCGTTAACCCCATTGTGGCGAGGGAGCACGTTCCCTCGCCACAATGTTATTTCAATCCCACAATTGCCTGATGGCGATGGATGGGCTGTAGTGAGTGGCTATTTGTGCTTGCAGCAGCTCCGCGGTAGCCAGGGCATCGGTCAAAGCATGATGGGCGTGATAGGGCGGCAGATGGTAGCGCACGCGACTGTCCGCCAGCCGGATAGAGGCAGGGGACCGCCGAAACAGCCGGTAAAGCCAACTGCGATCACCGTAGACCTGCCGCGCCTCCAATTGCATGGTGTCAATCACCGGGAAATGCAAGCCTTCCCCGAAGTGGTGGCGTAACGCCTGATCTAGAAAGTTGCGCTCAATGGCTCGGTAATGCACGACCATGATTTTCCCTTCCATTGTCTCCAACACTTTTTTCATGACGTCCGGCAACTGAGGTGCATGGCGGACGTCGGCGTGGGTGATGTGGTGAAACGTCACCGATTCATGACTCAGCTGCGAAGGCTTGATCACCCAATACAAGGCTTCGCCACAGCGTATCCGCTTCAGGGTGAAAGGCAGCAGGCCGATACTGACGATACTGTCGGTGAGCGCATTCAAACCGGTGGTTTCCAGGTCCATGGCCAGCAGTTCTACCTGCTCCAGCGGGGTCTGGGCGCTGATGACGCCAGCCTGATAGAAACGTTGCAGCAGGGGGTGCCGGGCTTGCTGCGCCAGTAGCTTGAAGCGTGCCGCCCAGTCTAGAGTTTCCTGTCCCTTCGTGGTCTGTGGGTTGTTCATCGTGTTGGCCAGGCGTGACCGGGATAACGGAACCGCAAGAATTTCTGCGCATTACTCAATACCTGAAACGCTTCCTTGAGGTTGTGACGCTCAGTCGTGGAAAAGCGCTCGGGCTCGATGTAGTTGTCCGGTTTGCGGCCTTGTTCGATGGCATCGGCCTGGTGTCGAATGCGCACCATCGAAAGAAATTCCAGTGCGTAGCGTAAATGCTCAATGGCTTCGGGTTGCACCAGCTGCGTGGTGCTGATGGCTTCGAGTCGATCAAAGGAGTTTTGCGCCGTGGTCCCGCAAGCTAGAGCATGGATGCGGATCAGGTCGGTCAGGGGCGCTGTACCACGGCCCTTGAGGTTGATGATCTGTTTCTGCCTGCCGTCGGTTTCCATCACGAACGTGCGAAAGAAACCCAACGGTGGCGTCCGGTTCAATGCATTACGGGCCATCGCCGCCAGGAAGGCGGGCGTCACTCTGGATTTTTCAGCGCAGAGTGCCTTTAGCGCGTCCACCATTTCCAGCTGACCATAGACCCCGTCCAGATCAAAGAAGATGTAACTGTTGAGAAGGGTGGCGGCGTTCGGCTTCTCGATCCACTGGGTGAAATAGTCGCGCCACACCCGCAATGGCTGACGCCATTGGATATTGGTTGCCATGATGCCGCCCTTGCAGTAGCTATAGCCGCATTGTGCGAGCCCGTCGCTGACGAAGGTGGCCAGTTTCCTGAAATATTCGTCGTGCTGCGCCGGGTCGAATCTATCGTCCAGCACCAGTGCGTTGTCCTGGTCGGTGGCCAGCAATTGCTCGTCCCGCGCCATCGATCCCAGCACCATGAAGCAGTACGGAACCGGAGGCGGTCCCAGCTCCCGCTCGGCCAATTCAAGCAATCGCTGGGTGAAGGCGCGGCCAATGCCCGAGATGGCGCTGCCGATCATATGGGCCGTCGCACCGTCGCGCACCATGCGAATGTAGGTGCCGCGCAGATCCCTGAGCAGCGATCGCAGACCGTCGACAGAGGTCTGGTTGGAGATGCTGTTAACCAGGTACAGGCTGCTCTGGGACTCGTGCCGGATAATGTCCGACAGGTTGATCAGGCCCAGTGCGCGGCCCTTGTGAACCACCGGCAGGTGATGAATATTGCTCCTGAGCATGCACAACATGGCTTCGAACAACGAGTCATCGTCCTGGATGACCACCGGATCGGTCGACATCACTTCGCTGATGGCGGTGTCGCCAGTGCGGTTGGCGGCTACCACGCGGGTACGCAGATCCCGGTCGGTGACGATGCCGAGCATTTTTTCCGGATTTTGCCCGGCCGGCTCCAGGACCACGAGACAGGAGACACTTTCCCGGGACATCAGCCGTGCGGCTTCGTGGACGCTAGTCTTGGGCGTTACCCAGACCAGATCCCGCGAAATCAGCGCACGGGTCTTGAGCTGGATCAGTTCGCTTGCACGCCCCTGGGCCTCGACGGCCGACTTCAGCCTTGAGTGACCTTCGGCCTCGACAAAATCGGCGAAGCTGTCATATCGCTCACACAGCTGGGCAAAAACATCCGCTGGGATGAAATAGATCAGGCTGTCTTCAAGGGCCCGTGCCGGGAAGCGAACCTTGTTACTACGCAACAGGCTGGCCTGACCGAAGATATCGCCCTCCACCAGACGGTTGTAAAGCTCGCCACTGCGCCGATAGATTTCGACTGCGCCACTGCGCACATAATGCAGGTCATGAATGGCGGCACCGGCCTCGAGGATCTCGCTTCCGGCCTTGAAGTAGCTGACCTCGACGCGTCGGGCGATGGCTTCCAGGGTTTCCTGGGGCAGGGCGTCGAAAGGGGGAAAGCGATGAAAATGCTCGCTGATTTCCAGTAACTCGATCTGCATGGAACCTCGTGGTGTCAACAGCAATTGAAAATTGATACAGTTTTTGAAGAAGCAGTGACCCTGCCCAATTTTGACGTACAGTCACTTTTTACTGCAGAAACTTAAATGACGTTCAGAGCGGGATTGCCACGCCCATGTGCGTTGTTGACCCCGAAATCACCATAGAACACGTGGGGCGCAGGCTCGGGGTGTCGGGTTATCCACCTTGTATCGCTATCTACCCGCTGCGCGCCAAATGGCGCAAGGGGTGAAAGGATAATCATATAGTTATTTTACAGTTAACTAATCCTTAAATGTCGTCAAATTGCAGCTTCGCCCCCCACTGGGCCATATAAATGCATGCTTAAAAATAATAATTAATACAAAATCGAACGCAGTCGAAATTGCTCTATTATTAATTTTTACTCTCAATAGAATTATTATTTATTGTCTTTTAAAATTTTTTTAGGATCGCTTATTTTAAATTAGGGGTAAGTTTGCCATCATGATTATAAAATATAGACATGAATGCAGAAAATTAAAAGTAAAAAAGTTAGATTGAACTAGCCTAAGCGTATTCTCACTACAACGTTTAGCCTCAATATGCATAACAGCCACTGTTAAATTTTCAGCGGTAAATTCACGCTGTTTTTTTGTTCCTGCCTGACGCTTTTTCTGATTTGGTGCTATGCCCTGATTAGATCTTGATGGAGAACCAGAAGCAGGGCGGTTATCACGTTGGGCTTGTAGAAGTTGTGCAGCCTGGAGAACATGACTTAAGTAAGCGTTTATGCTCGACCACTGCACCGTGATTGATTTCGGATAATCTATATAGCGTTGATGATCAAAGATCATGCCGTTAGCACGTAGTTCAATACGGCCATCAGGATATTCGTAAACTTCAATGTACTTATTAATCAACTTACGGATTTGCTGGCGTTGATGTTTTCTTTGTTATCAGCGGGTTTTTGATTACATCCATGCTGCTTGTTCAGGCTGACCCCTATAAGGCTGGAGGGAGCAAGTTAAAGGCTATGAGAAGGCTTCCCCCTCATAGCCTGATGACTGATTCTCGTCCCCGCACCGCCTGTGGCGGAGCATAGCGAAAATTAATTCGTTGTAGCCAGCGTCATTGCAGGTGCAATTTGCCATGTTTCATTGACAATTTTTTCGCCCCGGTAGGTTAATACATAAAATACTTTTATTGGTTTTTTACCTTCAAAAAGTACTTTGGCGGAAATGGTCGTTCCCTCATGATTTGCTGCTTCGCTCATTCCAGTGACGGTATATTTTAATGTGCCCTGTGCGGTTGTAAATTTATTCCATACATTCTTAATGGCATCCGGTGATGAATACGTGCCATTTAACGGGCCACCAACCCATTCCAGATGAGCGTTTTCAGCATATTGTTGCATTATTCCACTCATATTTCCGGTCGCAATCGCCTGAAAGTGTTGTCGGGCGTCATCCTGCGCCGCCGCCAGACTTTGACCAGAAATCAGAGCCAGCATTACAGCGGGAAAAATGATTTTTTGTTTTCTGTTCATCTCTTACTCCTTGAATATTATCAGTTAGTTAGATCTTGATTGTGGATACGACATGTTGCGTGCTACGTTCAATTCTGGATAAACTCAGATCTTTATTTAGTACATAGGCATAACGGTTATCACGGGTGAACGCGATGGCCTGTCGCGGCTCGTCAAATCCCTTTATTGTCGCGACAACGTTGAGTGCGGCAACATCAATTACAGAAACGCTATTATCAGCCAGATTGCCGCTGTAAATGAACTTACCATCAGGTGACAACGCAGCGCCGTAAGGCTGTTGTCCAACCGGAATAGTGGCCGTGATTTTACGTGTCGCGATATCTACAACCGCAATCGTGTTGCTGCCGCTGTTGGCAGCGAAAAGTGTCCTGCCATCAGCCGTTACCGAGATGGCGCGGATTTTATTAAATCCGATAATTTCGTTTAAAATCTGGTTACTGGCAGTATCAACAAGCGTAATTTTATCGCCCAGGAAGTTGGTCACAAAAAGCGTTTTACCATCCGGGGAAAGACGAACGCCCTGCCGTGGTTGGGAAAACCCGGTAATAACCGCATTAGCCACGCCCGTCTCGGTATTCAGACTGACGACTGAATTGCTGGCCTGATTATTAATATAAAGCGTCTTGCCATCTTTATTCAGTACCGTGCCGAAGGCGCCTGGTCCGATGGCATATTGGGTGACCATTTTTAATGTTCTGGCATCTATCCGAACAACCAGCCCAAGACTACTGTCCGAGACAAAAAAAGTTTTCCCGTCAGGCGCAAAAACAATATTCCGCGGCGTAATATAATTTGTCAGCACATCACGTACTTTGCCGCTATCCAGATCGTAAACGATGACCTCTGGTCGCCCGCTTCTGGCGACAACAGCCATTTTTTCATCCGGGCTAATGGCCAGAGTATTATTATGAATATTGCCATCAAAACTCGGCTTATGGGTAATATCACTGGCTGCAGAAACTTCTGCTGCAATAACAGAAAAAGAAGCACTGGTGAGCAGAACACTTCCGGCTAAAAAAGCCAGAATGCACGGTTGGATTTTCTTCATAGCGATGACCCTCAGTTGACTGACTAATTAATTTTCACTCTGTGTTATAGAGGTTCCTGACATCAATACGCTGGCCTGGCGCAAGCAGCTGCTGGGGTGAATCGGGCGGTCGTATATAGAAGCTGATAGTCTGCCTCGTCACATCTTTCTTTATAAATCACCATTGCGGCGGCTCCCTGTTCAACGGCGAAGAGACGTCCGCCAACCGGACGAAACCCGGCCTGGCTCAGATCGAGCAAACGCGCCTCCCGCACCAACATGCTGCGTCAGCCAGCCGGTAAGCTCCCCTGGTTTGTGTGATGTAAAATCAGCGTTCATGCTGTTATTCACCACCATCAGTTTGTGACCCTGGCAGAAAAAAGTGGACACGGAAGTTTCGTTAAAATGTAGTAGAAACGGAAGAGCCCATGAAACAGAAATTACCGAAGAGCGTCTATACCCCCGAATTTCATGCTCAAGCAGTGAAGCTAGTTTTAGAACAGGGATTAACAATTGCAGCCGCATCCCAACAATTACTGATACCGGCTGGAACCTTTAGAGATTGGGTTCAAGCGGCGCGAGCAGGCAAACTTGTAAAAGTGGTAGCAGGGTAAAAAACGCGTACTGCGGAAGAAATAGAGGTCGACATCAACTTTGCTCTTACAAAAAATGTCAAACCAAAGTTCAAATGTCGTGATCTCTAGTAATGCATGCTTAGGGTGACCAGAGGGGCTTGAAGGCCATCCTTGCTTCTTTGCGTTTAGAGAAGGTGTCAAGGAAGGGGGGTAATGTGCCTAATCTTCTAAAGTATTGGAGGTAGTATGTTTTCACAGATAAAAAATATGCGAGATGCTGGCTATACTTCGTCGCTTGCTTTTCAAGATAATGCATCAACTACTCTTGACATTGCTTCCTTAGAAGGGGAGAGAATATCGTCATCTGATTTAGCCAATAATAAAAAATTATCCCTAGCTGAAAAATGCCCGTTAGAAATATGGCGAACTGTTTTCGATAAAGGTCATTTGTGGAAACGAGATTTATTAAAATTACGCTTAGTCTGTAAAATTTTAGAAAAAATAGCAAACACAGGAATTACATATCTAAACTTAAGTAATAGCAAATACTTAGAACGTTTATTAACTATATTTAATATAAAATTTATCCTATTGATAAATAATTTTGATTTACAAGCACAAGATTTGGTAAAAATAAAACCCAGTACAACGGTTAAATATTTACATGTTAATTTCAACCGTGAAATTAATGATGAGAACCTACCTGCTTTACTGGAAAAATTTCCTTATTTGGAAAAGCTTCAACTTTCAAATAGTTTTTCTATCGAATTCAATTCGGTGAATAAATGGCCAACCCTAAATAACGTAAAAGCTATTAGCCTTTCTTCTAACAAGAATTTAATTGACAAAAATCTTGCCGTTTTATTAAAAAAACTCCCTAATCTAGAGGAGTTAGATCTTTCTGGATGTGAAGGGTTGGCATTTAATTCAGAAAATGAGTGGCTTAATTTAAGTGGTGTTAAAATTTTAAAGCTTTCTTATCATCAATATCTCACCGATGAGAAGTTATCTATTTTTTTGAGTAACTTTCCTAAGTTGGAAGTATTAGCCCTTGCTAATTGTCGTAAACTTAAATTCAAGTTAGTAGATAAATCACAAACCAGTTCTGATTTACAATTTATGTGGCCTGCCGTAAACCATATTAAGGAATTGGACCTTGCTGACAATGATCAAGTTGCTGAAGAGGATATCTTTTATTTTTTAGGAAGATTTTCAAAATTGGAGAAATTAAATCTTTGTAATTGTTTTCTCGTATTTAAAGAGAATATGCATCAGTGGCCCGATCTCCAAAATATAAAAGAGGTCAAGTTTTCACAAGACGAAATTCCATATGGTAGTTGGAATATCAGAGAAAAATACCCTAATCTGGAAATAACATACTGCAAATTTGTTACATAATTTGAGTTTATCTAGGCCGTACCTGCTACACATGGCATTGCACTCCTCACCAAGTTGCAACGTAATATAAAACTTATCACTTATTCTGCCTTTGACCAAGCTGTATACGGCGTCGCTATCAGATTGAGCATACGCGATATCGCTATCCAAAGAACTTCACCGTCAACCTACTCGGTGCCATCATTGTGTGTTGTAACCTATATCAAGCACAGTGAAAAAATGTCAATTTAGGGTATAGTTTTGATCTACTTCAAACTGGATACTGAAATACGACAACTTATCCGCCTTAGCTTGCAGAGTGAGTTAGGCCTTTACTTATATGTGGAAACCGATACTCGCCATCGCGCTGGGTTCTGCGCTTAGCGGGCTCCTTCGATGGGGCCTTGGACTCAAACTCAATAGCCTTTTCCCGGCCATGCCGCCCGGCACGTTATCTGCCAACCTTATTGCGGATAAGATCAGGGCAAGAGGGGATTATTGTATTAAGTTAACGAGTCAAAGCGCACAACTTTCTCTATATTCTGAGCTTCATAGAAGTCTAGGTACAGTAAGCAAGAGAGAGTTGAGAAATATAGATTTAATTCCGCGCAGTGACTAAACTCTCTACAACAATTTTCTCGGCAAGAAAATGTGCGCTCAAGCAATACGTATATCTTAGTTTGATGTGGAATTCTCAGCGCCTATAGGATTAACACTAATGACTCATATATTACCCAATTTATATCAAGGCTTAAGAACACCCTCGGTATTCTCTCCCTCTCCTAATGTTACTTACTTACTTGAAGAATACATTGATCAAATTGGCGATGAATTTGATCAATGTGAAACTAATGAAAATATTATAGAACTAATAATAAAATATTACTTAGATGATGAAAATTTCAGTGAAATAGAAAATAATAGAGTAAAGATTAAAGACAATATCGACACAAAAAAGAAAGAAGAAATAATATGGCTTTTTTTAATTATAAGGGAATTTTCAATTGTCTATGTTTCTGCTCTACCATATAAAGAATATTTGAAAGCAGTAGAATTTATTCCTGAAAAAAATGTACAGAAGCGTCAAGCAGGCAAAGCGTATTTAGAAAGTTTATTAAATAATGAAGATAATAAAAAAGAAATCGAGAATGGGAAAAAGAGGTATCTAGAAAGCGCCAATCAATACTGGAAATCAGAAAAAGGCCAAGCAACGCGGAAAAGATTATTGAACTCAGAGGAAAGTCAAATAGCGCAGAAAAAATACCGGGACTCAGAAAAAGGTAAAGCTGCACAGAAAAGACGCGAAGAGAAATACCAGAAATCAGAAAAAGGTCAAGCAACACGGAAAATGTATTGGGAATCAGGGGAAGGTCGAGTAACGCAGAAAAGATACTTGGACTCAAAGGAAGGTCAAGCAGTGCGAGAAAAATACCTGAAATCAGAGGAAGGGCTAGCGGCGAAGGCAAATTCTCGCTTTAGGCAGAAGAAAATGGACCCAGAGATTAAAAAAATGCTTACTAAGGGTAAATCTGATGTTGAAATACTTACAGTCCTTAAAGGACTCGTTGAATTATTTCGGAATAAATTTAATAGAGATCTTCCTAAATCCACTGACGAATATCTTAGAAAAAGAATTAACACTATCAAAGAGAAACTTGCAAAAGAACAAACCTCTCATTCACAAACAAGTGTTTCTGCCACTGGAGAAAGAGCCTCATCAACCTCTACGTTGTTCCCTCAATTTGTATAGCTTCCTTTCCTAAACGAGAATTCAATTCAACTTTGCCCTTACAAAAATGTCATGGCTACTTACAAATGTCTGGTTTCTGGCTAAATAGAAATGTCTTGTTTTTATGACTTAAAATAAAACCAGA
>JASSUK010000008.1:0-10372 GCA_031963045.1 Mycoavidus cysteinexigens
CAGCCGCTAATGGTCCAATTCGGATCCGTTATCAGCTCAATCACCGATTCCAAATCTCTCGATCTATAAACAAAGTAGTAAAAGTACACATTGCTACGCCCTATCACGGGGTAGAAGGTCTACTACCGCACACCATAGGATCAAAAAATTATCTTATGTATCCGGCTAGGACCTGTTGTTTCAAGTTATCTTTTTTTCGCATTCAAAAAATAATATGGATCTCTATCATGAGCCCTTCCATTCACCTGCAAGGAAGCTCGATTGCCCCTAGAGCAAGTTTCATAGGACCTCAAAATCCTGCGGAGGTGCCTCTGCCTCCCCAAGATCAAAAAGAAAAAAATGCCCTTCTTCCCACCGAAGAGTGGTGGCTGGCTGCCTGCAAAAATTTACCCCCTGAAATAGCGCTGCACATTCTTCCATATCTGTTATTGGCTGTAAAAACCAATAAGATGTTAGATATAGCTGAATATAAAAAAGGAGAAGTGTTACCGGAAGCATGGCCTGCCCTCTATAAAGCATGTAGTTTTCTTTTTGAGCAAGAAAGCGCGAAAATAAGTCGGTCTATTCAAATTGAAGCAGTACAGTCTTTTGTCCGTGATGCACAAAGGTATGGAGGCAGAACCCTACGACAGATTATTTATGGAGTGAACTTAAGAAAAAAGCCCCTCACTACTATTACGATAGAAGATTGTATGCGTGCCGGCATTATCAGCAGAGCGCTGTTTTCTCCAGAGAATATACTACGGAGTAGAGATGTCCAGCAGCGCTTTTTGGAATGGCTTTGCGAAAAGCCAGCGCGTATTATTGCTTGCCTACGCTGGATTCCCGCACAAAAAAGCACTCCAGATTATTTACTGACAGAGATTGCAAAATATAAGGATTTAGGTGTTTTTAAGGCGGTCTTTGAATATATGACCAGATATCAATTGCATGATAAAATAAACCCCTATAGAGGGGTTTTATGGGAAGCCATTAGTAATAATGATGCAGTATTAGTAGAATATGTACTTGATAACGATCCACAAAATCAGCCTAGTGCAAATATGCTCCAAAAGACAGCTCTCAATGGCAACCTGCCCATCGCAAAACTTCTTTTACATAAAGGAGTGGACTTGAGGGAATTAGACTTATTCGGTAAAACTGTTTTAGACACAGCAATTGACTGTCTTTTTTCCCACTATCTGTTTACGTCTTCAAGAAACAGTAAAAAATATCAAGAAACCATAAATAAAATTGACATTACTATTTTGCTGATGCGCCAATATGTGGACAATGGAATTCCTATTGAAATAAACAGGAAATTACGAGATAACAATACCTTCTGGCATATAGCGTGTTATGCCAGAGATCGCGAATCATCGCTATGGCTATCTAACTTTTTGATTCGTGACGATACATACAGAAAATGGATTAATGCAGCGAATGAATACCGCTATACGCCTTTACAGTGTGCAGCAAAAGAACAAAATCTTCCGATATTTCAATTTTTACTCGAACATAGCGCAAATATACAGGCACTGAGCTTGACGGGAACGGAGCAGGATGTGTCTCGGTATGGCGCTGAAATCATGCGCATCGTGAACAGCCATTTGCCTCAGCAAAAGGCCTCGACAAAGCCCGTATCACCCGCTATTCCAAATGCATTGCCGCCCAGCAATACGCAACCTCATATAGTCAGGCCAAAGGCGATACCTTCCCCTAAAGTGCATACACGGCTGCTGTCTTGGGCGCACACTATCCAGCATCTATGTGCTCGCGCATTCACGCTCCTCATTGCGATCCCACGCACTTTTTTTACTCTGTGTAGTCACGTATTTGAGTACGTTGTATTAAAAAGGCGGTTCTGAATCTATGTTGGGATGGTCCTTTTTTAAACTGACATACCTTTCGGTGCAATTCAACAATAGTATTCAGCACATTTTTCAAATCTGAAAACCTCCTCTCCCAGCGTATTATTCATATTTTATTTATGGCCTATTCAGTATCTGATACCAACGTATAGTCTGAATCTGCCGCACTAAGTGCAGGGGAGGAAGGCGCAGAAGAAGTAAATAAAGGAGCATCTTCTTCATTAGTCCTCATTCCCGCTACATATTCGAATGTATTACGCCCTTCCGTGATGGTATTTTCTAGGATCGTGCAATACGCCAATAGACCTAGTGTTACCAGCAGCGCAACCGGACAGGCCGCACCACACATCATCTGTATAGTGAGCGAAGGAAAGGATACACAGCAGTAAGCAAGCCCCGCTGCCAAGCTCGTAGTGAATGCGGCAGGAACCGCCCACGGGACTACCTTATTCACACACTCTTTATGTCTTTCCAGTTTCTCAAGGAAGCGATCTATACGCTCGCTATCTGGGTCTGGCCTGTCGTTTGCAATGGTGTGGTACTCAGGCCCTACAAATCGATTGATAAACGGCCATATCGAATATGTACAAGTAAACATAGTGCAAATCCTATAAAGAATACATGCGATGTAATAAAGCGGTTACGGCATTTCTGTAAAAGAAAAAATCTCTTCCCCGAGTTGCTTATTAATATGTTTTAAACGCGCTTGAAGGGGTTTGATTTCCAATTCAAAAAAGGCTTTGCGCGCTTTCTCAACATCTCCAAACCCACCCGCATTGCTGGGCACGATGCCCAATAGTTGAGGTGGCACGCGATGGGCAGCTAATAGATCATCCCGAGTGATATTTTTAATATTGAAGAATTCATCGCGGGCATGCACTTCGGATACTGGAATCAATTGAATCCCGTCTTTCTTGCCATTGGGCGCATACATAAACAGATTTCTAAAGTTGCCTGGGCCTTTGCTGTCTTTGAGGGCTTGGCGTAGTGCATCGATATCCGCTTCTTGTTGCGCGGGGTCGGTCATATACAGAATAAAACCGGCGTGGCTGCCGTTTTCGTAGTATTTGCGCCGAAACAGGGTCGCTGATTCATTAAGCCAAGCGGAATGTAACGCCCCGAGGTATTGCGGTAAGCCGTATAGCTCCTGATTAATATCGGGCTCCATCACTTGTATGATGCTGTTTTTTTCAAAGGCATGGACTTCAGCACCATGTACAAAGTACCAACTCTGCATATCTCGCCCTCGCCGCGTGTATTTGGCGAGAATAGGTTGAAGTGCTTGTAGCTGGCCTAAGCGATTAGTGCACTTTTCCAGATACCCATTACCAAATATCAACCAATCCTGCACAAAACGACAAAAGCTTTCCCCTGAGAGCAGCGGGTGCGGGATAAAAGACGATACCAGTTGATCTCGCTTAAACTGCAACGCAGAGCCATGGTGCGCACTGGCTCTAAACGATTTGGCGAGACCTTCCCAGCTTATTGGCGGCTCAAACCAGCGATCATAGGCGGTGCACTGCAGATAATCGTGCAGATCGACTCCCTTTAATACCGGCGTGGGCTCACCAAACGTAAACAGGTCCATCTAATAAAACTCCAAAAATCCACCGGTACAGCCACTCAAGCCTTCAAGCGGGGCGTTATCGAGTGCATGTAAACAGGCCCATGCTAAATCTGCATGGCCGGTTTCTTTATTGCGTGCGGCGGTATAGGTGACTTGTCGTTGACCTGGTGTCAGGGTTTCTCGAATAGCCATAAAGGCTTTGGCTAAATCAGACGCGCCGGCATCAAATTGCAGGCGTCCGCGCTGCATCATTGCGCGGCCTTTCATGACGAGACGTGCTTTGATTTCAGGGGAATAGTGCAACCCACGTACTGCGGGGAAAAAGGATTTGACCAACTGAAAAACCCCCTGGCCGATGCCCGTGATATCCATCGTAATCGCACTGACGTGATAGCGTTGCATCAGCTGTTGAATCTGTTTAGCTTGCTGCTCAAAATCCATGCCACGCCACTGATATTTTTCCAGTACGCGATACATTCCTTTCGCCTGTGCGGGGGGAGCGAGCACCACACATCCCGCTGCATCTAGTGAAAGCGCAGGGTCATAGCCTATCCAGACGGGAGTATCGCCCAAGGGGCGCGGGGTTAAAGGTTTAAAATCTTCCCAAACCTCCCAGGTATCGACCATGCAACGCTTCAGATCCGCGAGCGGAAAAACCGATGCCGTATCATCGATAAAAGCACATTGCAGCAAATTGGCATAATCGCTGGCGCTGTATTCTTGCTGGAGTATGGATATATCAAAGAGATTACATCCGCCTGCCAACGCATCCTCAATCGTAACAATCTGCCTCCACTGACCATCTGCACAGAGTTTCCCGGCTTGCAATGCGTCATGCGTGATATCGATATCAATGTGCTGGGCCCTAGATCTTCCATTATTGAAATGCGCACCACTCCAAAAGGTATACGCATCGTGACCAAGGCTAGACGGTGTAGAAAAGTAGGTTTTACGCCAACGCGCTTGCATCGCCATCCCCGAAGCGACTTTATTCAAGGTCGTGAACTGCGGCACCCAAAAATATTCATCAAAATACAAATTACCGTGATAGCTCTGCGCTGTACGGGTATTGGTGCCTAAAAAATATAGTGTGGCCCCATTAGCAAGGATGATCGGATCACCACGTAGCTCCACATCGACCGCTTCTTTAGCAAAGCGCACCACATACTGTTTGAACACATGGGCTTGGGCCTTGCTTGCGGATAAAAAAAGTTGATTGCGACCGGTGTCTAACGCATCCAGTAATGCTTCTCTAGCGAAGTACCAGGTAGCCCCAATTTGGCGGGATTTGAGGATATTGCGAGAACGATGCTGACTGGCTTGATACCAGACCTGTTGATAATCAAACAGCGTCTCTAGAAAGAGGGCTTTGAGTTTTTGAAACTGCGCCTCCGAAAAGGTATTGCGAGAGGGTTTTGGAGCAGGGGCCTGTTTTGCTTTTGGCGCACTGCCTAGTAGGCGTTCTATCTGCCGGCCTAATAGATCAATTTCTTTATAGTCTTTGCCTTCCTTATGATCTTTGGCGATCAGCATGCGTAGACGCCGCTCGAGAAGATCTTCTAATCGTTCAGGCAGCGTGCGCGCTTCCCAGCCCTCCCGAGCTTTCCAAGAAGCTACCGTAGCACGCTTAAGTTGTAAATGACGCGCAATAGCAGAGAGCGGCCAACCTTCATTAAAAAGGCGGCGGGCGTGTTCTCGCGTATCAGAAGGGCAAATGGAAGGCATAGCGTTAACGTACCGCTATCTGCTTGTTAGCGAAATGACTTGTTTTTTTGAAAACGATTTTCAAAAAAACAAGTGGTTGAATTTGGTATCCATTATGTGGACGATGAATGCGTTTCTCTTTTTCTTAAAGGGTTTTGCATGTCTGCTTCTCCCCCTTTTTTCCGGGTTGCCATAGAGGGCACCACAGCAGATAAACGTAAGATACCGCGTGCCTGGCTAGAACAGATGGCAAGCAGTTATGACCCCAGCCGGTACGGCGCACGCATATTTCTTGAACATAAGCGGGGCGTCATACCAGACGGCCCATTTAAAGCCTATGGCGATGTATTGACGCTAAAAACCAAAGAAGAAGCCAACGGCAAGCTTGCCCTGTATGCACAGCTCGATCCATTGCCGGAGATGGTAGAACTTATCAAAGCTCGTCAGAAGGTGTACTCCAGCATTGAAGTTGATCCTGATTTTGCTGATACCAAGTCGGCTTATTTGGTCGGATTGGGGATTACGGATAGCCCTGCGAGTTTAGGTACCGAACCTCTTTCTTTTTCAGTCCATCTTGTACCCAGAGATATCTCTATGAACCCTATTGTGTCTGAAGCCGTAGAGATGGAGCCGGAAACGGTTGTATCTGCTCATACTGCTACTTTTTCTGTATCTCCAGTCACTGCTGATGAGGAGGTTAAAGAAACGCCTTCCGTACTCAGCAAGGTCAAAAGCATGCTGGGCTTTGCGCAGTCTACAACGCATGCTGCACACAAAATGCAGCTAGAAGATTTAACACATGCGATTGAAACCTTAGCGGCCCATGCGCAAACCCAAAATGCGCAGCAGCATCAACTACGCGAAGATTTTGAGACATTGAAGCACGCGCTGGCGCATACGCCCGATGCACCGCCACGCCCACTGGCGACAGGCGCACATGCCGTACACCTGACGGATTGCTAAATTGCTTCTTATTGGAATGCTTGTATGCGTGAACTGACCCGAAAAAAGATCGATGGCTATCTGGCCCACATTGCCCATCTCAATCATATTGAAGATGCTACACAAAAGTTTGATGTGCAGCCTGCCGTACAACAGAAGCTCGAGAAAAAACTGCAAGAATCCAGCGCATTTTTATCGCAAATCAATATGGTGGGTGTGAAGGCGCAAGAAGGCGAAAAGCTAGGATTGGGTATAGGACGGCCCATTGCCAGCACCACCGATACCCGTAAACAAGGTCGTAAAACCCAAGATCTGACGACCATAGACAGCCATCGGTATCGCGCTGAACAAACCAACTTTGACACGCATCTCACCTATGCCAAGCTCGATGCATGGGCAGAGTTTGATAATTTTCAGATTTTGATTCGCGATGCGATCGTGCAACAGGAAGCACTCGATTGCATCATGATTGGGTTTAATGGGGAAAAGCGCGCCCATACATCGGACAAAGATACGCATCCGTTATTACAAGATGTAAATATTGGTTGGTTACAGCACTATCGCAATCAAGCTCCTGAGCGCGTATTACGTGAAGGGAAAAATAAAGGCCACATTACGATTGGGCCAGAAGGTGATTATGCCAATCTCGATGCCCTGGTCTTTGATGCAGTCAATAATCTGATTGATCCCTGGCACCAAGAAGATACGCGGCTCGTCGTAATTTGTGGTCGTAAGCTTTTACAAGACAAATATTTTCCGATCATCAATGCAAACCACTCTCCGCACAATATGCTCGCGGCAGATGTGATTTTGAGCCAAAGGCGTATTGGACATCTTCCTGCAATTAGTGTGCCGTCCTTCCCCGCCAATGGGCTGATGGTGACACGGCTTAAAAATCTATCGTTGTATTCACAAATCAGCGCACGACGACGCAGACTGGTCGATAACGCGGAATTTGATCGTATAGAAAACCGCGAATCGAGCAATTATGCGTATGTGGTGGAAGATTTCGGTGCGGGATGTGTAGTAGAAAACATCACCTTTTCGAAAGAACATGCAGGCCAACCTGAAGAGCCGATTGTTGCATGAAAAGCCCCGCGCAAAGGCATGTAGAGCGAGTAAGCGCACGTGGCCTGTCTTCTATAGAAGATCCTCCTTCACATAATCGCCATACCGTGCTTATGTTGGCAAAGCTCGCAACCGATCGCCAACGCTTGAAATCTATTCAGTCTATAGAGCGCAAGCTTGCTGTCAAAAGAGAAGTATTGCCAGATTACGAGGACTATGTAACAGGTGTGCTCGAAGGCAAGCCAGGAGTGCAGGATGAAGTATTCGCAACGGTGATGGTGTGGCGTATCGATATTGGGGATTTTGAAGCCGCACTGGATATGGCTGACTATGCCTTACAGCATGCTATGCATTTGCCCTCCCAATACGAGCGCACGCTCGCTACGTTTATCACCGAAGAAATAGCGCAAGCAGCATTGGCCGACCCTAATTTTTCTATAGCCATATTGCAAAAACTTTCTGCGCTCGTGGAACCGCACGATATGCCAGATCCAGTTAGAGCCAAACTGCATAAAGCAGTAGGTCTACAAATAGCATTAACTGATCGTGCTACCGCTTTACTGCATTTACGCCGCGCTCTCACCTTGAATAACCACTGTGGCGTCAAAAAAGATATTGAACGGCTCGAACGCGACCAGCTCAAAAGCAGAGGCTCATAAATGAGTCATCTGCCTATACCGTGCCTCACCCCAGGACGGCGCAAGCGGAAGTAACGCGCTGGTACGGGTTTACCTGATGCTTGCCCACCGTCCTCTTTTTTAACCTTTGTCAAAGCGCCTGAATGGTATGGGTTTTATTGCCACTGAACCACTACCTGTAAAGAACGACCCCGATCAAGAAAGGGTGGTTAGTGATGAGTGGTTCCCCGCTATCGTTTTAGCGGACATGCGCACTGCAATGCGGCTCGATGGCACGGTTACTGCAGCACGATTAAAAACAGCGGTACACGGTGCGGTGATGCAGGTGAATCAAGAATTGCATGCCTGGCAAATGGTGCAAAAGGAAGCGGGATATGCAGCGCTTGCCGATGTACCTGCTTCAACTATCGACCATCGCAGCGTACTGATAGAGCACTACCTGCGCGCGGTGTATTACTTAGGTACGGCTGAATTGCATGCGCAATATCGAGATTTTGATAGTACGCATACGGGGATACAACATGCCGTCGAGTTGGAAAGTCGTATCGATGAAGATCGACGTTTAGCACGCCAGGCCTTACGCGCTATCCTGCATAAAACACCCATTATGGTGGAGCTGATCTGATGCACGTTCTCACGCAACAGTACGACACGCTGGATCTGCTGTGTTGGCGGCATAAGCGTCAAACAGCCGGACTGATTGAAGCCGTATTAGAAGCGCACCAAGGGTTGGCTGAATACGGACCTTTTTTGCCACAGGGCCTCTTAATTGAATTACCGGATCAAGTACCGCAAAGCCTAGCACGGCCCCTACTACAACTCTGGGATTAAAAGATGTGGACGGCTAATTGGATGAGATGGGTGTTGGGTTTGATACTGGCGCTAGGCGTGAGTGCAATCAGCCAATGCCAACTCTATGCACTACGTGCCGATCTGATGGTTGCCCAAGAAGGAGTGCGGGCTGCGCAACAAAGCACGAAGGCCCGTGATGCCCTTATTGATACCTTACAAGAACACGCAGAACGCCAAACCCACGCGGTGCAACGCTTACAAAGCACACAAGAAGCTATTCGCACTACCTATACGCAGCGCGAGGACACTATTCGGAGAAGTTATGAAAAGGGGGATAATCAAACCTGGGCAATTACTCATTTGCCTGACCCTATTATCCGCTTGCGCACACACGGCCCCTACACCCACGCCGCTGCTTATTTCCCCAGCCTGCCCACGTGTGCACCATTGCCTCTTGCCCGAGAGTCATCCACAAACCAACGGTGAATTGAACCTTGCCTTAGAAGCCGCAGAAGCTGCATGGGCGGAATGTGCAGCGCAAGTGGATATGATTATCCAGTGCCAATCCTCCACACAGACCGATGAAAAAGCCCGATAGCCTGCGTAAAGCCTTGATGGAAGCGATACCCACTCTCCAAGAACGGCCTGACCAGCTCTTAGTATTTATCGAAGAAGGCAACATTGAAGCGACAAATGGGTCTTCGCTCTCGTTTGAATACCACTATACGTTGAGTGTGGTGCTGACAGATTATGCTGGATCTGCCGATTTGGTCATGATGACCATGCTGGCCTGGATGAAACGCCATCAACCTGACCTTCTTATGCAGCAAAAGCCCGGTTTGCATTTTGAGGCGGATCATTTGAATCACACTACTTGCGATCTGCTATTGACCTTACCACTCACCGAATCCGTCATCGTGACGCAACAGGCAGATGGGAGCCAGAAAATAGAACATGCAGATGAACCATTGCCAGACTGGGGGAGTGCATGAAATCGGATTTACAGGTGCTGGAAGCCTGGGCGCAGGTCTTTTTAAGTCGCTTGCAGGCAGTAGCACGAAAACGTTTGATACGAGAGATCGCTTACGAAATACGACGAGCTCAGCAACAACGCATTGCAGAGCAACACAATCCCGACGGCAGCGCATTTGTACCACGTAAACCGCGTATACGACTTGATCGTACACCACACCGCTTGCGGCCAAAAACAGTCAAGATCCAGCAACGCGTGATGTTTACTAAACTGCGTCGAGCGCGTTGGTTAAAAGTAACGAATGATGCAGAGGGTTTTGAGATTGGCTTTAGTGGATCTGCTGCACGTATTGCGCAGACCCATCAGTTTGGTCAAGTAGATCGGGTAGCGGTAGGAGGGACGAAGTATCACTATCCCGTGCGACAGCTTCTGGGATTGACAGAGGAAGAACGAGCGCTTATACGGGATCGTATTCACGCAGCTTTAGCCCATTAATTTTGAAGAGCCAAATATTCACTATCAACCTACCACTCTCACAAAGTTCACTTAAACACAAACAATTTAGCAAGAGGGTAGGATTTACGCAAAAGAAAATAGCTTAGGCGTGCAAAGCCTGGCCGCAGAATTTGCACGCCAACAGAAAGAATAGATGGAAATAGAAAAGATGATTCATGGCAATCTCTATGTGACGGTTAATTTTTCGCCACCCCGCGTTCAAACAGGGTGGCAGCCGAACAGGGTTGAACGACCGGCACATAGAGACCGGCGAACCTTAAGTTTTCACTCAAGGCTCCCCTATCCAGCCACCATAGATGGATGCCAGATGATTTCGTATGAA
>JASSUK010000009.1:0-10171 GCA_031963045.1 Mycoavidus cysteinexigens
CTAATTTGGCGCTTGAGAAGACGCTCTTGCAAGAGTTAACAGAATTAATGCAATCCGTTTTTAAAATGATCGTAGATATCGGTCAATCAATCATTTTTTCTAATCCACTCGTGCGTTTGCTAAGTTCTGTTGTTTATCGGAGCGATGCAGTTGAGCCAGAAGGATCAGATTTTATTGCTGGTTCGAGCGATGCAGTTGAGTTAGAGGAGCCAACTTCTGCGGTTAATTCGAACGATGAAGTTGCGCCAGAAAGAGGCGAACAGCTTAAACAACAATTCAAGCTAAAAACGGAAATCCAAGCGATTCAGACGCAGATCAGTGATTGTGATATTGATATCGGGAATATGCAGAAGGAAAAAGGAGAACTAGAGGCTGGTATCAGAGCGTTGGAAGCTAATATCAAAGCGCCTGTTGCGAAACTCCAAAAATCAATGAACGCCCATAAGGGTGTTAAGAAAAATGAAAATTCTCTATGGAGTTGTCAACAAGAGGCGGCTCGAAAGCTGGAAGAGAGTGAGGAGCATACTGCAAAACTTGAGCAGCAGAGTGCAAATTTAAAGCAATCGAAACAGCCTTCTCTTGCGCAAGAGAGCATTGTTGGTCTTAGTGTCCGGTTGATGAAGCTAAAAGAGGACTTGAAGGACACTAATACTAAACTAAGCCAGAGACAAGATGCCCGGAAAACGCTCTTCTCTCAACTACCAGAAAAGAAAAAAGAGTTGGAAGCTATGGCCTGGCGGCTTATTCGCCCAGACTGCGAGGATGATATGCGCCAATTCCATAAAGAGTTCTCCTTGAAAGCAGTTAGTTGCGCCTAGAGTCAGTGATGCTTTCAAAATAATTTCTCGGGTCTTTTTCTTCCGTAGGCATTCTCTACGCAAGCTATGTGATTGCGTCTAAGCAGCTTGGAAAATTCTGTTAGAACAGAATTTTCCATTAAGGACGCATCCTAGACTCTGGCTGTTTTGGGTAGCTCATTTTTGTCACTGATGTTACGCAGGTATTCAAGAAGACTGTGGTTTGCATGTTGGGGTTCGCGCGTCAATCAACCTACCGTTCTTTGCTTTTTCTTGTGGTTGGTGAAGGTTTGTAAAGCCTTTTTACATAGGCGTTTGGGTAGGTTGGGGTTAAGCACGAACCCCAACACGCGTACCACCTACTTTTATCTTTGCGCTCTGCTTATCAACAACTCGCCGTTCTACAACGTGCGTAATATCAGTTTGTCAGTAACTTCGCTCGATACGATAAAGTGCGATGGCAAAGGAGATCCCGCACAAGCTGTTAACACTTCATAACCGGTATCCGTTACTAAAACAGTATATTCCCATTGGGCAGACAGGCTGCGGTCACGTGTTTTAATAGTCCAGCGATCAGGCATGATGCAGATGTCGCGTGAGCCCGCATGTTGCCTGCACTAGGCGTAACGAAAGCGCAAGTCCATCAAATGTCAATTCGCAAGCATATTCAACATTATCTTGCTCTAAAAGATCAAAGCATCGTTGGTCAAACTGAGGCCCCCAAGGCGATCACAGCTAACCAAAATGTACGGTAAGAAAAAATAATGTGATGAGCTTTTTACTCAGGTAATAAGAGTATTCTCTATTGGCAGATGCTTGTGTACGCTCCATAAACCTGTACATGCGTATGGTTCCAAGGTCGGTGCACTATTTTTGTGTTTTTCAAGCCTATATTCTGTGCGCCTTTTCCTATTTCGCCTCTATCTATTATTCATCCATCCATTTGAGTGCCTAGGAATAGACTCTTAAAATTGAATGCGTAGACAGAGGAAAATTGTATAGAAAATACCGTTTATTAATGAGAAAACTATGGAAATAGGGCCACCACCAGCTATAAAGCACCCCTCAGCTTTTCTTGAAAGTCCTCCCTCTGAATCTGCGCTCGATTCAGTTGATGCATCTGATAGTGAACTTCAGAAGACGTGCTTGGAAGCGCTAGCAGAATTAATAAAATCCTGCCTTAAAATGATCGTAGATTTCGGTCGGTCAATCATTTTCTCTAATCCACTCGTGCGCTTGCTACAAGCTGTTATCCATCGGAGTAATGTGGCCGAGCCAGAAGGATCGGCTTCTATTGCTAATCCGAGCAATGAGGTTGAGCCAGAAGCATCCACTTCAGTTGCTAGTTTGAGCACTGCGGTTGAGGCAGAAGGATCGACTTTTGTTACTAGTTTTAGCGACGAGGCCGAGCAAAAAGGATCGACTTCTGCTGCTAGTTTGAGTGCAGTTGAGTCAGAAGGATCAGACTTTATTGCTAATCCGAGCAATGCGGTTGAGCCAGAAGCATCCACTTCAATTGCTAGTTTGAGCAATGTGGTTGAGCCAGAAACAGCTTCTATTGCTAATCCGAGCAATGTGATTGAGCAAAAAGCATCAGCTTCTGCTGCTAGTCTGAGCGATACGGTTGAGCAAGTGAGAAAGGAATTGCTTACGGAAAAAGCGGATGAAGGGAAGGAAATCCACGTGCCTACGCACCAGATAAAGGGTGTGTCACGGAAGGAAAATTGGAGGAAAAAGAGGCGCTAGAGGATTCTCTCAAAGCGCATAGGAGAAAGTGCCTGTAGAGAAACTCCCAATCGATGGCGTTCACCCTATAAGAGCGTCAAGAAAAGCAGAGATTCTCTACAGGATCTTCGGCAAAATATATCTATCCCATTTGCGCTTACTGCGCATGGTTCCAAATCCGGTGCACTATTTCAGTGTTTTCCAAGCTTATATTCTGTGCGCCTTTTCCTATTTCGCCTCTATCTATTATTCATCCATCCATTTGAGTAGCTAGAAATAGACTCTTAAAATTGAATGCATGAATGCGTAGATCGAGGAAAATTGTATAGAAAGTACCGTTTATTAATGAGGAAACTATGGAAATAGGGCCGCTACCACCAGCTATGAAGCACCCCTCAGCTTCCCTCGAGAGTTCTCTCTCTGAATCTGCGCTCGATTCAGTTGGTGCATCTGATAGTCAACCTCAGAAGACGAGCTTGGAGGCGCTAGCAGAATTAATAAAATCCTGCCTAAAAATGATCGTAGATCTCTTTCAGTTAAGCATTGCATCTAATCCATTCGTGCGCTTACTGCATTCTGCTTTCCCTCAGAGCGATGAGATTAAGCAAAAAGTCGAGCTAAAAACGGGAACTCAAGCGATTCGGGAGCAGGTCGAGAAGCTTCAGCAACAGATTAGGGATTGTGACATTGGTCTCAAGAATGGTCAGAAGAAAAAAGAAGGACTAGAGGCTGGTATCAAAGCGCTAAAGGGCGCAGTGCCGCCAGTGGAGAAAGGCCAAAAATCAATTGGCGCTCGTGAGGGCGTTAGAAAAAGCAGAAATCTCCTACAGGATGTGCACCGCAATACGCTTAAGCGGCTAAAAGAAAGTGAGGGGAATGCCGTAGGGATAGAGCGGAAAATGGAAAATTTAACTAATCCACCGAAAAAATCTCGTTCTGCGCAAAAGGACATTGATCCTAGGTTCCAGTTGGCCAAGCTAGAAAACAATTTGGCGATCACCAATAAAGAACTAAGTCAGAGAGAAATTATCCGGAAAACTCTCGTTTCTCAACTACAAGTAAAACAAAAAGAGTTGGAAACAATGTCCTGGAGGCTTGCTAGCCATGAAGATATGGAAGACTTCTATAAAGAGTTCTACTCTAAAGTGTAAAGAGGTATATCTGCCATGAAATCTGAAAAGTTAGCGATACTTTCAAAATAATTTCTAGCGCTTTTTCTTCTGCAGACATCCTCTACGTAAGCTATGGCACAGAATGGAACATGCGATGGTTCGCAATGTTCCAAAAGCGCTTGCTGATGAGGGTGGCAGGGAGGTAAGCGGAGCGATTGATTGCGTCTGAGCAGCTTGGAAAAATTCTGTTTTAACAGAATTTTTCATTAAGGATGCATCTTAGATTCCAGCTGTTTTTGGTAGCTCGTTTTTGTCAGTAACTTCGCTTGATACGATAAAGTGCGGCGGCGGAGGAGATCCCGCACAAGCTGTTAATACTTCATAACCGGTATCCGTTACTAGAATAGTATGTTCCCATTGGGCAGACAGGCTGCGGTCGCGTGTTTTAATAGTCCATCGATCAGGCATGGTGCGGATGTCGCGTGAGCCTGCATTGATCATAGGTTCTACGGTAAAAATCATACCTGCTTGCATTTTGGGGCCCATACCAGGTTGGCCGTAATGTAATACCTGTGGCTCGTCATGAAAGACGGTATTAATCCCATGTCCACAATATTCTCTCACTACGCTAAAGCCTAGTTTTTGCGCATAGGTTTGCACGGCATATCCAAGGTCTCCAAAAGTGGCGCCGGGACGAATAGTCGCTATGCCCATCCACATAGATTCATACGTCGCCTGCACTAGGCGATTGGCTAGAATCGAAGGTTTTCCAACCATAAACATCCGGCTGGTGTCGCCAAAATATCCATCTTTAATCACAGTTACATCGATATTTAAGATGTCCCCTTCTTTGAGGGTGCGTGACCCTGGTATGCCATGGCATACCACGTCATTCACCGAAATGCAGATGCTTTTAGGATAAGGTGGAAAACCTGGAGGCTGATAGTTTAGACAAGCAGAAACGGCTTGTTGTTCATTGACAATGTATTCATTGCATAGCCGATCGAGTTCTTCGGTGCTGACTCCGACTGCTACAAAAGGTGTGATGTAGTCGAGTACTTCGCCAGCTAAACGACAGGCCACTCGCATACGTGCGATGTCGTTAGCATTATTGATTTTGATCGTCATAAGAAGCAGAGGATAAATAAAAGATGGAAGTGCAAACAGCGAGATTATCGCATCTTGTGCAGCGTAATTGATTCGGAATTCCATATTTTAGGAGTTTGCCCGAAGCGGATGCTATACTCAGGCGCTCAAAAATTTTGCGAAGGGCTTTCTCTTTGCAAAGCATTTGTCGCTATTACCCATCCGAGCCCGCGCATCTAGGGTGTTCGCGCAATGCAAGTGTATTGCGCGGATGTCGCAGCGGGCTTTAGGCCTAACCCTTTGGAGATTGTCTTGTCAGAAGAAACCTTGCCAGAAGAAAAAATCAACTTGAAGATGTCAGACCTCTTTCGCGATGCCGTGCATTTAGGGCATCAAACGCGATTTGGTCATCCTAAAATGTTTGAATACATTTTGGGTCAGCACAACCGAATTCATATTATTAACCTGGAAAAAACGCTGCCGATGTTTCGCAGCGCGCTCAAGTGTATTGAGCAAATAGCAGCGAATCATGGAACCATTCTTTTCGTAGGCACGAAGCGTCAAGCTCGCGACACGATTGCAGATGAAGCTATGCGTGCAGGGTCTCCTTATGTAAATAGCCGTTGGCTTGGAGGTACCTTGACCAATTACCGTACCTTGAAAAAGTCCATCGATAAACTCAAGGAAATGGTTACTGCTGTTGGTGCAGGTGCGCTTGAGAAGCTCACGAAAAAAGAAGCGTTATTGTTTGATCGCCAGATCGTTAAGCTTGAAAAAGCCATCGGTGGTTTGACAGACATGGGTGGTATGCCTGATGCGCTTTTTGTCATCGATGCGGGTTATCACAAAATTGCAATCGCTGAAGCCAATAAGCTGGGTATCCCTGTAATTGCAGTCGTAGATACGAACCATGCTCCTGATGGTGTCGACTATGTGATTCCTGGTAATGATGATGCACGCAAAGCTATTCAGCTCTATGCTAAACAAGTCGCCGATGCGATTTTGAGAGGGCGTGAGAAAAATATGCAAGGCCTAGTTGCACAGATTCGTGAAGAGCAGGATGTTCCCGCTGAAGATGGCGCAGAGGTTCTTGCCTAAATAGGTATGTAGCGAAGAGCTAGCCTACACTTTCTTCGTTCCAATTTAGGAATACGATTAGAACGCAGATCAAAAAGGGGGGCTCAAGCCCCCTTTTTTAGAGCTTGAGCGCGCTTTGAAGGGTTGTAGTGCGCCTATTAAAAATGGGCAATACCAATACCGTACATATTTTTATTTACTAGATCCTGTATGTCTACATAGGATCTCAGAATTCGGAGTTATAAACATGGCAGTGGTTACTGCGGCTATGGTCGCAAAATTGCGCGCAAAAACAGATGCGCCCATGATGGAATGCAAGAAAGCATTGACAGAGGCTGGTGGAGATCTGGATGAAGCGGAAAAATTATTGCGCGTGAAACTTGGAAACAAAGCCAGCAAAGCGGCGGATAGAATAACTGCAGAAGGCATACTGGCTGGTCATATCGAAAACGGTGTTGGCGTTTTAGTAGAGTTGAATTGCGAGACAGATTTCGTTGCAAAAAATGAAGCTTTTATCGCATTTGCAGATGCAGTGGCTCGTCTTATTGCTGAGCATAATCCTGCTGATGTAGCTGCGCTGCTTGCGCTGGAAATGCCCAACGATGGCGAGCGCAGTACAGTAGATGCTACGCGCCTTAGCCTGGTTGGACGTATTGGTGAGAATCTGACCATTCGCCGCTTTGTGCGTTACCAAACTGCCAATAAACTCGCTTGCTACTTGCACGGCACGCGTATGGGTACTTTGGTAGAGTACACTGGAGACAATGAGCAAGTGGGTAAAGATATAGCGATGCATATCACCGCTATGAAACCTGCTGCAGTATCTGCTGATGAAGTACCATCCGATCTCATCGAAAAAGAGCGCAGCGTCGCAGAAAAAAAAGCGGCTGAATCCGGTAAACCTGAAGCCATTGTGGCCAAAATGGTGCAAGGAAGCGTTGATAAGTACTTAAAAGAAGTGTCCTTGCTCAACCAAGCATTTGTGAAAGATGATAAGCAAACGGTTGCTCAAGTATTAAAAACTGCAAATAGCAGTGTGCAACGCTTTACATTGTATGTAGTGGGTGCGGGACTTGAGCGTCGTCAAGACAATTTTGCTGATGAAGTTGCTGCGCAAGTAGCGCTTGCACAACAGCAATAAATTTTGGTAATAAATGGAGGCTTGAAGCTCTGTTTGGACTTATTTTAGACGAGCTTTGAGTCTTCACGTAGGGTGCGCTTTTCCCCTTTTTTTGCTAAACCTTTCTTTCATCTCTTGATTGGGTCAGTATGTCAGACGTTCGTGAATGCGCAGTGTACAAGCGAGTTTTATTAAAACTGTCTGGCGAAGCGCTGATGGGCGATGATGCCTTTGGCATCAATAGAGCCACGATCGAAGGTATGGTCAGAGATATTGCCGAAGTAATGCGCCTGGGAGTGCAAATGGCGATTGTTATCGGAGGCGGCAATATTTTTCGCGGAGTAGCGGGCGGAGCAGCTGGCATGGATCGCGCCACTGCAGACTATATGGGAATGCTGGCTACGATGATGAATGCGCTCGCTTTGCAAGATGCTATGCGCTATGTTGGAATTGAAGCGCGTGTGCAGTCTGCATTGCGTATGGATCAAGTGGTGGAGCCTTATATTCGACCCCGTGCGATGCGTCAGTTAGAAGAAGGTAAAGTGGTTATTTTTGCTGCAGGTACAGGCAATCCTTTTTTTACCACAGATACTGCAGCAGCATTGAGAGGTTCGGAGATTGGCGCTGAAGTAGTGCTTAAAGCTACGCGGGTGGATGGCATTTACACGGCAGATCCGCGTAAAGATCCGCATGCTGTTCGTTATGACAGTATTAGCTTTGATGAGATTATCGGTAAAAATCTTCAGATCATGGATGCTACTGCCTTTGCATTATGCCGCGATCAAAAAATGCCTATCCGGGTTTTTTCTATCACTAGGCCAGGTGCCTTAAGGCGCATTATGCTGGGTGATAATGAAGGTACCCTAGTGCATTTGTAAGATTCCGTTTGGGCTTTTCAAGCCTTTGCACATTCTAGATGCATTCTTATGCTTTTTTAAGTGTGCTCAGTTTGATGTTTGTGCATGCGCCATAGGGCGTGTCCTCAATTGCCCAAAAGGGTTCATATTTGGGGGAGCAGGAGCGCAGGGGCCGGAGCTGTACTTAAGTACAGTGAGGATCCCGAGCACCGCACGACCCCAAAGATGGGCCCTTTTGGGCAATTGAGGATATGCCCTAATATATATCTTCCTTTTAAACATGCCCTGATAAGCCTTTTCCTGGCGGGCTATTTTTTTGCTTGAAAGTTTGGAGACCCTTAATGAGCCCTGCAGATATAAAAGCTGCGCTTGAAAAGAAATTGCAGCGCTTAATCGACTCTTTTGTGGCCGACCTGGCTAAGATTCGTACAGGCCGCGCGCATACCGGTTTGATAGAAAACATTATTGTTGATTACTACGGAAATAAAACGCCTCTCTCTCAAATGGCGCGCTTGACTTTGCTAGATGCAAATACTGTGGGCGTGCAGCCTTGGGAGAAGGGAGTAATTGGCGCGATTGAAAAGGCAATTCGCGAAGCAGGTCTGGGATTGAATCCTGCAGCGCAAGGAGACTTGGTTCGTGTGCCTATGCCTATCCCCACGCAAGAGCGTCGTCAAGAGCTGAGTAAGATTGTTCGTGGTGAAGGGGAGTCTGCAAAAATAGCAGTGCGTAACCTGCGACGTGAAGCCAATGAGCAACTTAAAAAGTCTCTCAAAGATAAATTGATATCTGAAGATGATGAACGTCGAGCACAGACTGATGTTCAAAAGTTTATTGATAAATTTATTGGAGAAGTAGAAAGATTGGTGCACGCTAAAGAGATTGAAATTACGACAGTCTAAATCTTATGACGGCTGCGCCCCACCTCTTTGCCCCTATGCAAGATTCACCCATTTCAAATGCTTTTGATTTGAATAAAAGCCTTGTGCCTGAGCATATTGCCATCATTATGGATGGAAACGGCCGCTGGGCTACGAATCGGAAATTGCCTCGTGCAGCGGGTCATAAGCGAGGGGTAGAAACGGTGCGTACGGTTGTAGAGGCATGTGCATTACGGGGTGTGAAATATTTAACCCTGTTTGCTTTTAGCTCTGAAAATTGGCAGCGCCCAGCAGGTGAAGTATCGTTTTTAATGCGATTATTTGTCAGTGTGCTGCATCGTGAAGTGAGGAAAATGCATGCGCAGGGAATTCGCTTGCGTGTGGTGGGAGATTTGACCCGATTTGAGCCTCGCCTTCAGCACTTAGTGCGTGATGCGGAGCGCAAAACTGCAGATAACACCGGCCTTACCGTAACGATTGCTGCGAATTATGGAGGTCGTTGGGATATTGTCCAAGCTGCTCGCCAATGTATTGCTCAAGCAGCTGCTAAGCGTGTCGGTGAGAAGGAGGGGCATACTTCCGTGCAAGATGCTATTAGTGAGGCGGATTTTGCCCAGTATCTGGCGTTAGCGCACGCTCCTGAGCCCGATCTGTTCATTCGCACAGGTGGCGAGCATCGTCTGAGTAATTTTTTACTCTGGCAGCTTGCTTACACAGAACTGTATTTCACCAATATATTTTGGCCAGATTTTGATGCGTTAGCATTGGATGCGGCATTGGCTAGTTATCAGCAGCGTGAGCGTCGTTTTGGTCAGCTTAGTGAACAAATCAACGTACCTCAAGAGTAGAGTTGTATAGGCTTATTTCTCTACGGTGGCTGATAATTGCCCTGGATAATTCCTAAGAAGTTGTAAGTTAGGCATGGTTTGGGTATTTTTCTTGCAGTGATTTCATGACTTAGGTTGACAGCGGGTATGCACTACAGCATAATCCGGCGCTTTTCTTCGGAGGGATGCCCGAGTGGCTAAAGGGGGCAGACTGTAAATCTGTTGGCTTACGCCTACGTTGGTTCGAATCCAACTCCCTCCACCAATTTTTAGTTTTATCCTAGGCCCGCGCTTAGTAGACTAAGAGCCAATTCTTATTGGCGGGTCTGTTTTTTCAGTAAGCGGGTGTAGCTCAATGGTAGAGCAGAAGCCTTCCAAGCTTACGACGAGGGTTCGATTCCCTTCACCCGCTCCAAGTATTTTGTATTAGAGCCTGCTCTAATAAAGCCCATGTGGCTCAGTGGTAGAGCACTCCCTTGGTAAGGGAGAGGTCGACAGTTCGATTCTGTTCATGGGCACCAATTGCAATTAGGTTTGCGATATATCCCAAAAGCATGAACGTTTTTGGGGAATTGTAAGCACATTCCAGAATAATTTTATTGGGGATTAGGCATGGCCAAAGAGAAATTTAAGCGCGTAAAGCCACACGTGAATGTAGGAACGATCGGTCACGTGGATCATGGAAAGAC
>JASSUK010000010.1:0-96974 GCA_031963045.1 Mycoavidus cysteinexigens
CCTAGCATAAGGTCGGTGACTCAGAAATCGGACATTTCTAATTAGCTAAAATCGGACATTTCTATTTGGCCTCTACAAAAAAATAATGCGATAATTAGCATTATGTAAAATAAGAAACTTTAGTTTATAGAAGGCTCCCCGCTGCGCTTCTTTGTTTTAACAGCTTCTCATTTGTCTGGCTTAAACCAGTTACTTCCTGGATTTGTATATCTCTCACATTGAGTGGCCCGTGTGATGATATATATTTTAATTCTACTATATATCCTTCTTTCTCTTTTTTTACCTTCCATTGGCGCAATAAATGATCTTCGTCGCACGTCAATAAATAAGAGCCTTCAGATGTTGTTTTCCAGGCTATGACATCGTTACGCATGCCTTGAATTACTTTGATACACTCTCCAGAGGAAAGTTCCCATACGCGGATAGTATTGTCGTAACTGCCTGTGGCAATGAATGCTTCGCATGGCGAATATGCCATACTTGAAATGGTATCTGTATGCCCGCGCAAGATACGCACCTCTACCCCGTTATATGCATCCCACAAACGAATCGTCTTGTCGTCGTAGCTGCTTGAGGCAATTTTTGTCCCGCTTGGCGAATACACCACTCTAGAAACAACGCCTGTGTGCCCTTTTAATACATGTATAGTTACACCGCTTTGCATTTCCCACAAACGAACTGTATGGTCAGCACTGCCCGAGGCAATGTATAAGCCATCTGGCGAATAGGCTATATTACCAACTGGCCCGGTATGCCCTTGCAAGGCACGTACAGTCGCGCCGCTTTGCGCGTCCCACACGCGGATAGTATGGTCAACGCTGCTCGAAGCAATTTGCAATCCATTCGGTGAATACATCAAGCTTGAAATATCGCCTGTATGCCCTTCCAAAATGGATACGAGCATACCACTTTGCGTGTCCCATAGACGAATCGTCTTATCAGAACTAGAGACCATTCGTAATCCGTCTGGTGAGTATATTAATTTGTCAAACGGGCTGTTATTCCCCTTTAGGGTGTGCATCAGTGTGCCGCTTTGCGCATCCCATAAATGAATGGCTTTATCCGCGCCATCTGAGGCAATCTGCTCCCCGCTCGGCGAATACACGACATTGTAGACTTCACGTGTATGTTCTAGGATGCGTATTACCGTGCCATTTTGGGCATCCCAAATACGAACCGTACTATCAAAGCTGCCCGAAGCAATCTGCCCCCCATCTGGCGCATAACACGCGCTTGTAATAGGTTCTGAGTGTCCTTCTAGCGCGTGTACAGCGCCTCCTCTTTGCGTATCCCATAGACGGACTGTTTCATCGTCGCCACCAGAGGCAAGTTGGGCTCCGCTTGGCGAATACACGACACTAAAAACAGGGTGGGTATGCCCTGCTAAAGTGTGTAAAGCTGCGCCAGTTTGCGCGTTCCATAGACGGATCATCGAGTCATCGCTGCCTGATGCAATCTGCATCCCATCTGGCGAATATGCCAGGCTGTGGACCTCACCTCTATGTCCTCCTAAGGCGTGTATAACCTTACCACTTTGCACATCCCAAATACGGACCATTGCATCTACGCCGCCCGAAACAATCTGCATCCCATTTGGTGAATACGCTATGCTATTGGTTCCACCTTTATGTCCCTCCAAAGTGCGTATAAGTGAACCGTCTTGTGTGTTCCAAATACGAATCGTTTTGTCCAGGCTACCCGAAGCAATCTGCGTCCCGCTTGGTGCGTAAGCCAGACTAAGAACCGAGAAGGTATGTCCTTCTAAAGTGGACACGGCCATGCCGCTTTGCACATCCCATAGACGTATTGTGTAGTCAACGCCTCCCGATGCGATCTGTGCCCCATTTGGCGAATATGTCACACTACATACGGAATCGGTATGCCCCTCTAAAACATATACAAGTACGCCACTTTGCACGTCCCATACGCGAACCGTTCCATCCTCACTGCTAGAAGCAATCTGTGTCCCGCTGGGTGAATATGCGATGCTACTAACAGAATCTGTATGCCCGTCTAGAGTGCATACTTTTTCCCAACTTAAAGTCGTATATATGCTGATATGGCCATTGCCAAGGCCGACAGCAAATGCTTTACCATCAGGGGAATAAGCGCACGCAGTGACATTAGTTGCTTCTTGCAAATAGGCTAATTCGCCAAACTGCACCCCTAACATCTTTGCTCTGCTTAAATTCGCTTGCCGCAACCATGTTTGATGAAATCTAACTCTTTCTAGATTGGCTCCTTGGAATTGTGCTGAGTCAAATGCTCCATCACTTAAATCAGCTCCGGGCACACGTATTCCGTCTAAATTTTTATTATTAAATTGGACGCCTGCTCTTACTAAAAAGGTGATCGCATGCGCGGCTTGGGTTTGCACTTCTTCCAGCTTAGAGCGCTCTACCCAATTCCATAATTTTTGCTTGAGTTCAGGATTTTTTTTTATTTCTTTTTGTAAATATGCCGATATTTTTGGTTTATCAACAAGCCACAGCAGCCAACAAAATTCATTCTTTTCTATCACCTCATCGAATTTCTCCAAAGCAGATAATTTTTCCAGCTGATCGTATGCAAATATATGTAACTCCTCATCCGCATTCACCAAAGCCTTTTGATATTCTTCTTTAATTTGTTTTTTGATTAAATGAAGTTTCACAGCAGGCTCTTTTACTGCCTCTCCATGGCGAGTCACTATTGTGAGAGCCATAAACAATTTCAGGCGAGCCGAAAAATCCAGTAAATCTTCTATCATTTGCTGAATTTCTAGAGGCAACGAAAGGAAGGATGGCTTCTCTGATTTCGGCGCTGAAAAACTGGCTGAAATAGTTTTATTCAAAACTGGAGTGAGCATTTGCTACTTCCTTAAGGCTTGTTCTCAATTAAGCGTAGTAAGTAGCCTTGCATCTGCAAGGCGTTAAAGTTAAGCAGATAGTTTCTGTGAGTTCTGGAGATTGTATCTCTTTCTGTATTAAGGCTTTTATTGAGTAAAAGTGAAAAACTGTCTTTAATTAATGGAATAAAAATTATGCGCTGGTTAGTTGGGCGTCTATGAGCATCAGAGGCTTCCTAGTCCCTTTACTTTGCCTCATAAAAGGCGCGCTGATTGGCCTTGAGCTGTGAGGAGCATAACCGCTTTTTTATCAAAGGAGATGAAAGTTTCTCCACCAAGCCAATTACTCTCATAGGCAATGACGCCATCAGCAAAATCCCCGCCAGCCTCAAGGATTGCTAAACCAGCTTCAACTGCTGGGCGATTCATCACTACGTTTCCAGTATCAAGCAAAGACCGAATAACAGTAGCAACTTTCTCTTTTGAGAATTGCATACCTCTGAGTAATATCCAAGCAAGCTCACACAGGCAAGGAAGCGAAACAGCAATCAATGTTGCTTCTTCCAGCAGCTTAGCCGCTTTGCGCCCCTGTTCAGTGTCATCTTGTAGTACGGCGCGAGCAAGAATATTGGTATCAACAGATATTTTCATTTTTCGCCAGCCCAACCAGCAGCAGCAATTTCGTTCATTTCTTCTATAGAAAGTACTTTGCCTGTGCTATTTGCAAGCAGACCAATAAAGCTTTTGATACTCCCTGTGGGCCGCGCGCCCCTTATTCGCAGCTCACCTCCCGGCAATTTGTCAAAGTCGATTTGTTGACCGGGTTTGATACCCAGGTGTTGCAACACATCTTTTCTAAACGTCACTTGCCCCCGTGCGGTAACTGTCAATGTGGTCATGATGATGTCCTCGTGAATTTGCTGATGGATTAATCAAATAGTAATGCAAATATGCCTTACTGTCAATTTGTCTTATATTGGAAACAATTCTTCCTCCATCTTCATTTGCTCCGCGGCTCTAAAAGCTTAAATGATCTTATCGATCTTTTCTTGCCCTACTCTCTCCATTTTTCCTGGCCCCGCTACGTTGCCCGTACAGCGGCGCAGTATGCGTGCCTGCTCCCGGGCGATGTAGTGGATCAAACTCTGGCCCGCTGTAACGCCATGCGGATTAAGCGGTCGCCAGGTATTTGATGCATTCCGTTTTATTCGCTTGCGTGGCCTGGCTTAAGGCCGTTGTTAATCATTTACTTGCAAGCGCTGTTTAATGTGCTGACCAAGCTGGTAGACACTAAGCGCGTAAAAAAAACTGCGGTTATATTTTGTGATCACAGCAAAATTGTGCAGACCAAGTTTATATTCAGTTGGTTTTTTATGGGCTGGTAAATCAATGATACTTACCAATGTGCTTAACTCAGTCTCTGTATTGAATGTTTCATTAAGTGATAAACCCACTTTAAGTAATTTACCTAGAGGTCGGCTGGGTTCAATTTTCTCATCTGTTTCTGCCTGTGCAATATTCAGACTAGCGCTATTGGAAGCGATTTCCAAAATCACTGGCCGGCCAGCTTCCCAACCGTGTTGGTGCAGATAATTGGCGATACTGCCGATTGCATCAGCAACACTTGTATATAAATCGATCTTTTGGTCACCATCATAATCAATTGCGTATTGCATAATGCTGCTTGGCATAAATTGGCCAAGACCGATACCTCCATCATAAGAGCCAAGAATGCGAGTGGGGTCGAGACCAGCGGCACGAGTCCAGAGTAGAAAATCCTCCAAGTTTTTTCGAAACAGTTCCATGCGTTTTAATTGGTTCGCTTTAGTTGGATAATCAAAAGCCAATGTTGTCAGGGCATCCAGAACATAATGATTACCCCTATTCCGGCCATAGAAAGTCTCTATGCCAATAATCCCAACAAGAATTTCAGGCAGCACGCCAAATTCTTGGTGTGCCCGTTGCAAAGTTGCCTGATGTGTACGCCAGAAGTGCACGCCAGCATTAATACGCGCTGCACTAAGAAAGTGTGACTGATATGTATGCCAATCGCGAGGGTATGATGCGCGTGTTGGCTGCTCAAGTTTTACAGATATGGCGGAATATTTAACTTGTGCAAAAAGTTCACGTAGAGCGCTGGGTTTGAAGTGGTGACGTGCGGCCAGCTCACTGATAAAAGTCTCTACAACTGGATTATTCTGATAGCGGTGTGAAACACGCTCTTTCGCAAAAATTTGCTTTGGTGGCGATATACAGCTTGCTATGAGCGTATATCCGAAGATAAGCAGCCACCTTAGAAGCGTGCTGGTTAAATGCGCGGTGGGTAGTAGTAGGAGGAGTGAAGCCGTTAGTCTCAGCTAGCATAAAGTGGAGGATGGTCAAGAATGTCAAGCGTACATAAGTGAAAAAGAGTATGGACATGACGGAATGTCATCTTCCAATTCGAGCATCAAAAGAGCACTTATGGGTGAGTCTTTCGATCTTATCCTCCGCATATTAAAACAGGATTTACCATTCTCTTCTCATGGTTTTACTGTAACTTTTGAAATGCATTCAAAACTGGTGTTACGCATGGTGCAGTGCGAAAACTGTTCATCATCAATCGTGTGGCTATGTGTGGCTATATCTCTATGGCCTGCGCAACATCCCTATAAAGAGTGCATGGCAAAAAGCAAGGTCTGTTCTGGGTGCCCTACTCTCTCTTTTTTATAAAAAAGGAAGGCCTAAAACCACGCTTGATGAGTGCTCCACTTTGCTTATGGTTTTTCTTTTTTTAGGTAGTCAATTAGCTTATATGTACCTGGTCTTCGAAGCTAATGGCCCAATACTCACAGCTCTTCATAATTTATCCATTCGCCCATTCATCAGAGGTATTTTATTTTTGGCTAAGCAGGACATTTTTCGTTCCAAAGCGCGCTAATTGCCGCAATCCCATAAGCACCATGCTCCTGAGCATTCGTTAAATTTTCTCTTTTCATTCCTCCTAACGCATAGACTTGGCGATTGGTAAAGGAAGTCAGTTTTGCAAAATTATCCCAGCCTAAAGGCTTTGCTTCAGGGTGGCTTTGAGTATGCAAAACAGGAGATAAGGTGACGAAGTCCACGCCAATACTTTCAGCTTTTTTTAGCTGCGCTTCATTGTGGCAGGCTGCAGATACAAGCTTGTTCGTGCCCAGCGGACGGTTTTGACAGGACATTAGTCGTGCACTATCTAGATGCACGCCGTCTGAATTTAGCTCAATTGCTTTTTGGGGGCTGGAATTCAACAATAAGAGGGCCTGATATCGATGGCAGCAGATCAACGCTTGTTGGGCTAATGATTCGTATATTTTAGGATCTAGTTTTTTGGCCCTTAATTGTACTAATCGAATTCCTGAAATAAGCGCTTTTTCGAGACGAGCCATAAAATCGGGAAGTTCATCTGCACCGCTTGGCTCAGGCGTAATAAGATATATACGCGGCAACGGAGAGCACATTGGAATAGAAGTCGATAGTTCCATAAGAAAACCCCTTCAAAATATGGTTATGCCAAAGAGTACAGCTGCTCTACGTTTTATTCGCCCTTCTCTACTGAAAATATTGAGTGCTGTACTCACATCTATGCCGCCGAGCGATACCGTCTAAATAGATCACGAATAAAATTGACTATTTTAGGCGCAAGCAGTGCCCGTCGCGCAAGGGGTTCGATTTTAGGGTTTTAAACTTATAGGTAAGAACAACTGCAGAGGTATAGAAAGGAAGGCGTAATTTTTGCGCTTTTTCTTTTCCATTTTCCTTATGGCTGATAGAACCCGTTCCCTGCTGCTAGACAGGGTGCCTATCTAGCAGCAGGGAACGTTTAGGACCTCTCTTCTATGTTGCCTTCTATTACTGCCCAACCGAAAGGCACTGCTGCCCTTTCCTCTTTAGATAGTAAAGTGCTTAAATGGACTTAAATCAGCTAGAAGAAACTACACCAGTCAATCTCCCTCAACATGCCCAAGAAGCAGTCGAAATTCAATCACCGTCAATAAATAACATAGAAGAAAGGCTTGCTTATTTTCAAGCATTGACTCATACGCCATTGAAACTATCTTCGGTACCCCACATTATGCTTCCGGATAATATTTGGAAACTCCTTGCCCAAGCGTCTGACATATCCAATCAGCCAATTGATTGTTCAATCGAAAAACAAGCTTCACTTTTGGCGAAGCATGCGACGATGTCTCGCTTTTTGGCTTGCTTGGTCAATGAAGGGTTGGTCTTAGGCAATATTATGGTTGGCATATCGCCAACTGCTTCGTTGGGTAATGGGCGTGAGTCATTAAAGTTACTCGCTTTGAGGGAACGTGATATAGCTAGCGATGCACAATACGATGCAATCACTGCTGATGTTCAAACCGCTAAATATCTAGTGCTTCTCAAGCGATTCCCTATGGTTCGTGATAGCGACAAGTCAAGATCCGCATTAATTGATCCCTGTGATTTTTCCTCAGTGGTTGTGGATATCTCTAAGCTTGAGCAGGTGACTGATGTTGGCGTCATTATGAAACAAATCGGTGAATGGAATAATTATGAACCCAATGTGATTGACAATATCTGCGCTGAAATGGCTAATTCTATAGAGCATCAGACTTATCGTTATAGGCATCCTCCATCTATAAAGCTCACTGCGGACTCTCCTTTAATTGACTGGGAGCAATCGATTATTGAGGGACATCCCACCCATCCAATGCATAGAATGCGACAGGCTGCATACCCAACTGAGCCTATATTGCCATCTACTGATTTATCTAATGTTTATCTTCGTTATGTGATTGCTAATAAGGATGAACTTATCATTACAGGTGATTTTGCTAATCTGGCTAAACCGTTCTATGCTGATCATTTAGGTCAACTTGCTCAAAATGGAATTGCATTTAATCCAAAATCAGAATTAATTGTGCCAGTTCATGAGTATCAGATTCCTAACGTTCAGCTTAAGTTTCCTCATGCTCGGATTTTGCCAAAATGGTTTAGCACTTTATGCAAGGCTCAATCTTCAAACCGCACGCTTAATTATATTGGATACGATAAATATTGTATTAAGCTTCCGTTAGGAGTGAAATTAACATCTGCATTACGTACGATTACGCCTTGGACTACTTCTCTTGGGCCTAAAATGGATAAAGTGTTGGATGCAGTCATTGCTGATAAAAATGCATTGATAGCCATGAGAGAGCCTGCTTCAGTGAGTTCATCCAATCCTAATTTCGATATTGCCAGACACCTCTCATGCATTATTCGTGATGATGCCCAATACCAGGCGAATTTGCGTAATGAGCGCGCTGTTGTTTGTGTGGCTTTGACTGAATCTTTACCATCCACTACTAGCCCCACAGGTAGAACCTTACCTTTTATACACAATATTTGGGGTAATCGTCTAACCACTTTACAAGGTAAATTGGACTTCTTGGAAGAATATGCGACGGCTTATTTGAAAGTTTTTTTGCCGCCAGTGATACATCATGGATTTACGTTTGAAGCGCATCAGCAAAATACACTGATACGCTTTAATAAGGATACACTGCAAATAACAGGATTTATGATTAGAGATTACGGTGGTGTTAGATATTACCCACCAGCATTACGCGAAAGTACACGCCAACTACCAGATGGGCCAATTGAAATCGATACTTTTCCAGATCATTGTATTAAAGCAAAATCAATTGATGTGGTATATCGTTCTGCCTTTCATACTATGATCCAAAGTCATTTAAATACGATTATTAAGTCACTTGGATTATTTCGTATTGATGAAAATGGAAAAGAGGTTATGGGTAGTGGATGTGGCTGGAAAATTGTCCGCAATATTCTTAGTCAAATAATTCCGCAGGACCATGATTTATATAAATCGTGGCTTCAATCAACTGAAATTCAAAGTAAAGCTTTATTAACGATGCAAATATCAGGGGTATTTCGTGAGCATTCTTATGCAAAGATCCCTAATCTCATCGTACAAGACTGAAAAATAGAAAATTTAACAGAGCACAGGTGGCAGCGATAGCGCGCGTGTTAAGTCGATATATTTAAGTTAAATTACAGAGCCACCTGCCCTCCCCTTTTTTTATAAAAATCACGTGGGCATTGTGTCAAGCTAGGATTCCACCCTGTTTAAAAAAAGCACGTACACGCTCTATTCTCCCACTACATCCTGCCATGCATCACGCGCCTAAGGAATAGGTGCACGGGAGAAGTACAATGCATATTCTTTGGCATTGAGTACTACTTTAACCACATTGGGATTAAAAATTTCTTCAGTGCTCTTAATGGGATGTGCGGCGCTCGCTAACGCGCAGCCAGGATTTGCCGCCAAATGGGCTGCCATTTCTTGAATCAAGGTAGGATCGATCAGCGGTTCATCGCCTTGCACATTGGCTATGATCTGGTCATCTGCCCAGTCCAGCTTGGCCGCAAGCTCAGCCAGCCGGTCAGTTCCACAGGCATGGCTCTCTGCTGTCAACATAACCTCTATATTATATTGACCAGCACACTCAACAATACGTGAAGAATCCGTCGCAATTATCGTGCGTTGCGCACCAGATGCCTGGGCACGCTGCGCCACATGTATAACCATGAGCTTATCGTCAATTTCAGCTAACGCTTTTTCAGGCAATCGAATGGACTGAAGACGAGCGGGGATCGCTACATCAAAACGTATAGCATGAGCATGCATGAGATAACTCCTGCGCCAGGGCGCTTAAGGGGTAGATTGGGAATTAGTGTGTATATCGCGGCAAACTAAAGCAATGCAAAAGCAAGCCAAATCAAACAAAAAAAGCCCTAAACAAATAAAAATAAAAAAATTATGCTCTATAAGCACAGAAAAGCTTGAGGAGCGCATTTCCCTTTGCTATACTCGCGCCCTTCAATAGTTGTGGCCTGATAGCTCAGTCGGTAGAGCAGCGGATTGAAAATCCGTGTGTCGGTGGTTCAAGTCCGCCTCGGGCCACCAGTGTTTATAAGCCTTCCAGACGGAAGGCTTTTTTTTTGAAATGTGGCAACGTGAAGAAAACGTGAATAGAATCTCTTTGTCTTTATTTATGCTGCATCCAACATCCCATTTAGCCTAGCCGATGCGTGCGCTAGATGGCTCGCAGAAAAATGCGCGTAACGTCTCACCATTGAGGCAGATTTCCATCCCCCAAGCTCCTGTAATTCAGAAAGAGTGGTGCCTTTCATTGCTAACCAAGTCGCCCAGGTATGCCGCAAATCATGCCAGCGGAAATTGGTAATACCCACGTCAACCAATGCTTTGCGCCATGCGCAAGTATTGATTTGTCCGATAGACTGGCCGTTATACGTAAAAACGTATTTAGGATGCTTGCCTCTTTGACTATCTAATCTAGACCGAGCTATCTCGTTGAGTGGGATAGGTATTCCCTCCCCTCCCTTAGCTTGGTCTGGATAAATCCAAGCTGAGCGTTCCTCCAAATTAATTTGTTCCCACTGAAGGTCCAGAACATTACGCTGACGTAAGCCTGTTGCGAGTGCAAACATCGCTACAACACGCTGATGATGAGGCAAACGCCTCAATAACGCTTTTGCTTGCTCCACCGTCAAAAAACGTATTCGGCGTTTTGGCTCAGGATAGAGCTTGACCTTAGGAACTCGATCAGTCTCTTCACACCATTTCACTACCGCCTTATTCCATGAATACTTGGGTTTAATGCCTAAGCGCCGTTGTTGCCACGCTTCGTATTGCTTTTTATCCCCCCATTCTTTGGCGGCTTTACGGTCGGTAGTTTTAGTAGAGAAGCGTAACGTCTGTGGTGCTCAAGATAGAAATAGCGGCTTCTGGAAGCGCATTATGGTTGAGTAATGCTAAAGCAAATGTAAATCTAACTTTTTCATTATCATCCTGTTGTAATGTTCTGTGCAACGCGGGAATCACCGCTTCTGGTAAGCCTGATAAGCAGCTTGCAGAAACATTTATAAGCCCCCAACAATCTGCATCTCTCCATGAGAGAAGTTTGTTTTAGAGTGGGACTGCACCACCAATTTAAAGCCGCATCTTTGGATGCGGCTTTTTTTATCAGCGTAAATCCACGGCGGGATGAGGGTTGCGCGCTTTTGCGACGATTGCTTCAGCCTGACAGAATCTAAAAATAAACGAGTTTGTTCCCTATTTTGCGCTCTGTTCTAAAAAAAGTTCTCAAATTAGATTTTTTTTATTACTTTTATGGAATTTTCCCGTCAATTAAGGATGAAACAATACTTACATTTTTTAATTAAAATTATTAAGCATAAAAATAATTATCTTTGTTTCGCAAGTCATTAGACGATGCAATGAATTTTTTTTGTTTTGCAATATTATTATTGTTGTTACTTAATATTTCCTTATAGATGTTATCTTTAATTGCTTCGCAAATCTGTTTCTCAGCATTTTTATATAAAAGTCCCCTCCCATTACTCAATGCTTGTTCGATTAGATGATTTATTATTAATACTGTAGAATACCCTTTATTAATTAATTCTGCAATAATCTCTGAATTTATACTTGGATTAATATTATTAGACAGTGGGGTGAATTTATTTTGTTTTGCAATATTATTATTGTTATTTAACCTATCTTTATAGATAGTATATCTAGTGGCGTTATAAATCTGCTGCCTAGCACTTTGGTATGTAAGGCTTCTCCTGCTATTCCGTGCCCGCTTGATTAGATTATCTATTATTAATATTGTAGAATACCCTTTATCAATTAATTCGGCAATAATATTTGAATTTATATATGGATTAATATTATTATTTAGACGTATTGTTTTTTTTATATTTTCATTTCCAATTTCATCAGAGGTTATATATGCATCTTTTTCCAAAAAATCATTAAATATTTCGTCATCTTCGTCGCCTCTCTGGAGAGGATGCCAATCTATAGGATTAGGATCGGCTAACTGTTTAGGCTCTTTATCGGTAGACACACTGTCGGACATTTTTTGAATGAATATCGCCGATGCCGGCTTTGATTGATCTATGCATGGGCCGGGAGCGCTAGACGCTCCTTCACTTATGATTACATCAGAATAATTTGCATTAACTCCTGAAGATCCAGTGAAAAAAGCTTGAGGGGTATTCCAAGCATGCATAGCTTGCTTATGTATCTCCTCTTGTCCATTAGAAGTGAAAGACAATGAAATACTAGGCGGATTACTCAATAGCGTAGTTTGACTAGAGAAAAATCTATTCGCCGACAAATCGTTTGACTGTTGAGAGGAAAAGATTGGAAAGGGAGGCCTTGAGCTTAGTGGTTCTATAAATTGTTGAGGCCATGGATCAGGATAATTAGACGGTAATCTACCCAATGAGCTATCGTCTAGCTCTAATAGAACCCTTAAATTATCTATCTCCTCTTGCCCATTAGAAGTGGAAGACGATGAAATACTAGGCGGATTACTCAATGGCGTAGTTTGACTAGAGAAAAATCTATTCGCCGACAAATCATTTGATTGTTGAGAGGAAAAATCTGGAGAGGGAGGCGTGAATTGCGCTGAGGGAGGATGGCTAGAATTTGACACGCTAAGACGCTGCCGTTTATATTGGCTTGGCGGAACAGATGGAGATGAACCAATCCCTGAAAGTCTATAGGCAGACGAAGAAGATGCATCATTGATATGCATACTATGCCTCCTATTTATGTTTGTGCACTGCTTAAAATTAAGCGATGCATAGTGAAAAAATGGGACGGCAGCGAATGTTTTTGCAATAAAACGAAGCGATCTATTTATGCAATAGTCATAGGCACTTACCCGAGTAAAAAAACCACAAATCAACGACCACCTGCTAGTAGAGCGAGATTTATCGCATTTTTGCTTAATCTTTCATTCTATCTAAAAATAAGCTTTACACCCTATTTTTTTGCTCAGATTTTTCTTTTTTTGTATTAGGTTATTTTCAGACTGTCTCTGGCGCCTTGCCTACAGATTTATGCGTAAATCGCGATTTACGGAAAGCCAGATCATTTCAATATTAAAAGAAGCCCTGTGCGGGATGCCGGTATTGGAGTTATGTCATAAGCATGGAATTTCAGATGCGACGTTTTATACCTAGCAGAGTAAATTTGGCGAGATGGAAGCGTCGGAAGTAAGCAATTGGAATCAGAGAGCGTAAGGTTTTAGCGGCATCTTCAGGGGCACGACCACCTGGGCCGCTAATCGTGATGCCCGCTAACCGAATGGGGAAAAGGCACTGCCAGCAGATATCGGTAATGAGTTTGGGGCCTATCACATGGGCGTTTTGACAGCCTGGGTCAGCTGCGCATGGCAGACTTATTCCCAGGCAGAATCCAAGAAAAAATTTAACGAGGTTTTTAAGCCAAGAGATAATCATGCTGGCTCCTCATAAATTCGATGGGCCAGGAAATTGGCAACAATCCATGGTGCTAAACGCTATCTACCTCCGTGATCAGCCATGATCGGCCAGTCTATTTTGCTCATTGCGTTGCCTCCTGTATCGAGGGCGCAGACGGTACGATCTCTTCTATAACAAAGCGTTTATCGTGTGCGGTAATTACAGAAGGCGTAACGGTTAAAGCAAAGCGTTCTACTAAATCAGGAGTTAATAGATACACAGAAGCCGCCACCGTATCAGTCAATTTCGTATAGGCATCCCAGCCTTTTTCACGATCAAACTGCGTGGCAATTAAGGTTAGGCGTGTCACGCCGGGGCGTTTTTTAGGGATGGAATGGTTTTGTTTAACCATTCCAACTGCCTCTTATCTATTGGGTCAAACACCACAACAGCTTGCGTAAAAGATCTCCTATCAAGGGGATTCATGACCGTGCCTTGTTTGGCGATCATTGTGCCATCTGCCCCTGTAATATCTTTTTTCAACGCCACGCTGGGATCAATAAAACGGGTTTGAGAGTGCGTTGCCAAGGGAAGTGGATGAAATGACTGCATCTTCCAGACCTTTTCTTTGACGGCCTGTTTTTTCGCTTCCCAATCAATCGCAGCAAACCGTTCTTTCATCACCTCAATAAGGTCAGGCTCACTGATAGCCCTAATAGGACCTTTGATACCCTGATCCCCTGTCACGCCTTGCGCTAGCTGTCGCACTAACCAAGTAAGGTTAGACAGTCCTTGTACGCTTGCCAGCGTTTTAGGTGTTTTTCCCAGTAGCGGCTGATCCTCCAGCATCACGATAGTATGTACCGTAGTGACTCGGTATTTTCTAAACAATGTCGGATCAATCACGATGCTAGGTATAGGCTTTTTGCGTGTGGCCAATGCCTGAATAGCTTGAATGCCCTGCCCTAACGACATCCCTTTAGGGATGCCTCGAAATACCAATACCGCACTAGCATTCCCAGCCACACTGCCCAACAGATCATTCAAGCCTCGCTCTCCTAATGCATAGGAAGCAAAAACCAGCACTTTGTAGGAATGGTTATTTTTCGTCTTATCTGACCGCGCTTGCGTTTCTTGTAACAGGCTAGAAGGAGATTGTAGCGCATGAAAAAAACGCGTTGCTTCTTGCATGGCAGCTTCTATATGATGGTTTTGCGGTAACGCTCCTTGCTCTGACTGATACGCTTTTTCTACAATTAGCCGACCTTGTTCTATCAGTGCTTGGTCTACAGCAATGTCATTAGACGTTGCCCATGCACCCTCTGCCATTACCAAAAATAGAGCAATCGCCACAGTTATTGCTTTAAAACAGGGGGTACGTGCGCCCAATAATCTGATCATTCTGTACTGCTCCCCAATAACGGGAATCAAAGCTATGAAAGCTTTTGCCAATAAACCAATATTGACCTTCTTTTAGTACTGTTTTGCCGTAGAAATGGGAGGCTGGATGACCTAATTGGTGAGCCAGATACAATCCTTTTCTTATTACTGTGCCATTCACTTTAATCTGCTGAGCTTGATCGATTTCGACGGTATCGTGTGGCATACCGACAAGTATCTTCACCATTCGTCTACCTTTAAATAAAAAAGCGTAGACATTGTCCCGCGTTAATTTTTTATATTTTAGATCAATCAGAAATACAAAATATCTTGGCAAACATTTTTCAATTTGCGGATCAATGCCAATGCGATAGTGACTCTTCAAGAAAGTCAAACCTCCCGATAACAACGCCAAAATAAGCGCTGCTTTTATGCAAAAAGGTATCCAAGCCGTTTTCTTCTTGAAAAGCTTCATTGCTGGACGACCTCTGAATTCAGATAGATATCTGCTGGAGCGCTTAAAACCGCACTGGCATCCAACACTAAATAACCCGCTTCTTTAAGCCGTAAGATGGACTGTTGAGTATGTGCTATGCGCTTTTCCACTTCTTCTGGTTTTGCATCTATTGGATAAGACGCGACGACTTTTACTATATCGATGACAGCAATAGGCGGGGATTGATGGATGCGTGTCTGAAGGGCAACGAGCTTTGAGATCAGGTAAGCATTACCCAAGCCACAAATGGCACCTAACAAAACAGCGAACGCGAAGGGTTTTATGGATTTAAAGATCATGCAGCAAGAATAACGGACAGATACCTGCGTGCTGCAATGAGGAGTGGCCCAATTAGGCTAGTTAATGCGTTTTTATGGGGTAAAAGGAGAAATAGCTACTAAATCGAAACAGAATTCTAGGTTGGAAAGATAGTTGTTTTACTAAAAAAGATTTTACATTCAACGCTTTTTTATTTCTCGAGTGAGGAATATTTTTTTGAGGTTGCCCATATTAAACGCATCCCCTAGTTGTTGGAATTAGGCTGCTTGATGGCGCACGCTGGTTGTTAAAAAATAGCTTTTGCCGGATTGACTTCAAATCTTGATCCTTATAAAAGAGCAAGATATTAATATTTCTCTTTTACTCAGTAGATGGTAGCACTGCCATTTAACACGAGGGAATATATGACAAACTTTATTCCAAGCACAGCGACTCGAACTTCTGTAGTACAAAAGCCTTTAGCACCTTCATTACCATTGCTGCCACCCGAAATACAAGAAAAAATACAAAAATATCTAGATCCCTTGGATTACAAGGCTTTCTATGAAGTGCTGACTAGGACTATTCATGGTGGCAAAGAAGTGGGATACCTTGAACAGAAATTACGCTTACTGCTGCACAAAGTTCCCCAACTATATCGACACACTCTGATCAGATCAGATTCGACCTTACAAGCCTTTGCTGAAAACCAATTTCAGGCTCTATTGAACTCAGGCCAGCCGGAGCAAGTGGTAGATAAGCCTAAACTCTTTCAATTGTTGTATTGGGTTGCTAAGCCAGAGGTTTGGAAATCTTTAACGGAGCGTATCCAACAGAAACCAGAGTTAGAGAAAAATCTATTGGACCGGATTGAACTTTCTAAGACAGCAACAAGCGAAGATCTTAAAGTTAAGGTAAGCGCGGCTAATGCGATGACGATATTGATCAGAGCGGGGGTGCGATTTAATGGAGCAGATTTAAAGGGAATCCAGATTCCAGGGGCAGATTTGAGTGAGGGCGAATTCGACCATGCCCAGTTGCAAGGTGCAGATTTAACAGGGGCTAAACTTCGCAATGTATGGCTGCGCAATGCGAATTTAAGCGGTGCGCAAATGGATGCGGTACAGTTTGGCGAATGGCCTTTTCTCCAAGAAGAAAGCGAAGTGAGGATCTGTACATATTCACCCAATGGCAAATGGTGTGCCGTGGGTCTTAAGAGCGGTACGATCAGTTTATATAAAACTTCGAGCTGGGAAAAAATACAAACCTTAAGCGGCCTTACTTCGGGGATTTGTACCCTAGCGTTTTCACCGAACGGTAATCAGATTGCCTCGGTCACTGGAAACAATATCGTGCGGTTATGGTCCGTCCAAACCGGGGAGCTCATCCGCAGTTTACAGGGACATACCGATTACATTAATAGCATAGCGTATTCGCCAACAGGTGATCAAATTGCCTCCTGCAGTGGGGACATTACGGTACGGCTATGGTCCGTCCAAACAGGGGAACTCATCCATACTTTACGTGGACATACCAGTTTTATTTCTAACATAGCGTATTCGCCGACAGGCGATCAGATTGCCTCTAAGAGTAGCGACAATACCGTGCGGCTGTGGTTCGTTCAAACCGGAAAACTCGTCCATACTTTACGTGGGCATACCAATTTTATTAATAACATAGCGTATTCGCCGCAAGGCAATCAAATTGCCTCAGGCAGTAAGGACAATACAGTACGGCTGTGGTCTGTAGAAACGGGACGGTCCATCCATATCTTACGCGGACATAGCGATGAGGTAGAAAGCGTAGCGTATTCACCGACAGGCAATCAGATTGCCTCGGGCAGTAAGGACGCTACCGTGCGACTGTGGTCTGTAGAAACGGGGCAGCTCATCCATATCTTACGCGGGCATACCAACACTATTTTGAACGTAGCGTATTCACCAACAGGCGATCAGATTGTCTCTTGCAGCCTGGACAGTACGATGCGATTGTGGTCCGCAGAAACCGGAGAGCTCGTCCAAACTATATTCGGACATACTCTTCCTGCTACTAACATCATATTTTCGCCGCAAGGTAATCCGATCACTTCTAGCGGTAATGACCATACCGTGCGGCTGTGGTCTGTAGAAACCGGGCAGCGTGACCAAACCTTACGAGGACATAGCGATAGGGTTAAGAGCATAGCCTATTCGCCACAAGGCGATCAGATCGCTTCTGGCAGTTGGGACAATACCGTGCTGCTGTGGTCCGATGAAACGGGACAGTCTGGCCATATTTTGCGCGGACATACCAATAAAGTAGTAAGCGTAGTGTATTCGCCGCAAGGTGATCAAATAGCCTCTTGCAGTTGGGACCATACTGTACGACTGTGGTCGATAGCTGGAGAACTCATCCATACCTTAAGTGGACACAATCATAGAGTTTGGGGAGTAGCTTATTCGCCGCAAGGCAATCTGATAGCCTCTGGAAGTGAAGATAATACAGTGCGGTTGTGGTCCGCCCAAACCGGGGAACTCGTCCGTATCTTACTTGGGCATACCGACTTGATTCGGTGTGTAGCTTACTCGCCACAAGGCAATCAGATAGCCTCTGGCAGTATGGACACTACGGTGCTGCTATGGTCTGCAGAAACAGGGCAGTCTATCCACACCTTAAGCGCACATACCGCCTTGGTTAGGGGAGTAGCCTATTCGCCACAAGGTGATCAAATCGCTTCTTGCAGCGATGACCAGACAGTACGGTTGTGGTCAGCAGAAACAGGGCAGCCTGGTCTCACTTTACGCGGACATACCGGTTCTGTGTATAGCTTGGCTTATTCTGCGCAAGGTGATCAAATCGTCTCTTGTAGTGCGGACAAGACCGTGCGGCTCTGGGATGTTGAAACTGGTGAGTGTCAAGTAGTGATTCAACAGATTACAGAGAGGATCACGAATATAGCCTGGAAAACAACCGCCGACGGGAGCTATTTGGTGACTGGCAGTGAAGATTCCTCGGTGCGCAAATGGCGGGTGATAGAAGAAAGCGGCCAATATAAGGCGCTACTGTGCTGGAGTTCGGTGCAGACGGAACTTATGGTGACGAATACCTCAATCGAGGGCGCGCAAGGCTTAAGTTCTTTAAATCAAACGCTTTTGAAGCAGCGAGGCGCAGTTGGAGAACCGTCTTCGGTTACATAAAAAAGTAGAAAGACTTTTTACATACTTGGCCTTATCTATTTGATCGACTTTCCATCACTGCGCTAATGGCTTCAGAAACAGAGAGTCCGTTCTTCCTATGCTGATTAATTGTATACGCATCATCAGGGTGAGTGGAATACAACAATTTTTGAAAATCGTTCACACTCAACCGTCCCACGCCAATTCCTGTTTTTGATTTAACAAAAATTTCTGAATACACCCCGCCAATCGTGTGTACGGTTTTTAAAAGGTGAAAGCCCCCTTCCGCTAACGCTAACCGACCACTACGTTTGACAGATTCGATGGCCTCTTCAGTTTGGCCCAATAAATACATATTCGCAGAATTCTCTGCTACAGCTCTGCCTACAGGGTTCTCGTACAAATCATTAATGGATTGCGTCACAATCGCGACGGAAGCGCCGTACTTTCGGAACTTGCGATAGGCACGTTCGATAAAGACTGCTACTTTATTTTTCTTGCCTTCTTGAGAAGCGTTCAGCAGATCCCAGCCTTCTTCGATGATGACAATTTTCTTAAGGCTACGTTCACCTAAGTACACTTCCCGCTGAATTTGATAAATCAATTGCAGTAATACGACTTGACGCAAATGCTTACGGCCTTGCAGATCATCCAGTTTGAGCACGGTAAACGCGCTTTGAAAACGCATCGTATTACGCCCAGAAAAATATCGCCCATAGCTACCGTAGCGTGTGAAAGGATAAAGTTGCGTACCTACATCCTGTATACGTTGATCTGCTTCGCTAAGACAGCGATTGGCGATATCATCGACGGTCATATCCTTCTCGTTCCCACGCCACAGCTCGCTCATTAACTGTTTGAGCTTCGCGGTTTGCCATTCATCTAGCGCGTTTTCCTCTGAACAATGCATTTCAACTATTGGCGGAAGCAGATGCTTTTTTGAGAAGGCACTTGCCTATAGCTAGCTTCTTTAGACAAGACCAGTTTAAACGGATTGATAAACCCGCACTTCCTGTTATGGCTGTGCGAGAAGCATTGATCAATGCTATTTGCCATCGAGACTACGCGGATCGCTGACGTTTTCTATATAAGAGGCTATATCGAAAAATGGGGAATTGGCACCAATAAAATGATCGATCTGTGCAAAATGGAAGGCATCCCAGATGCCTATATTTCAAGAGAACTTAGGAGGCTTGGCGGTTACTTTTAGATTTAAAACGCCTATCAGCCAAGATAACAGTGATCGTAATATTGAAGCGATGAATCTGAGACAGAAGATGATTGCGGAGTTTCTTAAAGAGGTAAAAACGGCTACTACAGGAGAGGTCTTAAATTACCTTGTTTCTATTAATATTCCTGCCTTCACACATAGAACCATTTTAAGAGATTTAGGCCACTTGCAAACTATAGGCATCGTTAATTTAAAGGATCAAAAAAGGGGAAGAGTATGGATCTTCCAAGAGAACTCCTTATAAATTTTTGATACTTTCATCGTTTTTTGCCAGATTCCGACATTTTTGGACAATTTCAGACATTCGAGTGTCCATAAGCATCGCTCTCTTATAAGAAAGGGTATTTCAATGCTCCCTTACCTTTACTCATGAATTATGAAAACTCAACATAGGTAAAGATAAAGGCTGCAGTGCCACCGCTTGTAGCGGCTCCCCCTGTGTCACGATGCGATTGCAATCGGCAATAGTTGATTTAAGCCAGGCTCCATCTGTACCGTAGTCTGTTTTTCTGCTGGTAACGAAGATGAAAGCGAAGAAGATATAGGCGCAGCTTTCTGTATAGGAACAGGGGCAGTGATGGCATATATTCGCGCAGCACGCTAGCGGGTACCACCGGGATAGCAGCTGCTCTCCTCTGCTCGATGGTGATCACTCCACACAGCACTATTGCGGCATAACGCAGGATGCTCATACTTTGCTCTGCCTCTCTTCTTCGCGTTTGCGTTGCTCAAGGATTTTTTGCCTGCGTGGTCTACCATCATAGGTATCAATAAAATCAATGAGTGGTAGATAGTGCGTAAGCGTCCGTCGGCACCATCTGTACAGTGAAAGGTAATTAAAAGATTCTCCTGTATTTAAGGAGAAGTAAGCATGCAAGCATGGGAAGTTCTTTTTGTAATAGTGTGAAATAAGACGAAGTATTAGAAGAACCAATGCCTTTGGTGATAAGGCGGTGTACTTATTTCAAAAGCGTGTTTTTATAATTTTTAGAGCGTGCTGCGCCAGCATATAAAGCACTGAAACAGGCTGCTCTGCTTGTAAAGGTATACGCCTCATGGAGTTGCCCTGTTTTTGCTGACACTTAAGGGCTTCCATTTTTTGAGCAGTTCTTTAAATCCGTTCTCCCGGAGTTGGACGCCTGTCTGAATGTAGAGTCCGCGATTAGCTCCTAACTCACTTCGCATGAGCGTAATGATGACTCGCCTACCGCGCCGTGCTGCTGGAGAAGCAGTGTATTTACTCGGCTTAAGCCTTGCACGTTTTGGATAGAGGCCTCAGTCACTGTAAGCGCGGCATGCCTCGAACTCCAACACAGGCGCACCTGAACTTGATCCTTCTTTTCTATTACCCGCCACAAGCGAACTGACCTATCTTTACAGCCGGTTACCAAATAATTGTCGTCGGAGTTGGAAATCTTTGTCCAGGCCACGCTCATAACTGTCCCGTAAAAACCCTGAATCACTGCACGACATTGCTTGGAGTCAACACTCCATAGCTTTACGGTACTATCCTCGCTGCTGGTAGCGATCAGCCGGCCATTGGGTGAATACTCCATGCTCCAAATCCGGCCCTTATGATCGGAAAAAGTGTAGAGGGGTTTAACGAATTGCACATTCCACAGCCGCACCGCCCCGTCGTCGCTGCCAGAGGCGAGCTGCTGACCATCGGGTGAATACGCCAGGCGCCAAACTGGGCTCTTATGATCGGGAAAAGTGTATAGGAGTTTATGGGATTGCACGTCCCACAGCCGTACCGTTCCGTCTTTACTGCTGGAGGCGAGCTGCCGACCATTAGGAGAATACACCACGCTCAGAACTGGGCTCTTATGATCGGGAAAAGTGTATAGGAGTTTATGGGATTGCGCGTCCCACAGCCGCACCGTCCCGTCTTCACTGCCAGAGGCGAGCTGCTGGCTGTTCTGGCCTGGCAAATACGCTACGCTCCAAATTCGGCCCTTATGAGGGGGGAAGGTGAAACTGAGCTTGCCGGTCTGCGTGTTCCACAGTTGCACCTTTCCGTCCATACCGCCGGAGGCGAGCTGCGCGCGATTGGGCGAATACACCACACTCTGAACCGGGCTACCATTATCGCTACCTAAAGTATGGATTTTTTTCCAGTTTGAGGTGTCATACACACTGATCGTACCGTTAGCCAGACCAACAGCGCAGGTTTTTGTTTTGCCATCTAGTGGTGAATATGCACAGGAATTCACCGCACTCCCTTCTTTCAGATACGGCCATTCGCCAAACTGTACGCCGGCCATTTGCGCACCACTTAGATTGGCTTGACGCAACCATATCTTCCGAAGATGAGCCTTTCTTAAATCGGCTCCTTGCAACTGCGCATGGTCGAATACGCCATCACTTAAATCTGCCCCGGGAATCTGGATTCCCTGGAAGTCTTTTCCGTTAAACTGCACACCTGCTTTGACCAATATAGTGATCGCATTGGCCGCGACTTTCCGCACGGTCTTATCAGTTTTGGAGCGCTCAATAATCTTGAAAAGCTGATTCTTAAATGTGGACTCTTGTTCTACCCGCTCAGTCAGCCACTGCACCACACCCAGATCACAAACCCAATGTTTGGGAGCTAACGATACATCTTTCTGCATTCGAGCTGGAGGAACAGGTTGGTCTTCAAAACTATAGGTTGAAGCATCACTATCACGACGAGAGCGGGTTTTCGGTGCCATGCACGCATCGAATGACTCGAAGAGCGAGCGTGCCGCAAAATATTCCAGCAGTGATTTATGAATAAAGCGGTATTGATTGCCGTTTCGATTCAGTGGCCAGGCTTCTCGCAGCAGTTGCTTTTCTTCTTCTCTGCCGAAAAAAGCGTTCTTCCAATTTCCCTTATCTTTGCGCGACGAATAGTTGATCACCGGATTACCCGCATTATCTGTATACAGATGCACCGCTAAGTCTTGCGCAAATGCGATGCCGTGCTGTGCCAAGCCATCATCGGACAATTCTCTAAAAACCTCTCTTTTGGTCCCCGTTAAATTCTGCGTGCTTAAGCGCTGCTCGTTGCGCTCGAACCATAGTCGGACGAATTGGTCATACAGGTCCATGCGTAACTGGATGGCACTTCGCGCTTCCACCTCATTTTCCAAGTATGGCAAAGCTTCTAATACCACGCGCAGCAAAAATGGTTTACTGACCAAGTCTTGTAAATTCAGTTCTTTGATGTTGTCTTGATATTGTTGTACCGTCCAGTCTGTTGCGTTGTGCTGAACATATTTTTCTAGATACTGATTGCGCTCTACTTCTGAAAATGGCTCGATCACGACTTCTTGAAAGGACGGGGCCTCGCCCGGTCGAATTGGATTCGGTTGAAAACGGCTTCGATAGTCCTGCCCTAGATATTCGCTGCGGCAACTGATGACCATGTGGCCCTGCCAGCCGCCGGACTGGTTGATGGAATTGCTCAGATACAGATTCTGGGTCTGCCGAATCTCATCATAGCCGTCCAAAATAAAGACGAATTTTTGTTTCTCTTTCTTTAAGGTCTGAATCTGAAATTCTGACAGCCCTCTTTTCTTTAACGCTTTGGGAATCAGATCGTGCTCAGGCTTATCCATACTCGCCAAAGAAATAAAGAGCGGAATCGCATCGGGTTCTTTTTTCTTGTCCCATAATTGCTTTTCGAGGACGCGGTTGAAGGTGGTTTTTCCCGCCCCGGAGTTCCCCGTTAACAAGATCACGTGTTTATCTTTTAGAAAGTCTTGAACCTGGGGTAAGAGGTTAAAGGTGTCGGTTGCAGACAGATGCACTTTGCCGCGCGCTTCAACATAGAGCTCTCGGGTTTCCTTAAACGCTTCATCTTGTTCCAGGGCATCAAAGTATTGCGCCTTTAGGGCAGCGCGAGGATCTGCATGGAGTGTCAGGAGATGCTCCTGCGCTTGCCGTACTGTGGAGGCTAGCTCACGGTGCAGCTCTACCTCTATCTCACCGAAGATACAATCCAATCGCTCGGCAAATTCAAGCGCTTTGGGCGCTGACTGTGCATCCTTTAAATCAGCAATAAAATAGCTATACCCTTCCCAAAACTTGTCAAAGAGTATCTTTGCCTCACGATTGCGCGTCAAAAGCCGCTCTATCAGTTTAAACATTGTCCAATGGCGGCTTTGATTGGGATACATTTCTTTGCCTTCTTCAAACCGAGGAATATCTTCAATACGTACCGTCGTCGTTTCTATAAACTCCTTAAGGCATTGCTGATAGCTGTCCTGAGTTAAGGAGATGGGGATAATGCCATGTTGACTTTCCAGCTTTTTTCTTCGAATTTGCAAGAAAGCAATTTCTGTCAAGACGTGATGGAACCCTGCGCTATAAGGCTCTTCTTGTGAAAATGCTTCGACCACCCGACGAATTGCCCCATCGTTTTGTTGCTCACAGGCTCTGTGGTAGGCTTCTTCTAGCTTGCTACAGTAATCTGCATAGTATTGCCCGTTTTCTCCCCATTTCTTGAGGTAATTGCCCAATACCTCGGAACAACACACGATGACCTTGTTTACAGGCTTGCTATTACCCAGCCCAGTCGGTAATAAACAGAGCTGGTTGGTTAAAATGTTCTCTATGCTTCTATCATCTGCAGGCGTGCTAAAACATGGCTGACCCGTTGGCGTTTGATCGGAATACAGGTTGAGTTTGAGGGTAGATAATTTTTCGATAAAATATTTTGACGTTGATGCGTTAGCCTGACTGTGTTCACGGGTGTCATGTGCATACACAAGAAAGAGGCTAGGCGATTCCTTCGAGATATCTAAACGCTTTAGCGTCAGTAGGGTTTTGGTAAACAGATAATCGACTAAAGCGCTTTTTTCATCAATGCCTTGGGGCGCTGCCTGCCTACCAGACCTTTCAAAGGAGAGATGCGCCATGGAGGCTTCGGATGCTCGCCTTTGGCCCAACCTGCGTAGCTTATCCGCAGCGTTCGCATGCCCCCATTCGTTGGCTTTTTTGTAACTCGCCTGCGCTTTGTCAGGGTTGCCCAATTCCTCCAAGAGTTCCGCACGCTCGAAATAGACTTCAGCGATGCGCTGCCGCAATTCATCTTCTTCGGCTGTCTGGGGGGTACGGGCTTGGCTTAAAGCACTTTTTACCTCTGATAACGCAGGAGCCAGTTGGCGCGCGCCTGCGATATATTCGAATGTTACTTCTGCCTTGTCATAAAAGACTAAGGCCCACTTGAGGTCCAACGTCGTTTTTTGCAGACGAGCCTGAGCCAGATAGCTCTGCGCCAATGCCTGAGCTTGATTAAATATCAGAGTTTGGGAAACAGAGCTACCTAACTTCATCAACATTCGTCCTGTATTGATTGGTTCTGCTCAGGCAATGGCCGCGTGCATTCGCTGGATTTACATGACCGTACAACGCTGATGCCGCGTCGCTTCTACTCTTTGTTGCGCCTCAGCATATCTGCATAGGCACTGCCCACGCTGCTGCAGTCGATCCAAGCAATCAAATTGTAGGGCTCGGAGGACGTGCCAGGGTGCGAACTAATCAGATCCTCCATCATGTTCTGAAGCAATGTGGTTTTGCCCACCCTAGACGGGCCAATGACTTCAATCAGCACGTTGGGTTTCCCCTTCAGCAGTCCTAGTAATTGGTCCGATTGCTCTCTGGGAACGCAATAGCTTGGCGGAATTGGTGGTTGTCCCCGCGAAAACTGGAGTTTCGACGCAGGCAGTGAGCTGTTCAACTGATTGGCCTGCTCGGGCCTCGCCTCCTTATCTACGCGCGCTTGCGCTAAATTCTGTGTCAGCCTATCTGAGGCAGAGTGGAGTGGTAGTACTTTCGGAGAATTCGGCGCAATGTTTGACATGAACATGATGTTGACCTCATTTCGCGGAGAGTGACTGGGTTCCATTGATCAAGTGCAAAGGTATGTAAAAATATTTTTCTAGTGGGCATTAACACTAGGAAGAATAAAGTCAGGTGCTACCGTCAGGCAGAGAGTTTGTTGCGGTATGAAACATCAGTGAAAAATCAGGCCACTGTAATCAGGTAATACCCAGATTTATGGTGATGATCAGCAGTCAGTTCAGTGGAAATAGGTAAAAATACAGATAAATTTAATCTATTTAGATTAAATTCCCCGCCGTTTGCAGTGGGGTTCCTCATTAATATTAAATAGGTTAATGTCTTGAATTGGGTAGACCTGTCTCATACAAGTTTTTGATTCGCTTGCGGTTAATTCATAAGCTTTTCAGATTTAAAAAACTTTGAACAGATTCTGAAAAAAGAAATTGGGCATATTTGAATCCAGGTGAGCCATGATGAAGAACATCGTCCTTTTCTCCGACGCCACAGGTTATGGTTCTCGCAATAGAGATAAAACCAACGTTTGGCGTCTATTCCAAGCGCTTGATCAAACGAAAGCGAACCAACTTGCTATGTATAGCGATGGTATTGGGGTGTCTTTCAACAAATACCTCGCCGCTATTAACAGCGCCTTTGGATTTGGGCTTAAACGGAATGTAATTGATCTGTATAAGTTTGTATGCCGCAATTATGAAAAAGGTGATCATATATATGGGTTTGGATTTAGCCGCGGCGCTTTCACGATCCGTATTCTTGTCGATCTCATTGCAACAGAAGGATTGATTCCTTTTCGCTCGGGTGAAGAACTCCACCGCTATGCGGCAGCTGCATATAGACAATATCGTTCCAAAAAATTTACTACATGGAGCCCCATTATCTTTGCTATGCGAGGCTTACGCGATGCGTTACTTGCTATTAGAAACTGGATTAAGGGTTATGAACCCTACTATAAAATCGCAGAGCAAACAAAGGTCATTGGCCGAGCAGAAATCCCCATCAAGTTTCTTGGCCTCTGGGATACGGTAGAAGCATATGGAATGCCAATTCAAGAATTAAAACGAGGCATTGGCTGGGTAATTTGGCCTATGCTATCTGACGACTTTATCCTCTCACCACTGGTTCAGCGGGCGTGTCATGCCCTTTCCCTAGATGATGAACGTGCGACCTTCCATCCCATTTTATGGGACGAAGTGGCTGAGGCTCGCATGGTTGCAAATCACCAGGTTCTTGCTGGTCGCCTCACACAGGTATGGTTTGCTGGAGCGCATAGCAATGTAGGCGGTGGATATCCAGAAGATCAACTTTCTTTGGTATCACTCGATTGGATAATGGCACAGGCCAGGGATAATGGTCTCATCCTCAATGAGAAAGCTACTGCCCAAATCAGAGCCATGAAATCCCCCTATGCGCGTTTATATGATTCGCGTGCGGGTTTTGCTTCTTATTACCGTTATTCTCCCCGCCGAATAGATATTATTAAACGGGACCAAGAAGGAGCTCCTGTTTTTCCTATCATTCATGGCAGCGCAGTAATGCGTATGGTGTATGGCTCGGACAGCTATGCGCCGATATCGCTACCGCACGAGTTTTGGGTATTGGCGCCAGATGGAGAACTACTCCCCATGGAGAGCACTCCCTCATCGCTAAAAATGGATATAACTAAGAGATTAGCTTTTGATACTCCGCCTCCTACAAAAATGAAGGGCAGCATCGCTGCTGAAAAAGCCCTACTAACTGCAGCGATTGAACAGCTTGCTCGACCAAACTGGCAAGCGATCCGTTTGGTTTGGGATACCGTATTTTTGCGGCGATGTTTGTATTTTTGTACAGTAGGGCTAACCATTGGCCTGGCCCTATATCCTTGGTTCTACGATTTTTTTGGGCAAGCAGTACATAACGTAGTGGCAAGTGTTCCCTTGGTTGGGAGTTATCTCGGAACAAAATGGGAACCTCAGTCTTATGGGCCTATCACTAACATTATTAATATGTTTAGTGCCATCCTTCCAACCTACGTCACGCCCTGGAAAAACGCGCTCGAAAGTCATCCTCTCGAATTTGGCATAATGGCCTTGGCCATTATGGTAAGCCTTTCTATGGAAGCGGCTCTAAGCGTGCGGATTCGTGCTCGCGCTCGACTTGTGTGGCATAAGTCTTTGCAACCGGAATATGTTCAACAGTATAAAAAGGAACCAAAAGGCAAATACAACATGGTCCTGTTTATGCTAGCTATCGCAATTGCTTTTTTGACTATGACCTGTATGTGTGGTGCAAGTTTCTCTATTAAAACAGAGTCTAGTATCCTCATTGCGATGCTATTTCTTTTATTAGGAATACATAGCTTAGCCCACCGACCCATTTCACAATTGAAAAAAACGGCGATCCAAAGTACTTTCATGCTTTCAGTGGCTAGATTTCTGCGCGGTAACGGATTACTGCGGAGTATCTACAAATGGAGTTTTCAGCGTATTGTACCTATCCTATTCGCACTACTGTTCTTAATCCTAATATGGAGCATTGGCAACCGGTTTTTATTTGATATGGTTAGTGCTGGCGGGCAATTCTGCGAAGGTAGTCGTCCTAGCGACATGATCAAAATCAGCAAGAGCACCACAAGCAATGGCATCTTTCATACTGATCAAACATGCTGGGCATCTGGGCTGCTACTTAAAAAAGGTCGACATTACCGCATCACGCTGACGACCCCTGGTGATTGGTTCGACAGGACCGCTCATACCGATATAGCTGGATTTCCTGCCTATCGCTATAGCCAACTTCTGGCAACACCATTAAAGCGTTGGTGGCGGGAGAATTGGTTTAAACCCATTGCCCGGATTGGTGTGGTTGGCAACGATGAATATGTCTTAGATTCGAAGGATGAATTTGAGACATATAGCCATTTTTCGTGTCCTGTTGAAACTAAACAGAATATGCATAACAAGATAAGCAGCGACCTCGCTGCAAAATGCATGGCTTTGTACCCCATATCGGATAACCGCAAGGTACTGGTAAGCGAGATTAAGGCACGTACTACAGGAGAGTTATTCCTCTATGTGAACGATGCTGTACTCATGTTACCTGGGAGCACCCGTTTTTTCTCCAATAATAATAGAGGCACCGCTACAGTAACGGTCGAGCCGATGTTTGCACTACCCCAGCATTGATGTTGGTTTCGTACTTCGCTTTGTGTGCCGAAACAACGATCAATCAATGGTGTTTTAGTAACGGGGGGCGCTACGCCCCCTCCCTTTAATGCAATTTAGGTTGTTCTAAATCCGCTTCTTCTGGCATTTCTGCATGCACTATTTCGCCATGCGGGTCAGCATAGAGGGGGGCTTCGCAGTCGTCGCAGTATTGTAGGTCCAAGCAGCTTGGGTAGCGGCGAATGTCGGTGATGTCATTTTTTTTGAGCAATGCTGTAATTTCGTCGATGGGGCTGAGTACTTCATTTTCACTGTGGGTTTGCCGGGAGGTTTCGTCTTCTTCGCGCTCGTATATCGGCCAGATCATGCCATATAGGACATCGTTTGCTCCTCGTAGGGTAAAGCTGACGCGGTATTCTGTTATTTGCTTATCGCCAAAAGCAGCTACTACAGCACGCAAGGCGCTGGGTTGTAAATCGAGGACTTCGCACAGGTAGCGTATTGCGGTATTTAAGCTATGGGGGCGAATGCGTTCGTCAGCTTCTCGGTATGCGCAATGTAGGGCATCGGGGAGTAGGCATTGCCATTCACAGCCTGGCAATAGATTGGTCAGGATAGGGTTGGCTTGTTCAATCCAATCGGCGAGGCAGGTTTCTCTGGCTTCTGGTCCCGGTGTTTTATCTTCTTGCCAACGAAATAGGGCTTGGCCTGTGGGGGCCATTACGATGGCAACTAAAAAGCGAGGGTCTGCCAAAATTGGCGTAGTTTGTGTGGAGGCGTTAGAAGAAACGGGTGTGGCAGCGCCTGATAGGGTTGCCTTCGCCATTTGCTGCCCGAGGCGCCAAGTTTCTACGTAGTGCATTGGAAGTTGATCAATGCTGTAGAGATGGGGTGCTAAACCTACACGTACTTTTTTTGCAAAAATGCATTTTTCGAGTTGTTCTTGAAGGTTTTTTGCTGCGTTTTTTGGCAGAGGCCCGGAAGGAAGGGTGTAGCGCGTCCATGCAAGGATGGGGGCAGCAACCAATACGGCATCCCAACTTACATCAGGCTGAGCAGGATCTGCAAGCGTGTAGGAGGCGCTATACATTTCCATTAAATCTGCCAGCATGTCGTAGGCTTCTGGATAATTGTCTTGCGCATGGGTTAGCGCAGCATCCAAGGTAGCTTGGTTGCTGTTTCGGAGGTTTTTAGTTAGCAAGGCATCTATACGTTGCTCCCAGAATTTGTCTTCGATACGGCTGCCCGAATGGAGCATGGCTAACACCATATTAACTAGCTTCCCAGAGTCCGCTGGGAGGCGTTTGGTATTTTTTATGGGCATGAAAAAAGTTCTAATCGTTAATATCTAATTGGGGTAAAGGCGCAAGGTATGCGCCTTTACCCACGTTTTAACTTAATAGGCCGCGTAATACAAAAGGAAGGATGCCACCTTGTTTGTAATAGTCCACCTCAATAGGGGTATCTATACGCAGGCGCAATCTTACTTTTTGCGTAGAACCTTCTCGATGTATGACGAGCGTAACGCTTTGACGTGGCTCAATTACCTCGCCTAAGCCTTCTAGGTCAAAGCGCTCATTGCCGATGATGCCTAAGCTTTGTGCGCTTTCTCCGTCTTCAAATTGAAGGGGTAATACGCCTAGCCCTACCAAATTGGAGCGGTGAATGCGCTCAAAACTGCGCGCTATAACGGCTTTAACGCCCAGTAGTTGCGTGCCTTTGGCTGCCCAGTCGCGTGAGGAGCCGGTTCCGTACTCTTCTCCTCCAAATACTAGGGTAGGTGTGCCTTCTTGAATGTAGCGCATTGCGGCGTCATAAATAGACATAGGCTCGCCATCGGGCTGATGAATAGTTAGCCCACCTTCTGCGCGTGAGCCATCTGACTGTACGGGTAGCATTAAGTTTTTAATGCGCACATTTGCAAAAGTGCCTCGCATCATGACTTCATGGTGGCCTCGTCGGGAGCCATAGCTATTGAATTCAAGCTTAGGCACTCCCTGTGCTTTGAGCCATTGGCCTGCAGGAGAATGCTCGGCAATAGAACCTGCGGGGCTGATGTGATCGGTAGTGAGCGAATCCCCAAAAACCGCCAATGCTCGGGCATTTTGAATGCGAGGGATGGTTGGTAGTGTTTTTAGATCAAAGTGATCAAAGAACGGGGGGCGAGCAATATAGGTTGAGTGTGGCCAAGGATAAATCTGGCCCTCACTACCCTGTATTTGGCTCCACAAATCACCAGGAGTGGTGAGGTTGGCGTAGTTTTCTCGGAAGCGTTCGCCATTTTGTGCAAATTTCAGCAACGCCTGAATTTCTGCTTGTGATGGCCAGAGATCACGCAAATAAATCGGCTCACGTTTAGCATCAGGATGATGTGCTTGGTTTTCAGGGTGATTATTTTTATACCCAAAGCCCAAAGGCTCGGTGGCTATATCGCATAAAACACTACCTGCTAGCGCATAGGCCACGACCAAAGGAGGAGAGGCTAAAAAATTGGCTCGAATATTGGGATGAATACGCGCTTCAAAGTTACGATTGCCTGAGAGCACGGAAGCCGCAATCACATCGTGATGTACGATTGCCTCATTGAGATCTGCAGTGAGATCACCGGAATTACCAATGCAGGTTGAGCAACCATAGGCTGCTAAGTTAAAGCCGAGTTTTTCTAGATAAGGCAGTAAGCCTGCTGCTTTTAGGTATTCGGTTACTACGCGTGAGCCCGGTGTGAGAGAAGTTTTGATGTGTGAAGAGACTTTTAGGCCTGCTTCAACGGCTTTTTTAGCCAGTAAACCCGCAGCAATTAATACGCTAGGGTTAGAAGTATTGGTACAGGAAGTAATGGCCGCGATCAAAATATCGCCATTTTTGAGTTCTACGCCTTCATTTGTGGTGTATGTCTGCTCTAGGGTTTGGGCATTTTTACCAAAACCATTTGCGGAGACGGGCTGTGCAAAAAGCGAGGTGAATTTTTCTTTGAGATGCCCGACTTCAATACGGTCTTGAGGACGTTTAGGTCCTGCTACTGAAGGCACAACGCTGGCTAGGTCTAAAGAAAGGGTCTGGCTGTAGTCGATGTCGCCAGCCAATGGAGTGCCATATAAACCTTGCGCTTCAAAGTAGTTACGCAGTGCGGTGATTTCTTCTTGTGTACGGCCCGTGGAAGTAAAGTATTCGAGGGTTTGGTCATCTACTGTAAAAAAGCCCATGGTGGCGCCGTACTCAGGAGCCATATTACTAATGGTGGCGCGATCAGGCAGCGCCAAGGTAGTAACACCTTCGCCAAAAAATTCTACAAACTTACCCACCACTTTTTCTTGGCGCAGCCGCTCTGTAATAGCAAGTACGAGGTCGGTTGCCGTTACGCCTTCGCGTAAGCTGCCTTTGAGCTCAAACCCTACTACATCTGGTGTTAAGAGATAAACAGGCTGACCCAACATGGCCGCTTCTGCTTCAATACCCCCCACGCCCCACCCTACTACTCCAATTCCATTAATCATAGTGGTGTGGCTGTCTGTACCCACGAGGGTATCGGGGTAATACACCTTGCCTGGCTGATTAGTAGGCGCATTTGCATCAAGCGTATCGACCTTCTTGGAATAGACCCCACGTGCGAGGAATTCCAGGTTGACCTGATGCACAATACCTACGCCTGGCGGTATTACGCGGAAGGTATCAAATGCTTGCATACCCCATTTCATAAATTGATAGCGCTCTTTATTGCGTTCAAATTCAAGTTTCATATTTAAATCAAGCGCATCATTGCGCCCGAAATAATCTACTTGTACAGAATGGTCGACTACTAGGTCTACCGGCACTAGAGGTTCAATACATTTAGGATCGCCGCCCACTTGCTTTGCTACATCACGCATAGCAGCAAGGTCAACTAGTAAAGGTACGCCTGTAAAATCCTGCAATACCACACGCGCTACAACAAACGGAATCTCTTCGGTACGTGGGGCATTGGGTTTCCACTGCGCAAGTTGCTTTAAATGTTCTTGCGTAACCTTTTTTCCGTCGCAATTACGCAAAACGGACTCTAAGACAATACGAATGGATACAGGCAAGCGTTCAATCGCAATACCTAGCGCGCGGCCCAATGCAGGCAAAGAGTAAAACTGGCCTGGACCAGTACCGGTTTCAAAACTTTGTAGAGTGTCGTAAAGAGAATGTGGCATACCAGGTACAACCTTTTTGTAAAGCAGTATGAAAGGACATAGGCTCAAGTGGTACAAGAGCCCCTCCAGAATTCAATGTGGGTTGAGGTTAAGCATGAACCCCAACATGCGCGCCACTGCCTTTTAATTATGGCCTTTGCCTATGCAATATATAGGCAGGTTTTAAAAGGTCTATGGCGTGCATGTTGGGGTTCGTGCCTCACCCCAACCTACCGAGTATTACAGGCAAACGGCTTGTTCTGCGCCTAGGAGTGCATCTACAGCTGCGCGTTCTTCTTCCAATTCTTTTAGCGTGGCGTTCATTTTTTCTTGCGAAAAAGCGTCGATATCTAGACCTTGTACGATTTCGTACTCGCCATTCGCTGTGATAACGGGGAAGCCATAGACTAAGCCTTCGGGAATGCCATAGGAGCCATCAGAGGGCACGCCCATCGTGACCCATTTCCCTTGGCTGCCAAATACCCAGTCATGCATGTGGTCGATTGCTGCATTAGCAGCAGATGCTGCAGAAGAGGCTCCACGAGCATTGATAACCGTTGCACCGCGTTTACCGACTGTTGGGATAAGGTAGTCTTTCTTCCAGGCATCGTCTTGCAATAAATCTTGAGCGCGTTGGCCTTCTACAGAAGCAAAGCGGATATCCGGATACATAGTAGGAGAATGGTTGCCCCATACTGCCAGGTTTTCGATAGCAGACAAAGGTTTACCCAATTTTTGTGCTAGTTGCCACAATGCGCGGTTATGGTCGAGGCGCATCATCGAAGTGAAATTTTTTGCGGGTAAATCGGGGGCACAGTTTTTTGCAATCCATGCATTCGTATTAGCCGGATTTCCCACTACCAACACCTTCACATCCCGGCTTGCTACGGCATTTAATGCCTGACCTTGCACTTTAAAAATAGCTGCATTCGCGCTTAATAAATCTTTGCGCTCCATACCTGGGCCGCGGGGCTTTGAGCCTATTAAAAACGCATAGTCCACGTCTTTAAACGCTGTTTTGGGATCATCTGTAACTACCAAGCCTTGAAGCAGAGGAAAAGCGCAATCTTCCAATTCCATCACTACACCTTTTAGCGCGTTCTGCGCTTGCGGAAGGTCTAGCAAGTGCAAAACAATCGGCTGGCCTGCGCCTAATACATCCCCTTTTGCTAAACGAAAAAGAAGCGCGTAAGCGATCTGGCCTGCGGCGCCGGTAACAGCAACATGCTTGGGGGCTAATGTCATACAAGATCTCCAGAAATAAGAGGGATGAATAGTAAGAAGGGGCAGCCTCTTTGCAAAAGGTGCGCTTGAAAAAATGTAATAGCCGCTATTTTAATCCCGTTTGAGAGTAGATCTTGCTGAAAAATGCTGCAAACTGGTAAATATGATGCAATAAATAGCAAATTCTGCAAAAAACTCTACAAAGATCATCACAACTTCATAAACTTCTTATGCAAAAACGCCTAGAATTACGCCTTCGTTATAAGAGGGGGTGCATATGGCCGACACCGGCAACCAAAAAAAGCGCGTGTATCGCAATATCGCGTTTAGTCAAATTCTGAGCTACCGACTTCCACCAGCTGGAATCGTATCGATCTTGCACCGCATCAGTGGTGTACTTTTATTCTTATCTTTGCCGCTTACTTTGTATTGGTTTGGGCAAAGCCTATATTCAGAAGCAAGCTTTGCCACGCTCAAAGCATGGACTTCTTGTGCGGTGGTGAAACTCGTGATCCTGGGGCTTGCATGGGCCTTTTTGTATCATTTCTGTGCAGGGCTTCGGCATGTGTGTATGGATTTACACATTGGAGTCAACCGACAAGCTGGTAACCGAAGCGCAATAGGTGTACTCAGTCTCTCGATTCTGCTCAGCGCAGCAGTGGCATTAAAATTATTTGGAGTGTTTTAACGATGGCTTCCCATTCTGCCCATACTTCGGGCAAAACAGGTGCAAAACGCCAAGTCATAGGCGCGACGCATTACGGCACACGCGACTGGCTAGCGCAGCGCATCACCGCCGTGGTCATGGCGATTTATACCGTTATTTTGCTGGGTTGGTTTTTTACCGCTAAGCATTTTTCGTACGCAGGATGGATTGCCATTTTTGCACACCCTTGGATGAAGGCCGCTACCTTCGCCACACTGCTTGGGCTGTTCTATCACGCCTGGGTGGGGGTGCGCGATATTGCTATGGATTACTTCAAACCTTTGTCCGTACGCCTTGTCTTTTTTACGTTTGCCCTCTTCTGGCTCCTCGCCTGTGCAGGCTACGCAGCTCATATTCTCTGGAGGGTGTAATTCATGACCACTATTAAATCCACCCTTCCACGCCGACGCTTTGATGTAGTGATCGTTGGAGCCGGCGGCTCGGGCATGCGTGCTTCGCTGCAACTCGCGCGCGCAGGCCTCTCGGTTGCCGTGCTCTCAAAAGTTTTCCCCACACGTTCCCATACTGTGGCTGCTCAAGGAGGTATTGGCGCCTCTCTTGGCAATATGAGTGAAGATAATTGGCACTACCATTTTTATGACACCGTAAAAGGTTCTGACTGGCTAGGCGACCAAGACGCTATCGAATTTATGTGCCGCGAAGCACCACGCGCAGTCTATGAGCTCGAGCACTTCGGCATGCCCTTCGATCGCAACCCCGATGGCACCATCTATCAGCGCCCCTTCGGCGGACACACGGTGAACTACGGTGAAAAACCCGTGCAACGGGCCTGCGCAGCAGCAGACCGTACCGGACACGCCCTACTCCATACGCTCTACCAGCAAAACGTACAAGCACGTACCCATTTCTTTGTGGAGTGGATGGCCCTTGACCTCATTCGCGATGAAGAAGGCGATGTGGTGGGCGTAACCGCTCTTGAAATGGAAACCGGTGAAATCTATATTTTAGAAGCCAAATGCACCCTCTTCGCAACTGGCGGAGCAGGTCGTATTTATGCTGCATCGACCAATGCCTTTATTAATACAGGCGATGGCTTAGGCATGGCTGCCCGCGCAGGTCTTCCTTTGCAAGATATGGAGTTTTGGCAATTCCACCCCACAGGTGTAGCAGGCGCAGGTGTGCTGATTACAGAAGGGGTGCGAGGCGAAGGCGGTATCTTGCGCAATGCACAAGGCGAGCGTTTTATGGAACGCTATGCTCCTACGCTTAAAGATTTGGCTCCACGCGATTTCGTTTCACGCGCTATGGACCAGGAAATTAAAGAAGGTCGTGGTTGCGGACCCAATAAAGACCATGTATTGCTAGATTTATCGCACATTGGCTCCGATACCATCCGCAAGCGCTTGCCCTCCATTCATGAGATCGCTCTCAAATTTGCCAATGTAGATTGCATTAAAGAAGCGATTCCTGTCGTGCCAACTATCCACTATCAGATGGGCGGTATTCCCACCTCGATCAGTGGTCAAGTAGTGGGCCGTTCCTATGGCTCTGATTCTGCAGTCAATGCACCCGTTCAAGGGCTGTATGCTGTAGGCGAATGTGCCTGTGTATCCGTACATGGAGCAAATCGCTTAGGCACCAATTCCTTGCTTGACCTTGTCGTGTTTGGGCGTGCTGCAGGTCAGGCTATTGTAGAGCAGATTACTAAATCTCCTACTAGCCACAAACCTTTGCCAGCAGATGCAGCCGATCGTTCACTTGAGCGCCTAGCCAAACTCGATACCAGCACATCGGGCGAATACACCCAAACCATTGCAAACGATATACGCAAAACCATGCAAGCGCATGCAGGGGTATTCCGCACAAACGATTTACTGGAACAAGGCGTAGAAAAGCTACATACGCTGAGAGAACGGGTAAGCAAAGTGCATCTCAAAGACAAATCTAAAGTCTTTAACACCGCACGTGTCGAAGCATTAGAGCTGGCTAACTTGATTGAAGTAGCTAGCGCAACCATGGTTGGAGCGCAGGCACGTAAAGAAAGCCGCGGCGCCCATGCCCACCGCGACCACCCTGAGCGTGATGATAAACAATGGATGCAACACACCCTGTGGTATAGCGAAGGTAATAAGCTAGATTACAAACCCGTACAGTTAAAACCGTTGACGGTTGAGAGCGTACCTCCTAAAGCGCGGACGTTTTAATGTAATGAGGTCTGCATATCGGCCAGTTTCCTTGCGCCAAAATGCAGGCCTCAAACGCACCCGGCCCCCTATTTCCTATTTTGCTGCGTAATACACTGAAGGTTGTTTCATGACAAAACGCATTTTTGATATCTATCGCTATGACCCAGATCTTGGCATAGCACCTAGAATGCAGACCTACGAGGTCGATCTAGATGGTGGCGAGCGCATGCTGCTCGACGCACTTATCCGCTTAAAAGCTATTGACGAATCGCTCGCCTTTCGCCGCTCCTGTCGTGAAGGGGTATGTGGCTCCGATGCAATGAACATCAACGGCAAAAATGGTCTAGCTTGCTTAATTAATCTAAATGAGCTGCCAAAGCGCATCGTATTGCGCCCCCTGCCCGGCCTACCCGTAGTGCGCGATTTAATCTGCGATTTCACCCAATTTTTTGCGCAATACCACTCCATTCAGCCATACCTGATTAACAACACCCCTCCTCCAGAAAAAGAGCGCTTACAAAGCCCTCAAGAGCGTGATGAACTCGATGGCCTATACGAGTGTATTCTCTGCGCAAGCTGCTCCACCTCTTGCCCAAGCTTCTGGTGGAACCCAGACAAATTCGTCGGTCCTGCTGGCTTACTACAAGCCTACCGCTTCATAGCAGACAGCCGCGACCAAGCGACGGCAGAGCGTTTAGACAACCTAGAAGACCCTTATCGCCTATTCCGCTGCCGCAGCATCATGAACTGCGTCGACGTATGCCCCAAAGGCCTCAACCCCACCAAGGCAATCGGCAAAATCAAAGAACTCATGGTACGCCGCAGCGCCTAAAGTAATAATTGCTTTGCTGAATGGTAGGTTGGGGTGACGAAGGAACCCCAACATGCAAGCCACAGACCTTTAACATTAATTTCGACATGCATAGGCAGATTTTAAAAAGGCTGGTGGTATGCATGTTGGGGTTCGTACCTCACCACCAACCTACGATACAAACATGCATCCTACAAATCCCCCCCTCCACACATCAAGAGCCAAGCTACGCTGGCGCGCACGCCGCGGATTACTGGAAAATGACCTCTTACTTACCCGTTTTTTAGACACCTACGAAGCCACCCTCACTGATGCCGAAGTCGAAGTATTCGAACAAATCTTAGATCTGAGTGATAACGATCTAATGGATTTACTACTAGAACGTAATGAACCCAGCAAACTTTCCACCCCACTAAGTCCCGAATTGACAGCCAACCCTGTATTTAAAACATGCCTTGCAAAGCTGCGATGCCAAAATGCATAAAAATTACTAAAAATGGCGTGCTATCTGCATAAAAAAAGAAATACCAAAACACCTCCCTTTTTAAATAACAATTTTGCTATAATCGCACGCTTTCGTGCAGGAGAGATGGATGAGCGGCTTAAGTCGCACGCCTGGAAAGCGTGTGTAGGGTCAAACCTACCGGGGGTTCGAATCCCCCTCTCTCCGCCAGAAAACCCTTATAAATCAATAAATTAGCGAAATCGCATAATCACAGATTGGGGTGGTTTTTGGCTGTTTTGGCACTGAAATGACACGAAAATGGCAGCATTTTTGACGCGAATTTCTCCACCGCTTTCCCACCTGCATCAGGATCTGCTTGAGGCATCCAACGTGCGTAGATGCGCGCTGTTATAGTCCCATCTGTTTTGCTACCCACATGAGATATTCGCCAGCTGACAACATCATACTGGCATACGTATGACGAGTTTGATAAGGTCGTCAGTATCTCACTTCTGCTTTTTTTAGCACACTCCTCCAAACGTTGCGGATTGGGTAATCCCCCTCCCATCTCTGGTTAGTTTCTGGGTCCAAAAAAATGGCCTTGTTTCGAATAGAGCTATTTTCCTTATGCTCCTGATTCAGAGCATTAAGAGCATCTAAAGCTGGCGGCAAAATCTTTATATTGCGTCTACCTGACCGAGTTTTTGTATTCTCCGCCACGCCCTTAGCCGCCTGTGTTATTGCTCGTCTAACCTTAATCTCCTTTTCTACAAAATCAATATCTGACCAATTAAGTGCTACTAATTCACTTGTACGCAATCCTGACCAAAAAGCAAACTTAATCATGTTAGCTACTTGAAAAGGAAGCGCTGAAATGATTATTTCTTGCTCCTCGATAGTAAATGGGTCAATATCTTCAGTTTCCTTTGGCTTGCTTTGTTGGCGGTATGTCCAGTTATATAGCGGATTCTCCTTGATCAATCTCTTATTCACGGCATCACTTAATGCTTGCCGAAGTACACTTCTCCAAATAAGATTTAACAGTTTGAACTTGCTCTTTCTTTTCAGCAAAAAGAACAGCCTTGGATGATTTTGGAAAAGTTTCTGCGTAATCAAATGCTCCAAATTCAATTGCATGCAGAATCGCTGCATGGTGTTGCTCTACACGCCTCAAATTAGCGGCGGTGGGCTTAAGCCCAATTCGTTCACGGCAGCGGACGCCGCGGTACATAAACGAGATTTGTATACTGCTCGCTGAGATAGCTTTAATACCCCGCCCTTCTCTACCCATATTTCATAGCCCCTCACATCAATCAATATTCGCCCATCCGGCGCTTTATGCCATATCTCATCCTGTTGCCAGATACCATCCCGAATTTTTGAGCGAACAGCATCTTCGGTATATCCTGACTCATCTGCAAATTTCGGAATAGTTAAATAACGCAACATTTGGCCTTATATTCCTATCAGGTACTTAATCTCACTTAACAAACCTATACCAACACTACGTCTGGCTAGGCGGCAAAAAAACCTATGTAATACGCATCACCCTCTCCTCTTTTCATAAAAATCTTCCCAGTTATCCCGCATTTTTATTTGCGCGAGGCTTTTGAAACTTTTTTCCCATATACGGCGAAAAGGCGATCTGAAAAGAACGGAATCAATCATAAAACGACCTGCTTTTCAATTTTACCCGAGCGATTGGCGTAAAGATTCGGCGTTGCAAAGTCGCTAGCTAGCGGCAAGGGGGTTATTGGCAGAAATGATCTGCATCATGCACGAATGTGTGCCATATGGTAATTTGGCACTCAATGGAAAACCTATGGATACGGCCTCGCTAGCTCGTCTGTCCGGGGAAACTGAAGAAACGATCAAAAGGCTATTAGAAGAATTGGAGAGTGCGGGGGTATTTTCACGGACTAAAGACGGATGCATCTATTCTCGCCGAATGATCAAAGATGAAGCTCTTCGAGAAGAGCGCTCCACTGCTGGTAAATTAGGTGGAAATCCGCATTTAATAAAGCAAAAGGTTAACCCCTTTGTTAACCATCAGGATAACCAGAAGGTTAAGCCTTATCTGGATATCACGTTAAGCTGTAGCAAAGCAAAATTGCAAGAGCAGGTTAAGCCAAACCTAACCCCTTCATCTTCATCTTCAATTTCATCTTTAGATTTACCTTCCGCGGAAACAAAAAAAGAGGTTGGTGAAGACGTCGCCGTTGTTACTACGACTCAAAGAGACGACGATTGCCCCCAAAATGAGGAGGAATGGGCAGCATATTTTGTACTGCAAGATGGAGGGCGCCGCAAGGTATGGCCTTTTTTTACGGCCTGGTATGCAGCAAGAGTAACTATCAGGCAAGTTGCACAGGCAATAGGCGCTGCTCGAGAAAAATCATCAGAACCCATTGCCTGTTTACCAGCCTATGTGGATCGCATATTGGCATCACAAGCCCAAGAATGTAAGCAGGGACGGAAACCCAATTCAGGTAAACAGACTGCATTAGAAGCCCATAACGCACATATTGCGAACCAATGGTTATCCGCGGCGGAGGTACAAAATGCATCTGCAGGATAAAGCGGCGTTCGGGATGCTGTTGCAGGGCGTCTATGACTTTTATGAAAAAACCCTCAGTTCATCGATTTTGAACCTGTGGTGGCAAGCGATGGAATCGTTTGAAATTAAAGTGCTATCAGAGGCATTCAGTAGGCATTGTATGAACCCCGACAACGGCCAATTTTTGCCTAAACCTGCTGATATCGTGCGCTTACTTCATGGATCAACAAAATATAGGGCGATATCACCCTATCTATTAACCGACCTAAATCCATAACGCTCAGCGATAGCTGCAGATCTAGGGTTAATTGCTTCTGTTTCAATTTTCTTTAATCCATAACGGCCTACTGTAATTGCTAGCATTTTATTGGGCAGAAAAGTCCCTACCTTTTTAACCCTGAAATCAGCGTTTATTGCTTTCTCTATCGCTGTAGATTCGCCACTGATTTTTGTATTTAATCCTTGTATTAATAATTTCTTGAATGGTTTAAATTTCTCACTACTGCTTAATTCCGATGGTATTTGCGTAAATGGATGTGCTATTAATGAATAAAACACGGCTGTTTTATTTTTTTCATTAATAGACATGGATCCTATGCCATAAACAGTTGGTGATGATTTATCATTTTTGTTAATGACTGCGAAATGGTTTAGGTGTTCTGCATCCCACGCTTGGCGAGAAACATTTACTAACAAACTAAGATTATGTTTTTGCTTTTCGGATAAATCAGATCTAAAGTTATGGATCAAATTTTTAGCGATATATGAGAATATTTGAAACTGGGTATCAATGTTATCATTGCTAAGTAAGGAAGATTGCCTCGCGGTCCTTGCACTTCCAATATCATTAGTCTCTACCACCTTAAAATCGTTATTAGCTTTATAGGTTTTTGTCTTTTCCGAAAAAGATTCAACTCTCTTGTTACGCATCCATATAGCCACTGCCAACGGAATTTTAGCGCCCTTTCTCTGGTATTTAGGAATGATTATTTCTTTGTTCCCAGTTTCTCCTTCGACAGAGTTAGCATTGGGCGCAAGTCCATCCGGATCCGATAAAGTAATCGGGTTATTTCTAACCATACGAAACAGATTGAGGCCATCTGCAGTTCCTGCCGGATCGGGATTGAGCCAACGAGCTAGCCAAGGAGCGTAATAACGAAAGCCGTAGTAATACAACCCAGTGGCATCACGCTCCTTACCTGAATAACGCACGACTTTGTATTTGGCTTCCACATCATTTTTTGCAGTCCAAATAGCAGTGCCGCCGAAGGGGTAATATTCTTCGTAACTCAATATGTCGGCAGCTTGATCTAGCTCCAGCGCGCTGGAGCCCAAATGGTTGCTTAGGCTGTAACGGAATTGGTTTTGAGGCTGATCTGCTTCCTGTCGCTTACTTTGTTCCCAATGTTGGATCCGCAGTTGAGCACGGCTTGCAGCATCTATGCAAATGACGTGTTGCTCTTCGCTTAATTTTCCATTCACGCCGTAGCCTCGACGTATTTCGAGTCCAGGCAAGTAAATAATCTCCGCACAGCGCATGGCGTCGGTTTCGTGCTTTACCAGAGCGCGTGTGGTTTTTCTAATGCGATGTCCGCTGCCATCATATTGGTAATTTTCCTCGTCATCAGGCGTGTTTGAACGAGCAATAGAAGTTACTCGACATAGCTGATTACGGGTATCCCATGCAAGCGTCTGTCCGCTGCTCAGCGCAGTAGGATTGCCATTCGCGTCATAGTCCAGTTTACTAAAGCACTCTTTATCTACTTGCAGGTTTGACACTAGCACCAGCCGGTTACTCCCCTTCCCTATTGTCATATTTTGTGTAAAGGGAGAGGCACCAGTCTCACCCCTAATGACAATCATATTTCCCCCGGCATCGTAGGCATAAGTACGCGTGTAATTTACGTAGGTACCTACTGGATGCGAAGTGATCTTCAAGGCGGAAGGAGCGGTACTGCCTTGCGCAGCGCCAGCATGTTCACGTCCCGTTGCTTTGACTAATTGATATAGGGTGTCATAGGTGTAGGTTGATGCAGCATTGATTTGTTGATTATTAAAAAATTGCGATGGAGGGGCTTTATCTTCGATACGCAGGATATTGCCAACAGGGTCATAGTGATAGTGCAAGTGCTGTAACTGGCTTGAGCGATCTGGCTGATTGTGTTTAGCAGGCCGCAGCGTGCGTACGCTGCTAAGCCTTTGTGTTTTGAGGTCGTACGTGTAATCCGTTATTACGCCATTGCCCGCCTCTTCGTGAAGCACTTGCCCCAAGGCGTTGTAGATTAGCCCCTTGGCTACTATCTGCTCTTCTAAGCCGTGCAATTTCACATAGGCCGTTTGTAATCGGCCTGCTAGGGTGTAGGTAAAACGCTGTTCATTATCTTTAGCGTCTTTCTGGCTGAGCAGCTCGCCCACTGCGTTGTACGCCCAATGGGTTGCATACGATTGCGCTTCTAATTGCGTGTTTCGTTCTGCCTCTTTCTCGAGCCAATTTGGTACAGCTTTGTTGGGTAGCAAGCGTCGAATCTCGTGCTGCACTGCACCCGTTAGGCTATAGCTTTTGATTTCAAGCGTGCCTGCGGGATCATCATGCCGAATTAAGCAGCCTTGTTGATTATCCGCCCTGTCACCGTGAGCGCCATAGGCGAAACGTTCTACGCACCGTTCTTCATCGTGCTGCATTTTTTCGTGAACAGCTACAGGCCGTAACAAACGGTCATACTCAGTTCTCGTCGAGGTTCCTCGCGCATCGACAGTCTGTAAAAGCTGGCCCGCTGCGCCATACCAGTGCGCCCGCCACCCGGCATCTACACTATCCGTATGTACAATCTGACCGGACAGCGAATAAGAAGTCACCAGATTGGGACGTGCCTCTGAGGTGGCAAATAGCTTTGGGTCGAAGCTACTGATCAGCCGTTGTGCTGCGTCGTATCGGTGTTGGGTGATCCGCTCTATGAGGGCCTGCGCCTTCGGAGCACGGTGATATGCCACTTTGCGTATCGTTAATCCGCGTGGATCTCGTACATTTAACATGGGCGTATCCGCGCAGAGCTTACCGATCTGTTTGCGCTTCTCAGAATGCATCATGAAATTTGCTCGCTCATACAATCATTATTTGCCTAGATACGTCGACCCTATAATTCAAATGCTGATATTTTTTCTTCTAACGTCTATCTATAGGTAGTTCCAGCTTGGGCTAATACAACCGCATCCCATCTGCAAACGGCTCCAACCGGGATCCTACTGCCCCAGTTGCCGAACCTAGCTTACCTCCTTCCCTTGCTACCCTTAACAAAGCCTAGTATGCAATTAACAGCCGAATGGCGGCATTCTTTTCTTTGGTAATTCCGACCAGCTTTGCCGTAATCGGTAACCCTGCTTCAAATTGACATCTCTTTCCTTCTTCTAGGATAAAAGTGGCAACTTATTTCAGGACTGGTCATACATAAAAAATGATAAAAGAGTATCGTTCACCCACTGTTGAGCCCAAGGTTCAGGTTTGAACGTAAGCGATGGCATAGTGCTAGGTGGAGTAGGGTTATCCAACCGTTCCAGAAACTCTTTTGCATCAAAATACTGCACCTCCTTTCCAGTTTTGGCGAATTTTCTGCCAGACATTGCATCAAATTTACCCATGACGCCTAAGTCTATTGCATGGAGTGCTGCCGCATCTGGATTAGCCGCAGGGGTTGTCAAAAATACAATTTTGTCTGTTTGCCGAAGCATATGATCGAAAGAATTATCAGCTAGCCTGAAGTCTAAAGAGAGGCTCCCCCCATGTGTTGCAGCTGCTTGGTTAGCCTTATCAAATATCGGACGATATTCTCTCTGATTAATATACAGCGCTTCACCAGCATCGTAATTTTTTAATGCTTCCGCTAGCTGATTTCGATATGCAGGCGCTTCTGCTCCACTGCCCGTCCCAACATGGTCTCTATGTGCTTGCTTGACCTCTTGATAGGCAGGTGCAAAATTTTCAATTTTGTTTGCAATGTCGCTGCCCTTTCTGGGCAGACCTGCAGCTAATACTGTGTAGCCAATCGGGTGTTCAGCTTGGTGGGTGTCGCCAGATACTTTTAGGTTGGGTAGCTTAGTTGCAGAATCTATTCCAGATAATACTGTAAGACGTTTTTGCTCTTTTGAGCTCCTGGCATACGACGCGTCATTATTTTTGAAACTAAATGATGCTTTTAGCCTTGTATGTGTTGCTTGGGAAAAAGGAAGATCTTTCTTCTTTTTAGCAGCCGAACCTCCTCCAGCAGAATTTGCGTTTCTTTTTGCCATTAACCCTTTATGGTCTGACAAGGTGATCGGATTATTTCTGATCATTCTGAAAAGATTGAATCCATCGATAGTTCCAGCCGGATCGGGATTTAACCATCGTCCTAGCCATGGCGCGTAATACCGGAAGCCGTAGTAGTACAGCCCGGTGGCATCTCGCTCTTTGCCGGAATAACGCACGACTTTATATTTAGCCTCAATTTGGCTTTTCGCAGCCCAAATTGCGGTACCGCCGAAGGGGTAATATTCTTCGTAACTCAGTATGTTGGCTGTCTGATCTAGCTCAAATGTGCTGGAGCCGAGGTGGTTGCCTAAGCTGTAGCGGAACTGGTCTTGAGGTGGAACTTCTTTTATCTGCCGCTTAGGCTGGGCCCAATGCTGAATTCGCACTTGTGCTCGACCCACAGCACCGGCGCAAATGACGTGCAGTTCTTCGCTTAATTCACCGTTGACGTTATAGCCTCGACGTATTTCCAGGCCAGGTAGGTAAATGACTTCGGCAAAGCGCATGGTGAGGGTTTTGCCATTCACCAGGGCACGCGTGGTTTTTCGGACACGCTGCCCGCCTCCATCGTACTGATAGTTTTCTTCATCGTCGGGCGCGTTGGGGCGATGAACCGATGTCACGCGGCATAGCTGATTGCGGGTATCCCATGCAAGTGTTTGCCCTGTACTTAAACTAGCGGGGTTGCCGTTGGAGTCAAAGGTCAGATGACTAACGTTATCGCCTGCTTGCAAACCTGATACTGCAGATAATCGATTACTCCCTTTAGCTATCGTCATATTTTGCGTAAAGGGGGATGCGCCGATTTCGCTTTTGATGGTGGTCAGATTTCCCCCGTCATCGTATGCATAGGTTCGGGTGTAATTGACATAGGTGCCTGCCGAATGTGAGCCCATCTCCAAGGCTGAAGGAGGAGCACTGCCTTGCACTGCACCGGCGTGTTCTCGCCCGGTCGCTTCTACTAATTGATACAGCGTATCGTAAGTGTATGTGGATACGGCCTCAACACGTTGATTATTGAAAAACTGGGTGCGGAGAGCTTTATCTTCGATACTCAGGATATTGCCCACGGAATCATAGCAATAATGTAGATCTTGCAGCACACTCGAACGATTGGATTGAGTAGGCCGCAGCGTGCGCACGCTACTGAGTCGCTGTGTTTTAGGCTCGTAGATGTAATCGGTTACAACGCCATTGCCCGCCTCTTCCCGAAGCGGTTGTCCCAATGCATTGTAGATTAACCCTTTGGCTACAATCTGCTCTGCTTTTTGGTCACTTAGCTTGATATAGGCAGTCTGTAATTGGCCAGCGATGTTGAGCTCGAAACGTTGGATATTACCTTGCGCATCGCGCTGGCTAAGCAGTTCGCCCAAGGCGTTGTGCTGCCAATGGGTCTCATAGGATTGGGTTTCTAGCAGTTTGTCTCGTTCCGCTGCATTCTCAGGCCAATCAGGCTCGGTAAGCTCAGGCAGCAAACGCCGAGCCTCACGTTGTACTGCCCCCATTAAGCTATAGCTTTGGATTTCGCGCGTCCCGGCAGGATCATCATGTCGAATTAAGCGCCCTTGTTTGTTGTGCGAAGCATCTGCGACGCCGCCATAGGTGAACCGTTCTACACATCGTTCGTTCTCGTCCTGCCCTTTTTCATGCACCGCCACGGGCCGCAATAGACAGTCATACTCAGTTCGCGTATGGGTTTGACGTGTGTCAACAGTTTGTAAAACCTGGCCCGCCACACCGTACCAATGTGCCCGCCAGCCAGCATCCACGCTGTCAGACCGCATAACGCGTCCGGATAGGGAGTAGGCCGTGCCCCAATTAGGCTGCGGCCTAGCGTCTCCCGCTTCTAGCGCCTGTTTTGACAACTTGGGATCGATGCTACTAATCAATTGCCCAGCTGCATCGTATCGATGGTGAGTGATCTGTTCAACGATGGCCTCAGCCTTCGGAGCGCGGTGATAAGCCACCTCCCGCACCATTAATCCACGCGCATCACATACGGTTAAGGTGGGTGTATTGGCGCAGAGCACCCCGATCTGTTCAAGTGCCATGCTTAACCTCGACTTCTAAGGCAGGTTGTGCCTGCGCCGATTGCTGTACCAATACTTCGGCCAACGTGTCGTTTTCGTCTTCTTTGATTCCATACCATGCGTGGTAGGTCTGACGCCGGAGGTAACCTTGCGCTGTCACCACGCGCACTTCTCGGCCTAGCGGGTCGTAGTAATGGGTATCGTAATAGCCGAAATCCCGAAACGCAGCATCATCTATATAGCGAGAAGAATTAATAAAATACGGTTGATAACTTCGCACGGGCAGCCCTTTATTGTTGTATTCCACGCGCCCTGACACGACCCAGCGTGTATCAGTCTCGATTTCAACGGGCTTACCGTTTTTAATCGTGAATTCGTGACGCCGGTCAATTTTGTAGGCCAGGCCTGGTTCGACTTTTTGCCTGGTCTGTAACACACGGCCAAATCCATCTGAGTGAACAAGGGTGATGCGCACCTGCGCGTTGGGATCGTTTGCGTAGTTGTCAGAGACTAAGGCTGCGCTATGGACGGGTTTGCGGTCTGTTATCCAGTTCAGCGCATCATAGAAGTACGCGGTGGCATAAGGACCCAAAGCCCGTTCAGGCTTTTGAAGGACCTGTTCTATCGAAATGGTGAGCCTCGCCATTGCTTGCTTGGTCAGGTGAGCACCCTCATACAAAGGGGCAAACCCTACACGCTGCCCCGCTTCCTTGCCGTAAAAGCTGGAAACAGAGAGCCGACCCAAAGCATCATAGTGGGCCTCCTGCACATTCTCATTTGGATCAATCAGGCGGAATGGCAATAAGTAACGATAGTCGTACTGCGCTTTTGTCTGATGGCCCATTGCATCGGTCACGCAAGTGACCAAGCATGCATACGGATCATAGGTAATAGTGGTCCCTCCTACACCAGCAGCGGGTTGATAGCCAATTAAGCGCCTGAAGTGATTTGGCGTGTCATAGGTACATATCGACTGCTTGATCGCCCATAATGTTTCCCTTTCGGTTGACCACAGAGCGCCAGATAGTGCTATATAGCCCGCTTTTTCCAAAGCAGGCTTGAGCGCTGCCCCACTCAATTCGGGAAGATCTTTATAGGCCTGAAGCGTCTGATCATTGAATTCGGCGGACTCGATATGCTGCAACAAGCCCTCTCGTGTCACCGGCGGATTTTGGATTGTATTGTCGGTCTCATAGCGATAAATTTGGTGACTCAGTAGCGTGCTGGTACCGTCAAGTACAGTGCGTGGATCACACAAACTTTCGTAATCAATCGATGCAGGAATTTCATCCTGCAAAATCTCACGCGCTTCAGTACGCGTTTGGTAGAGCAATGCCAGTCGCCATGCTTGCGAGGTATCCAGATGATGCCAAGCGTGATGAGTTTCAGTAAGCCACATCACTTTTTGCGCAGCATCTTGGGAAGCTTGCCACCATTTTGTTTGGAATGCGTCTGTGAAAGGGGAAGCACCATCGCGGCGCGGATGGTGAATCGTCGCCGACCGCATCAAGCTGCCATATTGATCCCAGGCCAAGTTGATTTGCTGAGTACATACCGGATCTGTGAGGGTGCGCTCATAGTGGTAGCTGAGCGTTTCCAATGGCAATGGCAAAACCACCATCCGACGATCTGCCCCGCCGCCTTGTACGCACCGCACCAAATAACGGGATTCGCTCGTCGTATAAGGCCCTGCATCGGGTCTATCCAAGCCGAAGACCTCTTCTCGCAGCACACTGCCTTTTAAGGCGCGCGCCATCTCGTTACGCCTAGGCGTATCCAGTGCTGCTGTGGTTAAGAGTTTCTCTTTCTTAGTCTTGGGGTCAAAGCGTGTGAATAACGTCGGTTTTAACGACATGGCCTCGCGATCATGCGTACTGTATCCAGCGCGTGATTGCGTATCCTGATCCACACCAGTGTGGTACCAAGTCTTGGTCATGACAGGGGCGGTATACGTGTCCTTTTTGTCCTGCGTCGATAGGGCTGGAAAGTGCTCCGTATCAGTATGAATAACTAATCCAAACCCTCTGAACTCGCGCGCTTGCCCATCGTAATATCCATGCCGATAGGCAAACTGTTGCGTGAGGGTATTGTCTGTAATTTCATCGAGATGGGTAATTTTCTGTACCACATGCACGGGGAACGGTAAATGGGAGATAGCGATCTGGCCTGTTTTAGATAAATGATTTTTTTCATCCAGCCATTCCTGGGCGGAGCTGCGGTAAGTGAAATATACCTCCAGACCCATCTTGTTATCGATGGACGTGAGCAAATACGGTTTGCGGCCTTGGCTAAAGTCGTAGCGCCAATGTTGAGGTTGAGGATGTGGCACGGTCAAAATCAGGCTGGCACAGCCCAATCCATCAATATCCGCAAAATTTAGATGGCAGAGCGCGTCATAGCGTAAGCCCTCTGGAAAATGCAGTACCCGAGGTTCGTCAAATCCATTGCCTGACTGATTTCTGAAAATACACAGGCCATCGCTTTGCACATAGATCAGATCTGCTGCGCCCGAGCCATCCAGGTCGGCCAAAAAGACACACGCCGGGTTAAATAGCGCTTCCTTGACGGGCAGCTTGATAGTCCAGTTGATAGGGTTTCCAAAACGGCCTCGGCCTAAATTCGGCCAACACGTCACCATATCGTGACGTACCCGCACCAAATGCTGCTGCCCGCTCCCCAGTACATCGCTAAAAGCGACTACTTCTTGGTGGCTAGTTCCTGCCAGCGGCAATGCATCACCCGTGTGCGGGATTTCCAGCGAAGGGGCAAAGCCCTGTTCGCGTTGGTTTGCGTAGAACCGCACACTTTTGGGGCCGATCAACACTAAATCCGATAAACCTGCTCCCATCAAATTGGCGAGCTGAGCATGTGGATGGAGAAATTCAGAAGGAAAAGCTGCAAAGGGCGTGAAGTCTGACCAGGTCTTGTCGGGGCGCTGGGTAAAAAAACCTGCCTGACCAGGGCGTGTCGATACCCAATCGAGCTGGCCATTGCCAGTCAAATCTGTCAGCGTATGCAAGGTGTTGGCGCGGCTGTGTCCGAGTGGCGCACTGGGCAGTGGGTGCCACGGCCCATAGGTAACCGCATCGTGCTTCTCCGCCACAGTCCCTGTCATATCGCGTTGGGGGGCGCGATAACGCCAGCCGGATTCGTCTCGATATAGGATGCCGGGTATGCCTTCGCCATAGAGATCAACCAACTGATAGCGTTTGGCGTCGTCCAGGCCCACCAAAGGAGACAGCAGACGAAAGTGCGCTCGATCTAGCTGAAAGTGCTCATACCCAAAATAAGTGCCGGGCAACAATTTGTCGTTTTTTACATCTTGACCCACACCATAGTTCTCCACCACTTGCAAGGTGCTCAAGAAAGGGGTTTTTTCATAGTCCAACAGCATGCGCTTGACCGGCACCGGCGCTTCGCCCAGTTCGTCGAAAGCATGAAATAGTGAAATTTGCTGACACAGACGATGTGTGCGCACCTCAAAACCTGTGGCGTAATCGGAAAAAGTATCCTTGCGCCGCTCCCATAGCCTGGCTGTTCCAAATGTCGGCTGCTCAACACCCTGCTTTGTCGGTACGGCGTAATCAAAATGCACTTCAAAGTGCCAGCTCTTGTCTGGCACAGAATCAGCATCCCATAAATATAGGAATGGACACCATTTTTTATTGCCATAGCACACACGAACGAGGTAACGATTTGCCGTATGGTCGCGCAGCTTGTCCGCTTCGGTCAGACCGTCTGCATTTTCGCTACGGTAAGCGTAGTAGATGTGCTCGCCAGTGGGAGATAAAGACTCTTCCAGGAGCCAACGGGCAATACGGGTATTGGGCGATGCAGGGTCAGCGATGCGGCCTGCTGCCGTTTTACCGTACAGATGCACACTGCCATCTGCGCCGTGGATGAGCCAAAAACAAGGCTGCTCTGTCTTGGTCGGCGTCCAGCGCTCAATTCGGTCAAAGCTACCTTCAATACGAGGGAAAAACCGCACTACCCAATACATCCCCTCGAGTGGTCGACCATCATATTGCTGTACTTCTGTGACCACGATTTTTTGTTGAGCATCTAACTCAGGGACGAGCTCTTCCCCGTTAGGCCCGACAAAGGCATCTTCTGGTGTATAAGCAGGCACTCCGTCGGCCAGGCGTCGGGCAATGGCGGGCAATCCTACAGACCATCCCATCCCAAAAGGACCATTACCGCTACCACTGCTGTAACTTAAGGCAAGCGAGGGTGCAAAACCGCGTCCTGCACTGACTGGCAGGGGTATGGACAAGGACGCCATACCCGTCATCCCCACCGACTGAACGGTTTCATTTAGACCGTGAATGGCCCCACCTCCTTTAGGCAAGGCAAGCTCGGGAACGTGGATTTGATCGTTATTTTCCAAAAGGAGTCTCCAAAAGGCGGTTTTTCTGAATGCTTTGATTTACAGTTTGCCGCCTTATAGATGGGGTCTACTCTTTGGCTTTCTGGCAAGCTCCGCGACCTTTGCGCCAAAGGTCCCCCCCTCAACTCCCACCGTACTACCATCTTTCGCCGTGTAGCGAACACAAACAATAACGTCGGTTAAAGATGCAAGGAGTGCTTGCTGCGCTTCATCCGTGTGCTCAGGAAAAGTAAGCGTCCAGCTCGATACCGCACCCGTGCCTTCAAAGGGGAGATAACGTTCATCGCCAAAATTCAAGGAGAACAGGCCACTATCATCTATCCCAGTGGACAAGGCGATTTGCTGGCTTGCTCGTAGGTTGGATTTGATGGCAGTCGATGAGATCAGCCACTGATCGAGAAGCTGCGTAACTGCATCAACATCCGGCTTCACGATCACATGGCTGTCTGTTTGCGTCAGGATAGCCCGCACATCTTGGTAAGGACCTATCACAGCCGGTAACGACACACTGACGGTGATGATCTGCCGTAAATAATGCCCGGGATACCGTCGATCAAAATCCCGTTCGGTTAGATCGAAGGTGAGCACTCCTTCTTCTTTCAGGCCATTCAATTTGGATGCCCAATCCTCATTTTTAGACTCAAACAATTGCTTAAGCGAAACGGTATGCACAATCTCAAGTCTGCGTTCATTGCGGGTCAAATAAGCCTGATCCATACGGTGCAAGGCTAACTTCAACGTTTCCCCCGCTAGCAGACCTCGATACAGATCTTGCCACGCACCCGGCTGAATAAAGCTGGGCGTTTCATACTCACCCATTTCATAGCGCCAAGCAGCCTCACTTAATAAGCACAGGGAAGTAACTGCGTCATAGGCTTGAAAATACAATGCGGAGAGTTGTCCAGCCATCCATTGATAGAGCGACTCCGCCGTAAACCGGCTCGTGAGAAAAGCATAATTGGCTTGAAGATGGGTTTGCTGCGCTTTAATCTGTGCCTTCTGTTTTTTAAACAGCTCCAGCTGCTGTTTCTGTGCGGCGATTTGCTGATCGATCTGCTTGACTTCAGAAGTGGCCAATTCAGACTGTAGCTTCCATTCTTCCGCGCGGCGTCGATACTGCTCTGAAATCTCCATCTGGTTAGCCAGCAGCGAAATAACCTCCGATTCACAGAGCAGTCCATCCGCTGCGGCGTAGAAAGGCCCGGCAAAATCTGAGCCCCCTGTGGCTGTCCCATAAATATTAGGGACCATCGAGGCGACAGCGCCCGCCGTCCGCAGTGCCGGTGCACCGGCCGCGATTCCAGATGCGGTTCCCCGTAAGACCCTCACTTGATCCTCAGCTGCCGACGTATACTCGTTCGACAGCTTTTGATAGTAAGACTCACGGGTCGCGGCGGACTCCTTACTAAGTTTGAGCCCTTCCAGCGTCTTTTTTCCCATGTCAATGGTCAAATCCTGCATCTCTAACGTCAAGCCCAGAAGTTCTCCCTGTTGCACGTGTTGGAGACGCTCCAGCTCAGCTGCGTCCTTACGCTCCAGTGTGCTTTGCAGCGCATTGCCAAATTGGATGAGCATCTCCACGGCGTTCAGGGCTTTGCCCATCATTGCTGTAAAACGTAGTGGGGGAATCTGTAGCGTGGACATTGACCTTGCCCCCCCAGATCCTCCACGGCCCCGTGCAGCCAGCAATTCAAGAGGGTTGAGAGGCGCCTCAAACAGCGGGGGGTTCCAGAATTTGCCATCCAAGGTTAAGCTGTGACGCAGGTTATAGAGGCGATTGTCGACCTTCTGCCAGTAATCATGTAGCGCTTTGTTTAAAGGCAGTGAAAATATCCCGCTTACCGATGTTTCGCAGGGTGCATGACTTTCCACAAGTGTCTTCAGGGTTTTAGGTTCCCATTTCCGTGCCACTTTTGTCATCGGTGCTTGCCCCAGCAGTGCGCGGGCTTGCAGATACCACTGCTTGGCTTCGCTCAGTGCTTCTCGCGTCAGCTCCCGATAACATGCGTCGCCTTGATCCAGTAGATTTTTGATATAGGCGAAAAAAACGGCCTTGCGATAGTGGACCGGGTGCACCATGGCCAATTCATCTGGGTCTACTGCGCCGGGGGCAATCATCTCTGCATCAGCGCCATCCACACCCTCTAAAAGCCCTTGCATACGCCAATAATCGCCATGTATATCCGAAGGTAAAAAGAGATAGTGCAACCACCGCATGGCATCAGCAAAGCGCTGTTCTAGGTTCAAGCGGTGAGCGACTAGTAGAGGCATGTGAAAAAATAATTCCCAGAAATACAGGCCATTGGCGCCGTGAAAGTCCATCTTCACAGCCTCCCCATCTGCCTTCAACCCTGGCTCTAAAATTTCTCCCTGTGTCGTCCAATTAAGTACTGCATCAATACCTATATTGGCTTTTTTAACCAACTTCTTGGCAAAAAGCGTATTGAGTCGAATAGGCAGATATTTCATTCCATCGGGGAATTGCAAATATTGGGCAAATTCAGATTTTGAGTGTATATGTTCTGTTGAATGAATAGTTAAGTATTGAGTATAACTTTTAGGTGGCACTAAGCAGAGTCGCAATGTTTGAATTTGACTTTTGCTAAAGCCTATTGAAGTAGTAATTTCAATATTGAAATATTCTTTTTTTTGATTAAGAGACGTTATATCAAACTTTATCGTATTATTACGTAGGATATTATTTTCAGAACATAGTGAATTCCCATGGCGATTCCCCTTATTATCCTTGATCTCTATCGTAATATGCGAAGCCTTGTGGCGAAAAAGAAGATCGTTTCTGGACAGTGGCTCTACCTTTACCTCAAGCTTTTTGGCATTGGACTCTCCAACCACTTTAGCTGTAAAATGCATCCGTGGAGAAATATTTTTCGCTTCTTCAAGTATTACGCCCCAACGCTCACTAGAATTATGCCCTTGCATGACAATTTTAGCGCCTTGTGCTCCTCGTTCTTCTGCCGCGGTTTCTATTTCTTTTTCTCTGAGTGTTTTTAGCTCATCTAATAATGCTTTAGCTTTTTCTTTCCCCACTACTTGGCCTAGATCAACTAGTCCATCTAGTATGTTTTTTATGTCTCCTTTTTCTAGTGCTTTTCTTAATTTTTTTATTGTTTCTCCTTCTTCTTGTTTTAGTCCTTTCAGTTTATTTAATTCTTTTACTGCTTTTAGTGCTTCTTGTTTTTTTTGTGCTGTTAGTATTTTTAGTCTTTTTTGTGCTTCTAATGTTTTTAGCGCTTCTTGAGCCTGTTCCCCCAGCTTGGACAAGTCAAATATTTCATCTTTGGTCGAAATATCATTGAGCAGCGCATCATATTTATAAACATTGCTTTGACCAACAGCATTGGTATCCAAGCCCACCAGCAGATGTAGCTCTTCTTTTTCTTGATCTACATCCACATATGCACTGAAGTACACTACTTGTTCATCTGCGGGAAGATTTTTGAGCTCCAGGGGCACGCTCCAGGTATCATCGAAGCGCTTAAAGGCTAGCTTTATAAGTGTGCCAGACTGCCGCCGGATTGGATTATCCAAAACCAACTGTGTCTTGCTGCCGTCTGATGCGCTAAAGATCGCTTCCTGACCAGTGGCTGACTCCATGCCTTCTTGTTCTGCCGATTCACACCATGCAATGTAGAGCCGCCCATTCATAAAAACAGGGCACACTAAACTATCCATCGCATTCCCCACCGCTGCATCGACGGGTTTCCATTCGCTCCAGGCCGTTGGGAAAAATGTTTTCCCTTCATTTTCGTCTGGGTGTTTTGCCAGATTCAACGAGCGCCAATAATATTTGTGTGGCTTGTTTTTCGTTCGACCGATGAAATAAACCATCTGCTCTATTCGCGCCTGATAGCCACTGACCACTTCCAAATTGCTGATTTCTTCAAAGCCATTCAAATAGTCTAAGACCGCGCTCTGGGCTTCATCCTTATTGATACGCCCCTGATTCAAACAGGTTTCTAATTTCTTGAACAGCGTGGTTTTCGACTTGCGCAGCGTGGGGTTCAGATAATTTTCTGGATAAGCTTCGAGTGCGCGGTTGCCTGCCCAGACCGCATAGTGACTATCGTTGTCTTGCCATCGACGCACCTCATCGGGCATGGCCTTGGCATGCGGCTCACGGCACTGAACAAGGCGATTAAGATAAAGTTGCAAGCTTGCTACGCCTTCAGCGACCTTGCTCGTGCGCACGCTATTCGAGACTAATGGATCAATCAGCAGATACTCATATAAATCTTCTGCGGTGTGGATTTTTTCTATCAGCGTGGGCTTTTTTTGGTGGGACTGGTTAGACTTTCCTTCGTAGCCCTTGCCAGTCGTCTTTTCTGCTGGGATCACATGTCCGAGGTAAAAGTCAACGAGTGCATCGCGTTTAGCTTCATTCAGTTCAGCTTCAATAGAGGTAGAGGTATTCATAATAGGATATCTTTGAAAGCAATGTGGGTATCAGGGAGTTTGTTTAGCAAGTGTTCGGACCCTACGTTGCCGGGGCTGCAACGCCACGCGCTGCGGCGCTCATCACTGCTTGCCCTACGGCTTGCCACTCAGAGAATTCCGTCGCCTCAGGGAGCTTGGCAGCCTTTAACAGCGATGCGACTGAGAGCCCGGTTTGGCGCGATAAGGCGTGTAAACGCATAAGCCAATCTAAGTGATCAAGAGGGCTGTCCCCTTGGTTGTCAAATTTCTCCACTGCTGTTTTTACTTCCGACTTCTCCCAGCTGAACACATCCGCTAGCAATGTATGGCTACCCTCTGTATGAATTTGACCAACAGCGTTGAAGTGCTGCAGGTAATCGAGCGCTTTTGCCTCATCCTTCGCATTGGACGACAGAAAATCAGCGTAGCGACTCAATCGATAAACGTCTTGGACGGTTAAGTCAGTATGGTCCGTCCATTCTGACTTCGTCATCAAAGTCTCCAAGGCCGTGGCATTGAGCTTGAATTTTTTGACGACATCGACATGACAATCCAAGGCATATACCAGTCGAAGGCAGTCATCTGAAATCTTGTCTGGAGCATCTTTTTCTAAATCAAGCATCATGCTGGCAAATTTCTGCCAATCAAAATGTAGCCATTGCAGAATGGCACGCAAGCTCTCCAGCGGAAGGTCATATAGCTGACTCAGGATGCTCGCCATTGCATTTAATTGCGCAGCGTGCGCTTGGGAAATAATTTGGAGGAGTTGTTTTCGGGCCGAATCAGGAATTTTTTCGAAAAAATCATTTTTTGCCTCGATACCTTCGTTTTTTAGCTTTTCCAATAGCTTATTATGGATTTTATTTAAATAAAATATTTCTTTTTTTAATTCATTTATTTCTATAGAAAGCGATGTGAATTTTAATTTATACAGAGATCTAGTTTCCTCATTTGATTCAAAAAAACCTAAATCTATTAATTTTTTATTTTCCTCACCTTCCTTTTCTGCTAATTTCGTAAGATCATCCCTCTGCGATTGAGTCATCTCAGATGTATTTATATTTTCCTGAATTTCCATCTTCTTTGTAGAAATTGCCCCTTTTCTCAATAAAATTGGGTCAAGTTTTCGACCTGTATCTTGTAGACTCTGATATTTTTCCTCACGATTTTTTAGAAGATCTCTCTTTTCCTGAAGATGTTTTTCTTCCTTATCTTCCTCTTTCAGAAGACACATCTCTTCATTTTTAAATTCTATTAAATACTTGAGAGGCGTAATCGCAGTGACAACCCCATTTTTATCAAAAAAATGCGATAAAAATGTTAAATTATCAACAGGTTTAGTAAGCTCAGCAAGGCTAGCTTCGCTAAGCAACCAAGGCTGAATCGCCTGTTTGAGAGGATATAGCCGTTTGAGCAAAGTTCCTTTATCCACGAGCAACGGGATTGAGGTGGTGCACCATGACACGATCTGGGCCACAGAGAGTTTGTGGGCTTTTAACCAATGCACGGCGGATTCGAATGCCAAAATAACGTCTAGAATGTCCTTGTTTTCGCCCGTCGACTCTTGTGTAATGGTTGGGTTGCAAAGAACCTTTATATAGGTATCTGACCCTTTATCCATCAAGCGCAGCAGCGCTAACCCATCTTCTACACTCAAGCCAAATAGTCGAGGGATTTTGACCAGGCGATACAGCGCTGAAATGGCAGGTAGTGAGCACGTGAGTTTGCCGTTAGCAGACTTTATAAACGCTGCAAGCTGAGCAAAAATCGCCTCTGAAACCCCCAAGCCCGCGCGCAGGTGCTGCACGATCTGGCTATGCGCTTCATCCACCTCAAAAGGCTTATCATCAATTTGCATCGATGTGCCTCCACCTGTGGCATGGAACAGGCAATCCAGCAAAGAGGTGGCATGGTCACAAGCGTACGGTGAAATCTCATGAATCAACGCGGCAAACTCGTCTGTTTTCAGCCCGTATTCACGCTGCAAATGACGGAATAAGCCTAGGCCGCGCAGCATGCCATCATTAAATGTCTCCACTTGATGCCCACCGTTTGACGCACGCGCCAAAGCAGCGATCAGCCAGTCCAACTGATCGTAGGGCAACGCCAGCCAACACTGGAGTCGAATGAAACGGTTCAGACGAGCAAAGGCTGCTTGGGTTCCGGTTAGCTTACCTTGTCTATCAATGGTAGGAGTACCTTTAGCCTTGCCTTGATTCAAGTAGATGGCGCCGTATTTATGCGGTTCAACTCCATTTTTTGGTTGTGTGGAAGAATCTACTATTTTTGAGGAGTGTGTTGCTGCATAAACATCCTTTGCAAGAAGCTGATCAAGTTCGCTACGCTGCAGTGCTGTCGCTTGGCAAAATTTTTCTGTTTTTACCTCAAAAGTTGTGCCATCTCCGATCTTGCTAAATAACGACGGCCCGTAATTCGATTCGAGATAATTGTTCGCATCAGATGTTTCAGTAAGAATCCTTTGCTGTTCCGGACTCAATTCCACATATGCCCTCAGTGCAGCACGTGCCTCCTTGCAGCCAATAGCTCCACCGATAAACCCAACTGATTGTTGGCTGGTTTGGCGAATTACAGTGCCAAGACTGGTTTTGGCCTCTCTCAAGCCAAGAGTGATTTGATTAAACGGCAGGTGAAACGGCAAGCTAAAAGGATAACGAGTGGTAGATAACTTTTTATCAAGATCCACCATATTTGTCTTTTTGATTGCCTTCAAAGCTGATTGACTCAAAATGTCATTAACAAGCTCAACGGTCGGCATTTCCTTTTCTACCGCCACATCATCCACTAGAAGCGCGGCCAAATCGGGTCTGCGCTGCTCAAGGTTTTCGCTTGTAATGTTATTTTCACTTTCTATCTGCAAAGCAAACGCATACAAATTCGCTAGATACGCTACGTGCGAATCCCACGCTTCCAAGCTACCAGGTGCAGCGCGGTCAGCCCATTTCTCATGGAATAAACCCAGATAAGTCGGATGATCCTCACTTTCTTGTGGCGGGGTGTCATGCAACGCTTCGTTAATCCGCTTCCGTTTTTGTTTAGTTACTTCGATGACTGCTTTTTTATAGATTTGGAGAGCATCCTTTCCACCTTCATTACTTCCATAACGCTCCAAAAATCGATCCTGTGTATACGCTGCGATTTCAAAGTTATCAGTCGGCAGTTTAGGAAGAGCAGAAGAAGCATTAGCCATTGAGTGGTCCTTTAGAACGAAACAAAATAGAGCTACCCTTTTGCTAACCGGTATATAAGCGGAGCAGCAAAAGAACTATCATCGAGGCCATCCAATCTTCACAGATTAGACGGTATATATTTGAATAAAAAACACGCCATACCAGGTCAGCCCAAAGTAGGCAAAGTCATACCATCAGCCTGCTGGATTTATTCGGCGTGACGATATATAGGGAAGTAAGGGGGGGATAAGAAAAACGAGATAAGCACGCAGATAACCTGTGCACGTAGGTAATAATTTTTTGCAATAACTTGGTACATTAAATTCCATCATGACAGCGCCATTCTCCATTTTTTTCTTTTCTCCGCAGTACTGAAATGCGTTTAAAAAATCTTACTTTTATGAATTTACGCATTCAAACACAAGAGCAAAATTAATTTAGTCAGGCCATCAACCTAATTTGATGGAGATGGCAAAAAAATCCATCCGGTACACGGTAAAAAAATTTGATGGCGCTAACTTAGTTGGGAGGACGTTATGGTATTTTTGTCACTCAAAGGAAGGTAGTAATAGGCACCCATCCAAGCTATCTCTTGTTGTTTTTCCGGCTAAAAATACGGCCCACAACTGAGAGCAAGTGCCGGCGGCCTGCAATGACTCGTTTGCCATGCGAGCCATTGCAGGCGCACGCAGAGGCGCTATAAAAAAGTAAAGAGGGAGGCAATATAAGTGTGAAATCAAGCTGAGATAATCAGGTGATCGGCGAAAAATACAAATTTGCAAGATTTATTGCTAAGATCTTATTTTTTAAGGTTGCTTCTTGCAAATGAATACCAACGCCTAAAGAAGTGCAGCATCCGTTATTCAAGCTCTCCAAAGAGCTTCTCTTAAACCATCCTCTGCCACCGCACAATAATTTATCTAGGTGTTTTATTTTCTCGTATAAACCGTGCAGCTTATAAATTATCGAAAATAGCCAGCCATATCTGGCAAGGTTAGAATTTCTGAAGGCAGAACAATATCGCGCATTGCTCCCCGCGCGGAAACACTTACGCCATCTCGATGTGAATTGAGGCCATAGTTCAAGGTTTCTTCTTTCTCATCCATTTCAACCTGCCCCATGAGTTCGGCCATCATCTTCGCTGCTGCGCCATCGGTAACTCGTAGCAATAGCTTGGTTTGGCAGTTTGAAATGATAGTCTTCGCTATATCACGCCAATATGTCGCGTAGAACTGTGGCAGGTCTTGCATACCCAATGCAAAGCACAAGCCATATTTGCGCGTATTTGTTACCGCCAATTTCAGAATCTCGAGTTTTTGCAGCGTCAGCAATTCATCGAGGATAAACCAAAGGCGTTCTTTGTGGATGGGTTCTAAATCGAGCACAGCTTTAATCGCAATATCGACCCATAGCGAAAGCACAGGCTTTAAGGCCTCACGTACCGATTCGCGAGCTGTAATAAACATCCAAGAATCGCCCTCTTCCTGTATCCATTGCCGAATCGAAAAGGGCTCTCCTTCATCGTGCAAAAAGCGAAAAGACTCTAGCTGGTTTTGTACCGTCATCTTAATAGACATGCCTGTACGCTCGGTCAGTGGGTCTACATAAGTGGCGCCTAAAGTGCCTTGCAAAAGCGTATACATTTCTTGCAAATTACTGTTGGCAATGGCCTTATACAAGTCTTGGTTAGTGCGCTGCCCCTTCTCTCCTAAAACACGAAAGACTTCTTTAAGCGCCATACGCCCTGCTTTTGCCCAAAATGGATCTGCTTCAGCCGGGTCAGGAATTAAGCCATTAGCGATATTGTCGAAATAATAGTCTTTGGCCACTTCATGCCAGATATTCCAATTTGGGCTTCTGGCATCTAGTGGATTCATTAAAATATCTTTGCCTTCTCGATAGAAAGCCTGCGTGTATTCTCCGGTAGGGTCATACACAATCATGCGCTTTCCGCATGCGCGGATTTGTTTCATCAGCGCAAAAAACTGTTGGGATTTGCCAGTACCGGGTGCGCCACAAAATAAGGTGTGGAGTGTTTCAGAGCTGCGGCGCGTAGGAATACTTGAAATAAGATAATCGCTTGCATCCGAACGCGATCTTAGTAATTTCGCTAACTCGTGGCCTTCGACCAACTGCGCGCCACGCAATCGTTTATCCGCTATTTTTTTCTTGCCATGACGCCACCAATACAAACTGACCATCAATGCACTACCTATAGCCATCCACAGGCCCCACAAACCGCCCTTTTTTAGGTTTTGCAGCGCTACCGCCGTTATCCCATTGGTCAGACGCATCACTTTTTCTGCTTCTAGCTGATAGAGCCTGCCATTGATATTTAGATCTATCTTGTTATCAGACATAAAGAGCGCATCAAGCGTATACGCGAGTGCATGGCGCTCTAATGCATATTTTTCATTGCCGGTCGTAGTTTTCCAGAAATACATACCCGTGGTTGCCATACCTGATAGCACAACCACGATAAGAATCGCTTTTATCGCTGCTAGAAAAAATCGGGCTTGATTCAGCCATAGCTCCGTGCCACGCGAAAAACTGCCTATATTTCCTCGACCTTCCCGTTTCGCCATGCCTCATCCCTTTACGTTGTTTGAATGTAGATTGCACAACACACAACACGATCATCAAAATTGGTTAAAAATCGTAGATACATATGAATAACACTTATCTAGAATGAGTTTGAATCAAAAAAATTCAAACTAAAGATAAGGTGAATTATGTTTACTACTTCCGCCTACTCATCCTCAAGTCACCATTTTTTAGCGCCTGCGGGTTTAGCCTCATCAGCAGATGAAGAAATACGCGCTATAGAAGAAAATGAAGCGCGTATTTCTACCCCAGCGCCCTATTTGCCACCAGAATTGATAGAAAAAATTCTATATTTTTTAGTCAACCCCTATGAGCCTATTAAATCTATATTGAATTTATATGCAACTCAACGGGTAAACAAAATATTTTATGAAAATACCGTAAACTTTTTAAATAATCCTTTATTTAATTTTTTAAAGATTGCCGAGAAAGATATTTTTCTTCTTAAATCTATAAAAAATTTAGAAAACGATATAGATGGAATGTTAGAGCATGAAAACATTAAAAATAATATAAGAGCATACCAAGAATTGCTTCAAAAATTTTCACATATCAGGTATCAAGATAATGAAATAGATTACAAATGGAACTTCATGCTAAAAAAATCAAAGAATATCTGCGTTAATTTTCATAAAAATGGAATGTACGGAAGTCAAGATATACTAAAAACCTTATCAGAAAGAACAAATATAAAAAATCTTTCCATCATTGCAGATAGCACTTTTGCCATTCATATATCTGGATTTTTAAAAAAATTTAAATTTATTGTAAATAATAACAAGAACATTTCACAAGTTAATTATTTAAGTTTACAAAGAAGCAACATTAATAATACTTGGGCTATCGAACGTCTTGGAAAAGCTTTATCAGATATATCTATTACCACATTAGATTTAAGTCAAAATAGCATACTAGATAAATATGCCCCTATTTTGGCAAAATGCCTTCAAAATCTTAAAATTGATAATTTACACTTAAGAGGCATAGGCATTAGTAGCTCAGGATTGCAACACATCCTTGATGCTTTGCCTAGTGATTTAAAATATTTAAATTTAAGCAATAACCATATTAAATCTCATGGCGCACATATTTTATTTGAAAAATTAAAATCATCGCAAACAAAAATTGAATGTGTAGATTTAAGTAAAACTCGCCTATCTGAATACCCATCTGATTGCGAAGGAATCCTAAATGAAAAAAATCAACCTATTCAATTTATATTTGATTTTGATGAATAAGGCAAAATAGTCTCCATTTTTTTATTCCTTCGATAACGTATCTTTGACTCGTTTTAATTTCATTTGTGCCATATTTTGTGCTTCATAATAGGCTTGCACATTCTTCTCCGCTACTAATTTTTTCAGTAGCTCTTCAATAGTAAAAAGAGACAGTGCCATTTCATCAGGCATAACACTCTCCATATTTTTCCAATTGGCTTGAATTTCAGCAGCTGTATATCTAAAATTTTCTTGAATTTCTACAGCATTTACAGCGATTACACCACGCATAAGCAGCTGCCTAAGATATTCCGATACATCTAACCCATGATGTTTTGCTTCATTAGAGTAAAAATTACGAGTCAATTCATCGAAGCGAATAGTGATGCGATTTGACTCTCCTTTTGTAATCCATTTTTTTCTTGTCATTTCCTATATCTCATAAGGGTTTAAGCTATTAAATTATGGTTAGGTGTCTGCTGCTAATCTTTTAGGTGTCTGCCAGCTGTCACCCTTGTCAATCTTATATTTCACGCTTGCAACCTTAGTTGCGTGGTACGGGATTGCATTTCAGCCACGCATGGGCGGCCCTTGCACAGGGGGAAGAGGTGAGCTATGTTCGCGGGATAAGACGAGTGACTAAGGAAAAACGGTGGTATGGACTACATTGCTGCCGACGCAAAAAGCAGCGCGGCGAGCGCCAATCTGAAGGCCCAACAGGGCCGCAAGCTAACTAGGTTGTTGAAGCGCCAAAAGCGCATGCGTTAGGGATGGATGTACGAATGTAGCGAGACTGGCGAAGACAGGCTCGACGTGCAGCGCGACAGCCTCACCCCGAAGGGGAAACGCCCTAAGGCTTGTATTTTTGAGGAAGGTTGAAAATGGAAAACAGCCTGGGCTGTTTTTGCTATTGAAACATCGAATAAGCTGAAAAGCCCCGAATTGACAGGCTTATTAATTACTTCGGCTATTACGACAAGCAGAAAAAAGGCGCTGCCCAACTGGAACAGCACCTTTTGCGTTTGCATAAATAACCAATCAAACAACTTGTCTTTGGATGCAGGCAATCTTGCTTCCCAAGCAGCACGTTCCTTTTCAATGGCTTTCCAAGCTACTTTCCAAGCTAGCTAGGCTTCTAACCCTCGGCGTCTTGTGGGAAAGAAGAAAAATATAAAAGGTAATTTGAAGGTAATAATTACCTTTTCTTCATGGCATGCCCCACTCCTCCGCAATATTCCTCTCTTTTGATTGATCTTTTCAAAGATGCAAAAGCACTTTTTCTCTCCGCGCATCCGTTCGCCTCAAAACCGCATTACTTTTTCTACACTTCTATACGTTAAACCTTTGTAACACTGGCTTTGTGCCGATATCGCTGTGCATCAAAAATTGTGCATCACGCAAAAATGGCGGGCGTGGGGAACCGTATTTTCAGTAAGGTACTGGATGCTCGTGGTAAGTCCTGGATGGTAAAAACACTATTGGATTAAGCATGCCTTTTGATGGGAAATGCTTGCTTAAACAAACTTGCGTCAATGCATCAGACAGGAGAAGTAGGTGGATCCAGTAAATTCTTTAAGGCAGGCAGGAAGTTTTTCTAACCAGGCTGTTATACAGAGTAGTGAACAAGCTCATATCCAAAAAGAACTCGAAAATTGGAAAGGGCTGATGGATGGGCACAGAAGAATGCTCAAAGATCAGCATGGTGATGCAAATAACGACCAGATTCTAGAAAAGACAGACGAATGGGTTTTTAATACGTTTTTAAAACCGAATCGATCCAATACAGCAAAAGAAACGGTAGGCCAAGCGACAGATACTTCGGATGAAGATACAAGAGACTATGTGCGTGATATAGCCAAGTTATTTCAATTCACTATGACTATGTCTATGGCTAAAGCGTGTGGCGCTTTAGAAGAAAAATGTAATACTTTGAATGAGGCATTAAGAAAGGAACAAGAAGCCGGACAAAAAAAAATTGAAGCCCTAGAAAAAAAACAAGCTCTTAGAATTCGCCTTGAAAATATACAAGGAAAATTAGCGAATTTAGTGACAACCACTAGTAAGCTTGAAGCTAAAGAGATAGATGCTCAATCGCTAGAGGATGACAATACGTCCCTAGAGCTAGCAATTGATAGGATTAAAGAAGAGCACAAAAAAGCCAAAAATGAATCTCAAAAGATATCTTTTTATAAATTTATATATCCAATTTCATTTGAAATATTAGACAAATCGAGAATTCAAACATGGCTTAATATTTTGGCAAATGAGCAAGGAGCATATGACACGTATGATAGGGTTAACGCACTCTCTACACTAAGCTGGTGGCAAAGTGAGTTGTCTAAGAAAGTCCTGCTTGCTTTTGAGGTTGCTTTACAAGATAAAGATCCGCTAGTGAGGATGAGAGCTGCGGCAGCTTTTACCATTCAAAAACATGGAAATATAGTGCAGTGTGCAGCTAGTTTTCAGGTATTAATTGACGCGGTAGTAAATTTAAAAAATGAATATAAAACGCAATATAGACGTTTAGCGATTTTAGTATTAAGTCCGCAAGAGAATGCAAAAGAGGAAATGGTCTTAGCTTTGAAAATTTCTTTAAAGAATAGTCACGGAATACTGAGAATGGAAGTGGCTAAGGAATTAATTATAAATAGAGAATTTTCTGATAATGATATTCAGCTATTAATTGATGCTCTAGATAATAAAAATAATGAATATGACGATGAGTGCAGAATTGAAGCCAGCGAGGCATTACATGAGCTAGCCAAGCCATTGTATGGAAAAAAACTGCCTAATGAGGCTCTCCGAGCTGCGAAAGATGCTTTAGCGGATCCGAGCGATAAAGTACAATTTAATGTCGCTCTAATATTAAATAAGCAAAAAGTACCGCTACCTAGCATTGGTATTCAAATAATGGTGGATGTTATAAAAAATAAAAATGGACAGTGGACAGAGTTTAGGGCCGCTGCTATCTCTGTATTAGGCTATCAAGAGAAACTCCCCCCACAAGCGCTATCCGTCTTGGAGGATGCTTTAGCAGATCAAAACAACGACGTGCAATTTAACGCCGCTATAGCATTAAGCCAGCAAAAAGTACCGCTACCTAGCACTGGCGTTCAAATAGTGATTGACATTGTAAAAAATAAAAATGAACGGAGGGCATATGCTAGAGCTGCTGCTGTCCATGTATTAAACCATCAAGAGGAGCTCCCACCGCAAGCGCTCTCCGTCTTGGAGGATGCTCTGCAGGATGAAGATAAATCAGTAAAAATTGGGGCTGCTGAAATATTGAGTCGCTACGAATATCTGTCTGGCTCTAGTATTCAGATATTAATTGATGCTCTAGATAATAAAAATAATGAATATGATGATAATCATAGAATGAGAGTCATAGTTACATTACATGAGCTAACCACCTTGTATAGAAAAAAACTGCCTGATGAGGCTCTTCGAGCTTTGAAAGATGTTTTAGCGAATCAGAGCGACACAGTGCAATTTAATGCCGCTGTAATATTAAATGATCAAAAAGTACCGCTACCTAGTACTGGCATTCAAATAATGATGGACGTTGTAAAAAATAAAAATGGACGGTGGACAGAGTTTATTGCTACTGCTATCTCTGTATTAGGCGCTCAAGAGGAACTCCCCCCGCAAGCTTTCTCCCTCTTTGAGAATGCTTTAACGGATCAGGACGACAACGTGCAATTTAATGCCGCTCTAGCATTAACCCAGCACAAAGTACCGCTACCTAGCACTGGCATTCAAATAATGATGGACGCTGTAAAAAATGAGAATGAGGACTGGGCAGAGTTTAGGGCCAATGCTATCCGTGTATTAGGCTATCAAGAGGCACTTCCTCCGCAAGCTTTCTCCCTCTTTGAGGATGCTTTAACGGATCAGGACGACAACGTGCAATTGAGTGCCGCTCTAGCATTAAGCGAGCAAAAAGTACAGCTACCTAACACTGCCGTTCAAATAGCGATTGACGTTGTAAAAAATAAAAATGAGCGGAGGGAAAATTTTAAGGCCATTGCTATCTGTATATTAAGCCGTCAAGAGAAACTCTCCCCGCCAGCACTCTGCGTCTTGGAGGATATTCTAGAGGATGAAGATGAAGATAAAGAAGTGAAGGCCAATGTCGCCCTAGCACTAGGCATGCATACAATGCTGTCTACAGTTTGTATGAAAGTATTGCTTGAGATTTTAAAAGATAGTGAATACGATCAAAATGACAGGTTGAGAGTTATTTCTATATTAAATGCAGAAGAAACGCTATCTCCAGATGCTGTTTCCGTTTTGTCTTCCACTCTACAGGATGAAGATGGGAAGGTCAGCGAAGCAGCTCTTAACGCATTAAGTGAACATACAAAACGACGTTGATGTTTATGCCTGATTTTGAAGTTTTAGGGAATCGGAAATGTGAAGTGATAAGCGATCCACCGTCACTTACCGAAGCACAGGCTATCGTTATGGGACAGTGGTTTTAGAGGTCCGTTGAATAGTAGGTTTTAAATACATCATTTTTCAAAATTGAGAAAGAAACGGAAGAAAATAGATTCTCACAGCATCTGCAAGGGTAAAGCACCGCTGCAAACCATTTTTATTAATAGTACGTGAAAAATAGCGCTACTGGACTCGACCCCGGCGATCACAGCGACGCATTGTGTGTGGGCAACTTTCCATTCCTCAGCCCGTAGCTGCCGCACAACGACGCTCGGCTGCACAGCGATTTGGCTCGCAAGTGGTGAAGTAAAAGATTCTTTGCACAAGGAAGTCTGCCATCTATTTCAATTACTGTGGTATTTGTACTAAAAAATAATTTCTCTAACGAAGGTTTGAGCGCGCTACGTAAAAGCACTTGATACGTAATATGCAAAGGCGGAAAACAGTAGGGTTTGTGCTGTATTGATGCGCGTATCCACGCGGCATAAAAGGAAGGGCTTTTAAGGCTTGATTCTTGCTTTATTAGAATCGGCTGTAAAACTCACCAGAAATGAGGTGAATTATGAACACTAATATCAGTATGTCGTCACGCATTACTCCTGCACACATTACTTCTGAAAGTGCAAGTCAACAACCGACGAAGGAAGTGCCGCTACAAGCTGCTTCAGCAGAGAGTGCACATGGGACTCCCACTCTCCTACCAGTAGATTTAATGCTAAAAGTTTTTGAGCACCTATCGGCTCTAAAAGAGTTAATTGTATTAAGGCTAGTGAACCGTTAATTCCGTGACGCTGTCAAGGCATTACTTAACGACTAACACTAATGCACAGTCCAATTGGATTAAATTAAAAGAATGGCATTCAAGAATAATTGCATCTTTTTTCTGGCGTCCATTAACAAATACAGAAAAGCAAATTTATTCCATTGCTTTCAATAAAATTCTAGAAAATATACAACATGTAGATTGTGATAGTTCACCTTATTGGAATATTTCTACTCCATATAACGTTGATCCAGATTTTGAGCGCTTCTCCCTCGCGCTGGATGCTTTAGCGAATAAGAAAAATATTGAGACTCTGCGTATAGATATAAGTATTATACGTAAACAAAATGTAGAAAAGCTAATTGATAAAATCATAAACATTCTTAAGGGGCACTCGGATTTAAGGGAAATGAAATTAAGATTGAGGTGCCATGAATTTACTGCTAAAAATATGGCTAAATTGGGATGTGCATTTAATAAAATGCATTACTAAATTTTCTCTGTATGGATATAATTATAAGGAAGATTCTTTTTTAAAAAATTTGGCCCCATATTTTAAAAATACGTCTATTTCTAATTTGAGCTTGGATGGAGCTTTTAAATGGGCGGAAGATATAAAGTATTTGGAATGAACCTTACCAGAATACCTTAAAACATTATCACTATCACATAGTTACATTAGTAATGAAAGGGTTAAGTATTTGAGTGAAATTCTCAAAAATAATATTGAAGAATTAAGCCTGAATTACAATGGAATCGACAACGAATGGATAATTTATATATTTGAAATTTTAAAAAAATGGGTTAAAAAATTATATTTAAATGGAAATTATATTACTAATGCTGGTGCTGATAGGTTGCTTGAGGCACTACCAGAGACCGACTCACACTTTGTAGATCCCCAATGCTACGCAGGTTGAGAATGAGCGCATAATTAAAAACGGAGAGCTTATCAAGGTTATCTGTTACCAAGTAAACGGGCCTCTTGCTACAGCCCCATCGCTTCCATACGCTGCGTCAAACGATTTGCAGGTGCGCTTTGTATAGAGGTACCCAGCCCTCCGAGCTATGCAGAGCTACTGCGCATAGGCATTGGCGTGTTGCATGGGGTAGTGGCGATGCGGATCTGTTCGTACATTCATTTGATTGCATGCTTCCATCGATAAGAAGTTAATACAGTGGCAGCGCCCCAATTAATCGCTGCACCCTTGTTGAAATTATCAAAGCTAACACTGAAGACAAAGATATTAAAATCTAGCTTATTTTGCACTTAGTGCGCTTTGCGCTACTATCCAGCATTTATCCCCTCGGCTTGAAGTGACCCCAAAAAGTTAGACATCAATCTGACTTTTTGGGGTAGGACCAGGACCATGTCTGAGAAAGAAAATATCAACCCATTTTTATGAGCCGTACCCGAATTATTCAAGGGTACGGCTTTTTCTTTGTGCACTATTTCAGACTTCTACTATTCATTGCCATGCACTTTTTATAGCGGTGCTGCAAGCAGGGATTTCCATTAAAAAGCAAATTGTCTAAAAATCTTATTTTGAGGAATAGAGCGTATATGAAGTTTTGTTAGATCTAGCTATCGTGCATAAAGACATTGCGTAGCACAAAAATGTGAGTGCGACAAAAGGCAATCGGTACGGTAGATGCAAATGACTATATAGATCTAATAATAGCTATAGGAGTACTAATCAATGGCAATTCCTGCCAAAAATGACCCCCATTACGTGTTGCTATGTAAGGATCTAAAGCTGGACAAGGGCTGGCAGCCTAAACCCTACTGGAATGCGCAGGGCAGCATGATGATTGGCACCAAACGTACATTGAATGGGACAGGAAGTATCAGCACAGATGAAGCGAACTACCTGCTGATGAACGATATCATCAAAGTGCAATTGCAGCTTGACCGGCACTGCCCATGGTGGCGCAAGCTCGATGCAATACGTATGCGCATACTGGAGAATATGGGATTTAACTTGGGGATAAGCGGTTTGCTTAAGTTTAAAAAGATGCTGGCCGCTCTACAGGAAGGGAAATACGATGAGGCGGCAAAGGAGATGGAAAATTCCAAATGGGCTAGAGATGTCAAGGGAAGAGCCGTGCGGTTAATGAAAGAAATGCGTACAGGCGATATATCACCCGGAAAAATAACTCTGCAAGGTGACAAGCATGCCCTTCCCTTGCCTCCCTCAGAGCTACTACAGACAAAGCTAGAATTCGATAGCAGTACGCAAAAAATGAATGTCCCAGATAAGCATGCGCCCTATTATGACTTTCTGTGCAAAGCCTTGACGATCGACGAGGGCCTGAGGTTGCAACCCTATAAGGACACCGTGGGCAAATGGACTATTGGTATCGGACGTAATTTGGACGATGTGGGCATTAGCGAGGAGGAAAACGACTACTTGCTAATAAATGATATTTATAAGGTAGAAGCCGATCTCGATGCGCATTGGAAGTGGTGGCGGAATCTCGACGGGTCACGTATGCGGGCGCTAGTGAATATGGGGTTTAGCATGGGCGTACCCACTATGCACGCAACGTTTAACGATATGCTGGCCTTTGCCCAGGCGGATACCTATAAGAAAGCCTCGAGTGTTGTTTGAGCGGGCTACGTTGCGAGCCAGCTGCTATATAGGGAGTGCTGCAAACCAGCGTGAAATCCTTAGTGAGAGGTGAATTCAGATTGTTAAACCGCGTGCAAAACTTCCCATTACTAATGTGGAAAATTTTGCACGCGGTTTAACGCTATAGAAGATACAAAACAATGAGAAAAGAACAAAAATTGGGGGCATTTGCTGCGTTTTTAATGCCTAAAGGTAGTTACTCCCACATCCGTCAGGAGTAAGTTATATCAGTCATGCAGCCAGCCTCCAATGTCGCACTGCCCGAGGCGGCGAGGCAATGCATGGGCTAGGGGGACATTAAGGCACGTTGGCTCCTCAGGGTCTCGACTATGACACTGCCGCTCCCCATCTAGGCTGGACGCCGCTGTGCGCCGCATGGCATAGTGATTAGCTGCCATCACCAGATATAAATGATTAATCTGAATTATAAGGTCTAGCCCTTAAGACAAGGTCATAAGGGTTCCTTTTAAAGTTTGAGCCAGCGGTAACAATAAAGTTACTGTAATTTCTCCTTAAATTTATCCTGCATTTCTTTAGATAACTCTGCCCAATGTTTTTTTACAAAAGGCCCTGCGTGGATTTTAAATTCACTGAGGTTATCCTCACTCAATTCCAAGTGAAACTCCGCCCTATCTTTTATATCTACATCCGTCTTTCCCATTCCACATATCATAACTGCCCTAGCGGTGAATGCCTCCATTTTTTCCTGGTATGTAAGTCTTGCTTCCATTACTTGTTTGTTTGAAGATAAATAGGGAAAAGTATTCGTTTTATTGACCATTTGGATAAAAGATTTATTTGCTACCTCAACATCAGCATTAAGATTTTTGAAGCTTTCCGCAACCTCTTTGTAGAAAGTGGTATTTGCATAGAGGCGTTGATTCAATACTATAGCCTTACCGGACTGGCCATTTTCCAAATAATTCCTCTGGTGCAGTCGGTAAGTAATGGATTTTTTTGCTGGATCTAATTTCAATTCCTTTGCCAATGGCAATATGTCCTTTGACCCCTTATTTCCACTTCCTATATGAGCAATAGGGTAGCCTGCCTTTTTATTGCCTGTGTGTGCAGCTTTTACTTCTTGATAGGCCGGCGCATAATTTTCAATGGCGCTAGCCAACGAAGATCCGCTTCTAGTTTCTTTAGCGGCTAACACGTCATAGCCAATAACATGTTCGGATTCATGACTTCCGCTGCCCGGCTTTGTTCATGCTTCTAGAGTATGGTATGCATTTTGCCTTTATGAAGTATTTTGTCAGCTGATTATCAAATTTGATGCTTTTGAGTAGAATAATAATTCTCTATAAAATCGGCATACATGCCTAAAATCACAGCCAATACCATAAGAACGAAGGTAGGAGTTACCATAAGTTGACCTAGAGATATGAAAGTAATTAATGCTGAACAGAAAAATAATGTCAATACTATCTTGCCTAGCATATCAACCTGCCTAACTTTAGGGTGTTGCTCAGGAGTAACCGGGTTCTGGTAAACATTTTTACTTTTAAGGAAAGGATCATCGTTTACTGTACTGCACTCTCCTTTTTCCGTTGTTTCCACTTCATGAGGAGTATGAAGTAGCGCATTGGCAAAAGTAGGCTGCGCCTGTATAGAACCTGCAGAATTCATGCTTATTTCCCATAGCTACTAGGCAGCAGCAAAAAAATAGATGGTAAAAACGTGGATACATTATATTAAATAATGGCCCTTTTTAAATTGGGCCATAGCAACCATGATAAGCTAAAATTATATTGCGCCATACGTCTGCAATAAAAATCAGTGCGGCAGCAATTGGCATACAAAATAGGTAGAAAATCGGAGCAAAAAAAGCCAAAGGTAGACTGCATAGCAATAATGTTATCAACCCAAACTCAAAATCATCAAGTGCCATAGCGGTATCCATCCGCAAATATATACTCTCTTCATGAAAAACATCCTGGGGATTGCTCTTTGCTGGGCTGCAATCTCCTTTTTCAATTTCTTCTACTTCATGGTGAGTATGAAGTAAGGCATTGGCAAAAGTAGGTTGCGCCTGTATAGAACCTGCAAAATTCATGCTTATTCCCCATAGCTACTAGGCAGCAGCAAAAAAATGGATGGTAAAAACTTGAATGCATTGTATTAAACAATGGCCCTTTTATAATTCAAAGGGCCAGTTTATGGGATATATTTTAAATAGTTAACTAGGCTATAAGGGCTTGAATAGCAGCTTTTTGTTTTGCATTCTCTAGTTCAAGGTCATTTAGCCTTTTTTGTTGTTCTTCAAATTGAAGAGCAAAAGCTTTAAGCTTCGCATTTTTTGCTGCTTTTCTTTGCGCTCTTGCTTTTTTGAGTTGCGCTTTTTCTTCTACGGTTAGTACTGCATCAGAATCCGATTCGGAATCGGATGAAAGGAGTTCATCAATATTATGTTCTTCAAAAATAATAGGCTCTGCTCTTCCTTTGCCTTTAAACGAAGATGAAGCTTCGCCTTGAGAAAGTGAACTATCTTCCTCTTCTATTTCAGGACTAGGAAAGCGCCCAATAATTGGTGAGGCAGAGGCACTCGAGGAATTTGAAGTTGCTGAACTGGATGAAGTTTTACGTGCTCTTGGCTGGTAATTGACAAGCGTTTTCACTGATTCTTGTCCTTCCCCAGAAAGCGTGATGGCTGGTCGCGCTGAACCCTGTGCTAAAAGCAGCTGCTGTTCAGGGGGGAGAAGGTATTTTGGGTCGACAATTACATTATAAGTAATGGCGGGAGGAGCATTATTAATTTTGTCTTCTAAACGAGCAAGCGTACCCTTAATATCAGTAGTATCTTGTTTAATGTCGCTTGTAGTTTGTTTAATCTGAAAAATAGCCCTAATGGCATTGTGTACCGTTTCCATATATTGGCTCATTACCTCTTGAAGTATAAGCATGTCATGTTTTTTAGCATGGCGCCTATCTGAAATCATAGATTTAACGCATCGGATTATAACCATTGCAATAGCAAGAAAAGCAGACAGCCCGCATATAATAGAAGGTATTTGTAGAATGACTCCGAGCGCCCCCACAAGGGCTGCAATACTGCCAATCACTGTCTCTGTTCTAGGCACTGAAACCACATACTTTACAAGGGAAGTAATATGCGGCTCTTCTTCTTGCGCTATGCCCGATAGTTCTTGATCCACGGCTTGCATATGTTGCATCAAACCCGTTGATACAAGACCAATGCCCATTTCCTGCATTTCTCTTAAAACTGGTGAATCTTCTTGATTCTCTTCCGGGGCTCTATCTAGCAAAGCATAAATGGTTTGCTGTTCTGCATAAAGAGCTTGCAATGCTTCCTGAATGCGGGGCTGTTCGTACTCTTGCTCTTCGGGCGTTAACGCATTAAAAGCGGTATGTAATTCATTAGCCTTTTCAGAAAGTGCTTCTAGAGTCTGAAAAAGACCAAATCCATAACCTACTAGCGATCCTACCTTAAGTAAGTAAGAATTCCAGCTTTCTCTGTCCTCGTCAGGAAGCAACTTCCCCTTATACCAACGCGAGAGGCGTGCAACCCGATCCGGCGAAGTGTGATTATGAATTAATTTACTTAGCGGAGCACACTTACTAATAAATTTTTTTTGGTCCTGAACCGTACTTTTTGCGCCTTCACCACGGCCCCTGAAAAGCTGACCCGCATCAAAAATAGTAGGACTGAGCGATATAAGCATAAGGAAGCTACCTTTGCATCTAGATATTAGACTTATCCAATTTTCTGATAGTGATGGCATGTATGCAGAAAATATAGAGGGCTAGGCCGTATATGGGAGTCCTATCAATACTGTATTTATTGAGCAGTCATTCATTAAAAATAAAACTATTCTTATTTTTGCGATACAAAAAAATACCCCACTAAACCACAGTGGGGCAAAAACCTCCTCCAGCAATGAGAAAGTGATAGCGAATGGCTATGCAGCGTTGTCTACAATTTTTTGATTGGTTGCATGCTGCCTCTCTATATCCCCCAAAAACTAAGTGTATTCCTGGATGGGTCTGTAGAGTCTCTCTAAGTTATACGTGCACCTTATTACTTGTAAGAGGATTTATATGTAATAAGATGCATAAAAAGGGGGAGACGCTATGCTCAATCCAATAGGCCCTAGAACCAGATACGGTCCAGCACCCTCTCGCGTCGTCACCGACTTCCGCTATACAGCTTTGTACTTACCGATCGTATCGGCTTACTACGCTAATAAAAGGAAATGAATATGGCTGCCGTTCTTGATGCATTCAACAATCCCATCCCCCAACCGTCACCAGCCGCAGCAGCAGCGCGCGCTGCCGTCATTCGACAAAGCCAGGCAACGAAGTTTGGCGTGCTGGCGCTTGACATGCGCAACCCCGATCACCGCGAGCACTTGACACAGACCTTTGTCGGCGCGCCTGGCCAGCCCTTGCATTTTCCGGCCACCCAACAGGTGCTCGACGCTTTGCTTCAGCAGCACGTCGCCAACGGCGGCCCGCAACCGACAACCTTGTTCGAGCGTGCCAACACTGTTTCAGCCACGTGGATGCCAGCGGTAAAAATCGCTTACTGCGATATCCTCTCAGATGGAAAAACCATTGTCGCCGGCGGTATTCTGACTTTGGTCGATAAAGCACAGATCAGCTGGATGAACCTGCAAATTGTCGACAACAACTCCACCCCACCCCAGGTGATCGCGACTGTCTCGCCGCCCGCGCAATTCGACCGCTATACGACGCAAATCATGGCACAAGGCCCGATCATCAACCCCAACCTGCCAATCAATGTAACCTGCACCCTCACGGTGATGTACACACCGGTCAATGGCGGCGAGACGGTTACGCTGGCGGACACCTGCGTGTTCAACGGCATTTCACCGGTGAATGTGGTCACCGTCACGGATCCAAATAACAATAAACATCCGAGCCGAAACTACATCAAGATCGGCTTGAACCGCACCTCTGACCAACAGCCCGACTGCGATTACTGGTACACATTCCCTACGGACGGCCCTCCAAAGCCGGTGATCGGGGTACAAGTGGTCGGCAACGCAACACTCTCCGCCGGCAGCACGCTCGCCGGGGCACCCAATTTCAACGGTTACCTGGTCCTTTACAAGCGCGGCAGCATGGTTGGGGGTGGCGCCTGCTTCGTCTTCCCTACCGGTGACTTGACGCCGTATATCAAACCCGGGGAAACCTTCTTTAGCTGGAATATCGGCCCCGACATGTTTACCACCGCGCCTTGGGAGCAGAACGATACCATCGACCTGGATTTCTTTTGCCAATTCCAGCTCGTCGGTGGCGGCACTGGCCGGGTCCGCGTCACCAGTATTCCGCAAGTCTACGGCGGCGATGCACCAAAAAATATCGGCCCCATCAATCCGATGGTGTTCGTCTGGGGTTGCCTTGCCGCACAAACGCAGATTCGTACGCCGGATGGCTTCAAGGCGATTGCCGATATCCGGGTCGGCGATCAGGTGATGCGCGACGCCGCGGGCGCACTACTGACCGTGACTGACCACTGGACCGGCGTAGAACGCAAGCCGATGCTGCGTATCGCGGAAGCAGGCGGCCGTGACATCCTCGTCACCGACCAGCATCCGATGTCGACACCGGCTGGCATCCGGCTCGCCTGCGACCTCCTGGTTGGCGATGCCATTTATGTCGAAGAGGGCCAGTCGGTGATTCTGTCGATCGAACCGGTCAGCTATGACGGCTACGTCCATAACCTGGATCTAGGCACCGACGACGAACGCGCCGGCATCGATGCCGATGCCACCACCATGCTGGCCCAAGGCTTTGTGGTGGGCGACAACCGCATGCAGGGGTCGCATTCGCTGCGCGCCCGCGAAGCGGAGCTTGAGCGCGACACGCTGGTGGCACTGCCGCAGGCTTGGCGGCTCGATTTTGAAAATAGCCGCCGCCGGGCGCTGGGCTTGCCGCTGCTCGAGGCGCTTGTCGCCTGACCACGCCTTACCCATGCAGGCGCAGCGGCAGAACCCCGCTGCGCCCCAGCTGACGTATTCCTCGAAGGCGCGACGACCATGACGACCCCAACCCCTCCCACGCTGAATTCCATTATCTGCCAGACGGCGGCACCACGGGCGATTCTCAATGTTGTCTGGACCCCGACTGGAGACTATATCGAGCCGTTTACGATCTTGGTTCAGGATTTGCTAGGCAAGCCAATTGGCAGCGCCGGCGGCACGACTTTCGGCGGCACGTGGGTGGCGCCGGCCGATATGGACCTTACAAATTCCTATTTCCTTGTGGTCCAGACCAGCGATCCGAATATCGCCACGCCGCCAACGCCGGTGCTGGTGACCCAAATGACCAACGTGAGCACCAGCTTCGACGGCAAGACGCTGGTCCTGACCTGGAACGATCCGCCTGGACCGCGCCCGGTCCAGGTGCAACCGGTAGTGCGCTCCAAGGGGCCGCAGCAAGCATTCGCGGCGGTCGACAACGTCAACGCCGTCAGCGTTGTCCCCAGCAGCTTCATACTGCCCGCCAGCGACTCATGGTGGGGCGAAGTCGCGCCGGTGACCGGCATCGCCAAGGGGCCGTTCAGCATCCCGGTGCCATTGCTTAAAAACACCCCTGCCGTGAGTGCCTTGTCATGCACTCGCCTCGCCAACGGCGCGCTCGAAATCGATCTCATCACGCCCGACGACAAGTCCTACGCCACGGCGCCATCATTCATCGTTAACCTCTATGCAGACGATTGGCCGGCCGCCCCTCCCCAGATCATCGTCGCCGTCAAGCAAAGCAATAACACTTGGCTCATCCCCTATGTTCAAGGAAGCAACTGGCCGTTGCCGGGAGGGGTGAATTATCGCTTCAGCCTGCGCCAGGTCAGTGCCAGCGCCACCGGCCCGGAAGGTAGGCGCCTCAGCTTGCCGCTCGCCGCACCGCAGATTGACACCGTCGCGTATGTGCCTGGCAGCAGTAGCGATCAACTACTGGTCACACTTACGCCACCGGCTGGATCACCGTTTGCCACAGGCGCCCGCATCACTCTGTTCGACGCCAACGGCGCCGCGCAGCCGCCAGCGCAACTGAGCGGCTTTGCCGGCACTATCGACATTCCAAAGCTGAGCGGCAGTGCATACAAGATGGTGGTTGCAACTGAGATTGGAGCGGCAACCGGCCTTGATAGCGATGATAATGTAGCGCTCATCCTCGGCGCCCCGACTGTACAGCAGGCGCAATATAACGACGGCGTGCTGGACGTGAGCTGGAGCGCGCCTGCGGGCGCTGTCGCAGTCGCGCCCACTGCTTATCGCCTGACAGCACTGAGCCAAGGCGCCCTCATCGTCCAGGGCCAGTTCGGCGGCAACTCGGGTAGCCTAGCCGTACCGGCCGTGCCATTAGCCATCCAGATATCTGCGCTCACGGCGCAAGCCGTTGGCCCGGCCAGCGTCGCACTCACGCTCATCATGGACGTACCGCCAGTGCAGAGCGTCACTTTCCTGGACGACGACACCGCAGCAGTTACGCTAGGCACCGGCGTAACTAGCAACCGGGTGCAGTATCAGGTCATGAACGAGGGCCAGCTTCTGGAAACCGCCATCCTGCCCGCTGCGACCGTTAGCATCCCGCTCAAGAAGATGCTGCTGGCTCCGGAACAAAGCTTGGCCATCAAGGTGCGCTACCTGTCCGCGCAAGACGCACCGCAAGTGGCTGGCCCTTGGTGCGCGCCGGTGCCTCTGCTGGCCAAGTTGCCGACGGCGATTCAGGCTAGCTACGACGGCGCCACCGCACGCATTAGCTGGAGTGCGGTCGACTCGCCACTGGTCAGCGGCTATCAGCTCACGGTGCTGGCCGACGGCCAAGTGGTGGCTCCGGTGTTGACTACCAGCTCGACGGCAATCAGCCTGCCGCTGGCACTGGACCGCAGCAAGACCAACACGGTACGCGTGCAGGCAGTAGCAGGCCCCTGGCTGGGCAAGCCGGCCGCGCCGGCCGCCTTGTTCGAAGCGGGCTTCTATCTTTCGACTGCCAGCGACCAGGCGCCACACCTGCTGCCGGCCACCGCCATGGCCATCGCACCTTTCGATTTGAACTTGTATTTGCCAGACATCTTTGTGAGCAGTCCAACCGACTTGCCCGATACCGGCGCCTTCAAGATGCAATCCGGCGACGGCAATCCGTTCGCCTATATCCTGACCGTTCCCAAGACAGTCACCGGTGGTGGCGCCTGGGATTTCAGCGCCGACCCTGTGCGTGCGCCTGTCCGCTCCGCTTATGATGGATTGATCAGCGGACTGGCGCAGCGCGGCGCCACAGCGGCCGGCCTGCAACTGGTGCGCGCCGCGCTGGGCCAGGCGATGCCGCAGACGTTTGCCGAAACACTGCTCTACGGCGCTGGCGCCGACATTGCCGCCGGCATCGTCGATATCCGGCCCGGCATGGTGCTACGGGTCGAATATGAAGCTTATCAATATCTCGGAGCAGCAAGCCCATACGCGACTTATTTGAATGGCTACGTGGGCAGCAGCGGCGCGACATACGAGACCGGCTCAGCCTTCGACGCCAACGGCCGCTGGCTGATCGGTTTCGACGCATTCCTGGCTAAGATGGTGCAATACATGAATGTCAGCGCGCCTGTCAAAGTCCAGGGAAAACAAGCCGGAGACGGTGGCATTGTCGACACCTTCTTTGCGAATTTCCGCCAGCCCTTCCTGCGGATCGTCTATCCAGCCGCATTTCTCGGCGCCGGCGAGACAGGCACGCCGTTTCCATCGTACAACATCGCACTGCTGGCAGCTGCCACGCTCGACCAACTCAACAGCGCCACCGCCGACCTGCGGGTCCACCGCGACCAGATCGACACGGCTGCCGTGCTGTACCTGCGGGGGCGCGCGATGCTAAGCCCTTGCATACGTGTCTGGGTCAACGACGAGTCGCGCGTGGTGCCGGTCGGCACCACCGTCGGCAACCTGCTGGAAGCGCTTGGCCAGCGGCCGCCGGTGCTTGGCCTGGCGCTCTCCGGCCTGCGTTTCGAGCGGGCGACGGGGCCTGCGATCACTGCTTCGAGCACCGCTCTCGCAGTCGGTGCCGGAGTTCCTGTGCGTTTCGACTGGGATAAAAACATCGCCTACAGTCCGTCGGTCGACTGGCTGACGCTGCCGCTGCTGGCTGGAGACCGCCTGTGGAGCGACGCCTCATGCTAACAACGGCCATCAATGACCCTGACCCACTGTTCCTGCGCGCCGGGAATAGCGACCTGTACTGGTCGGCCGATCAGGGCCGGGTGCTGGGATTTCTCGCCTCGCCAGGCCACAGCGGACAGAGCAGTTTGCCGCTGTCAGAAAGCTGGGCCGATGCAGGCGGCGTCTATTTTTTTCTCGGCGCCATATACCCGGCTGGCGCCGACGATGCGGCCTTTGCCAGCGCCTTGCGCAATCTGCTGTCATGGAGCGGCTGGCCAGCCCTAGGGCAAAAATTCGTGTGGCTCGACCAGGCTGCGCCGCAGCCGTTCGGCATGAGCGCCAACACGCTCGACGTCATCACGACAGATGGCGCGATGGCGTTGCGGCGTGGTGGCACTTTCGACTTCAATGGCTACCTGCTTGGGTGCAGTAGCGGTATGCGCATCGCCCTCGCCAGCGGCGGCCAGACGGCAGGATTCGCCTTCGACGGCGGCTGCGTCTTTACCACGCCAGGCGGCCCCTACCCAGCCTGTGACAAGCAATTGCTGCTGCCGATGATCGGCCCCCATGCGGGCAGCCTGTGCTTTCGCATCACGCTCGCTACCGGCGGCGTCGGCGGCGATTTCGATCAGATGGGCGCCGGATTGCGGTATGCCTATCCGGCGGCAAGTGACGCAACCCTCGCAACCGATGCAGCCGATGCAAATAACGATGCCGCCTTCCTGCACCTGCCGGTGCTGATTCAGCCGACGCCGCCACTCACCCTGCATGCCAGCCTGGATCCGTTGCGTGTGTGGGATCCGGCGCGTTCGCGGCTGGCATTTTTTGCGGCTACCGCCGATCCCGGCCCGGGGCCGATGCTGTCCAATTTCGCCACCGCGCGCGGCCACGATGTCCTGCTCAACCCGTGCTTTGACGGCACACGGCCGGCCGCTCTGGTATTTGCCATCCAACCGTTGTTGATCGGCAAGCCGGGAACGGTGCCCTTTTGCAGCTACCTGACACTGGACGGAGATTTCGCCATCTCGACCAATACCCCGCTTGCCGTCCTCGCAGCCGACCGCGCAGCGCTGGCGCCGGGTGATATCCAGATCGAACGGCTGGTCTGCGGCGCATCGGGCCTTGAGTATCTCGGCATTCCGGTGGCTGGCGAGTACCGTCTCAGTTTTATGCCCGGCTTGCCGGCGTTTGCACCGGCGCAGATCAGCGCCACGGCCGAAGATCCGATACTGACGCCTCTGGCCACCACCGCTTGGGTATACCCTCGGCCGCCGGCCGGGCTCAGCCTCGACTACTATGCCCAGCCTGATCAGGCCACGCTGTACCAGGCGTCGGCGGCCGCCTACCTGTCTTTTTTCGAGATGCCGGCCGCCACGCTGCCTCTGCCTGACGGCCTGCGCGCATTTCCTGTCGCCCCCTATCGTGGTCTCGACGCTGCAACCGCGACCACCGCCTTAACACTGGAACGGAGCGTACTGGCGCCTGAGCGCCGGCGTGCAATTACCGAGATTGTCTCGCCGCCTTCAGCGGCGCTCGGCAAGCTAGCGCTGCTGAAGGTCGATGCCGACCAGGTCGGCGTGACACCGCAGGGCATTGCTGTCGGGATCAACCAGCAGTCCAAACAATGGTCATGGCTCGGCATCGGCAATATGGCAGACGTGGCGGCGCAACCCGATCTGCGCTTTACCCGCATCCAGGATCGTTTCAAGCAAGCCATGCAAACCAACCGCCTGTTCATGGTGCTGGCTAATGACGGCCTCCTGATGCAATCGGGATCGATCGCCTACCTGCTCACGCCCCAGGCCATCGCAGACATCCGCGCCAACCAGAGCGTCGCGCTGGCGGTGCTCGAGCCGGTCGCCGCCGCCATGACTAACCAGCCGTATGAGACCGAACAATTGTTCGCCGCCGCCCTGGTTGGCGCGGCTGCCGACATTACACCTGACGATATCCTGGTCTTCGAACGCGCCGCAGGCCAGCTCAACGTGGTGATCGATGGCTGGCGCTTTCAGATCTCGCCAAGAAATTGGCATAATCCCAGCCGCGACCAGCGCAAGAACGCATTCCTGATTTTCAAACTCGCCGCCGGCAGATCGCTGGCCTCGCTGGTGGCGGATCCATCCGCCTGGACTTGGCCCGAAGTCGCCGCCATCGGGCCAAAGATAAGCGCTACCCAGTTGGAGCTGGGTTCGATCATCGATGATGCACGCGCCAATTACCAGCGCGCCAAGGCAGCAGGACAAGCCTCGCCTTACGCCCATTTCATCGAGCGTATCGTTGACGACGAGAACTGGTGCGGCATTCTCAGCTTGAGTTGCGACGTCCCGCTCGACACACTGCCGGAGCCGTTGCAAGTCCTGGCGGCAGGCATCGATCCCACGCACTTTTATGCGCACCACGTTGGCTTTGACCTGACCCCTTTCGAGGTCGCCGCCGGCACCTTGCAATTTAAGCCCAGCGCCAGCTTCGGCCTGATCGATTACAACAACCCGGCGGACCTGTATTTCGACACCAACACCGACTTTGCCTTCAAAGTGCTGCGCCTGACAATCGGTTTCAAAAATGCCAGGATCAGCAGTTTTTCCAGCCAAATCGAGTTGCTCGTCAATCAGCTGTTCGGCGCTCCTGCCCGTCTCTACCCAACCGAGCGCGGCAATAATCTTGTCCTGGAAGGCAGCTATCAGCGCCAACTCGGCAGCGACGGCAAAACCCACGGCACGTATCTGTTCCATCTCGCGGGACCCGGCACCTTTCAGCTCGACAGCTCAGCCCTGGCATCGGTCGAAGTGCTGGCAGCACGCCTTGTCACGACGCAAGCTGCCGATCCGGCCAATCCGGCGCAACCGGTGCGCGGCGCGTTTCAACTGGCAGGCAATATGCGCTTCTGGCAAGCGCCGGCCTTTGACCCCTTCACTTTCGGCGCAGAAAAGCCACTGCCCGAGGTAGCCGACGATGCTGGCGTGACCACCATGAAAGAAATCTTCCCAGGTGTATTCGTGCCCGCTGTCGCTGATGCAAGAGCCGATTCGGCCGGGCACATGCCAGGCGTCACCTCGGCGCCACAAGACGGTTATCTGCGTTTTGACAACCTGGCTGTCGAGATGAATTTCGTCCCAGCGGTGCGTATTCCCAGCTTTCAACTACGCACTGACAAGATTGCCTTCGATCTCGACAATAGCCTGGCGCGCCCGAATTCGCTTGGCAATCGCTTCCCGGCGCGTCTTTCCGGCTTGCTGTCGGCGCCCAATCTTGCCCCGTCCGGCCAGCCGCCTACAGGGCAAGATCCGAGCGACCTGGGCTATATATCGGTAAGCTGCGGCCTGCAGCAAAGCAAGCTGGTCAACCCCTGGTATGGCATCGAATACGATCTCAAGCTCGGCACGCTTGGGGCCTTGGCGGCCGGCGCCGGCCTGTCGCTGAAAGTGCTGGCGGCATGGAGCAGCGGCGGCAGCGACGATGCGCCGGCGATTTATGTCGGGGTCCGGCTGCCCGGCCTGAAAGATGGGATCGGCATTGAAATGCCGTTGCAGCAGGTCCTCAAACTGGGATTTCGTTCGATTGAATTTCATACCTACCCGGCTCAGCCGCACGACCCCTCGCAGCTGGCTTACCTAATGCGGTTTCGCAATTTCGGATTACAGGTGCTGGGATTTTCCTTCCCCGCTGGCCAGAACGATATCTACCTGTTCGGCAATCCCGATCAAACTTCGAGCGACGCGCTGGGATGGTACGCAGCCTACTCGGCCGATGAAGACACCAAGAAAAAGAAACTGCCGACAGCCAAGCAGCGGCGACTGGCTGGCCGACGTGGAGGGCCGCCCTGATGGCAGTCGATATCCAAGTCACGATGCTGTTTGTCGATCAGGGCATGGGCAATCTGATCGAGCTGGTCGATACCAGCACTAAGGAGATAGTCTTTCGCGCCCTGGTCGATTTCGGTTCATCGAAATCAACTGCCTGCGTGGCAACGGTTGACTGGCTGGCAGACGAAATTTCTGTCGGAACCAAGGCGAAGCTGGATTTTCTGATCATTTCACATAAAGACAACGACCATTGGTCGCTGTTGCGCCCCCTGGCAGAGAAACTCCTCCAAAAGGGACACTCCCTTGAGATTAAAGCAGGGTGGCATGGCAATCGGCCCGAACAATACAACAAACTCAAAAACTTGGACGACGCCCAAAAAAAGGGGAAAACCATCATCGAGTACATGAGCAAGTACGTCCAACTTTACCCCCTTGTCGAAAAGGGTAGCAGCTATAAAACCGCCGGCGCCTTGAAGCCAATTGCCAGCAGCCATGGCGTCGACTTCAAGATCGTGACCGTCAATGTGCCAAGCGGAAAATCGAAGGCCGACATTATTTCCAATACACAATCGTTGGTTTTGGCCATTGAAGGCAACGGAAAAACTGTTTTCTTGCCCGGCGACGCAACAGCAGAAACATGCGTCGAACTTAATGAAATCCTGGAAAGCAAAGCCGGCGGCGTTCTTAAAGGCCCCTTGTTCCTGAGTGTGCCGCATCACGGCGCATTGCGCACCCTGGCTTCAAATTACACGACGACTAATCCGGATCTTGATGTTGGAAAAGCCTTTGCCAAGAACCTGTCGCCTAAGTCGATAGGCGCTAGCGCCGGCTTCGCCACCCACCATCATCCTTCGAAGATTGTCCTCGACCTGTTTGCTGGCAGTCTCGACACGCTGAGCCCGGACCACGCTTATGTCGTTTACGATGCCGCCTCTTGGGTCGCGCCAGAAACAGAGAAACTGGTGTACACGACCTATTTGAATTTGCCTCCGACATCAACAAAAAAAAGAAAAAGAATCGAGACGGAGCGTGCGCATTGGTGTTTTTTCATTGATCCGAATGGCGATTTATGGGTGCAGAAAATTAAGCTGGAAGGCCACGCACCATCGAGGGAGGATCGGATTTTGCTAATCAAATCTGATTCGCCGCCGCCAGATAAGCAGGCCTCGCTGAACCCGACTCCGTCCACGCCATGTCCATAACCCAAATCCAGGCCGATCTCGACGCTGCCCGCCAGGGCAACCGCATCACGCTGGCCGGCCCTGTATCACCAGGTCTGGCAGACGTCCTGGCAAGGCTCGGGCTGACAACCATGGCCGTCGACGGCGTCGCCATCACGCTCGTGGCAACGGCGGTGATTGTTACCGGCAGCGCAATTTTCCGCGGCCAAACCTGGCAGTTGCGGCTGACCGGCGAGGCCGACGGCGCACAAAACAGATATGCGCTCCAGCTATCGCTCAGCGGCACGCTGCTGCGCATGAGCGACTTGTTCGGCACACTGCCGCAGAGCCGCCGCGCCGACGACAGCGGCGCTCTTATACTGATGGATTCAGTAATCGATCCTCTGCAGGTCGTCGACGCCAGTTTCATTGTCTCGGCCGGCAGCGACGCTACGGCGCCAGTTCAATTCCAAGGTTGGCTGCAGCTTACCAACTACATCGAACGTAACGACATCGAACGCTATGCTCTCTTCCTAGGTACCGACCGTCTCTGGCTGGACGGCACCGTCGACTTCCGGCCCGCCCCGCCGGCGCTGGCCCTGACTGCGATGGCACCGCGCGCACGCTCGGATATGCCTATCGCACAGATTAACCGGATCGGCCTGCGGCTGAGTACCACGGCGGTTGACATGTGGGCCGTGGCAGACAATGCGGCGCCGGTTTCGCTGATCGAAATGCTGGCCAATGTCCCGGTCGGCAAGGCAACCCCGGCCGTGTACATCGATGTCACCACGCCGTTGTTCATGAACGACACTTTGTGGCCATTGACCGCGCGCTTCCCGGACTACGGCCAGTCCCTCACCGGCGGCATTGACCAGATCATTTCCTTGTTCGGTGGTGGCGACAATTTCCAGGTATATGACGGTTTGCTAAGCCGGCCCATCGGCTTTGAGGCGCTCGACAATTTCTATCTCGCCGAAATCGAAGTCGGCATCAACCCGGCACTCGACGGCGACCTACCATCACCGTCTGTCGACTACCTGGCGATCACCTTGCAGTCGCGTCGCCCGTGGAATCCGCCGCTGCCTTTTATCCAGGTAAAAAACGTCGGTACCCGTTGGCTGATTACCTGGAAAGACGCCAGCGCGATTGTCACGGGCAGCGTATGGGGCACACTCAGTTTCGGTAAAGACGCCGCACTCAGGGCCGACGGCCGCCACCGGCCGGCGCTCGGTCCACCACAAGAGCAGGACAAAAGCCAACTGCAGGGCGCGACCTGGGATCTTGACGTGGTGGCCGAGCTGCCACAGTTTGACATTTTGGTTACCAGTGCCGGCTCGGTCGAGATTCCTTTTCCAGATGCGTTCGCCAATTTCTTCGATACACCCAGCGGCGTCACCGCCAGCCTGACGGTCAGCGAGATCGAGATTTTCGCCAGCCCTTCTGCAAAAATCTTCAACGGCTACCTGCTGGTGGAAGGCAATTGGCCTGTCGACATCAATAACATCACCTTTAATCTCGACAGCATCGCCTTTGCGGTCAACGTCACCGAAAACAGCGTTTACGGTTCGCTGGAAGGACGGGCGTCGGTGGTGGTGCGGCAGGATGGCGTAGTCGACCAGACCAAAGCAGTTTTCTTCGTCAACGCCGAATATACGGAGGGCGGCAGTTGGATTTTCTCCGGCGGCCTGGCCGAGGGCACCCTGGATCTGATCAATTTCGTAATTGGCTTTTTGGGCTTGCCGGCCGCGCCGAAGTGGGTGCCGTCCATCATCCTCGATCAGTTGTTGCTGACCTATGATACGAACAAGAGCGACGGCAACCCCTATTCCGCGGCCGGACATTTGACTTGGGTGATTGACGACGATGCGCTGGGCTTCAAATTGACGGTCGAAGCAGACGCATCGATTGCGCGCGTCGCCGCAGCACAGGCTACGCCGGACGAGCGCACTGCGGCATTGCACTTTCACAAATGGGACAACAACGGGATGATAAGCAGCGGCACGCTGCGCGGCTCGTTCACCATCAATCGGATTAAAATCTCGGCCGGCCTGTCGTTTATCAGCGCCACAAAAATCTATTTCTTCCGGGTCGAGTGGAACGGTGCGGCGATCGAAGCGACCACACTGCAAATCACCACGCCGCAGCCCCCGCACACCGGGCTGCGAATTGCTCTGCAAGGGCTGACCCTTGGCAGTGTGGTCGAAAGTCTGGTCAATCTGGTAAATCCGAACCTGAATTACCACCTTGATGCGCCATGGGATTTTCTCAATGCGATCGATCTGTCGCGCTTCGCGCTGATTCTCGATCCGAAAGAGAACACGGTCGAACTGACATTCCGTGTCGACCTGGAAGCAGGTTTCATGCGCGTCGACTCGGTCGGCCTGGTCTATGATCGCTCCCAGGGCGAAGGCACGGTCCGTTTCAAATTGGTCGGACGTTTGTTAAACAAGGACTACTCAAACGATGCACCCCTGGAGTGGGATGCGGTCAATGATCCGGCGCCGGCGGTACCCGGCAGCGGGGTGCAGTTGATCGACTTGCGCTATCTCGGCCTGGGCCAGCACGTCGCGCTGGCAACCATGCCCGACACCATCGCCACCATCATTTCCCGCCTGCGCGAGGACATGCGCCCGCCCAAAGGCGTGGACAGCAATCCACTGGACGGTGCGACCGGTTTGCGTTTCGCCACCGACAGCCAATGGCTGATTGCGCTCGACATGAGCCTCATGAACACCGTGAGCCTGAGCCTGGTGTTCAACGATCCGCAGTTATACGGTCTGTTGATTTCCTTGGGTGGAGAAAAATCAGGATCGCTGGCCGGCCTCAGTTTTGAACTGCTGTATAAAAAAATCAGCGACGACATCGGGGTATTTCAGATCCGGCTGCAGGTGCCGGACGCTTTTCGCCAATTCGACTTCGGCGCGGTTTCGATCACGCTGGGCATTATCAGCGTCGATATTTTCACCAATGGCAACTTCATGGTGGATCTTGGCTTTCCATACAATCGCGTCTACGAAACCTCGTTTGGCATGTCGGCTGGCCCCTTCATCGGCCGCGGCGGCCTGTATTTCGGCTTGCTCGACGGCGCCACCTCGCGCCGGGTGCCGGTCGTTACCAACGGCCATTTCTCTCCCGTAGTCGAGCTCGGCGTGGGCCTGGCGGTTGGCCTTGGCCGCACCTTTAATAAGGGGCCGTTAAAGGCCAGCCTGTACGTCGAAATGGAAGTGATTTTCCAAGGCGTGCTGGGCTGGTTCCATCCAAACGACGCTGCCGCAGACACCAGCATGTATTACTGGTGCCGCGGCACGGCGGCGATCGCCGGCAAGCTGTACGGGAAGGTCGATTTCAAGATTATCTCCGCTAGCATCAGCCTGGAAGCCTACGCCAGCGTCATCCTTACGATTGAATACCACATGCCGACCGAAGTGGATTTCGACGTCGGCGTGGAAGTGGATGCGGAAGTCGAGTTTCTGTTCTTTAGCGTCTCATTTAGCTTCAGTATGCAGTTGCACGCATCGTTTACAATCGGCAGCGCCAGCACGCCGCCGTGGATCCTAGCGGCGGATCAGAGCGGCAAGGATCCGCGCCGGCTGATTGCCAGCATTGCCAGTGTTGCCGTACCCCGCCGTCGCCGCCGGCACGCCGATCTCGTCAAACTGACCCGAGCCATGTTCCTGGATTCGCGCGACGACCCGGCCCTGCAATGGAATCCTGACCAGACCTTGTTTCCGAACCTGCTGCCGCGAACTGTCGACCTCAAACTGATGCCGGTGTTTTCTGTCGACGCGGTGCCACTCACGTGGAGTGGCGAACCGCCGGTGAATGATGCGCCCGCATATCGGGTCGCGTTCGTCCTGATGGCTGCGGCGCCGGCGACGCACCAGGCCGGTAAAGCCGATCCGACCTTCAACACCTTGGTGGAAGCCATGTTGCGTTGGTCAATCTCGGCGCTGGGCCAACCCGGGTACGGCGGCAGCATCACGACCGGTGCGCTGGCGGAATTGGCGGCGCAAATGGACTCGCCGCAAACCGCACAGAAAGGCTTTGCCCTCGACATCCTCGACCGTTTGTTCGACAAAAACCTGCGCTTGTCGATTCGGGCCCGGCCGACTACGATAACCGCGGCCGGCGGCGTGTGCTTTCCGATGATTCCCTTCCTCTCCTGGAGCAGCACGGATTTGCCAGATAGTACCGAGCGCAGCCGGGATTTTCTCAGCTACCAGATGATCGATGCGGCCTATGAAACCGTCTTGAAGGACTATTTCGCCAAGACTGAAGCCGCGCTGCCCGCTGAGGCCGAGGCCGATATGACGCTGGCCAGCGAATCGATGGCCAGTTTCGTGTTCCGCGATTACTTCCTGCTGATCGCGAAATCTGTAATCCAGCGCGCCGCCGACCTGATGGCCGCGTGGCCGTTGATCCCCGCCAGCGGCGCATCGCTGGCAACCATTGCCAAGGGATTCGACACAGTGTCCCGGCCCTATGTAAAAGTGAGCGGCGACACGATTGACCAGGTGGCGTTGGGCTTTGGCTATTCAGCCGCTGAATTGGAATTCCTCAAGCAGGGGATAACGCAGGAACTAAACAGCACGCCGATCGGAGGCAGCGTCAATATCGTCCTTGGCGTGACCCCGCAAGGCTTGGCCGCTGCCAACCCGGACACGCCGCTCAACCAGATGACGATCAACATCGGTGCGCTCAACTACCAGTTACGCGCAAGCGACACCTTGGGCAGCATTGCCACCGCGTTTGCTTATCCGCTTGCCGCCTGGCTGAGCGACCTGGCACTACAATCCCAACTACGCCTACTAGTCGCCGGCAGCGCGCTTTCCTTGCCAGCCACGTACCAGTACAGCAATCCAGGCAATCTGACAGTCGACACGTTGGCCGCGGTGTACTTTGTGCGGCTCAACGGCTATCAAGACGTGGCGTTGCTGAATTGGTATGCGCAGGCGATCGCCAGCCTCAACCCGAGCGCTTTCAAGGAACAAGCCGACGGCACAGCCGCACCGTTGCCGGCGCAAGTGTTGGTACCGAGCGCCTATGACAACATCACTGCGCCGCTGACCTGGAATACGCTGCCTGGCGATACGCTGTACGAAATCGCCGCTACCTTTGCTCTGCTCCAATCGTTGAATCCGGCGCCAGCCTTTGTCGCCTTCCGCGCAGCACTGCGTATCGCCAATCCAGGGCCGGCGTTAGCGCCGATCGTGCTGCCCGCTGGCAGCACCACGCAAATCGCGCCAAACGAAACCCTGGGCGCCCTGGCCGACCGCTTGCTGGTGGAACCGGCCGGCGCCGCTTTCATTGCCACGGTTCAGGATGCGGCGATCCTGGCGCCGCTGCAATCGGTCGCCGTATTACAGGCGCAAATCAGCATCGGCGACTGCCAGACTTTCGCGCAAGTCGGACAACACTATGCGATTTCCATCGACGAACTGGGCGGACGGCTGGCTGAGCAATCAGGTCTGCTCAAACTTGAGGCCGACGCCTCCCCACTTAATGTGCCGCATATGGTATCCATCAAAGTCGAGTCCTTGGTCGACATGGTGCTTAGCGGCACAACACCGGCCGAGATTAGCGGCCAGGTGTCGCGCTTCATGCTGCATGGCTTGCGCATGCCAGCACCGGTCAGCGAACACGGCGTCTACCCGCTCAAAGGCTTGTATGAGCTGATCGGCCAGCAAGTCACAGGCTTGGCGCCGAGCAGCGCATGCGATGCCGCAACGACGCGCTTTACCGTCAATTTCCAGCTGCCCGAAACGACTTCGCAAGAATGGATCGAACTTGGCCCGCCGCCGCTGTCGCCGGCGCCGCAGGAGCTCGCCATTGCGGTTACCGATGCCGACCTGTGCGACTACACGCCGGCCACCGTGTTGACGCCTGAATTCAACACGCAGCCTGCACCATTGCAGCTGTGGCGTGAACAAAACCTGCGTTGGGCGCTGCAGCATCGCATCCTATGGCAAACGCCGGTGGCGCCGCCATTAACGCTGGCCCCGGGAAAAAAGCCGCCAGTCAATGGCATGCCGAGCCTGTGGCCGCTACCAGAAGAACTGCTGGCACGGGCGGCAACAGAAACTGCAACTCCCTATGTGCTGCGGACGCAGGATCCGCAACTCGGTCCGACCGCGTCATCGCGTCCGATCGACAGCTGGGGTTGGGCTTGTCTGATCGATCTGCGCCTGCGCAACGTGCCCGGCCAGCCGAATACCTATGAAATGTTCGGTGCCGATACGGCAGGACGCAACGACTTGCTGGCGGCTTGGCGTTACATCAAAGAAAATCAAAGTGACAAACCAACGCTGAATTTTCTATATCAGCCAGAGCCATCGTTGAACTTGCCAACTGGACTCGCCACGCAACAGTGGGACCAGACAGGAACCTATCTTGTCAAAACCAACCTCTCGACCGAGACCCGCAGCGGCCAACTGCGCCGCGGGCGGATGGCCGACGAGCCACCTGACCAGGGACTGTTCTTTGCAGACCTTAACAGTCCAGGCACTTTCCTCACCCTGCTTTGGGAGTGCAGCGTCATCGGCGGCGGCGGTTACTGGCTGCATGTGACGGACAGCAAGGGGCAGGGCCTGCCAGACGCGCTGTTCGGCGAAGATGGCAACGCTACCGTGTCAATTCTGATGACGCTGAGCTCACAAACCACATACACAACGTCCGCAGAACCGGCTCGCCGCCTCTGGTCGTTCAACAATTGCGCACTGATTGTAGACAACCTTGACCCGAGTGCGTTCCATTTGTTCGCCGAAGCTGGCGATGGCTCCGAGAAGGTCCGCCAAGCGACCGTCGAGCCCGGTTATGTCGGCTTCGATTTCACGCTCTGCCAGCCGCCACCGCCAGATACCGTCCATCCGCGAATCGACGGCCTGCCGCGGCTGCGCCGCTATTACCAGCTGCTCGGCTACCGGCTGTTGCAAACCGCTGTCGTCAACGGCAGCTACGCCGCCATGCCAGTCGGCCCTCAGGCACCGCAGCAAATACCGGGAATGGCCGCCACCAACGGCAACGTTTGGCGCATGACGCAAGTCCTGCCAGTCGCCCGCCTGGCGCTGGAGCATCCGCTGCCGGAAGTCACCGGCCTGCCCCTTCCCGGCAGCGACCCCTATGCCGGCATTGCCTGGCTGACACAGGACGGCCCGGGACATTTAGGCAGCGCCCGCGTGCAACTGTGGTTCCAGGACATGCTTGGCAATGCGACCAATGGCGCGCCAGCCGATGCCTATGCCATCGCAGCGGCGCCGGCCGTGGTCGCACCTGATGAAATAGATCTGCCGCTAGGCTACACCGATCCGCTCATCGGGATCGCCAACTGGCCAGGGGTGAGCAGTGCATTTCGTGTCGCTGCGCCGGCCACCGGCCCCGGCGCTGTGCTGGAAGTCGCGCTGGCGTTCCAGACCGCTTCTTGCATGCCCGGCGCCGGGCAAACCGGCAAGATGGCTGCCAAGGTGTCAACCGACCTGCTGAGCCGATATCAGCGGATTTACTTTCAAGTGATGCAACAGGATATTGAAGTCGTTCTGCTGACCACATTGGCTAAAGCGCCAGCGCCCGCCAGCGCGCCGCAGGACCTGACGACCCAGCGTGAGCCATTGCGAGCGTTGGCAGCGGCTACCTGCGTTTACCTGGAGTGCACGGCCAGCCTAGTGTCGGTCAACGTCGATCGCAGCGTCTGCAATACCTTGGATGCGGTGGTCGATCTGTATGGCGTAGGCTATGACGACATTGCTGCAGCCAATGCCGATCTTGCGCTCTCCGCTATCCTGGCGCGACCGAGCAGCGGGTTTTTACTGTCGATTCCCAAGTTTGCCGTGTTCAGTGCGGGCGATAGAGCCGAACTACTGTCCCCCCTCGACCCGGTAGGCCTGCTGTCGGCTAACGAAAACATTCAGCTGCCGCTGCGAACCGGGATTGAGCTTCATTGCCCCGACCGTCCCAGACGCACGCCTGCGGCCACCACCACCACGATTGCCGCGCTTGCCTTGCTGGAAAACTGCTCGATCGCCTCGTTCATCCTGGCCAATGCCACGCAAGCAAACTTGCTTCGGAACGGGATGGTGTTCGATATCGATGGCATTTCGGTTACGGTCGGCGCGGCAGTGGCCACCCTTGACGATGTAGCCCGCACTTTCCGCGACCACGGCATACAGGTCGATCCGCTCATGGTTGGAGCGCGCTATGCCGAGGTGGCCGGCGTATTGGCGTTGGACGCGTCCTATATTATCAATCGCTACACAGTACGGCCGCTGGAAACGCTGCAGAAAAATCAGACGGGCAACAGTGTGGATGAGCTGGCGAAATGCAACCAGGCCACTGCCGATATTTTCTATGCCGGTAGCGCGGTGTTTCTGTCGTCACAGGACGGTAGCGCTGCCTTTGATAACACCATTGGCGTGGCGGCCATGACGTATGGCATAACCGCTCGCCAGTTACTTGCGCATAACTCCACCGCGCCGCTGTCGGCGAGCTGCGGCCTGGTCGTCCCTGGCCGGGCGCAGCTTGCCAAAATGCCGCTGGAAGTGCGTATCCCATACTGTTGCAGCGCTGCCGATACCTTAGCGCTGTTGGCGGCGCGTTTCGTGGCGCTCGACGGCAGCAATCCTGCCCTAGCGTTGGCGGCTGCCAATGCAAACCTGCCCGACCTTATCGCCGCCGGCAAAACAGTGCAGATCGGCGCGCAAAGCGTACTCACCAGCCCGGGCGACTCGCTGGAGATGGTTGCGAACCGCTTCACCCCTGCGGTCACCATGGAGCAGTTGGTGGCGGCAATTGGTGCTGTGCCAGGCTACTTGGCGCCGGGCGCGTTGCTGCTTTGCCCGCCGGCGCTGGTGCAGGCCGCATCAACGGCAACGATGGCCGCCGTATCAGCGACGTTTGGGGTCGATCCGGTGGCCATCGCCTGCGCTAATGCCGGCATGGGTGAACTGATCGCCCCCAACAAGACCTTAACCCTCATACGCGACGGCGTTGCAACCCCCATTTCGACCGGAACGGCGAGCGGCTCATCGACCCAATACACATTGAATAGCCTGGTCCGATTGTTCGCGGCGAAAAATGTGGAGGCCACCATCGCAGAAATTGTCACGGCTAACCTCAACGTCGATTTCCTCGCGGTCAATGCTACCCTGCTGCTGCCCCCGGCGCGCACCACGCTGAGTGCCGCATTCGGCCTGAGCGGCTGGCTATTCCCCAACGTCATCTTCCCGATCCATACCTGGCTGGATTTGCGCCGCGAGCCAAATTTGGTATTACCGGATTTCCGCCGCACGGCAGATCCGGCCGGCGCTACCGAAGCCTGCCGTTCGGCGATTCCCCCTGCCGGCGCCGAAGCGCCACCGTCCAACGACGATTCACGCAGCGGCCCTCTGCGGCTGCAAGAATTTGCCGCGACTCTTGAAGCCGCCATCCCGGCGCTGCGGGTCACCAGCGGCAAAGTACGCGCCATCGGCAATGCCGCCGGCAGCAGTGATGCATGGGCCATCGCCTTCGGCGACGGCTTGATCGAAAAAATCGATGTCCATCCGCCACTGGTTTCGGGTGCGCCGATGCCACGCTTTTTCGCCTTGCGCCCCCTGTACAACCATCTCGTGGCACGCAGCGGCGTGATGATCAAACCGCTCAACGATGACGGCACCTATGGCTCCGAAAAAGCGACGGATTTCCAGGGTGTCGACCTCGATACTCTGGCCAGCAATTTCCTTAACGACCTGGACCTTTTCCTGTCTGCCCCGAATGCCAGCGCCGCCTATCGCCTGGCGAGCAAAGCCGCGTTGCAAGACATTCTCGACACCAAGGCCTTGCTGGCACTGGCGGTCGCAAACGGCCTCGACTATGTCCTCGATTTCAAGCAGCCGGCACCAGAGACCTTGCCGCCGGACTGGGTTGCGGCGCGCGACATGCTAAAGCAGCAGATGCTGGTCAGTCTGGGTCGTGCCTGGGATACCGACATCATCTTGCAATACGATGCCGATACGGCCGTCGCCAAACCTTGGGGCGCGGTGCATGCGCGTCTGTCCGGCGGTGCGCATTTCAATGACACGCCGGCCGGGCGCGACGCCAAACGTGTCAGCCTAGCCGGGGCAAAAACCTCGCTCATGCCTAACGCGCCCTATGTCACCTTCGGCGCGACTCTGCAGCGTGACAAGACCTTCGATGCAGACGTACCGCCGGCAGAAGCCTTGCAAAGTTTTCTTGCCCTCGATCTCGACTACGGGTTCAACGAGGTCGAATTCGATATTGCGCCAGTCGAGGCAGGCTATGAATCATCCAACTGGCTCAGTTTCGTGCTGCCGCCCACCAAAACTGCAATACCGCCTGGCTGGAGCGTCGCGCTGGGGGCCACGCGTGCGCCGCTACCGTTGCGTGCCTATCCGTCGCCGGCAGTATTGCTTGCACACAGCGCAGACGCGAGCCACCCCGATACCACCGATTGGCGTGAAACGGTGTTCTGGACTTACAGTTTCACGTATCGCCATCAAAGCGCGGCGCAGGACCAGATTCGTGTCGATGTGGAGTTCAACCGGCCGCCGCCTATAGTCACTGAACCAGCGGTGACAGATGACCTGTTCGCAGCGCTGGCCCAATACGATGCAATACGCCCCAAACTATGGGACATCCTCAAGCAACTGCCAAACCTCGACAAGGTCACGAATCATTTCCCGCTAGACAATGCGGTGCAGCTTTTTGCCGACCTGGTCAGAAACCGCATCCGTCCCTTGTGGGCTCAACACTGGAAGGTACCGCCAATGCCTGCATGGGCCAGCTGCGCCTCCGTGCACACGCCGCCGCCGGCGCTGCCAGGCGTGCCGGCAAATGAATCCTATCGTTACCTGACGACGCTTATCTCAGAGCCAAGCATTGACGGCAATCGCTACACTGCCTTGCTGCTGGCACGGAAAAAAGATTCTGGCAGCATGGATTGGCCAGTCATCACGGTAAGCGATGCCGCTGGAAACTCCTATGTGTTAACCAAGCGCTTATTGTCACCGACTGCCGATGACATGCTCAGCCAGTACTACGATTTTCCCGCCGCATCCGTGGTGCCGGTGGGGGCGCGGCTCGACTACCACATGGCATTCATCAATCTGCACGTAGCCCAATATGAAAATGCGACCACCGAGGTGTCTGTGATGCGCAATGCACGGCTGCTCGGACCGGATGGGCCGCAGACCCGTGACGGTTTTATCTATTTGACGCCGCCGGTCGCCTTCCCGGACTTGGCGACGCCAGGCTTGACTTGGGACAAACGCTTCACGCTCGATACCTGGAATCAACAGGGCACCGCCCTGGCCCAGGTGTTCGATGCGGCGCTCGACCACGACCTCAGCGGCAATCGACAGACTGCGCTGGCAGTGCGCTATGGATTCGAACTGGCAACCGACGTGATCGTCACCGCCCTGCCGGTACTGTTCAGACCCCGTTTCCCCTACACCAGCGCGGAAGCGCCGGCCATCGCGCAGCAGGTAAAAACCTGGCGCGATAATAATCGGCCGGCGACGACAGGTGGAGAATGGTTGTTTGACGTCACGGTTTACGCTGCATTGGACGCCGCGCGGCAGAGGCCTTTACTTGAACTAAAAAATCTGTATTCAGTTATTGGCGACTAAAAAGTTGGCGTGCTTCAAAGATGCTAAAGCAAATAAAAACGGTTCCAGGGGCTACGCCCACATCCCAGAAAAATGTGCCTATAAGATATTTGTCTCCATTATTAATATAATTTAAATCTATGTTTAATAATAATCACCCATTTCATCTTGCGGGATGGTGTACGAAAACCTATAAGATGGAATATATCTATCAGAATCAAAGATGAATCGAATAGATTCCCCTTTCGCATTTTCACGTGGCACGGAGCTATGGCTGAATCAAGCCCGATTTTTTCTAGCAGCGATAAAAGCAATGCTGCTCATTGCAGTGCTATTCAGCGATGCGCTGCCGAAACGCATCTTCTTCGGGTGTCTGAGGCGTACGTGCTTGGGTAAAAGCGCTTTTCACCTCCGATAACGAAGGAATCAGTTGGCGTGCATCTGCGATATGTCTAAAGGTCACTTTTGCATGGCCATACAAGACTAAGGTATGGAGTCCCTAAATGAAGCCTTGCGCGTACTGATGGATTTACACGATTCCATACCCGATGATTACCTTGGCGCATGGCAAAACACAGTAAAAAAATTAGATACGTTGGTATTAGATAAAAATGTGTACCAACTGGTAGAGGAA
>JASSUK010000011.1:0-9517 GCA_031963045.1 Mycoavidus cysteinexigens
CCGTCGCGGTCCCAGTCCGTCATAAGCCATGTGCCATCATTTTCATTCACAAATGTGGTGGGGACCTCGAGGATACGGGTTTGATAATTTGAACTGCCGGACGCGATATGCACCTCGACATGCCCACTGGGCGTATTGGCCGTCTTGATGAAAACCAGGTCCGGTATACCGTCGCGGTCCCAGTCCGTCATAAGCCATGTGCCATCATTTTCATTCACAAATGTGGTGGGGACCTCGAGGATACGATTGAGAAAATTGCCTTGGCTGAACACGTCGCCATAGTGAATGTCAACCTGACCATTTGGATTTGCATTACTGATGATGGTGCAATGCTGTCCGATGTCACTAACTTGGTCGACTGTTGTCCAGGCTAAGGATGGAGTAGCTGTAGGTGCATTTCCGGTAAGCAATTCGATTGCACTGAAAGTAGTCAAGTTTGTAGCAGGATAGTCAGTAGCTCTTGTAATTCCATATACCTCTAGTGTCTCAATGCACCAGGTCAGCTGCTCGACATCTTGAATTTGCAAACTCGCGAGAGGGATCCCATCAAACTCACAATTGTACGAGAACAAATTATTTCCCTGTCCTGTCAGTGTCATCCTACCAACAAGTATGTCGCCCACATTCACATTTACGAGACTCGAATGGAAGGAATGTCCGTTTTGACCAGCCGCATACCAACTAGCAACAGCCCAATGAGAATCGCCGCCGGCAGCTGATGGGCCCCATTGTAAGACGGGCTGGTAAATCATCGTCGAATTTTGAATTCCATTAAATAGGAAAATAGTTTGTCCAGATTGAGTGCTCGGTGCTGGCGGAACCACCCAAGTAGTAACGAAAGACGACACTGGACTCAGAGTAGTGTTTGTCCAATCTGCATAACATATCCATCCTGATCCATATGCTGGATAAACGAGTGCTCTACGTTCAATATGGCGTGGCATCAGTGGCAGCCCTGGAGGCCGTTGGACTAGTGGCCCGAAATTTTCCATGATGTTTCTATTTGGACCCATCTTCATAATTCGACCGCCAATCATCTTAATGGCATGGTCGGGTTCGACAAAATGCACGTTCGATTTTGGTCGATATCCGCCAGGGGTTACAACAAGTTCTTCAGACATTTTTTTCTGCCTTTTTATTTGGCCTCACGGTTCCTGTTGGCATAATTAACAATACAATGCCAGCGTTTAACCCCAGGGCCTTACTGGAACAAAAAATTGTTTATTTTTGAATCTAGATCAGCACAGCGCGTTAACAGGCTTTATCGCCTACGATCCCATTGCTTACACTCATCTCTCACCGTATTCTTTAAAATACTTTTCAAATTCGACGAGCCGTTTAACTATCCTTTTACTTTGTGGAAATAATACTTATATTTAAAATCTAATATTTCCTACTCCAATATCAAACCATAGTGTGCGTTGACTTCTTAAGCTTGAATACCACCTGAAAAATAGAAACTTAACTTGCAACATGATACCTATTAGAGGTTAATGGCCACGCAATTGTCAAAATTGCTATTTGTTAGCATCACAGCTATCGATGAGTAATTGAAATGAGGTATATCACTCATATTTCATTGTTATAGCCTTGCCTCTGATCAATAAACTTGTTTTTGAAGTTCTATAGAATATTTCCACAGGATTTATAGCAGCTTAAATTTGGAAGGTCATGGGTATAAAAATGGCAACTCTAAAAATCTCTAGAATTTTGAGTAGAAATTCAAAAAAAAGCTTTTCTCCAAAGTAATTAGGTCATCCTTCAAGTTGCTATTAATTGATATGAGCTTTCGCATACTTATAGTAAGCGTGCGCTCTTCCCACCTTTACGTGGCCTTTAAAGCTATAGAGACTGCATGCATGAGTAATCCAGCGGGAATGCTTAATCGTGGCGTAGAGGCAGTAGGCGATGATGGCAAATGTGGAGCTTTTCCAGCGTATATTTGAGCCGCAGGCTCAATGCTATTGAGCTCAGCGGTAGCGAGAAGCGATTGGATAGGTGTGCCGTAGTAGAGTTGACCCTAGCCCCTCACCGCATTGGTGCTAGCAGATTCGGCTTCGCTTCGCAGCTCGGCCTACCGAGATTACTCGGTGGTTACATTGTCCCCAGGGCTTCACACACACCCGTTACCAGTTATGCATGCCTAGGTATAGGGAACCATTTATGGAACAACGGGTCTCGTACAGTTATACCTTCACCGTGAGACAGAAATTCAAACGACTTCAGGTCGCACTTATAGGGTTTTTTCTGTATACATAAAACTGGTATTTATTGGTAAATATGGCAGATGTCCATAAATAAGAATTATCCAAGACCGATAGTTTTTTGCCCTACAGAGAGGCGAAACGGGAGAGGCTTTGAATTCATCCATTAGCGCAGCTTCCTCTTCAAGTTCAAGCACCCCTATTGGGGTGACTACTATCCAGCTCTATACGGGTAAAGGCAAGCAGCGCGCTGAGCCTCCGTATCAAGAGGCTATGATTGTTGAGGGTGACCTATCAGAAAATGACTTCGAGATAGTACAGCGTGATCATGTTGACCCGCCTGATTCTTCCCAATATGGCGAAACCTCCTATAGCGAAATAGGTGGCACATTTAAAGCAAATACACTAGGCAACCAGCTTTATAGTGTGTGTGAAAAAGAAATACGCGATACCCGCGAGTATTACGAGAAAATAGCGGATCGCGAAGGGAGTTTAAAGACACTAAAAAATACCTGTGAGGATGCGCGCCATAAAATAGCTGCTTTGGAAGTACCGGCCTCGATAGACTCCGTTACCAATATAGGACTAGAGACAGCAAAAGAAGCGCACATCGCGTTTTTGCAGGAACGGGTTCAAGAAGCACTCTCTATAGTGGGTACGGTACTCCAAACCGTTGAAGCACTCTTACAGAATCCAAAAAAACCAATTAGTGATTTAGATGCATCGATTGAGCGTATCGTAAAAGAGATCGATCAACTCCAAAAGAGTTTACCCAGCCCTGCCAAAGCATTTTTATGGGTCATCTTATTTGGCGTTGTGCTGGTACCACTGGTGACCCTACTTTGGTATAGTCTTACCTGCTTAGGATTGATCTCTATGACCGCTGCACTACCCCAGGCTCTTACAGCTATTGCTTGGGTAGTATGTATGATTGCAGGGATCCTAAAAAGTTGGCCTGATTATAAAAATGCCTGTGCGGAAAACGCTTCTTCTGGTACACGGCAATTAATACGGTGCCACGAAACTATACGTTCTGCTCACAAGGATTTAAAAAGTAAAATGGACTCTTCACAAATTCAGGCTGCGGCTAAAAACTCAGAAAATGCGGTCCGTGCGTCCTCTTTCTTTGGTGCCCATATCTTTAGCAGAACAAATGAATTGCTTGGTTTTGGATCTAAAAACCTTGAAAAAACCAACGAGATAAATGAAAAACTCGACAAAGTCCTAGCCGCTGAGCGCACCCCTAGCCCTGAGTTTATTGCGCTTGAAAAAGCCTATGAGGAAAGGTTAGCTGAAGAAAGAGCTGCTAGAGCGGAACTTGAGCAACGGTTAGCAAAATCTGAAGAAGAAAAGGCAAAGTTGCTGGATGCTTTAATTAAAAGAGCATAAAAATAATTCGCTATACTAAGTAGCAAATCTAAATTCAGGTTAACCTGACCCATAAAAAAGTTAAGTAACGCAGCAGCTGAAACTAAAAGGGCTGGATTCTGTACAATACAGAATCCAGCCCTTTTAGTTTGATGCCCCAAAAAAAATGGAGCACTACTCTGATTTTGTAAAATTTCTTAAGCTCACGGCTTAAAGCTAGGCATACACCCTACCCTAACATGGTTACCAGCAGAATATAACTCCATTAACACTAAAATATAAAGCTATGCAATCACTGATATTGCAGCCTTACTGCGCTCAAAAAATAAATCGACTGCATGCGAAAATGTGATGCATTGCTGGCTAACAGTGCGCACCCAATACTTATTTTTGTAAATATTATTAATAACATCCACTATAGCCTAGCATAATACATTTCGTGAATTTATGTATTCACGGAGTTATCCCCGCACCCCTTAAAATCGTTCACACGCCACGCAACTAAGGTTGCAAGCTTGAAAGCTAATATTGACAATGGTTATAACGAGGCGACACCGAAAACTGCTTAACCTTTCAAACCATTATGGAATAAATATAATGCCAAGACAAAAAGGAACAGGAAAAGGAAAAACTGGAAGATTTAATATCCGCCTTGATGAGGAAACTGCCAATTTTTATCGTAGCGAAGCTAATCAGCATGGGTTAGATGCATCTGAATATCTTAGGCAATTACTTTTGCACGGTGCAATCGCTGCAAATGCTGTAGAAATTCAAGAAAATTTTAAATATACAGCCACTGAAATTCAAGCCAATTGAAAAAAAAGGGATAGTGCTATTCCTGATGAAATAGCACTATCCCTTTTTACCGTTGAGGAATTACTTAAAAAAGTAGCAGCGGATAAAAATATACAAGCCTACTCTATGAAGCACAAAATATGGCACGAGCAAAATTAGAAAAATTTAAAAATAAAAAGGATGAATCAGTATAAATTCGAATGAAATCTTAAGTTTATGCTATTTTTAATTTACTCATAGGCTGATTCAAATTTTGCTTTGAATTGTACTGCTTAAGTAATTTAGATGCGTTATCTTTTGCTTCTCCCTTTAGTTCCTGCAAATTGCATTGGATAGCTTCTAATAATTTTGAGGAATGATGCTTATATAAATATTTATCTAACCAAGCAATAACGGTTACTTGATCTTTTTTAGGCAAAGGCTTCCAATTTCTTGTTAATAGCTCCAAAGTACGTGGCACTTCTTCTTCCGGATGGTCAGAAATATTTAAATACGGTGCAAGTACATCAACAATTAAATGTTGCTGCTTTTGAAGCAATCTTTCCCAGCCTTCTATTATGATAGAGAATATTTCCTCCTTTCTAGAGGCACGTGGTAAATATTTTTTTATTAAATTAATCACTTCTACTCTTTCATCATTTCCAAATAATTCCAATATACTCGACAGGCCAATAAAAATCGGATTAATTGCTCTATCATGTGATATTTTTATATATTCTTCTGATAATTTTATAATTTTAGCTTGACTGCCTTTAGTGATATTATCACGACCATAACTGTTAGAAAATATGCGCAAATCAAGATCATTGACATCTATCAATAGTTTTGTAATATCGTTTATTTTTGCTTTCAATCTTTTTTCCGAAAAAAGATAAAAGTAATTATAAAAATCATTTAAAAATTTCGTATTCTTTCTTGATTTTATATCGTCTAATATGTCTTTTAAAATACCTAATACTACATCATGCTTTAACTTTTGATTTTCTATTAATATTGATATTTTATTTTTGAATGATTGTTTTGATATTGACAAGACAGCTAATTTAGATGCTTTATCTGAAGAATACAATAGCACTTGTTTTAAAATTACAGATTTATGTGAGTCTGAAATGGAATCCCAACAATTATAAATTAAATCTTCTAATATTGGGAATATTGGCATGGCGGTTGTTTCTGGGATGATTGCGAGATATTGAGTTAACGCGTTATAGAATAATTCGTTTACATATCCCCTTGCAAAGTCACGTCTTAATTGTGGCCCTAGGTCATTTTTTAATACCGTACCTACTTCTTTTATAGACGCTTCTGCCAAAGCCCTTAAAGCTGTACCTAAATTTTTATTAATGCGTGAACCTTTACCTGTTTGTCCTGGCCCTTGCGGATCTTTCAAAAAAAATCCTCTTACTGAGGCAAGTTCTTCATCGAAATTTCTTATTTCAAATGAAATCGTGTTAAACCAACTTTCTAGAATTTCTCTTTGCGTTTGATTGACTTGACTTAAGCTTGGCCGGGAATCTTTTGTATACGTTTTAGATGCTATAAATCTTTGAAATCCTTGTAATGCTAGGCTGTATTCCTCTAATTGCTGTAAATAGCAAGCAACTTGTGCATACCGATTAGCAAATGTCTCAGCATTTTGCGTATTAAGCAAAGGAGGGAGTTTAAGTGCAGAGGCCCGCAACTCGGGAGTATTCTCAAGGATTGTCTGTTGGCGCGCACTTCTTTCTTTTTCGATTTCATCTAGTTTTAGCGTGTAAGTACGCTGACTTTTTTCAATTTCAGTTATTGCTTTCTCGCATTCCTTCCTTTCCTCTTCAGTTTGAAGGGTGGGCATCTGTTCTTGATATTCCTGCTTTTCAATTTTTAACGCTTCTAGACGTTCGTTAATTTTTCTTTTTTTATCTCTCAACGGTATCGGTTCTTGTACTAGAGACAATTCAAGCGCCACGGAGTTAAAAGGTTGGCCATCTCTTGTTGGTATGGTATAGGCTTGCCAGTAGGCAAGTTTTTCTTTTGGATCATCTATATTTTCTATTTTTTCTTTGATCTGATCGAGAATTTCAAGCGGGACTTTTTCATGCAACGAATCAATAGATGGCATAGATTGATCGTCTTGAGTGCGTGAAGAATTAAAGTAGATTGGTAGGGACTGTGGGACAGGGAACATCTAGTTCTCCTTAAAGTGGGAAATAATCGAAGAATTAATACGTCTTTTATAAAACTGGCCCATTTAGCTTAACTCATACTTTTACATACGATTCCAACGAAATCGTGTGTAAAAGTATGAGGTTTAGAGTTTCTACGAAGAGAACAGAATAAGTCAAATAAAAAAACTAAAAGGGGCGCGATGTGGTGAAACGTGATGGTATGGGAGATATAGGCAGTTTTGCACGTGGCACGGAGCTATGGCTGAATCAAGTCCGATTTTTTCTAGCTGCGATAAAAGCGATTCTTATCGTGGCTGTGCTATCAGGTATAACTACCATTGGTATTTATTTCTGGAAAAGCACGACTGCCAATGAAAAATACGCTTTAGAACGCCATGCACTCGCGTATACGCTCGATGCGTTCTTTATGTCTGACAACCAGATAGATCTAACTATCAATGGCAAGCTCTATCAGCTAGAAGCAGCAAAAGTGATGCGGCTGACCAATGGGATAACGGCGGTATTGATCGCCGCTTCTGGTCAATGGCCAGGCTTCTCGCAGCAGTTGCTGCTTGTCTTTCTCCCCGAAAAAGGCCTCCTTCCAATTCCCCTCGTCTCCGTACAACGAATACTCAACCACTGGGTTACCCGCATTCTTGGTATACAGATGCACGGCTAAGTCTTGCACAAACCGGAGCCCGTGCCGAGCAAAACCATCATCGGACAATACTCTAAACACTTCTCCTTTCGTCCCCGTTAAAGCTTGTGTGCTGAAGCGCTGCTGGTTACGCTCAAACCAGCGTCTGACGAACTGGTCATACAGATCCATGCGTAACTGGATGGCACTTCGCACTTGCTCCTCATTTTCGAGGTACGGTAAGGCTTCGAGCACCACGCGCAGCAAAAAGGGGGTGCTAATTAAGCCTTTTAAATGCTGTTGCTGTTCGAGGGCTGCTTGATAGCGTTGCGCCGCCCAGCCCGTGGGGTTGTGCTGTACATATTTTTCTAGGTACTGATTGCGCTCTGCTTCTGAAAACGGCTCGATCGCTATTTCTTGAAAGGACAGGTCTTCGCCTTGCAGATGTGGATTCGGTTGAAAACGGCTTCGATATTCCTGGCCCAGATATTCACTGCGGCAACTGATCACCATGTGGCCCTGCCAGCCATGAGGCTGGTTGATGGAATTGCTCAGATACAGATTCTGGGTCCGTCTGATCTCATCATAGCCATCCAAAATAAAGACGAACTGTTGTTTTTCTTTCTTTAATGTTTGAATCTGGAATGCTGACAGGCCTTTTTTCTTTAATGCTTTGGCTATCAGATCGTGCTCAGGCTTGTCTATACTTGGCAGAGAAATAAAGAGCGGAATCGCATTGGGTTCTTTTTTATGCTCCCATAATTGTTTTTCGAGGACGCGGTTGAAGGTGGTTTTGCCAGCCCCGGAGTCACCCGTCAACAAGATCATGTGTTTATCGTTGAGAAACGCTTTAACTTGGGGTAAGAGGGCAAAGGCGTCGGCCTCACACAAACTCGTCTTGCCACGCGGTTCCACATAGAGCTGTCGAGTTTCCTCAAACGCCTTATCTTGCTTGAGGGCAGCGAAATACTGTTCTTTCAGCGCGGCCCTGGGGTCTGCATGAAGCACCCGCAGCTGTTGGTGTTGTTGCTGCACGGTGAAGGCAAGCTGGCTGTGCAGCGCGGTGCGTATGCCGTCGAAGATGCCGTCTAATAGCTTAGCAAACTCCAGCTCACCAAGCGTTGAAGGCTCATTCTTTAACCGGTAAATAAAATCGCTATACCCCTGCCAAAACTTGTTCAGAAATGTTTTAGCCTCATCGCTGCCCACTAACAACCGCTCGATCAGCTTAAACAGCACCCAGTGCCGACTTTGATTCGGATATCCTTCTCGTCCCGCTTGGGCTTGTTCGTCAAATCGGAGAATATCCTCCATGCGCACCGTGGTCGCCGGAATAAAATACGCCAGGCAGTGCTCATAGCTATGTGGGGTCAATGACACCGGAATAATGCCGTGCTGATCTCCCCGCTCCTCTGCTCGGATTTGCAAAAAAGCGATTTCCGTCAACACATGATGGAACTCTGCCTTATAGGCTTCCTCTTGAGAGAATTGTCTACCCACTTGACGTATTGCCGAAGTGCCCGGTTGTGCACCGTCTTGGCGATAGGCTGCTCGATCTTTGCGATAGGCTGCTTGAAGATCCTGATGAAAATCTTCATAGTGTGGCCATGCCAAGTATTTTCCTAATAATTCAGAACAACACACCACGACCTTGTCGACCGGTTTCACATCGTCTCGCAACGGGTCGGGCAACAAACACAGTTGACTGGTTAAGATATCTTCGAGCTTGCAATCCTCTTTCAGATCTTCTGGCGAGCTTGAATACGGTTGCGCCATCGGCGCTTGATCGGAATACAGATTGACTCGGATCGTAGATAACTTATCGATTAAATATTTAGAAGTAGAGGCCTTGGCCTGTCCATGCGCGGGATTGTCGTGTGCATACACTAGAAAAAGGCTGGGTTTATCCGACATCTCTAAGGATCCCAGCGTCGACAATGCCTTTTCAAAAAGATAATCCACCAGCACGCTTTTTTCCTGGGCAGACGATGCAACCGGCAGCCGCTGGAGAGGCCTTGAAGCAACTGGTTGCTGCTGCAAAGGCATTGAGACGAGCGTGGCCGTCCGAGTCCAAGCCCAAGCCATCGCACTGAGCACAGACAGCGACACAGCGCTGGCAATGGAGGCAGACTTGACCCTCTCATAGCCCCAAGCTTGCGCTTTTTTGCGACTCGCCTGCGCTTTGTGAGGCTTTCCCAAGTCATCCAAGAGTTCCGCACGCTCAAAATAGACCTCAGCGATGCGCTGCCGCAACGCGTCTTCTTCGGGTGTCTGAGGCGTACGTGCTCAGACCAAAGCACTTTTCATCCCCGATAATGGAGGGACAAGGTGGCGCGCATCCGCTATATATCTAAAGGTCACTTTTG
>JASSUK010000012.1:0-84511 GCA_031963045.1 Mycoavidus cysteinexigens
TGCCTGAGGCCCCTCATAATGGACCAGAATTACCCCAGAATACGCCGGAGAGCGCGCCGCAGAGTAATACGCAGGGATTGGAAGAAACAGTTAAGCAGGAACCCAAGGTGCTTGAGAAGGTCACTGATAGTAAGGTTCAATCGCTCAAAAGTGGAGTGGAAAGTGAGACACAGACGCTTGGAAAAACGGTTGAGCGTGAAGGTACTCAAGTGCTTAAGAGGATAGATTGGGAAAATAACGATCGAGTCGAAGCCCTAGCAGCGGCATTTAATACAAAGATAGAATCTTTAGAGGGCGATTTAAAAAGTACTAGGGCAGAAAATAAAGAAGAGCTTGTGAAATTAGCGAATATATGCGCCGATATTTCGGGGCAGATAGCAGGATTATCCATTCAAATAACCTCTATTCAACAAGGTAGCAGCAGCAGAAGAAGTAGTAGCAGAAGTAGTGATAGAAGTAGCTGCAGAAGTAATAGCAGTAGCAGTAATAGCCATAGATCTCTTCGCGGAAATAATGCTCAGGTGCTTTCCCCTGATTTGAATAATGCTCCTCCGATAGAGTCGACCCTCTCTTTATATAGCCAAAATCCTTATCATATGCCTGAACCTTCTTCTTGCAGAGTATCTACTTGGGCAAATCAACAGGCAACGGAAGAACTGGAGCAGGATCGCTATCCGGAAATAGTCACTCCTGATGCGACGCAAAATACTATGGAGGAACCCGAGTGGGAATTTGGAGAATATCATTCTCCAGAAATAAGGGATAGCAGCCGTATCAGAGGCCATTCCCAATTTGATCCGAATAATGAGAGAGGAGTTTCTTCTAGTTCAAGCCAAAGCAGCTATGGGACACTGAGCATAAGCCAAAATTCTTTTGCCTAGTCTGCTTAAGGCAGACGGTTTTATACGTGCAATAAGTAAGAAATACTTCCTCTTGCATTATTAAAATAAAAAATATGAGCAGAGGCTTTTAGAATGAGGGCTTGCCTTTTTTCTTACTCCATAGTGAATGGCCCCAGAATAGTGAGATAACGTATCTCACTATTCTGGAGCTTTCTTACGTATCTCTATCTGAATGGTTCAAACTATTAATCAATCCATTAAAGTAGAAAGAGTTTGGGTTGAAAATGATAGTGCTTCACGGCATTACAGCACGTACTTGCTGCATCAAGTATCCACGTAGTCGATTATCTGAGACCGACCTCACGCTCTCAAAATGCGGTCGCCATGAATTTACCCCAAAAAGTTTGGCGCCAGATTTAACTTTTTGGGTACAGCCATGTGCCAAAATTTTCTCAAGTGATTGAAAAATCACTAAAAAATCAGAGTGCTGTTTTTTTCTATTTTGCTGATACTTATCTATAATTTCGCTTCCTTATACCTCTTTTCTGATTGGATTCCACAGCTTTTATAGATATTCATTACACTCCTCTGTGACGCAATGCGTCTAACTGATACCTTCTGCAGGTAGGGTGTATTTGGACAAACTTAAGGTGCCTATATGCTTTAGCTGCTCAAACCCTCAATTGTCTGATGGAGAAAGAAAATGCGTATTGCAACTGATACACGCACTACTTTTAGAAGCTCACCAGAATCTACGATTAAAGGCTTGGGATCTAAGAAAATGTCTTTGTTTTATGGCGTAGCAGGGTTGGCATGCACTGCGCTAGCAGCAAGTGCGAAAAGTTTGCCAAGTAATGTCAGCAATGCACATAACCTGACACTGCATAATCCCAATGTGCTATCTGAAAATCAAAACTCCACATTTCCATGGGTGTCTAAAAAAGGAGGCGGCCATAGTGGTGGTGGCCGCGCCGTTAGAGGTGGCAGTAGCAACAGCAGCACAAGTTCCAGTTCTGTGATTATTGAACCTAGTTTAAAAAATCCGGTATTAGCGGCAATTGGCGTGATAAGCCTTGCAAGCTTTCTCGCTTAGAAAAATAAAAAAGCATTGCTTACCTTTTTGCTACGGTGTGTTTATCATTGCTCCTAAACCTTCTTTCTTTTCATCGCTACTACAGAAAATGAAAAAAGTATGTGATCGAAGTAAACCTCAGAATATTTAAGGTGATGTTGCGGAGGCTTCTGGTTTGCATTACATCCATAATCCTCCTATTTTTTATTCATACTGCGGTGCTTTTCTGCCTAAACCTATTAAGTGCATTAAAGTTATGTAGGCTTTCCATCTGACTCATTACTGAGCCGTCTCGAGATTCTGAAAAAAAGTGCATGGGTATACTATGCTCGGAATGGCTTGGTCTAGTATGAGCAGGTGTTGGTTCGGATGGAAAGTTATAAAGTGTGAAAGTATCTGAATATAAACTTTGTCTAGCTTGCGAAGCTATGCTAGATCATCCTGGATTCGGAATAAATTGATGAAGGCGAGCTAGGGTTATGAAATGTGGAAGTGTTTGAATATAAACTTTGTCTATCTTGCGAACCGATGCTAGATCTCCTAGATTCGGAATAAATTGACGAAGGCGAACTAGCTATTCTTCCAGAGTTAATTCTATCCATTTCTTTCTCCTGCGCACAGAATTCGTACTGACGGTGATAGTCAATATGGCATACGACTGAAATATGCAATACTTTTGCATAGTATCTGTAAAAAAGATGTTACACACTTGTAGTATATGATAGAGACTCTCAAGAGATATCTAATAGAGCGTATCAGGAAAAAAGTATTTTATGGCGAAGTGAACGCCCATAAAAAGTTGGACGGCTTGCTAATTTTTTATCATTGATAAGTAATTTTCTAAAAAATATTTTATATCGCGTAACATCCCACATGGCCTTGTTTCATTTAGCGTTTCCTTAAGCGCCTGGTTTTCCTAAATTCCGTAAAATTTTCTGTTTTTTTCTACTGTTTAGCCCTGAGTCTTCACTCGACGTACTGTTGCGCTGCTTGATTTTCAATTAGAATTTTCGATTCTTATCTTTTTTATAAGATTTTTCTTGTGAAATGCAACTGGATCAATTTCCCAAGGCAGCCTAGCAATGACTATTCCTACTCAATCCATCACTAATCTTGTTGGATTTACGGCAAGACTTGCCCCATCGGTAATGGCACGCACCCCTAACCATGTTGGTCTTGAAATGGAAGGTTCTGGCGCTGAGCATAGTGCAGTTGCAAGTCATGCTAAAAAATCAAAATCTTCTAAATGGAATATTTTACTAGAAGCTATTGATATAGAAAAAATGATTCTTGGCTATCTTGAAATTAAAGATGTGCTTAATTTTCGTCTTGTAAGCAAAATGTGCGAAAAAAGCTATCTTTCCCATCTTCAGCCGAGAATATCTAAAGAAGATTTATATATTAATGAGCAAAATATAAAAAAGGGAGAGCTATATTTTCCGCCAATGCTGAGTGATATGTTGATCGCTGAAAATATTGGGCGGCGGGCGGATGGTTTGCTATTAATTGATATATATCTTCAAAAAGTACTAGATACATCCAGAGCGATTCTAGATCCTACCATCGATAAAATTAAGAAAGATATAGATGGCAATATGTTCCGCAGAGCAATGATATGGGAAAAAAGAGATGAGAAAAAGGTAGGGGAAATGCATGGGCTGTATCAAAATATCTTGTCTATAGTGTGGCGCTGGGAAAATGTTTTTCCTCATTTTTCTTATTTGTTTGAAAACCCCTCTTTGATCACTTTAGACATTCCCCCTTTGCCTGAGCCAGAAGATTCGCTTAATAAATGTATGGAGCATGTCAAAAATCTAAAAGACAACACTGCACTATCGCCCTTATCTAAGGGGCTGTATGTAGCAGGATTTTTATATATATCTGCTGCGTTTTTTACTCTCGTTGCTGCTGTTGTTTTGGCATCCGTAGCAATGGATTTGCTGGCATTCAGTTTGGCACTGGCTTATGCCATGTCATTTTTATTTGGTTGTGTTTTAGGATTGGGTGGAGCGCAGTACCTATATGTATCTCTAAAGAATTTTGAATATTATTACAAATTTCCACGAGCGCTTGAATGCTTAAATGAGAAGCTTGATTGCATAAAAAATTCATTTTATATAGACGATACACAATCTGCCGAAAATGGAGGGTATTCTGTAAATACAAGAACTAATATTGCAGATGCCCGGCATAAATATTTAGTATCGCACCATAATTTGCTCTATATTCCTGATTTGGAAGTAAATCAATCAGTACACGATCTATCGCAAGCGGCTCAATTTGAAACTAATGAGTCAGTAGCGCAAGAAACTAGAAAGCAGAAATTAATAAAAACCCGTGAAAATATGCGGGTATTTTTGCAAGCAGAAGTTTCATTCCAGAATAAAATTCGAGTCATCGCTCCTAAACCTTCTTTCTTTTCATCACTGCTAAAGAAAATGAAAAGATTGTCTGGTTTTAGTAAATAAAAGAATATTTAAGGTGGTATGGTTTATGGTTTATGGTATAGGTAGCTGTATTCACTAGTATATTAACGTTGCACTTCAATATTGAAGTCGGGCGTATTGGTTGTGCCACCAATAATGATTGAGAGAGTGTTGGAATAGGGTAAACCCTGCAATAAGCGATGCAAAACCGCCGCAGTAAAGCAGTGACACTATATGTCCTAATGTGCTTGTAAATGGGCTGTTTATTAATCTTGCGGTGCTTCCCAGGTTAAGTCTATTAAATGTACTAAGGTTATATGGGCTCTCTATTTGAATAGGAGCTGAGTGGTTTTGAGGTATTGGGTTGGTGAAAGAGAAAGGGGATGGGTATAAATTTCTCCTAGGTCTATTAGACTCAGCATAGGTTGGCGTATGAAAGCTAAAATCAGTAGATGTTGGCCTGGAAGGGCGAGATAGAGGAGTGTATGAGTTTGAATGTCGGCTAGAGGCTGAACTTACGCTAGCGCTATCAGACTCAGAATAGATTGATGAACACGAGTTAGAGCGTTCTCTACGAATAGTATTCACTTCTTTCTCCTACGCACAGAATGCATGCTGATGGTGGTAGTCTGTATGACATACAGCCGAGATGCGGAACACTTTAGTGTGCATCTATAAAAAGGATGTTGCACACTTGCAGTAGATGTTAGAAGCACTCAAGAGATATCTGATGCGAAATCTCGAAAAAAAGTATTTTATGGCGAAATGAATGGCCCTAAAAAGTTGAGCCAACTTACGGATTTTTAGGCTTACCTCCCATGAAAATAAAAAAAACTCTGTGTTTAATGGCCGTGGCCTTTATATTTGAGTGGCCGATGTTTGCCCACGCATCTGATTCCAGCCCTGCATGGCAAAGCTCTGTGGTTGGGCATGTAGTTCAGCCTTATCAAGATGGTAGTTGGGATGTATATCTTACTGGCTGTAATTGGCATACTGGCGCTACTTTTAGTAAGACAAAATTAAATGCCAAAGGATTCGGTGGTGGCATGGGTAAACACTGGTCTGATGCATCTGGCCATCAAGATATGTTGTATGCGTTTGCATTTTCAGATTCGTATAAACATGTTCAGCCGGTTATTGGCTATGCGCGCCAGTGGTTTACTAAGCCAATGGGACCCTTATCATTCGGAGCTGGTTTTACGGTGGGCTTTACCGCGCGCTCGGATATGTTCCACTACCTCCCTTTGCCAATGGCTCTCCCTGTTTTCTCCATGCGCGTTAATAAGCTCTCTCTAATGAGTACCGTTATTCCACGCAGGCGAGGCGCCCTTGGGTTAATTGTGGCGCGCTATGAACTCTAAGAGATATCGCAATGGAGTGATCTAAGTGGGATAGCGCCTGCGTGGTCAAAATTTATTAATTGATTTTATATGCTTCGGTTTGTATAGAATATATTGCTAAGTTTAATGTCGTTAAAGTCAGGGAGATGCTGAAAGCAGGGAAAGCTATATCGAGATTAGAATACATGCATAAAAACGTAGCAGCCCAACTTGCGGAAGTTGCAATATTAATCAACGGCACTAGCTTTGAGTTATCTATATGTTTCTGGATTGATTTTATTAGATTCGTATACACATCGTCTGGTTCTATTTCCACTGGGCCAAATGCCTCTTTCTCTTTTTTTTCGTAATTATCAAGCTGAATGACGGTATCATTTCTAAGAGGACTAAGGGGGGCGGTAATCGAATTTTGCATGCTAATAGGTGTCATCTATCGTCCTAGATTAATAAATTATTTATTGGATGATGTAAAAATTTCTTTATAAATCAAAGGACGTACTGTAAAGTAATTAATCTGATAAAAAAGTGGGCTGCAACCGAATTCTGTATAAGATTTTGCAGATATTATGGTCGGATTTTCGTAGGTTGGCGGTGAGGCACGGGCCCCAACATGCACGCCACTGGCTTTTAACTTTTACTTTTGCCAGTTTGTAGGCTGGTCTTCAAAGGGACACTGGCGTGCGTGTTGGGGCCCGTGCCTCACCGCCAACCTACGAAAATAGTATCTATAGCCCAATGCATGGCGCGGTCTTTACAAATAGAATAAGAATTTTATTTAGCCCATTCTTTTCATCAAGCATACAACAATTTTAAAAAAGCAGAAAATTACTCGTATTACTCAGTATAATCCGCGATTCAGATAAAATTTTGAAAATGTAGCTGTCTAAAAAATATATCTAAGGATTAAGTAGTGTGTTTATAGAAAATTTTAGCAAGCTTATGTGGCCCCTCGATAATCAGTCACTTCTCCCTAGTGACTCGCCTGCTACTGAGGATAGAGCGGCTTTAAAGGCGTTGATTCCTGAGCTTGAGTGGCGTAAAGAACATTTGTCGGCTATGCCTATTTATTTAGCATTGCCTGGCTGTATAGCTGCTTTGGCTTGTTGTGTGGTGACATTTCCTTATTTGGCGCTGCAGATAGCGTGTGCTTTGGTCGGTGCAATGGCGATAGTGGGTGCAGTAGGAATAGCTGTGCACTGTCGACATTTAGAAAAACTTCCAGCCGTAAAATTTAAAATGGAAGCCTGTGAAGCAAGTTATAGAGTGATGCAAGAAGAAATAGCATTACGCAAAGATGCGCAGAACAGGAGTTTGGCGTAGTAAAGTGGTAGCCAGCATAATTTGAGCACAGGAATGCGCATAAAAAAACCATCCTTTTACCTTCAAAGGATGGTTTTTTTATATCGAACAACTACGCTCATCGTTTTTTTGGTTTCTGGGCGGTAGGAGTATCTAGGTTTAGCGGTTGCAATCCTGCTGAACGGAGTTGATCTCGAGCGCTATCGATGATGGTTTCAAATTTTTCTACTGTAGACGCATGGATTTCAATTTTTTTAAGGATGATGACATCATCCTTGGCAAACACAATAAATTGATCTCCTGCTTCAAGGTTCAACGTCTTTCTGATGAAATCCGGAATGACGAGTTGCCCTCTCGAGGAGAGTTGTGTGGTAGCGAGCTTTTTCATGGCAGTACCCTTAGAACCTTTTTAGAATCAAACTCCAACCTTTTCCTAAAGAGCCATATTTAGTATCAACAAGCTAGCTTGAACAGAGGGGCCGGGCCTTATGAAAAAGGCTCTTCTAGGAAGTCTGAAATAAGACCTAAATCATATAAGTAGGGAATAGCGTATTAACCTGAATAATTAGGTTGATCGGACATACAGGAAGACGGCGAAACAGCGGAAGAATAAAAAGTTCCCCTATAAAAAGTACACCTTACCCCTTATTTTACGCCTCACTCAACCTTGCGGCCTCGCAATAAATTGTAGATTGGCACGACACATTGGTATAAATGCGGAACTCCAACATGCAGGCCACCGACTTTTAATCTTGCATACTTTAGAAATTCTGGTAATACACATACGCTGATTGCGGCGCCTTAGCCGATTGCGCATGTTGGCGCTCATCGAGATTAATGGGCGCTTTGTCCCACCATATTGAACGTGCTGCGCGCTGTTGAGTTTCTAACTGGGGGTGCGTTTTTTTCAGTTGGTTTAGAAACTGGGTGAGTTCTGATTGGTACTCCATGAGGTATCCTGTGAATGCTATATGTAGGTTAAGTGTATAAGCCTGGCCATCATAATTGTTTTTGTAAATATTTTTTGGGAATATTATGCTGCCCACAGGCCAAAACTATCGCGATGCACTGTGGTTGGGTGCGTTATTTTTTTTGTCTGCTCTTGCTTGGGCGCAAGAGCCCATTGGGCAGTATAGAGAACCCAATTCTATAAACAGCTTGCAAGGTTCGGCTTCGCTGGCTGAACCATATCGTGTAGTCATTGATGCTCCAAAGGCTATACGTTCCTTATTAAAGAAGCATCTTGATATTGTGCGTTTTGCTGCGCGCTCCGACATGACGAGTGGGCAGTTCGATTTTCTGGTGGTTGCAGCGACTTCGCAAATTGCTGCTTTACTTAAAGCCCAAGGATATTTCACACCTGAAATACAAGTGCGGGTTGAGCGCTCTGTGCAAACGCGTTTAGACGGTTGGGTGATTCCTTCTGCAGAAGGAATCAAAATAGTATCTATTCGTGTCGGGCCCGGTGAGCCTATAAAAATTAAAGCGGTTGAGCTTGCTTTTAAGGGAGCTTTATTAGCTGAACATCCGTGGCGCACTCCAGAGGAAGCGGAAAAATTAGCGCTATCGCGTAAGGCGAAAGCACATGGAGCAGATCAACAAGATCGTGAAGTGGCGGTACGTAAGATCTGGCCGCTACGTGAGGGCGATGTCTTTACTCAGAGTGCATGGGATGATGCCAAAGCGATGGCATTAAAAACGCTGCAAGCAGAGCGTTTTTTGGGCGCAAAAATTACCGCTTCTCAGGCGCTTATTGATCCTAAAAAGCACCGGGCCTATTTAGAGGTAACCTTTGATAGCGGTCCTCCTTTTATATTGGGTCCTGTTGAGTTTGCGGATTTACAGCGCTATCCAGAGCGCATTATTCACCATGTGAACCCTTTGCATGTGGGGGAGCCTTACAGCAGCGAACGCTTGTTGGAGTTGCAAAGGCGTATTCAAAATACCCCTTACTTTGCTAGTGTTATTGTGGATGTGAGTGCTGAGAATGGGCAGCGTCTATCGGATATTCAACTCAAGCCTGCGCTAACCAGTGATATGTCTTCGCCAAACCAGGTTATGCGTAGTATTGAAATATTGTCTCCATCCTCAAGCTCTACTAAGCCGGGTGCTGCAACACGAGATGATACTTCTACGCGGATAGCTCCAGTGAAGGTCAAAGTTAGTGAATATCCCTACCATTCCTTGCGTTTTGGGATAGGGTATAACTCAGATATCGGGCCGCATGTACAGGGGCAATACGGTTATAACAATATGTTTGGACGGGCGTGGGTGCTTGAGACGCAAGGTCAATGGGATCCTAAGCAGCAATCCACAGGTTTTCAGTTATCTACCCCTCCCGATGAGCGCGCTTATACCTATAGTGTGCTGGCTCATTACAAGCGCAGCGATATTGAGAATACAGATATCCGTAGTGTAACTACCGGCGTGCAACGTGTACGTTTACAAAGCCGTTATGAATATACGTACTCCTTACTGTTTTATGGAGACCGTTTAATACAAGACAGTGCCCCTTCGAGTTGGAGTCGAGCACTAGTACCTGGGTGGAGTTGGTTACGTCGTGATGTGGATGATTTGTTATTTCCGCGTGAAGGCAGTCTTTTATTTTTCGCGGCCAATGCTGCAGCAAAAGGCGTTTTGACAGAACAATCCTTCGGACGCGTTCATTTTAGTGGCCGTCAATATGTGCCGCTTGGGAGAAGGGGAATAGGGGTATTCCGTATGGAATGGGGCGGTGTGTTTACATCAGGTCATTCAGCAGGAATACCTGCCTCTTTGCTGTTCCGTGCAGGAGGCAGCAATTCGATCCGAGGGTATAGTAATCAGAGTATTGGGAACGAGGTTGCAGGCTCTGTACTGCCTGTTAAATATGTGGCTACAGGGAGTGCTGAATATCAATACTGGTTTAATCACGATTGGGGAGTGGCGGCATTTTATGATGCGGGTACTGCTGCAGATACCTGGGCTGAGCGTATTTTTTATCAAGGTGTAGGCCTAGGTGCTCGTTGGCGTAGCCCTGTGGGTCCTATTAATGTGGATGTAGCGTATGGATTACGTAATCATGCTATCCATCCTTATATTACATTGGGCATTGCTTTTTAGAATCAATTCTTTTTTTCTGTGCGTATCTGCTCCCTATGTCCATAAAAGACTCCTCCAGCGCTAAGGCAAAAGAAGAAATGCCTGTAAAAAAGCGTAAAAGACCTACCCATCGCAACATACTTTTGCGGTGGGTTCCTGCTGCGATTTTTGGAGCACTATCGTTTTTATTACTATTGCTGGCACTCAGTGGATTGTATATGTGGCACACAGAGGCTGGCACGCGTTATGCCTTTATGGGAGCCAAAATACTTTCTGGACATCGGCTGCAAGGCGTGCTTGAGAGCGGTACTTTGCAAAAAGGTATTTTTTTACGAGATGTCCGATGGCGTGATGCAGAAGTGGAGATTGCTATCGACCAACTGCAGAGCCAATGGCATTGGGAACGCATAGATTCTAGGTGGACTTGGCGTTTAGCCGTGCCTTTTATTCGTATAGGCCAAGTAGAGGTAAAGCAGGCTCCATTACCTAAGAGCAAAAAATCGGTTAGCTCTCAAACCTTGCCTCAAAAGCTCACAACGCCTGTACTTTTGCAAATCAAAGAAGCCTCTATAGAGCGTTTACGTATTACGCAAGGCACACAGTCAAGCGAATGGTCGCAAGTGCATGTGCAGTTTGAAACCACTGAAGAAGGGAAAGAGCAGCAGCATTATTTACGTATTAACAGATTACAAACCCCTTATGGTGCAGTACAAGCGCTGGGGAAACTGGCGGCTAGTCGTCCTTTTGCGCTGTCAGGAACCGCTAGCCTCATAGCGAATAATGCGCAGATTAATGCAAAATTTCTACAGAAAAATGGAAAGCCTCCTATCCATGTGCCTCCTTTAGCTAAAGACGAGCGCTTTGATCTACGCTTATCGGGCTCATTAGATGAGATGGGAGTGGATATATTGGCAAGTGGGGATAGGTTAAATGGGCAAGGGCGCATTGACCTTTGGCCTTTCAAAAAAATGCCGCTCAAAGGGGCTAATGTTACGGTGGATCACTTTAATCCACAGGTTTTTAGTCTGGATGCACCCTATGCTGATTTGCATATTGAAGCGAAATTCTGGCCTGCACCAGTGCCGCAAGCGCCTATACCTTCCTCTTCAGCTGGCAGATTGAAGCAAGCTTTTAAACAAAGTTTGCAGGCTTCTGGAAAAAATGTGCAAGTGTCTGAGGAGGTACAACAACTAACCGTAGAAGGGGATGTAATACTGCGCAATGCAGCACCCGGCAGCCTTGTAGAGCACAAATTACCTTTGCGCAATGCTCAATCGCATCTTCGTTTGAATGCGCATGAACAGGTATTCTCAGATATCCAAGTGCGCGTGCTTCAGGGGCTGGTTGCTGCTACTCCTAGTGTATTTTTGAACGAAAAAAAGAATGCATCTACTTTTGCAAAGCATAAGGAGCAGTCCTTTGCAAAAAACGATACACATGCAGATACCGATGCAGATGTATTGTTAGAAGGAAAAGGGCGTTTTTTGCAGGGGAAGGGATCGCTTAATTTAAAGGTGCAGTCCCTCAATTTGCATCAATGGTTAGAATTATTAGCTCCAACCCATTTGAATGGCGTGCTGACTTGGACCTTGAATCCTGCACCTAATCAGCAAGAGGTAGAGGTCGTTTTGGAATCCCACTCTGCGGCTAATGTTAAGCAAAATGGGGATTCTGACAAGGATGCATTGGTCGATTCCTCGCCGTGTGATGTGCCGAGTACAGAACTCCCTCATCTTGCATCTGCTGATTTGCAAGGGCGTAAAAAAGCTTCGCTTATAGAGGCTTGCAGGCAACAAGAGCTCAGTCAAACCAGCACGCGCTTTCAAACGCCATTGAAGCCTCAACAAAATAAAAAATTGCAGACTGGACCTTTGGGGCTGCGTATAAAAGCGCATATCAAGCCGGAACAGATTAATTGGGTGGGGCAGCTCACTGCAGGGCGCGGCCGAGCACAGGTATTAGGTGTTTTAGAAAAAAATGCGCTAGCGCATCAACCTGCTTATGAAATACGCAGCACACTCGATGAATTCAATCCTTTTGTTTGGCTCAATCCAGTGGTTAGTAAACGTTTTGTCAAGCAAGCTAGTACTGCGCCTGAGCCACAACCTGCTTTGATATCCGTTTTATCTGGATATGTGAACGTACAGAGCCACTGGAAGGCTTCTTCCCATGCCAGTTTATTTTTGCATAGCTTGAAAGGGCAGCGTATGCAGGCTGAGCAGTGTGTAGCTTCTGCCGATTCTGCAGCGTGCAAAAAAGCGCTGTCTAATGCCCTTTCTACAGGCGAGCATAGTTCGGCAGCTATTAAGTCGCTTTTAGAGCATGTAGTACACCCTTCGAGGGAGCCAGAGCCTTCTTTGCATATTGAGTTTGCGCTACGCGATAGTGTGTACCAAGGCAAGCCATTGCAGGGCCAAGGCCAAATTCATACAGCAGGTGCGCGTCTATTGCCTAGCAGCGTGAAGTTAGCCTTAGCAGGTAATACTTTGGAAGCGCAGGGTGAATTGGGGAGTAAAACGAATCAGTTGACCTTTCACCTCAATGCGCCTGATCTATCGCACATTGGTTGGGGTCTAGAGGGCATGCTCAAAGCAGAGGGGGAGCTTTATGGAAGTCTTGCTTATCCTAGGCTTGCGCTTCACTATCAAGCGCTGGGGGTATCTCTGGGAGAAAATCATCTGCAATCTGCAAAAGGTGAGGCTTTACTCGAAGAAGGCATGAATGGCGTGCTGTCATGGAAATCGGATGTACAAGGTCTCAAGCTTCCCCAAATAGCGCTCGATGCTTTTCATATTGATTTAGCAGGTACGCAAAACAATCACACTTTAGCGCTACAGGCAAAAGGTCAGATTCAGAAAAAACCGATCGATTTTAGATTGGCAAGCCGAGGGCAATTACGCTTATCTGGAAAAGAGTCTGCGCAAGCAGCCCAAAAAATGCGCGCAATACAGGAAATACATTGGAGCGGGATGCTGACGCAGCTTGCCAATCATGGCTTGCCAGAGGTGCAGCTTAGTGCGCCTGTTCCGCTGCAATTCACTATATCCAAACTGATTACTCCTCAGAGTGAGCAAAAAACGGGGAATCCGTCTGAATATGCCCTCACTTTGCTAGAACTTGGGCGTATGCAGGCTCAGATTGAAAGAGCAAAGCTTGATTTGCATGCTCTGTATTACAGTGCGACGGAGAAAAGTTATTCAAGTGGTACTGTAAAAGGAATAGATATTCGCCACCTTGCTCAAAAAATACAAAATACGCTGGGTGTGGCGAATATGCTTGGCTTTATAGCCATAGATACGTCTGCCCTATCTCCGAGTGTGTGTCAGGCACTTTTGCAAGGATTTTCATCAAAAACCTGCGAGGAAAAAGACGCCCCAATACAAAAAAAATCGGACCATGGCACGGCAACCAAGAATGAAGTGCCAGAAATTATTGCGCCTGGGACTAACCTCATACTTGATAGCTCTTGGGATCTAGCGCAAAGGCAAGCGTATCTAACCGGGCATGTTGAAATGCATCGCCGTACGGGAGATCTCGTCATACAAAATGCTGTGGGTGTGCGTGTACCCTTAGGATTGCAGGCTCTTTCAGCGCGTTTTGATGCGGTTCCAAAAACGGGCTTAAAAGCGCAGGCACAAATTAAATCTGGCCAGTTTGGAGGGGCAATTGCCTATATCGCTAGTCCTTCGCGCGTGCATTTTCCTGTTTTATTGCAGGGGCAGATTAACCCATCAGGTCAGATCACTTTTGAAAATTGGAGAAAAACCACTCCTATTTCAGGGGAAATGCATGTGACGCTTCCTGAAATGGGGCCCATAGGCAATGCACTAGGGGCCAATATCCGCTTAGGCGGCTCTGCGCGCTTGCGATTGAAGGTGGGGGGTACAGTAGCTAAGCCTTTATTATCTGGGCGGCTGGATGGAGACCATCTCTCATCTACTTTTATTCAAGAAGGTATCACCTTTAAAGACGGTATTGTCCGTATAGGGTTATCAAACAATGTTATTGACTTCGAGCAAGTCTCACTCCATGGGGTGAAGGGGGTGGCAACCCTTACGGGAAAAGCAAAAATCGATCCTGCTAATCCCGCCCAGCCCGTATTAGATGCGCGTGTTACTGCCAAGGACCTGGCAATTTTTGCTACGCTGGATCGCCAATTATTTATATCTGGGCAGGCCAATATGCACTATGCGGGTCTGGAATTTGAAGGTGTAGGCTCTAGCCCGTTGGTTATAGACGGAGCATTTAAAGTAGATCGTGCGCTATTTGACTTACCAAGCAGCTCCCGGCCAAGGCTGGGGGATGACGTGATCGAAATCGATCGAGTTATTTGGAAGGAGCGTAAGCGCGCAAAGAAGAAAGCGCGGGAAATAGCTAAACAACAGCGAGCGGAAAAAATAGCACAAGGGTCTAGAGCTTCTTCTAGCAATCTCAGTCAGTCCAACGCTTTTTCCACTGCTTCAAAGGATTCTCCATTTAATAGTTTGCCACTTGCAAAAATACGCATTGACTTGGGTGAGCACTGTCGGTTTCATGGAGGCGGTGCGGATATGGATCTTGGAGGGGTACTGGAAGTGAACAGTGCTCCTGGAAAAGCGCCACGGGCTAAGGGAGATTTGAATGTTTTAGAAGGTTCTACCTTTGAAGCTTTTGGGCGCAAACTGAATATTGAAAAAGGCTATTTCGCTTTCCACGGTCCCTTAGACAATCCAGGTATCAATATCTTAGCCATGCGCCGTAACCAGGAAATTGAAGCAGGGGTTTTGGTGACCGGGACCCTTCGCTCTCCAGACATACGACTCGTCTCCGAACCCAATGCCCCCGATAGTGAAAAACTCTCTTGGCTACTTTTTGGGCATGGCACTAAAGGTGGTACTAACTTGAGTCAAGAAAGTACTACTATGGCCGCCCTAGCATTTTTGGGCAATGCAAGCGGTAAACGTATTGCCAAAACCATTGGCCTAGATGAATTCAATATTGGCCAAAGTGAATCTGGTATCCCCGACCCTCAAGTTATCAGCCTTGCCAAAGTGCTCAACGAGCGCCTCATTTTAGGCTATGAACAAAGCCTGACCACCACCGCCTCATTGGTTAAATTAACCTGGCAGTTATCGCGCCGCTGGTCCCTTACAGCGCATACAGGAACCTTGAATGGGGTGGATATTATTCATCACAAACGTTTTGACTCTTTGTGGAAATAAAGCGCACCATTGTTTTTGCCTACCTGGCTCACTTAAAAAAAGAAAAAGGCCGGTAGGTTGGTGGTGAGGAACGAACCCCAACATGCAAGCCACAATCTCTTTGATAACCAGCTTACAAACTTTCAAAAGCAAAGATAAAAGTCAGCGGTACGCATGTTGGGGTTCGTTCCTCACCACCAACCTACCGTTCTTTGCTTTTTCTTGTGGTTGGTGGAGTTTGATAGAGCCCTTTTACATATAAGGGATCTATGCATACCGCTGACTTTTAATTGGTTTTTGTTTTAAATGTATTTAGGCCAAGCTGTTTGAGTTTGCGGTAGAGGTGGGTGCGTTCTAGGCCTGATTTCTCTGCGATGCGCGTCATATTGCCATTCTCTTGCACAAGGTGATGTTCAAAGTAGGCGCGCTCAAATGCATCCCGAGCAGGGCGCAAGGGGAGCTCTAGATTGATAAGAGGAAATGCGGTTGCAGCAAGTGGGGCAATTTGAGTATTTGGAGTTGGGATAGGACGTGTATTGCTTGGAGTGGCTAAAGAATGCGCGCTAGGAGATGTGGTGTTAGCCGAGCCGAGTGGGCCATGCAAAAGCGCTTTTTCTACTGCTTCTAAGAGTTTTTTGAGGGCGATAGGCTTTTCAAGGAAATCTAGTGCGCCAATTTGAGTAGCTTCTACGGCGGTGTCGATAGTTGCATGGCCTGACATCATGATGACGGGCATAGTGAGTGCACCTTGTTGGGCCCAGGTTTTGAGCAAGGTGAGCCCATCTGTATCGGGCATCCAAATATCAAGCAGGACCAAATCCGGTATGCGTTGCTCGCGATAGGCTAATGCCTGTTGCGCATTCTCCGCTATATCGACCATATAACCTTCATCGCGCAAAATCTCCGAGAGGAGTTCGCGTATGCCTATTTCATCATCTACGATTAATATAGTTGCCATTAACTTGCCTGTACTTCTGTAGAGGGGAGAGGTGCTAGGTGCATGAAAGTGATAGAGATCTGTGCTCCTTGCACTGCCTGCGTATTGCCTATTTCTGGGCTTTTTGCCAATGAGTTGCCTGCTAGGGTGTGGTGTTCAAAATCTATAGAGGATAGCTCAGGCTGTACACCCGTGCGATTTTGAATATCGATTAGTGCGCCATGTTCATCTATGATTTTTTTAACCACCGCAAGCCCTAGGCCTGTGCCTTTTGCTTTGGTGGTTACATAAGGCTCCAAAGCACGTTTTAAAAGCGCCGTTGAAAACCCCGGGCCGTTATCTGACAGAGTAAGCCGTACAGACAGGTGCTCGGAAGACGGGTTTTGCGTTTCTTTCGCAAAACTATCTTGTTCTATCACGCGAGTCTGTATCCAAATATGAGGGTCCGTTTGCTCTGTTATTGCATCTAGGGCATTTTGTAGCAGATTATGAATCACTTGACGAAGTTGCGCCGGATCTCCAGAAATAAGAGGCAGCGGGGCAAGATCAAGATGGAGGATTTTGGCATATTCTTCACTTGCATAAAGGGTGAAGATTTCTGTAATTAAGTCATTGAGATGTACGGCTTGTAAAACAGCGGGAGGGGTGCGGGCATAGTCTCGGAAATCATCGACCATCTGCTTCATAGCATCGACTTGGTTTAAGATAATTTCAGTTCCTCTGTGGAGAGTATTGGCATCTTTCTCATCTAGTTTGGGGGCCAGTTTTCTGTCTAGCTGCTCGATAGAGAGCCGGATTGGCGTGAGAGGATTTTTAATTTCATGGGCTAAACGCCTAGCTACTTCTCCCCAGGCTAGTGAGCGTTGTGCTGAGATAAGATCTGAAATGTCATCAAATACCACTACATAGCCTGCAGTTCCTGGCGTAGATGCATTGATTTCTCTACGTTTGTCTGTCCATCGTGTCAAGCGAGTACCGCGTATCAGTAAGGTAGTAGGGGTGCCATCGTGAGCCAGTGTAATTTCACATTGCCGCTGCCAATGCGTAGGAGGCAAGGGGAGGGTATGTGTATTGCTAGTCTTGTCAGCGCGATGTTTTTGGGGGCGTCCTTGCTTTTTTAAATCCATAAATGCTTGGCGCACAATGGTATTAAACTCTCCAAGATCTTTCATTTCGTGAAGCGGCATAGAGAGGGCTGATTGGAAATTCTGCTGGAAGATGCGCTCCGCTCCCGGGTTGGCGGTAGTAAGGCGAAACTGATTATCAAAAACTAATACGCCTGCCGTTAAGTTTTGCAGAATATTTTCAAGATAAGCATGCGAGTCTTCCAATGCCGCTCTATTTTGTTCGGCCGCAAAGCGGGCTTCTGAGAGTTGGCGGGTCATAGCGCTAAATGCCTGCGTTAAAAAGCCCAGCTCATCATTGGTTTTTATTTCTCTTTTAGGCGTGTAGTCGCCGCGAATAACTTCCTGCGTGCCTAGTGCCAGTAAAAATAAAGGGCGTGCAAGCTGATTGCCCAGTACCACCGCAAGCAATATGGCAATAAAGCTAGCTAAAAAGAGCGCTAGCGTGAGTGTACCGATATACATCTTGCGCAAACCTTGCCGGCTTAACGATTTTTCTTGGTAATTGCGATATCCCTGCTGCACTTCTTGTGCACGGCGAGCAAGCTCCGGCGCAATGGGCTGAAGAATCTGTAAAAAAGACGTTTTCCCTTCGAGAGATATTTCATAGCCAGAAGGAATGACAGTGATAACGCGTACCCACAATGCTCCTTGATCCACTGAAGCAGAACGTGCTTGCGCACGTAATCCAGAGCCTAGCGTATCAATCTCAGGGTGCATGTCTGACTCTATGGCTGCATATATCTGCTGTGAGCGAGCCTGGCGAAACATGAAAGCGGTTGGGTTTATAGGTTCATTTTCGAAAAAAGGTAAATTGCCGGTAGAGGACAAAGCGCTTTCTATCGCTTGTGCTTCTACTTTGCCAGAAGTAGAAAACACCGTCGCACTGTATAGCCCAAGCTGTTCACGTATACGTGAGAGCATGAGAGAGAGAGGTACTTGTGATGTGCGTTTTGCTGCCAATTGGTTGGCCATGGCCCGAGCTTTATGCTGCACATCTAACAAGGTGTTATCGAGAATGCTTTGCCCAAGATTGAGCCCAGAAACCAAAGCCGTTTCTACATGGTCATCAAACCAAGATTCGATACTACGAGAGACAAACTGCAAAGAAACCAAGTAGAGGATACTGCCTGGTAGCACACCCACTATGGCGAAAAAAATAGCCAGCTTTGCCAGTAAACGTGCGCCAAATTTACCTTGATACAGCCGCAGTATGATGGTTCCCACCAAGCCCGCAATAATGGCTAGAAAAATCAGTATGACGATTACATTTACACCATACAAGCTCGTGTAGTAGCGCTCAAAAAAATCTGTATTAGCACTGGCCATTGCAAGCGCACCGAGCAGTAGTAGTGTTGTCAATACAGCCGCTATACATAGCGTACGTATTATAAAGCGCTTAGATTGGTTCCAAAAATGACTAGGCGTGCGAACCTGATGCCAGCCAGTAGCGTGATGATGACCGCGGGTATCGGGAGCGTGTTTAGCGTCAGCGGGCATACGAGGGAGCGATAAAGGTGAAATACATCCAGTCTGAGGACAAATTCCAATCTCGATTATTTATTGCATCAATCTGAAAGGGTTTGGGCATGAGTGCCGTATTTAGGCGCATGCGTAACGAGGCGGTATAGGGTTGATCCGTTTTCACTCGATTTTGAGGAATAACGCGCCATGCGCTTAGATGCCTGAGTGCAGATAAAGCATCCTCAAGCGTTGCAAAGCGTAGCTGTAACCCACCGCTTGAGAGTCGGTATTCGCGTGTTAAAGGTTGAAAGGAGAGGCGCCTAGTGCGAGAGAGCGTGAGCGTTCGCTCATCAAACCAATACCAGCGCGAACGCGTCAATTTAAAATCGGTTGTGAAATACAGTGCAATCCCTTTTTGCAGCGCTTCTTCGAGTGTACCTTTGACTTCAAATGTAAATTGGGCATTTAGCCCCCATCCCCCATGACTATCTGCTTCTAAAGACGCTTGCTCAATATATATGGAGTCAGCATATGCCAATGGTATATGCCCTAAAAGGGTCATACATAGCAGGGTAAACACCATAATTATGCGGTGTATACCCTGCATCATGACCAAAATGGTGGCCCTTTTCCTCGTGAGGATAACGCGCTCAACGCAGCTTTTAGGAGACCGACTGCCTAAGCAGGCAGTTGCCTCACTGTTTTTCGAAAAGTGCATAAAAGAACCCATCGTGGTCACAGAGAGGCGGAAGTGCTAAGGCTAGGTTATTTGAAGCAGAGCCGTCTGCAGGTATGCCATCTCCTGTGCGTCGTTGACGGAAAACAGCAGGATCCGCGCGAGTAGGCAAGAGCTGCCCGGGCGCCTCTAACCGTATCGCATCGGAATAGTTTGCACAGAACCATTGTGCTTGCTGCTCTCCTTCTTCAGGAAAAATGGAGCACGTGACGTACAAAAGTCGTCCGCCCGTTTTTAATAAAGGCCAAAGCGATCCCAAGATGCGGCGCTGTTGTATCACTAAGGCAGGAATATCGGCTGGCCGTTTAAGCCAGCGAATATCAGGGTGGCGCCTTACTATGCCCGAACCTGAACAGGGTACATCTGCCAAAATTCGATCGAAAGGGAGTTTGTCCCACCATGCATTCGGGCGACCTGCATCGCCGACTCGGATACGGGCACTATTTTCCAGCCCTAACCGCTTAAGATTTTCCTGTACCAGTGCTAGCCGTTGCTTGTCTGTATCTAACGCGAAAAGTGAGAGATCTGCTAGCTCAGCTAAATGACTGGTTTTCCCCCCCGGCGCTGCGCAGGCATCGAGTACACGCATGCCAGGTTGCGCATCTAGTAAAGGAGCTGCGTATTGCGCTCCCGCATCTTGTACGGAAAAGTGCCCTTCTGAAAAACCGGGAAGCTTGTCAACGGGTACCGCTTGAAAAATAAGGACCGCTTGAGGATGACAAGGGCTATCTGGTTGTGTGTTTTGTGCCAGTGTGCAAGCTGCAATCCCAGCCTCTCGTAGACGTTCTAAATAATCTTTTACACAGGTTAGCCGGGTATTCACCCTCAATACCAGTGGTGCTTGCGTATTACCCGCTTCTAGAATGGCAGACCAAGTTTTTTGCTCGGGCCAAGCAGCCTGAACCGCTTTAATCCACCACAGTGGATAGTTCCAGCGCGCAGTAGGTTCGGTGAATGCGGATTCTAGATATCGATCGGGCTCGCGCAAAAACGTACGCAGTACCCCATTCACAAAGCCTTTTGCAAAAGCGGTGTCCGAGCGGGCTGCCGCCGCTTGAACGGTCTGATCTACCACTGTAAAAGGCGTATAAGCGGCATACTCTTTTTGCTCGATAAGCAGAGCCAGAGCGCAGGTAAGCAGATTGGCAAGATGGGGAAGAGGGCGTTTATGGGCTAATAAGTCTAGTAGTGCATCTGCACAGCCTAAAGCGCGCAGGGTGCGATAGGCAATATCCTGAATGGCTCCACGTACGCCGGGGTCGTTGCAAAGAGGATGGGTATTAAAAAACACTTTGAGCGCGGCAGGCAGAGCCTGGCCTGTGCGTACTGCTTCAAGTACACAAGCAGCGCCTTCCAACGCGAAAGCTAGCGAAGTAGGAAGGAGGGGCTTTTGCGCATCTTGAGCGCGTTTGTGGCGTGGTCGGGTGTGGGTGGCAGGCATCAGAAATAAAAAAGCAGTGGCGCCCGGATAGGGCGCCCAACGAAAGAATAGGTGCAAACACCGGCTTTGAAGAGGCAGCCACGCTCTTTGACTTAGAGCCTGTTTCAAGCCTTCAAAAAGGCAGTGATTGCTGCATTTAAGCGTGCAATGATACTTGGGAGGAATATATATGCGCTTTAAATGCGTTGAGATTGCTCCTGGTGCGCCATATCTAAAAGGCGGTCAACACGCTCTTGTGTTGCAGGGTGGGTTGAAAAAAGTTGTGCCAAAGAGGCGCCTGATAGCGGGTTCATAATCATCATTTGAGCGGTTTCAGGGTGAGCCTGTGCGGTAGCAAAGCCGCTGTTGTGGCGTGCACCATGAATATACCCCTCTATTTTTTGCAAGGCCATGGCTAATGCTTCTGGGTCACCCGAGATCAGCGCTCCACCACGGTCTGCTTCGAACTCGCGTGCACGTGAGATAGCCATTTGAATAAGGCCTGCGGCTACGGGCGCTAAAATAGCCACCGCCATACCCGCAAGAGGGTTGACAGGTCGCCCTTCTTCGTCGCGCCCTCCAAAAAACACAGCAAAATTAGCCAATGCTGAAATAGCCCCAGCTAGCGTAGCGGAAATCGTTGAGATCAGAATATCACGGTGTTGAATATGGGTAAGCTCATGGGCCATTACTCCTCGCAACTCACGCTCAGATAGCATGTGCAAGATACCGGTGGTAGCGGCTACTGCCGCATGCTCAGGATTTCTCCCCGTTGCAAAAGCATTGGGAGCCGCTTCATCAATCAGGTAGACGCGGGGCATGGGTAAGTTTGCACGCACGGCTAACTCTTGCACCATGGCATAAAAGCGCGGCGCACTTTGCGCATCAACTTCTTTCGCCTGATACATACGCAATACCATTTTGTCGGAAAACCAGTAGGCGAAAAAATTCATCGCCATCGCAAACCCAAGCGCCAAGATCATACCTTGGCGCCCTCCGATCATGGACCCGATGACTAGAAATAAAGAGGTAATAGCAGCCATTAAGACCGCTGTTTTAAACCAGTTGAACATATTCATCCACTCACATTAATTTTTAGAAATACCGATTAGAGCTTCTCTGAACAAGATACCAAACCAATAAAAATGTTTTGGGAATATGGGGCTGATTTCTACAAAGGCAAGACAAAGCGCTGTCCAACAGATAAAGAAAACCCTCCTAAAAATTCACGCACAGGTAATTTTTTCCCGCCTGGTTTTTGGCATACCGTAACACAGAGCACCCCTGTGCCACAGGCCACCCATATACCTTCTGAAGAAATTTTGAGTAAGGTGCCAGGCAAAGCTTCTGGTAAAGGTACTGATTCGCTTGATTGCTCAGGTAAAGCAAAAGCCTGCACCAATTTCAGCAGCGTACCTGGGCCTTCCAGCACAGTTTTGCACCCTGGGCTCGGGTCAAAGGCACGTATTTGACGCGCGAGTGCTTCGGCGGGGCGTTGCCAGTCTAAAAAAGCATCTTCAGGTTTTATTTTAGAAGCGTAGTTAATGCCCTCAGCGGGTTGTGGCACACCACTAAGCGCACCATCGCGCTCTAAAATATGTAAGGTCAATACAATTTGCGTAGCTGCGCAAGAAGCTAACTTATCATGCAAGCTAGCTGCATTATCTGTGGGGTCTATGGATACAGGAGTTCGCATGATCATAGGGCCGGTGTCTAACCCCGCTTCCATCTGCATGATCGTGATGCCGGTTTCTCTATCACCTGCTTCAATCGCGCGTTGTATAGGTGCCGCGCCTCGCCAGCGAGGTAATAAAGAGGCATGTAAATTAATGCATCCATAGCGTGGCATGTTTAAGACAGAAACAGGTAATAGTAGGCCGTAAGCGGCTACTACCATCACATCACACGCATAGGCGCTTAATTGTTCAAGCGCATATTCCGCACTATCTTGAGAATCTGGCGAGCGTGCATTCTGATTGGGTGTAGCCAAAGCAGCAGAGCTAGATAAAGGGCGTAAAGAAACCGGTTGCAATACTTTTAAACCATGCTCTAGCGCAAAGCGCTTCACAGGGCTGGCAGTCAGCTTTAAATGACGTCCTGCAGGTCTATCAGGCTGCGTAAGTACTAGCGGGATGGTAAAACCTGCCGCATGGATTGCTTCGAGCGCCGTGGCCGCAAAATCAGGAGTCCCCGCAAATGCAACACGCAGACTGGAGTCAGAGTGTGCGGTGTTCATGCATCTAATTCCATATGGCGATCCTTGGCTTGCTCAGAGGCATGTTTACGGACTTTAGTTTTGATTCGAGTTCGTTTTAACGGCGATAAATATTCAATAAACACCTTACCCTGCAAATGATCCAGCTCATGTTGAATGCACACCGCTAATAAACCACTTGCTTTAAGCTCAAAAGACTCCCCTTCTAAGTTAAGCGCGCGTACGGTTACTTCTTCCGCTCGTTCTACTTTGTCATAAATCTCAGGCACCGATAAACAACCCTCTTCACTAAAACGTTTTTGATCACTAGACCACACAATTTCAGGGTTGATGAGTACGTGTAGCGTATCGCGGGTTTCTGAAACATCAATAACCACCAGGCGCTCATGGACATTGACTTGTGTAGCAGCTAGCCCTACACCAGGCGCGTCATACATAGTTTCTGCCATATCCATTGCAAGTTGACGAATACGCGCATCGATAGCAAGTACGGGCTTGGCAACCTTATGCAGCCGTGGATCGGGGTAGGTGAGAATTGGTAATAAGGCCATAAAATAATATCCATTCAGTTCTAAAGGGCGTGACTATAACGAATGGCTAGCTTGTTATAAAAACAGGTTTGGGCACAATGGCAAGAAAGCTTCTTTTTAACTAGGGCGACTACGCAAAAGTGTTGTGGTCTGCAACGCATCTTTGGGTAGCGCTATTTAAATAAAAGAATCATTTTTCTTTCATCATAATCTATCTCTATGCAAGTGCGAATCTAGATGCAAACACTTCCCTTGAGTGCGCGTGAAATTACAGCTTGGGTACGCTTAACAAGCATACAAGGGCTAGGGTTTGCGAGAGTGCGTGATTTACTGACTGCCTTTGGACTGCCCGAGGTGATTTTTGAAACGCCCAGAGCAGCGCTAGCGGATGTGGTGGGGGATAAGCTGGCCCGTTGCCTTTTGCACTCTAGTGCAGAGGAGCAAGAGAGGCAAAAAACGCAGGTTCGTGCAATCCTTCACTGGATTTCATTGCCCGCGCATCATTGGGTGACGCTCAGTGATCCTGCCTACCCTCCCTCTTTATATAGCTTGGCCGATCCGCCTGCTGCAATATATGTAGAAGGTAATTTAACTTTTTTACATACACCTGCCGTAGCCATTGTCGGTAGCCGACATGCAACGGCACAAGGCTTGGCCCATGCAGAGCAATTTGGGCATGCTTTGTCTTCTAGCGGGGTGAGTGTAATTTCAGGCTTAGCATTAGGGATTGATGGTGCTGCGCATTGCGGGGCGTTGTCGTGCATGGTGCAGTCCGGCGAAAAGCACTCTAATGAAGATAATGGGCGAATGCAAGCGCCGTGGGGCAGCACGGTTGCCGTAATGGGTACTGGTATCGACCAGATATACCCCACACGCCACCAAGCACTTGCACAGCGCATTGGTATACATGGAGCCTTAATTTCTGAATACCCTTTAGGTACACCAGCTCGTGCGCACAATTTCCCCAGGCGTAATCGGCTTATAGCTGCGCTTAGTCAGGCTGTGTTAGTGGTAGAGGCGGCTACACAATCCGGCTCACTGATTACTGCTAGGCTTGCTGCTGAACTAGGGCGAGACGTGTTAGCTATGCCTGGCTCCATACATTCGCCTGTCTCTAAAGGCTGCCACCGGTTGATTAAAGAAGGGGCAAAGTTAGTCGAGACGATTGACGATATTATGGAAGAATTAAAGATTACTTCGGTCGCATACGAAGTAGACGCACGTGAGCAATACGCAAATACCTCAGCAGAGCTCCTTACTAAAGTGAAGACATCTCCTCCTGCAACAAAGAGTGCGGAGCAGGGCAAATCATTACGGTTGCAAAGCAAACAAAGCAAGCTTGCATCCTTAGACGCTCCTTCACGTTCTATATTAGAGGCATTGGGATATGACCCTGCTGCGCTAGACTTACTTGCAGAACGAACCCATTTATCGAGCGCTGCGCTGCAAGCCACATTATTGCAATTAGAACTCCAAGGATGGGTGCATACCTTGCCTGATGGCCGTGTGAGTAGAAGTGTTTGAGGTAAGCACGACACCAGCCTTGTACTTTTGCAGCAGGCGCATGTTGGGGTTAAGCACGAACCCCAACATGCGCACCACCGACTTGTAATCTTTGCTTTTAGAGCATTTTTAAACGGGTCTTCAAGAGGCAATGGTGCGGTATTGAAGCGCCTTGCTCACTCCAACCTACCTTTCATTTTTTTCTATAAATCAAGATGCCTGCACTTATTCCAGAAACACAGAGCCATGAGATTGCTAAACGTTTGAACGACCCAGAGGTGCTTTGTGTGGTGTGTTTATGTGCTGCTTGGTGTTCAGCCTGCACACGCTATCGTGCCATTTTTGATGCGCTGGCTGATGCACACCCAAACGCATGCTTTGTTTGGCTAGATGTCGAAGTGCATGCGGATGCACTTGAAGAGTTGGACATTGACAATTTTCCGACCCTATTGCTAGAAGACACAAAAGGCCCCCGTTTTTTTGGCCCAGTCTTGCCTTATTCGCTAGTAGTGGAGCAGCTTCTTTTGCATGGGAGAGATTTGCCTTATTTAAGTGACACATTCTCACTACGTGAAAAACTATGCGTGCAAACCTTGCGTATTTAAATTATTTTTCTTAACCCCACTCCAAAATTGGCCTATTCAAAAGTAGTAGAAAAATTTGGCACAATTTTCATAAGGAAAAAGAAGTTATGCCGTGAAGAAATTGCGCTACATTGAAGAGGAAATGCATTGTATGACCCATATCATCGAATTTAATACTGCGCGACTGCGCTTACGGCAGTGGCAAGAATCTGATAGGGAAGCTTTTGCCATGCTAAATGCTAATCCACAAGTCATGGCTTTTTTCGAAAATCTTCTAGACCGTTCAACCAGTGACGCTATTTTTGATGAACTGCGTTTGCAAATTGCTCAGCGTGGTTGGGGTTTATGGGCCGTGGAAGTGCTGCAAAATAAAATACCTCAAGATGAAGTACTACACGAAAATGAATTTATTGGATTTGTTGGTCTTTGTATACCGTCACCTGATTTACCTTGCTCGCCTTGCGTGGAAATTAGTTGGCGGCTACTGCCTAATTATTGGGGCAAAGGCTATGCCACAGAAGCTGCTCGAGCTGTGCTGCGAGTTGCTTTTGAAACGGTACGCTTGCCTGAGGTTATCTCTTTTACATCACTTCCTAATCTCCGTTCTAAAGCGGTTATGGAGCGCATCGGTATGGTTCAAGACGGGGGATTTGAACACCCTCAGTTACCACCCGGCCATCCACTAAGCTTGCATGTGCTATATCGAATATCTTATGAGCAGTGGCTCAATCAGTGAGAAATAGAGTAAGAGATGGGGCGTAGTCGATAATACATTGCGTTTTATTGCGCATTTTTTCTTACCCATTCACATTCCCCTTACGCAGATTTATACCTTTTTTCTTACTTAGGAGAAATGAAAGTCTGGATAGCAAGATACTCCATTCATAAGGGCCAATCAGAAATATCTCTTTCTAAGCCCGAGGATGCGTCTTATAGGTAGCTCGGAGATGCGGCAGGATAAGGGTGAAGCAGTAAGGGGAATATGATGTATCCGAGTGTACAGAGATCCAATGCAGTAAAAAGATATGGAATGTCGCATACTTCAACAGAAAGTCCGGCGGGGCAAGAATATCAAAAAACACGGTCTGCTGTATCCATAAATAAACAAAATAACAATATATTAGCGCTACCTGTAAGGGTATCATCTAATAATAGAATGTCCACAAATAGAATAGTTAATAATAAAAATGCATTGGGTCAAGCTAAATTATACGGTGTGGAAGCGGAGAAAAAAACATGTGATTCTCCTGAGCTATCGCCTGTCTTTCAAGAAATATATGGCCAAATTGACTATCTGTATGATGCATTATATGACAGTAATGCGCAGAATTTAAATGAAAATTCTAATGGGTCTAATAAGAAAGTGGATTCATTAACTAAGTCGGGCTATAGAAAAAAAACTTTGCTAAAATTATCGCCTGAAGAATGTAAAGGGGCATTAAGTAAAAATACTACAGAGTCAAAAGATAAAAAATCTTTTAAAGATATAATTAAAGAATTTCCTAGTCCGCCTTGTATATCTTCTTCGTATGAAAAAAGAAGCGATTATGATTCTATTTTAGATATAATTAATCTTTATGAAGATAAAGATGGTGTTGAGTGGTTTTTGGCTAAAGAATGTGAGGATGATTTAGGAAAAAATAAAAGGGTACTAGCAAAATTGATTGATGAGTATTTATTGAAGTATGGGCGTGCTTAAAGTGAAAAAAGCAAATTGAACATTTTTCTATAAATATAACTACCTATGCTTTTAAAGATGGTATCTACCGTAACCATTGCAAAAATAAGATACGAGATGGAGGGGAGGGGCAATATCCTCCAATCCTATTTTCCATATTGCATATATTTTGCCTGGCTATTGCCGGGCTTTTTTTCGTAAATCTATACTGTATTTCGCATATTAAAAAAATATAATGAAAAATTGTATAAATATGTGAGGACGAAAAAGAATATTATTTCGCTGTGTTAAGTGGTAATAAAATATGATTTTTTAGTTAAACATCATATAGGAAATATGCTATGAATAAGTTTACTCCTATGAAACCCCCGGTTCAAAATATATCGTGGAATATAGATTCATCATATTTTGTTGTGCCAGATTTGGTTGTGAATAAAAGAAGTAAATTTGGAGCAGAATTATTTGGAAAGTTTGTCAAAAAAATACGGCCTAATAAATATAATGATATTGAATGTATTGTTGACGCTGAAAATCAAAAAAATGGCTATGATTATGTAGGTGCGCAGCATAGTAACATGGGCGCTATTTTTTCAGGGCCGACCATTCATCCAGTCCAAGAGATTGCTGAAGATGAACTTGCAAAAAATAAAGAAATAGTAAAATTCAAAAATCAGGCTGAACATAGTACAGAATCTATAAATATAGATAATATATCTACAGAAAAAGATTTTTTTGCACCGGAAGATCCAAGATTTATGAGGGCTACTTTTTAATATGTATATGGTAATTATCAATACATATTGATATGCCTAGTAATTTTTTTAATACATGCAGGAAGGTATTTGCAATGCGCACTGTACTGCTTTCACTCGCGCAGCATGTATCGCCTGCTTAATTTTTTCAGGTTGTTTGGGGTAGTCTGCAGCAATCTCTCCTGCATCTACCTCGCGGGCAGCACACAGGGCTTTAGGTAAAAGTGGCGTGGAAAGCGTAGGGTAATGGGTGGAGAGAGTAGGCATCAGGTGGCTTGCTAGGGTATGGCAAGCTGCCTGATGCGCTTCGCATACTTGCAATGCTCCATATACATACTCAGGTCTACGAAAGGCATCGCAGCGCTCAAGGAGAGCCACGATATCATCGGCTTGAAGGGTTGGGTCTTGCCGGAGTGTTCGCCTCAGTTCGATCCCTTCGCGATGCACAAGCAATGCAAGATCACGGCATGTATTAGGAACTTTAAGTCGTTTGCATAGCGAGAGGAAAGGCGCTGTATTGGCTTGCGCAGTCACTACTATGGCAAAGCGCACACTGAGTGCATAGTTTTGTTGCGCTGCGTAATGTAGTGCCAGTAGAGGAGGGGTTAGCGCTTCAGAGGTATCTTGCGTGCCAGAAAAAAGCCCATTGAGTTCAGGCATCAAACGATCGAGTGCTCCGCAAGCATGTAGCGTGATGAATAGCCGTTCTGGCGCCGTGCTCATCAATCCGGAAGCTATTTCTTGCCAAACTCGCTCGGCTACCAGTGCATCTACTTCTCCAGCCTGCACCATCTCACGCATAAGGCCCAGTGTCTCTGGCGCCAGATGAAAGTCAGGAAAACGCGCAGCAAAGCGCGCGACGCGCAGAATACGTACTGGGTCTTCTGCAAATGCCTGGCTCACATGCCGAAGCACCCCCATTTGTATATCTGCTAAACCACCAAAAGGATCTATTACGTTGCTGCGGTGAATAGCCGGCGCGGAGATAGATGCATTCTCTAAGCTTTTTTTTACGGCTTCGATATTAGGATGGACTGGGCAAGCCATCGCATTCATAGTGAGATCGCGTCGAATTAAATCTTGCTCTAACGTGACATCTGGCGCGTAATAAAAATTAAAACCATGGTAGCCACGTGCTGTTTTGCGCTCGGTGCGTGCGAGTGCATATTCTTCTTTAGTAATAGGGTGCAAAAAGACAGGAAAGTCTTTCCCAACCGGCTGAAATCCTAAAGAGATAAGCTGCGCAGGAGTGGCGCCTACCACCACATAGTCGTGGTCTTGCACTTTTTTTCCGAGCAGCGTGTCGCGCACGGCTCCGCCAACGACATAAATTTGCATAGTATTCGCTTTTTCAGTGTTAGGGCGTGTTCTCAATTGCCCCAAAGGGTTCATATTTGGGGGAGCAGGAGCACAGGGACCGGAACTGTACTTTTTGTACAGTGAGGATCCCGAGCACCGCACGACCTCAAAGATGGGCCCTTTGTGGCAATTGAGGACATGCCCTACAGGTAATGACAATTACAGTCGGCGTGAGCGATCGCCTTGGGCGAAGGCGCGCAGTGGCATATCTGTGGACTCTAAGCCGCGTCCAAATGCAATGACTTTAAATAATTCACCCATTTCGCTTTCTGCCAAGAGCTTTTGTATGCCATTGGCTGCAGGAAGAAATTCTGCTGCTTGTTTTGGATCGAGCTGATCCAGTGCTTTTAAGATGCCACAATTCATTAAAAACCGAGCTTGCGAGGTATAGCCCAGAAGTTGTGCACCTGTGCTTTGGGCTGCTTTAGCGATGCTGCTGAAATCAATATGCGCGGTGATATCTTGTAAGCCTGGGTACCAGAGTGGGTTGGTGTGTGCGTAATGCTGATAATGGCACATCAACGTGCCCTCGTTGCGTTGAGGGTGGTAATACTCTTGTGCTGGAAAGCCGTAATCAATAAAAAAAAGTGCACCGCGGCGTAGCATGGAACATACGGTTCGTATAAAGGCTGTTGCTGCGTGGTGCGATTCAGTGAGATAGGGCGCAGCATCCGCCCAAGTAAGATCATGTAGATCTGCAGTTAGATCAAGGGTTTCGCGCACCGCATCTAATTGTGAACTCTCCGAGGCGGGGCGATCTTCCCATGCCAGCGCATGCGCCGGGTCTAGATCAGAAAAATCAACTAGGTGCGAGCTGGTAGATTCGTGGTCCTGCTCTTTTTTTATTGCAGTGTCTGCTTCGATATAACGCTTTGCGGCAGGAGTCCAAGTAACCCCACGCTCAAACCAATTTCCATCCCTGCGTGCAAAGAGCTGTACAGGCATAGCATCGAGCACTTCATTACCAAATGCAACGCCATCAAAATGTGCTGGCAAGGCATCTAGCCAATGCACACACTCCATATATTGCGGTACTTCTTTTTCTAACAACGCCTTTTGACGCGCACGCAAAGTGGCGGACACCTCCACAATCGAATAAGACGTGCAATGCACCCCCAATGCGCCTAATGTTTTTAAAACCTGAGCAGCAAGCTTACCTGTACCCGCACCAAACTCCATGACAGAAGACGTTGCACTGGCTTGCAAAGCCTGCGCAATAGCCTGGGCTAATGCTTGGCCAAAAAAAGGCGAGATTTCTGGTGCCGTTGTGAAATCACTCCCCTTTTGAGCCGTCTGACCAAATTGCGTGGCTTGCCCACTGTAATACCCAAGGCCTGGCGTATAGAGCGCCATATCCATATACCGATCAAAGGGCAGCCACCCATCGTTTTGCAAAAGAGCTTGACCAATAGACTCAAGCAATGCGTGTGCGCGTTGTTGAGCGTTTTTAGGCGGAATAGGTAGATTTATTTCTGCGATAGAGGGAGGTGGGTGGTTGGAAACAGGCATAAGGGTGAGGTGAATTATTAAAGAAATTCCAGCTTAAAAAAGACGTAATTTATTTGAGTCTTTTAGACTTTAAATGTCGGGTAGGTTGGGGTGACGAAGGAACCCCAACATGCAGGCCATAGCCTTCTTGAAGGCCTGCTTATTTTGCAAAAATAAAAACGTAGAGGCCGTAAATAGGCAACTGGGCCTATGTGCGCATGGGTGTATTGTACTGTTTGTATAGCTATATGTAGTAGAGGCTTATTTTTAATTGTTTACTTCGCGCATCCATCCTTCATTTCGCATAACAGAAAATAAAAATATTATATGGCATAAAAATATAAGTCTGTAATGGTATTGGTTATGTAAAGGTACATAGTATACTTTTTTAAAGGGTAATAAAATATGGTGATGTAAATATATGGGGGTGTGGAATGGAGCAAAAAAGATTGTCAAGTGTATTGATGGCTTCTAGTATAAATTCGTATCCTGGACAGGAATATCCTTCTTCTAGTTTTAGCGAAGAAAGCAACAAGAAATCCAAGTGCATATTAAATAAAATAAATTTAAAAAAATATTTTAACAGTAAAAGTAAGTATAGTTTTGATGATGGCGTAGGTTCAAAATTAAGTACATGTTTGAGTTTTTTTAAACGTAGGTCGACGCCAATATTTTCTAGTGATGATAGGTCAATATTTTCTATTAGTGATAGTAGTGATGTTAGATCGCTATCTGATTCGGATGTAAATAATATAATAGATAAAGATGAAGAGACGGACGCATTTGCAGAGAGAATTCGGCATTCTATTAATAGTTTTTCAAGAAGAAGTAATGTTATCCTGATTGAAAAAGGAAAGTATTCTGAAAATGATATGCTGAGAATTATGAATTTTCTTCAAGTGGAATATTGTTCTGTAAATAAAAATGCAAAGGATGAATCTTTATATAAAAATGTGAAAGTAATTGCTAATTATAAGGTTCTAGATGGTAAAGAATGCTATGAAATAAAAATAAAAAAATTCTTTACTATGAATGAAAGAGATAAGGAGGAAGTGGATCAAACATTAGGGATTTTATCTGATGTTTTAAAGAAATGTGCAGAAAGGAAAGGTAATACGGGTTTATCAAATAAAATTACAGGCATGAGGTGTCGTGATTGTATAACTCTTCTGGATTATGTGAAGGATTTGGATCTGGATAAAATTAATGATGGTAATGAAGAAGCTATAAAAAAATGCGTAGCAGAAAATAATTCAGAACTGCAAAGTAAAACTTCTAATATAAAAAATAGCGCATCTATAAATGTTTCTGGTGGTGTAGAAGATTTAAAAGATGTTGGTTTGCCTGGTGCTGCAAAATCTTATTCTGAAAAGAATAGTCGTGCTATTTTTGAGAGAGATGTTGAAAATATTTCGCCAAAATATGTAAATGTAGTAGGCAAGAAAATTAATATTGAATTAAGGAGTGTGCCAGGTGATTTAATTGCTGGTGCGGCATCTTTTTCTGTAAGTGATAATCATTTTATTTCTGGTAATGTAAATGAAAGTGAGAAAAAAGAATACATACCTAGATTCACAGAATGGACGGATTTTGTTATAAATGGTCAACATACAGATACTGAAACAGTAATTGAAAAAGTAAAACGATTTGCGAGTAAAATAAATATAGTAAACGATTATTTTATTAGAAAAGAAAAAATAAAACATGAAAAGGAAAAATCTTTAATATTTTTAGAGGAAATGAGATCTGGTTTGAAAAGTGCTAATATAAAAAAATATGATAAATTGGATTGGGGGGATGGTGGGCGTCAATATGATAAAGTGGAAGAGGTGGAAAATATTGCGATGGCTGAATCAAATATGGTGAAAAATGAAATGGATGGTAATAAATATAATGTAGTAGAAAAAAACGAGGTGATTGCTAAAGAGAATAGTTTCGTTATTGATTATAATATTGGAATTCATGAGGAGTTTAAAGTAGAAGCCATAGAAGACATAGGGAAACTCCATGGAATGGATCCTATTTTGGAGAAATTTTTAGAGAAAGGGGTAGCAGCACCGGCAGCGTGATGAATATAAAGTAATATTGCGCGATGGGTAAATATTATTATTTTTTATAATGTATGAATCGTGGAGTAAAAGGTGAAAATTTAATGTAGTTTTTATTTATGCCATAGAAAGAAAAGACACATATAAATCAGTATAAAAAATGCCCATCTAGCTGTATGGAATAAAATATTCCACTGAGAACAGCTCGATGGGTTATCCTATTTCAGAAAGCATGCGCAGTTTGCTTCTTCATAGCAAATTTGCTAGCTATTCTTCGAATAATTTCTTTATCCTTTTCACCTATAAGCGAAATACAGTATGCATGCAGCATGGTCCGACCCACGCCTGGCAGATTGCCGGCGTCTTTTTTTGCGCGATTACACGGCAACGATTTTGATTGGCGCGTATGCATTTGAAAAAGAGCAGGCGCAGCGTGTGGTTATTCAGGCAGAGGTATTTGTGCCTTTAGCGGCATCTACTCCCCAGACGGATCAATTGGAGGAGGTGGTGGATTATGGAGTGCTTAGAGAAGCAGTGATGGAGGGGATAAAAGAATGCACTGCGCAGGGGCATGTGCATTTGCAAGAAACATTATGTGATGTAATAGCGGGTAAGCTCTTTGCGCATGCTTATTGCCGCGCAGTGCGTGTTTGTATCGAGAAGCCACAGGCCTATCCCGATTGTGCAGGGGTGGGCGTGGAGGTGTTTCATATTCGGGAAGATTAGTGGTGGTGGATAGTACTTTTGCATCTTCTTTGCAGATAGCTCAAAAAGCGCAGCAAGAACAGGAAGCGGTTCTGACAAATATTGCTGAGCGCAGCGAGATAGCTATCTCGCCGATTGCATGGAAGACCCGTGCAGAGCAAAAAGAAGCTTATAACGATAATAAACTCCATAAACGGCTTGCTCGGCTTGTAGGGCAGGCTGTGCATGATTACCAGATGATCGATGAAGGTGATCTGGTGATGGTCTGTCTCTCGGGTGGCAAAGATAGTTATGCACTGCTTGAAATTTTGCTGCACCTACAAGAGCATGCGCCCGTGCGCTTTGAGTTGGTGGCGGTGAACCTAGATCAAAAGCAGCCTAATTTCCCCGAACATGTGCTGCCTGAGTATTTGCGCGCGCGTGGAGTGCGTTTTCATATTGAAACGCGTGATACGTACAGTATTGTCAAACGGCTTATTCCTGAGGGCAAAACCACGTGCTCGCTGTGCTCACGTTTGCGTCGGGGTATTTTGTATCGAGTGGCTGGGGAGCTTGGAGCGACTAAGATTGCTTTGGGGCATCACCGTAATGACATTTTAGAGACGGTATTTTTAAACCTTTTTTACGGTGGCACGCTCAAAGGCATGGCTCCAAAGCTGCAATCAGATGATGGCAAGCATATTGTGATTCGACCTTTGGCTTATGTGAAGGAGGCAGATCTGAAAGCGTATGCAGCACTCAAAGCGTTTCCCATTATTCCGTGTGATTTGTGCGGCAGTCAGCCCAATTTGAAGCGTGGCGAGATGAAGGCGCTTATTCAAGAGTGGGAAAAGCGTTATCCAGGTCGTGTAGATAATGTATTTCGCGCGCTTTCCCATATTGCCCCCTCGCATTTGATGGACCGCCAGCTTTTTGATTTTTCTATGTTAGCGGCTGATGGCGTGCCTAGTGTGCAGGGCGATAAAGCATTTGATGACGAACCTTGTGGCGCGTAGGTTGGTGGTGAGGTACGAACCCCAACATGATGACCACGGTCCTTTAAAAACCTGTATCTGCAGGCCAAAAGCGATGGTTACAAGTTGGTGGTGGGCATGTTGGGGTTCCTTCGTTACCCCAACCTACCTAGCATCTTAATTGCAGGTGTCGAAGCTGGCTAAAACAGGCGCATGATCTGACGGTTGAGTCCAGCTACGCGGTTCGGAGTCTATTGCACTCTCTACGCAAAGTGCCGTTAAGGCTGGTGAACTTAAAATGAGATCGATGCGCAGCCCTGCATTACGCCGAAACGCACCTTGTCGGTAATCCCACCAGCTATAGCATTGTTCGAGCGGATAGCGATGCCGGAAGGTGTCAGTGAGACCTAATTCCAATAGCTTTGCAAACGCAGCGCGTTCTTGAGGTGACACATGGTTTTTACCTTCCCATGCCTTTGGATCATGCACATCGCGGTCTTCCGGTGCGATATTAAAATCTCCCAGTAGAACGAGTTTGGGATGCCGTGTTAATTCTTCTTTGAGCCAATCTTGCAATGCGGTAAGCCATTGCAGCTTGTAGGTGAATTTTTCGCTTTCCGGTGCCTGGCCATTGGGGAAATAGGCGCACACGATGCGTATTCCATCTACGGTTACGGCCAATAAACGTTGCTGTTCTGTGAAGCCTGGTAGACCGCGTATGACTGATTGCTCGGTTTCTACCTCTTCTGCTATGAGCGTTTTACGAACAAGGATAGCTACGCCATTGTAGGTTTTTTGCCCAGAAAACCAGCAGCAATACCCTGCAGCTTCAAGCGCAGCTATAGGAAATTGGTCGTCACAAAGTTTGGTTTCTTGCAAAGCTAAAACATCGACCGGATGGGTTTCGAGCCAGGTCAAAACGTGTGGCAGGCGTACGCGTAAGGAATTGACATTCCAAGTAGCAATTTGAATGGACGTTTGAAGAGAGGGAGAGGACATAAGTCTAGGAATAAAGGTGGGTTGACGGTGAGGCATGAGCCTCAGCACGCGTACTTACATAGGCAACTAATGCATGTCTCGCACAATACGTGCTTTTTCGCGTTCCCAGTCCCGGTCTTTTTCTGCATCGCGTTTGTCGTGTTGTTTTTTACCACGCGCCAGAGCGATTTCACATTTCACCAGCCCTTTTTTGTAATGCAAATTAAGGGGCACTAGGGTGTAGCCACGCTGTTCGACTTTGCCAATAAGCTTTTTAATTTCTTCTGCATGCAGTAATAGTTTGCGTGTGCGTACAGGGTCAGGTTGGATATGTGTAGAAGCAGATGCAAGCGGGCTGATATGCGCTCCAATCAGCCATAGTGCCTCGTCGCGCACTATGATATAGCTTTCTTTGATGTGCGCGCGGCCTGCTCGGATCGCTTTGACTTCCCATCCTTCAAGTACCAGACCCGCTTCATAGCGGACTTCAACAAAGTAATCAAAAAATGCTTTTTTATTTTGAACAATACTCATGGGATGTAAGCCAAAGGCGAAGAGGGGCAAAACATGGATAGAATGGCAATTCTATCAAGCACTGGTTATTTTGCCTGAACGGTGTGCTGTGATTTTTCGTTTTTTATTGCTTTCTTTCTGTTTTTCTCTCATGCACACGGTTAAAAAACACGTTTTTCTTCATTATTCTGCCCAGCAGATGTTTGATTTGGTTAATGATGTAGAGGATTATCCTAATTTTCTGCCATGGTGCAGTGATGCGCAGATTGTGGAACAAGACGATGCTGGCCTGCAGGCCAGAATAGGCATCCATTTCAAGGGGATTCGCCAGCATTTTTCAACGCGCAATACGCAGCAGCGCCCCACTCATATTCATATGCAATTAGTGCAGGGCCCTTTTAAAAAAATGACAGGAGGGTGGCGTTTTGTGGAGCAAGGTCTGCACGCTTGCACTATTGATTTTGAGCTGCATTACGAATTTTCAAATCCTTTACTAAATATAGTCATAGGCCCGGTATTTCGGCATATTACGCATACTTTTGTCGATTGCTTCGTAGCACAAGCTAAAAAGCGTTATGGCCATGTTTGAAGTAAAAGTAGTGTATGCACTGCCTGATCACCAAATAGTACTGCGCCTGCAAGTTGCTGCCGGCACGACCTTAGAGCAAGCGATTAGGGCTTCTGGCCTACTTGCGCGCTGCCCTGAAATAGATCTCACCGTTCAAAAAGCAGGCATTTTTGGTCAGCTCAAACCGCTTCATACTCCGCTGTATCCGAACGACCGCGTAGAAATTTATCGACCTTTACTTATAGATCCCAAAGCCGCCCGCCACCAACGAGTAAAAAAAGGGCGCTTGACGAGAAAGTAGGGCATGTCCTCAATTGCCCCAAAGATGGGCCCTTTGGGGTAATTGAGGACATGCCCTAATTCAAAAAATATTTTTGCGTATAGAGCAGTGGGATATTTCTGGGGCAACGTATAATTCGCTTTTTGCCCCGGGAGGTTTATGCAACTGCTTCAGAAAGCACTCACTTTTGATGATGTGCTGCTCGTTCCCGCGTTCTCAGATGTATTGCCGCGTGATACGCACCTCAAAACGTCTTTTACGCGCCGTATTAGCCTTAATATCCCTTTTGTATCCGCTGCAATGGATACCGTGACCCAAGCGCGCCTAGCGATTGCTATGGCGCAGCAGGGAGGGATGGGAATTCTCCATAAAAATTTAAGTGCCGCCGCGCAAGCCGATGAAGTGCGTAAGGTCAAGCGCTTTGAGTCTGGGATCGTGAGCGATCCGATTACCGTTTCACCTCAGGCAACGGTGAGCGAAGTGATGGCGCTGGCACAGCAATATGGAATTTCAGGGTTTCCCGTAGTGGAAGGCTTGAAGTTGGTGGGAATTGTGACCAATCGGGATCTGCGTTTTGAAGCAAGGCTCTCTGCCAGCGTAACCAGCATCATGACCCCGCGTGAGCGTTTAATTACGGTCAAAGAAGGCACACCGCTTGCACAAGCCAAAGATTTGATGCATCACCACCGCTTAGAGCGGGTATTGGTGGTCAATGATGCATTTGAGTTACGCGGTTTAATGACCGTAAAAGATATCTTAAAAGCAACCGAGCACCCAGCTGCGTGCAAAGATGAACAAGGTCAGCTGCGTGTAGGTGCTGCAGTAGGCGTGGGGCCTGAAAATGAAGAGCGCATTGAGTTACTGGTGCAAGCGGGGGTAGATGCGATTGTCGTAGATACCGCGCATGGACATAGTCAGAGCGTTTTGGATCGGGTACGTTGGGTCAAGCAGCATTTTCCGCAGATTGATGTGGTGGGAGGCAATGTGGCGACTGCAGAAGCAGCCCGTGCACTAGCGGATCACGGTGCGGATGCGGTTAAAGTAGGGATAGGCCCTGGTTCCATTTGCACAACTCGTATTGTTGCAGGAGTAGGCGTTCCTCAGATTACAGCGATTGCCAATGTATCTGATGCATTAAAAGGCTCTGGAGTGAAGGTGATTGCCGATGGAGGCATACGCTACTCCGGTGATGTGGCTAAGGCACTAGCAGCCGGGGCGCATAGCGTGATGATGGGCGGATTATTTGCTGGTACGGAAGAAGCGCCAGGCGAAGTCTTTTTGTATCAGGGGCGTTCCTATAAAGCCTACCGTGGTATGGGTTCCGTGGGCGCTATGAAAGATGGCGCGGCAGACCGGTACTTTCAAGATAATACTGCGCAATTTGACAAATTGGTGCCAGAAGGTATTGAAGGCCAAGTGGCTTATAAAGGCAGCGTGGTTGTCATTTTGTATCAGCTTTCAGGAGGCGTTCGTTCCAGCATGGGTTACTGTGGATGCAAAACGATTACTGAGCTGCATGAGCGGGCTGCTTTTGTTGAAATTACCTCTGCAGGTATTCGTGAATCGCATGTGCATGATGTGCAAATTACGAAAGAGGCACCGAATTATCAAAGGGAATAGGTGGTCTGTTCCAAGCAATATTTAAAAGGCTGTGGTGATTTTTTTTGGGGCCTTTTGTTCCCCCAATTTACACCCTACGATTCTTTCCCTTTTGTTTTTCTCCTCTTCTCGCATGCACGACAAAATTCTGATCCTCGATTTTGGTTCACAAGTTACTCAGCTCATCGCACGCCGGATCCGCGCGATGCATGTGTATTGTGAAATTCACCCGTATCACGTTGATGAAGCGGTTATTCGCGCTTTTGCTCCGCGTGGCATTATTTTGTCCGGAGGGCCCAATTCGGTCACAGAGGCCGGCTCCCCTCGCGCACCGCAGGTAGTTTTTGAGCTTGGGGTACCGGTCTTAGGTATTTGCTATGGCATGCAAACGATGGCGCAGCAGCTTGGTGGAGAGGTTGAGCCAGGCCTGGTGCGAGAGTTTGGATTTGCGCAGATTGATCTACATGGTCATACCGGCTTGCTAGATGGTCTAGAGGAAGAGGTTGAAGAATCAGGCAAGCTAAATGTCTGGATGAGCCATGGTGATAAGGTCAAGAACTTGCCTGCAGGATTTGTGTGCATGGCTTCTACTGATGCATGTCCTATTGCAGGCATGGCAGATGACCAACGACGCTTTTATGGTGTGCAATTTCATCCTGAAGTCACGCATACACCACAAGGTGAGGCTTTATTAGCACGCTTTGTGCTGACGCTATGCGAGGTCCGCGCAGACTGGGTTATGGGAGCCTATGTAGATGAAATCGTAGAACGTATTCGCCTACAAGTTGGCAAAGAGCAGGTAATTTTAGGGCTCTCAGGAGGAGTCGATTCTTCCGTTGCTGCTGCGTTACTGCACCGCGCAATTGGTGATCAACTTACCTGCGTTTTTGTGGATCATGGTTTGCTGCGCTTTAATGAAGCAAAGCAGGTGATGGAGATGTTTGCCTCGCATCTAGGCGTAAACGTGGTGCATGTAGATGCGTCAGAGCGTTTTCTCAGTAAGCTAGAAGGCGTCACTGATCCCGAGGCCAAACGTAAAGTGATTGGGGCTGAGTTTGTAGAAGTATTTCAGGAAGAAGCCAGTAAACTCACGCAGGCGAAGTGGCTAGCGCAAGGCACTATCTACCCGGATGTCATTGAATCAGCTGGGACCTCTCAATCAGGCGCTTCCAAGATTAAAAGCCACCATAACGTTGGCGGATTACCTGAGACGCTCTCTCTCAAACTGCTTGAACCTTTGCGAGAGCTTTTCAAGGACGAAGTACGGGAACTAGGCGTTACCTTAGGTTTGCCGCATAGCATGGTCTATCGCCATCCTTTCCCAGGCCCTGGGCTTGGAGTGCGCATTTTAGGTGAAGTGAAGCGGGAATTTATTCCATGGCTTCAAAAAGCAGATGCAATTTTTATTGAGGCGCTACGCAATACGATAGATCCTGTTACGCAGCAGTCTTGGTATGCATTGACCAGCCAAGCCTTCGCAGTTTTTCTGCCTGTGCGCAGTGTAGGGGTGATGGGGGATGCGCGTAGCTATGAGTATGTGGTTGCATTACGTGCCGTGCAAACGCAAGATTTCATGACAGCGCATTGGGCACATCTACCGCATGATTTGCTCGGGCAGGTATCAAACCGCATTATTAATGAAGTATCCGGTATTAACCGTGTGGTTTACGATATTTCCGGCAAGCCACCTGCAACGATCGAGTGGGAATAGTTTCTCTGTGGATGCTAAGGAACGCCAAGCGCATTTTATGCGGCTTGCATTGCAGGCTGCAGGGCAGGCAGCAGAAGCGGGAGAAGTGCCTGTTGGAGCTGTGCTAGTGTATCAAGATGAGGTGATTGCAACAGGCAGCAACTGCCCCATCCAGGCTTGCGATCCAAGCGCTCATGCAGAGATGAATGCGCTGCGCGCCGCAGGTCAAGTATTAGGAAATTACCGCCTTACAGACTGTGAGTTGTACGTTACGCTCGAGCCTTGCATTATGTGCGCAGGCGCCATACTGCATGCGCGTATTGCCCATCTTATTTTTGGCGCTAAAGATCCAAAAACAGGCAGCTGTGGCAGCGTGTTGAATGCGTTTGCGCATCCTCAGCTCAATCACCATACTCAGGTCAGTGCAGGTGTCTTGGAAGTAGAGTGCTCCCATATGCTGAGCCATTTTTTCCGCAAACGGCGCGAAGTGAAAAAGCAGGAGAGGTTGGGGGGAGGGTGAAATGCGAGTTAACCCCATACCTTTGCAGCAGGGTAGGTTGGTGGTGAGGCACGAACCCCAACATGCGTACCGCTGACTTTTCATCTTTGTTTTTGCCAGTTTTTAAGCTGGTCATCAAGGATTCAGTGGCTTGCATGTTGGGGTTCCTTCGTCACCACCAACCTACCGTTCTATACGGCGCGTAGGTTAGTTGAGGCACGAACCTAAACATGATGGCCATCGGGTTTTCATTTTTAGTTTTAATTAAAGAGATACAGACCAAGAATCCAGATTACGAGGTAAATCTCCACTAGGGTCTAGGGCAACAATAGAATCATTGCCCTTTATATATTCTGTATACAGTACTAAATTATCTCCGGTTATTCCTGGTAGTACGGAACGAAATAAAATCCCTACGGCACCTGCAGCTAGCGTCTCATCACCTGCAAGCCAGCTAGGAGGCTCGATTTTCTGATTGAAGTAGATTTCGCGCCAATCACAGTAAAAGTCTTGCCACATCCAATCCCATTGTGGACCCATACCTTCTCTGAAATCGACAATTTTTGCTGCGTTGACGTTATAGCTGACAATGGTTCCGGGCGGCATGAGAGGGGAGAGCTGTGCATATTCAGCAAGCGCGGTGTTTATATCTAGTGATAAATACAGTGCTTTCAACCCAGGCCGATTTGCGCGCCCACCATATTGACCCGCACCAGAGCCACTTATCGGCGCATAGGAATACTTGGGTTTCATGACGCGAAAAGCGCGTTGATTCGTCAGCGCAGTAAAAATCATCCTGTGACGCCTGCATCCAGTGAGGCTATATATGGAAGTAGATCTTCTGTCCTGCCTTCCTCAACTAATTTTTCTGCTGTTTTATAACCAAATGCTGCTAATGGATGATTTCGATACCAAAAAATAGCATTGCCCATATCGCCTGATATATCCACCGCCGCATGTATAACGCGCAACGCTTCACGTAAGAAACGTTGGACACTTTCAGAGCCTGGCGTACGCGTAATCGTAGTGCGATGAACATGGGCCTGCTGCGCAAGTGTTTGTGTATCGATATTTAGAGCAGCACTGAAGCGTGCTGGAGACAAAATCGCTATTGAATGCTCATTTTTCGACTCACGAAGAAAAGCTAAAAAAACATCAAAGCTTTTCATTGCAGAGAAATCAATAATAGGTATTTTTGGATTCATGTTGGGCTACTCCTGTGCGTCATATTTGCATCATATTAGCACTTTTTACGCACAATCACCGATCGAATACGCGGCGCAGTTCAAAAAAACCGTACACCGATTTTTCATTTTTAATTTTGCCGTTTGTAGGCTGGTTTTTAAGGAAGCACTGGGGAGATGTTGGGGTTCCAACATCTCCCCAATCTACCGTGGCGCGTAGGTTTGGGTGAGGTATGAATCTCAATCTATGGGCTATTTCAGTGTATAAAGTGATTGCTCTGATATACTCATAAGAGTATCGATTTTCTACGTGATGAAGGCTGTAACTATGATGTACATTAATCCTAACCAAAGCCCTTCGCTGGCATTTATAAACGCAGCTACGGTCCTGCGTGAAGATACCGTGCCAGCTAGAAACGAGCCGAAAAACGAAACGCAGACTCTTCCGAAAAGTTTTGCTTTTAGGGTTTGTGAGCGCGCATTTGGAAGTGCAGCCACGATCTTTCATGAAGATACGGTGCAAACTCAAAAAAATCTGCAAGATTTCGTAGATAGGGGCCGAAGCATGGTCTTCCTGGCGAGTCTCGCGATAACTGCAGCCGCCTTTTTCCTTGGTTCTGTTGTCTATATTCCTGTAATAGTATTTTGTATAAATTTACTCTTTGATTTATTCTTGGAGAGTGGAATTGAAAAAGAGCAAAATAGAATCAAGGAAATAAAAGAACAGCTTCCGCCTCCCTATCAGCTGAACCCGCCTCCATATTCTTGTGCTTAAAAAGAGCTGTCTGCAATATTTGGTATTGCTAGAGGGGTGAATTTCTTTTGAACAGCCCTATCCCTATTTCTGTGGGGATAGGGCCGTTTGGCGTTAAATCGAGCATATAACGTGGCGCTTAACATCCTTCCCGTTCAGCTTGCTCTTGATCGCCACGACCCTCACTCATGAAGTGAGGGCTAAATTTTGCGAACTTATTTTCTGGCATGAACTGCATGCGCATTGCAGTGATGAAGGTTTCAGCTTGTTTTACTATTTCCTGCGCATCACTCAACTCTACTTGATAATCTTCATAGTCAGCTACATAGCGGAAAGTCTCTGCGTGTTTCAAAAGACGGCCTATTTCTTTCGGAAGAGGGCCATCTTTGACAAGATTATTACTGAAAGTATTTAGTAAGCCCTTATGTGTCTTGCCAACGTCAATTCCTGATGCTTCTAGTGCCGCGCGAGCGGCATCAAACATCGCGTAGTAAGCACGATTGCATGCGCCATCGGCGTCTTTTGTATCGAGTAGCACCTTTGCTGATGCGACGGCCTACATGGCCTTTGCCATTAAATGTGCCGCTTTCACAATCTTATTCCCTCTCTAGCGATGTTACGAAGTAATGCTGGGTTCGAATAAAGCTCGGGGTGTTCCCATTCATCAATCCATATTGGCAGTGGTGAGATATTGATCCCTGTTTCTAGCAGTACATCAAAAGCTGCATCAGCCATTGCCAGCGCCGTTGTTAAAACCCTTTGATGCTTACCTTTTAGAAGTACTGCGATATCTGCATCGCTGTTAGGGCGATGTGTACCACGAGCCCGACTTCCATAGATGATTGCACCTTCCATATCGTAGTGGTTGGCAATCAAAGTGAGGAAGTATCGGGCTGCTTTCTCTGTGTCGCAGTCAATATGGTCAAATGCTTTCATGCATTGCTCCTTACCGAAACTCGCTGAACATACTTTAAGTGATAGGGCATCTTAAACAAGGGGCTGTCTCTTAAAGAATATATAGAGGCAGCAGCTACCGCTTCAATCGCGTAATAATTCATTCAAAGCCGTCTTAGCACGCGTTTTTGCATCGACTTTTTTTACAATAACCGCTGCATACAAATTGTAATTTCCATTATGCCCAGGAAGGCTGCCTGATACGACAACAGACCCAGCAGGCACGCGGCCATAGTGAATTTCGCCTGTTTCTCGGTCGTAAATCTTTGTGCTCTGACCGATAAAAACACCCATCGAAATAACCGAATTCTCTTCTACGATTACCCCTTCCACAATCTCCGAGCGTGCGCCAATAAAGCAGTTGTCTTCGATAATGACGGGGTTGGCTTGTAGCGGCTCTAACACGCCTCCAATGCCCACTCCTCCTGACAGGTGCACATTCTTTCCAATTTGCGCGCAAGAGCCTACAGTAGCCCACGTGTCTACCATCGTGCCCGTATCAATATAGGCGCCAATATTGACGTAAGAGGGCATTAGCACCACGTTTTTGCCAATAAAGGCACCGCGCCGAGCAATGGCAGGAGGAACAACGCGAAAACCGCCTTGTGCAAAGTCTGCTTCGCTGTAGTTCGCAAATTTACTGGGTACCTTGTCGTAAAACTGGGTATAGCCTCTAGCGGGTAAGAGGGCATTGTCATGTAAGCGAAAGGATAATAAAACGGCTTTTTTGATCCAGGCATGCGTGATCCATTGCGCTTCAGGGCCATTGCCATTTTTTTCGGCTACGCGCATATGCCCCTTATCGAGACCCTCGATCACTTCAGAGACCGCTTCGCAAATTTCATTGAAAGAATGAGCAAGTGTATGGTCTGGTGAGATGCCGTGTGCAGAGAGTGCGTCGCGGTGATCCCATGCGTTTTCAATACAGGTTTGCAAAGAAGAAGTAGACATAAAAAGCAGATAGAAAGAGAAGAAAGAAGGCTATAAAAGGCTGATCAGATTTTCTATAGCGGGTTGTTCTGGTGTTTGTCGTCCTTTGATCTAAAGCATGCTTTGGCAAAACTCTACAATCCGATTCGCACTTTCAACGCAATGCTGTAGAGAAGGAACTAACGCAATGCGCAGATAGCCTTCGCCTGGATTATGGCCCAAGACTTCGCGGGATAAGTAAGACCCTGGCAAAAGCGTGACATTATAGTTAGCAAATAAACCTTGGGCGAAGAGGGCGTCTGTTGAATGAGCGGAGGATATGGGAATCTGATTTTTTTCAAAAGGCACTGTTTTTCGATCCAACTCTTTATAGAGTGCTGTGCTGATGCGCTCTGGAAGGCGGGCCCACAGATAAAAACTGGCTGAAGGTGCTTGTACATCGAGTACTTGGGCAAGCAGCGGCGTGACAACCTTAAATTTTTCTCGATATAGCGCACGATTCTCGCGTACATGGGCCTCATCTTTCCAGGCTGCAATGCTAGCCGCTTGTACAACAGGGCTTAGAGCGGTGCCATGGTAGGTACGATATTGTAAAAAAGGTTGGAGAATGGCAGCGTCGCCGGCTACGAAACCTGAGCGTAATCCAGGGACATTTGAACGTTTTGAAAGACTAGAGAGCATCACTAGACGCTCCCATCCTCGGCCAAGCTGATACGCAGCTTCTAAGGCTCCCAGAGGAGGAGAAGCGTCATCACTATAAATTTCGCTATAGCACTCATCGCAAGCAATGATAAAACCATGCCGGTCAGATTGTGTAAAAAGTATGCGCCAATCTTCTAGCGACAGAACGGCTCCGGTCGGGTTATTTGGAGTGCATACATACACCAATTGTGTTCTGGCCCAGATATCATCTGGAACTGCAGCATAGTCGCAATGAAAAACTTCGGCGCTTTGCGCCTGAGGTTCAAATGCAAGTAGTCCTTGCCTATTTGAATCTACAGCAGCAGTAGAGGAGGAGCGTACTTGCGTACTATTCACAAAATAAGGAGTAGCGCCTGCAAGTAAAGCCGCACCTTCATAAATTTGATATCCAGGGTTAGGACATATCACCAGTGCATTGGGTTTACTATTATCTATCACCGCTTGTGCCAGTGAAAAAAGGGCTTCGCGTGTGCCTGCTACGGGTAAGATCTCTGTATCTGGATTGAGCGCGGGCAAAGAAGGGTAACGGGTTTGTAGCCAGCCTGCGATGCTTTGCCTTAGTGCTGGGCTTCCTAGGCTTGTTGGGTAGTGTGCTAATCCATCCAATGCTTCTATGAGGGCGCTACGGATAAAAGGTGGTGTAGCGTGCTCGGGCTCTCCTACGCTTAAACGAATAGAGGGGAGGGGGCTAGGAGAAATGCCGGCGAGAAGCGCTCTGAGTTTTTCGAACGGATAGGGTTGGAGTTTGGCGAGAGTAGGATTCACGGCTAATAACTCGATGAAAAGAGTAGGAGAGTTGCGTGCTTTTCGCACAGGGGCTATGTAGCAGAGACTATAACTAATATTAGGGAAGGTCTCCTTTTTCTGAATATTAGATGGGCATTTTCCTTTTGTCCCGTGCATATAAGTTGGCTTGTATGCTTATAGGCCATGATAATAGGGTAATGTTTTGGTATGTATAAAAGTAAATAGTGGTTTGCGTGCAGTTTAAGGGATACCAAAAATGGTTAAGGAGATGGCATGAGCGAGTTGCAGCTCGGTTTAGTGAGCGTGGGCTTGGCAATTTTATTGTTAGTGGTGGGGTATAACGCTTGGCAGCGTTTTAAGCTTCGTAGGATGCTACCTCGTTCTTCGCCTGCTAGAAAAGCTGCGGGCTTAGATAAGATTCCTGTGCAGGCAAAGCAAGCACACATGGCTCACGCTGGCGCCATGCAGTATGACCCGCAACAAACACACGCTTGGCAGGAGGACTCAGAGCCTTTTTTGGAAATGGCTGCGTTTTCAGAAACCGACGCGCACAGTCCAAAGGCAATGGGAAACGCCGGATACATGCAGCCCACCACCCCATCCAAAGCAGGCAAAAAACAACGCGGGTGGTGGCCATGGGCAAAGCATGCACCAAAAAATCAACATAATGAGCATGAAGAAGGGCGAGCCGGCCAAGCTATTGGCGGCAGATTATCGGATGATTTTGCGGATAAAAACCTGGCGATAGAACCTAGCTTGCAGCCCTATGCCTCTTTGCAGGAAAGTTTGCAAAACGAGAGCCAAGAAGCAACTGCTCAGGGAGTCAGTACTGAAGTAAATAGGCAAACTACTCCAGAAGAAAGCAGCGCTTTAATGTATGCTCAAAATGGAATAGATAGTGCGGATATGCTTGCCGCGCGACTTTTTAAAGGGGCACGTCGCGCACAGATTAACGAGCGCATTGATGCCATAGTGCAATTGCAGTTACCTACGAGTGTTTCTGCTGAACGGCTGATGACATTAGCGCAGCGTCAACGCAGAGTGGGCAATAAACCGGTATTGGTTGAAGCGCTGCATGGAAAAGCGCACGAAACACAAAAAGCTGAGCAGCAGCTCTCTTCGGACAAAGACAGCGCTTGGCATAGCCCTGAGGCTGGAGAGCGTTATGAGCAAATCCGTGTGGCGGTGCAATTGGCAAACCGTTCTGGAGCGCTAAACGAGTTGGAATTCTCAGAGTTTGCTTCTGGAGTGCATGCACTGGCAAAAAACCTCAATGCTAATTTTGAGCTCCCTTCTATGCAGCAAACTGTGATGCGCGCTCGGCAGCTTGATACCTTTGCATTAGCATGTGATGTGCAGCTCTGCGTTAATCTGTTGTCCGATGGTGCGCCATGGTCTGCTTATTATGTGCAGCAAACTGCTACACAGGATGATTTTGTGCTTTCTCGGGATGGCGCGCGTTTTGTAAAGTTGGATGCGCAGAATAATCCGATGTTTATGCTGTACTGCGGACAAACCAATTTCTTGCGTGATGACTTAACGTATAGCGGCAGCTCGTTGATTACGTTGCTATTGGATGTGCCGATAGCCGATGAAGAGCAACAGCCTTTTCGGGCCATGTGTGAGTATGCCCGTGTACTGGGCAAACGCATCGGTGGCCGTATCGTAGATGATCAACGCCAGCCACTTTCAGATGCTGCTTTGTCTTCTATTGAAAAACGATTGATGGCGCTCTATGGGGTACTTGAAGAAGCAGGTCTCCCAGCAGGAACTCCTGCGGCACGTCGCCTATTTAGCCACGGCTAAAGGGGCTTTGCGGCATTAGGCTTCCTTCGCAAGCCTGTAGCTGAGATTCCTGTATAATTTAGGGCTAATAGCTGATATCTAATTTGGATATTTACCCAATCTTTCGTAAGAAAGTACGGCATTAGTTTGCTGCTGCAATTCATATTCTCCTCAATATCCACTTCCAAAAGATATCTATCCATATTTCTAGTCATGGTGGCAAAGGATTAATTTCCATCTACCATGGCTGGAGTAGGTTGGCGGTGTGCAACGTTCCCCAACATGCATATCACTGACTTTTGATCATCGCTTTTGGCCTGTACATGCAGGCTTCAAAAGGCCAGCGGTCATCATGTTGGGGTTCCTTCGTCACCGCCAACCTACCGTTCATTGTAGGTTGGTGGTGAGGTACGAACCCCAACATGTGCACCACCGACTTTCATTCATAGTTGTGCCTACACACGCTAAAAGTCTGTTGTAGTTGCTCTTCTCCCGTTGAGTCTGCTTGATAGTTTCCCAACTGCTTCTTAATTTTACTAAGGAGTAATTGCTTGGAAAGTTTCTGCAGCAGGCTTGAACAGAAATGCTTGCAAGTCAATTTTCCCCTGTGGAGGGCCCATGTTTTTGCATTCTTTTTCTTTGGCTTCTTGGTTGCCAAAATCTGATATGCCGTATGTTAATGCGGATCATCGTACTTTCTATTCTATGACTAAGGTCATGCTGTCCAAAATAGGACGATTAGCTATATGGTGTGTTTTGGCATGTATGGGCGCGGTGAGCGGTTCAGCTGAGGCTGTAGAAGCATCTATTTCTTCCAGTTTAGGAAGTGAGCGTATTGAAGAAGAAATGCGCAGAGGTCAACGTTATGGCTCTAGGCTTACGCATGAAAATATAGCTGCGTGGCAGAACGGGAATAATGATTGGTTGCACATTCCATCGTCTGGGCCTACCCGTGGCAATGGAGAAGCAAGTAGTACTTCTAATACTACATACACTTCAGATATCGGAGTGGAGTCTTTCGTCAGTAGCGATTTTCCCCATTCTGAGGGTGTGCGTAATAGGTCTGTAGGCGCTCACAGTGTGAATGACCTCCCTTCAGATGAGCTGCTTAGCATACCTTTCAATGCGCTTTTAGAGCATCAGTCTCAGCAAAATTCAGAAAGAAGTAATGCAATGGTTTCGCAGCATGATGGTGGAATGAATCTCATAACACCTATGATCAATCATCAATCTGGTTCAGTAATAGGAGGAGAGCAGGAGACGGCTTCTGATTCTTCAGTTTCAATGGGTTCACACTCTGTAAGTAATATGACGGATTCCAGCGAGTATGCGTCTATATACGCGAGTTCAGATACCTCTGAGTCAACGCACATTCCTACTCCGCCGCCTCATCAAGTATTAGTTAAAGGTAGTGTTATACACACACCCTCTGATTCGGAATCTAAGTCTCAGAATTTACAAAAATCGACTTCTAGTTTTACCTCATCAATGGGATCCAGAGCGGCTAGTGCTATTCGACTCCAACCCAGCCTGGATCAGCAAGTCTTAGAGCTTGGACGCAGAATAGACCATGTAGAGCGCGCTGCCCATGCAGGTATTGCTGCTGCAATGGCTATGCCTAATTTAGCGCCTTCTGAGCCAGGTAAAACTACTGTAGCGGTGGGAACGGCTAATTTCCGCGGCGAGTCTGCTATAGGAGTGGGGTTAACACACCGCTCTGCAGGTGGATCGATGCAGTTTAATGTGGCTGTATCAAGCTCTAGTGGAGCAGTGGGGGTGCGGGCGCAGGCAGGGTACGAGTTTTAAGAAGCCGGTCAAAGTTACCAATTCCCGCATACGCGTGCCAAAAGCAACAAAAAGCTCCTGTGCCTCTTCTATATCAGAAGAGGCACAGGAGCTTTTTCACATTTAACGGTGTATCAATCTAACGGAGCTGAGCGTAATTGATTGACTTGCTTGGGCGATACAGGGGCGCCTTTTGGATTCCAAGTCATACGAATATAAGTTACGACTGCAGCAATCTCTTCGTCAGAGAGTTGTTGCGCGAAGGGGGGCATACCGTAGGGTTCAGGATTACCTATTGTAGAAGGGGGGAAGCCGCCGTTTAAAACCATACGGATTGCATTGACCGCAGAGGGCATCTGTATGGAAGCATTGTTAGCCAAAGGAGGGTAGGCAGGAGGTTTCCCTTTACCGTCAGCTGCATGGCAGATTATGCATTCTTTAGTATAGATCTGCTTGCCCTTAACTAGTAAATGCTCAGCCAATGCTTCAGAGGGCTCAAATTGTAAATCGTGCGGAGCCTTCTTTTTCTGCGGTAAGGTTTTAAGGTAGACCGACATCGCATGAATATCGTCATCGCTTAAATATTGCAAGCTGTTATGAACTACCTCAGACATAGGTCCAAATACAGCGCCTTCTGCTGAGACCCCTGTTTTCAGTAATGCGTCTAAATGCTCAATATTCCAGTTGCCTAAACCTGAAGCATCAGAGGTGAGAGAAGGCGCATACCAATTTTGTAGCGGAATAAGGCCGCCAGCAAATGCTGCACTTTGATTGGGGCCGCCCAAGGGATTGATGGAGGTGTGGCACATTGCGCAGTGCCCTAGGCCTTCCACTAAATACGCTCCCCGATTCCATGCTGCAGATTGCTTGGTGTCCGGTTTATGGTTGCCAGGAGAGAAAAATAAGAGTCGCCATCCCAGCAACATAAAACGTTGGTTAAATGGGAAACGCATCTCATTTTCACGATTAGCTTGATGCACGGCGGGTATAGACCGTATATAGGTATACATTGCATCAGAGTCTTCACGTGTCACGCGCGTGTAGCTTGTGAACGGGAAAGCAGGATAGAGCAAGCTACCATCTTTAGAGCGGCCTGCATGCATGGCTCGATAAAAGTCATCCGAAGACCAAGACCCAATCCCTGTTTCTTTATCCGGAGTGATATTGGGCGTATAGAGCGTGCCAAACGGAGTAGGTATGGGTAGGCCTCCACTAAAAGAGGGATTGCCTCGAATAGTATGGCAGGCAATGCAGTCACCCGCTTGTGCTAGATATTTTCCCCGCACCACTAATTCAGCACGCTGAGATGCCGATAAAGTACTAGGATCAAAAGGTGGTTTTTTAACCGACACAAAAGGGCTTAAAGGGTCGCCTGCCCAGAGTGCACGATAGAAGAGTGCGGATGCTATGCTACCCAGTAACACTAAGGCTAATAGGGGAAGCAGTATGCATTGGGGTTTACGAAATAACCATTTTTTCATTGCGAGCTAGCCCTGGCTTCTAGTGGGTGGAATGTTCTGTAGATTTGCGAGGAGTACCGCATTGTAGAGGCAGCGGTCTAGCCGGTGCAGGCGTTAAGCTTGCTGGCACAGGCTGCTGAGCAATCCATCTTGCTACTGCTCGGATGTCCTGCTCATTTAATGCGGTGGTGATGGAGTGCATGCAATCGGGAGGATTGCCATGGCGCTGTCCTGCACGCCAGGCGCCTAACTGAGCACGGATATAGTCACTGCCAAGCCCTACCAAACCTGGAATGGCAGGTTGAGCTATACCGGCTTGCATGCCGGTTAGTGCTGCGCCATGACATGCAATACAGGCTGGAATATTTTTTTTCGTATCACCCAAAAACACGAGTTGCTCGGCGTATTTGGCATCCAATTTATCCGTTGTGGATGCAGTGTTGCCTTGGATTGAAGCATGAGCGACAGAGGGTGTAGCCGCAGCGTCTGAAGGCGCTTTAATGGATGCTTCTGCATGTACCAACCCTTTTGGTGGGCGCTGTGCAGAAAAATAATCCGCCATTTTTCGCAAGTAATCATCTGACAGATACGTCACCAAATAATTCATTGGACGATAGGTGCGGTGACCTTCACGGAATTGCACCAGCTGCTCAAATAAATAATCGGCAGGCTGGCCCGCTAAACGCGGGAAATACGCATTAGCCGTACCTTCACCTTGTGCTCCATGGCAAGCAGCGCAGGCGCGAGTACGCTCAGCCATAGTATCGGGTACGCCAACCAATGGCGTGCTGTGTGCTACGGACGCTAATACAGCGCTGCTTACCCATGCGGTAAGCCAATAAAAAAATGAGCGCCTTAAAAGCACGCTATTCCCCTTTTTCGTACAGTGAATAAATTAACCAGGCCAAGAGCTATTAAAAATATACCTAACTAGGTGATTTTACAGTAGGTGATGCGCAGAGTCGTGCCCAGTGTTTTAGAGCAATAAGTGAGCCGATTGCTTCTAAAATGCCTGCAGGAACCCATAAAATTAAGCCACCCAGACTCTGGTCTATGAGAGGCGGTAGGCCAAATGCTCGCCCGCATAAATCAAAAATGGGATAGAGATCGGTTTCGCTAAATGTAATGATTGCACCCGCCAAAATCTGAGGAGACATTGTCAAGACAGGGGAGAGTACGCGTAAACCTGCTCCAACACGAGCCCGTGGTGCGGGCCGATGATCGAGTATGAGTTTCCAGTACATCAATCCTGTAATAAAAACAGATGCATTCATAAAATGGTACAGCGGCCCATCGATCATCGATACAAACTGTACATAGGGAATAAGCCATATACAGACAGAAACGATAAAAAGAAGGCTGACGAGAGCGGGATTAAACAGCATACGCAGAAATATTTGCATACCCCTAGTGCGTTCTACACGCCGAAGCATCTGCCGCCCAAAAAGCCTATGACGTGGTAAGCCCGCCCGCAACACGCTACCCGGATAAGATGCCATTAAAAGAAGAGGCGCTAGGTGGTGCAAAACGAGATGCTGGAGGCGGTGTGCAAAAAACTCATGCTCTGCGTAGTAATCTACTCGGCTTTGTAAGGCGAGAACGCTTAATACCCATCCTGCCCAAAAAGCAAGTAAACGAGCTCGGCTTACCCGCTGTATCTTCATTCCTCGCAGATAGAGCAAGCTGCTAATCACAAAAAATAATCCCCACCCCAAGGAAGGTTCCCATGGAATGAGGAAATGAAGAAGGTGCATACCCTGAGCAACGAAGAGGGTGCTATAGCGTAGGTAAAGTCATGCCGCTTAGCACCACATAGAGCCTAATAACTGAAATATTGCCACGAGGGCGAATAGTAACGCTAACCCAGGGCGGGATGGATTTTTTTTGCAGCTAGTCGACACAGATTCACTGCTACTTGGGGCAATTGAGGACACGCCCTAGGTATTAGAGCGGCATAGTCCTCTGGTAACTGTATTTTTGCTCTGCAAAAAAATAATGCGATTTTGAGCTTTCAGCGGAATAGATGGGTATGTTTTTGCCAGTATTGTTTTCAGTCACTTGAAATTCTTCATACGCAGATATAACCAGATGACGCTCGCGAAACACCCTGTTTATTTCATTGTCTCTTAAAGTTTTTATTTCTCTAAAAAGATTGATAGTTTGCATTCTATGGTAGTTTGCATACGCTTCTCTACTGGAAAAATTATTTAATTCGTTTATAGAGTTTTTCAGATTTTTTAGACTTGCCTTGAGTTCATCCAGTACATCTATTAATGAAGATTGCTTATGGTCGTTTATCAATTCTTTTATGTTTGATTTTCCCTCTAATATGGCTGCCACTGCCATTAAGAAAGTGGTGATAATGCTGAGGCATAATTGAGAGAGGCATATAATTCCAAATGTAAAAAGCGTATCAATAATGCCGCTTACTAGTGATATGCATCCAATAATAGCCAGGGTTTTTAATTTTTCTTTAAGAAAATTGGGCTCGTCATTCAGCTCTTCTTTGAAGGCAGTAGTGTCCTTTATTATTTCATTAATTGTTTGGGTGCAAACATTCAAATCTATGTTGAAAGTTTCTGTAGTGCTTTCGCTCAAAGAAGATACGTGATCCCCTAGTCTGATTTGCTCTTCCAGTATGATGATTTCATTACTAAAATTTTCTTTCATTGCATTAAATGTTTTTATATTTTCATTGTTTTTTTTGATAAAATCTTCATTTATTTTTTTTGATTCTAATGTGCTGCCAAAAATGTCAGAACTTGTTTTTTTGCTGGCTTTATTTTCTATTTGTTTTGGCGTTTCTGTATAGTTTTGCTCATAGGTTAAATTTTTGCCCGAAGGAGATGCCTCAATATGACTGGTAGCGCTATATGTATCTTGTATGGTATCTAATATTTTTATTATTTCGCAAATATTGTGGTATGACTTTTTTATCTCAGACAATTTTAGTTGCAATCCCTCTATATTTTTTTTGATTAGAGATTCTGGAACCCATTCATTATCATTTGTTTGAGCATGTACAGCATGGTCATACATTGCAAACTGTGAGCCAGTTACACCCTTTGGATGGCTGTTTCCTAGTTGCAAAGCCATTGGCGAAGCAGTCATTGAATTGGGCCTTTGGATAGTACACATATTTTTGCCTCCAACAGGATGCATGTATATACATCCTGTTTTGGAAATTATTTAATTATTTTTTATAAAGTTATTCATATATAGCTTATTCAGTCCGAAGCCAACCGTAATGTAATTATTTTTTGAAATAAGAAATTTTTCTCAAATCGTTATGCACCTACAGGATCAGGAGGATTCTTTATGAAAAGTTCAGCACAGGGCGAATCATAGCTGGTTCATTGTCTCAAGAAGGTCTCATATCTCTGTATTTCTTTTTCAGAGCCCCTTATTCTGCTAGGTCATAAAATCCTTGTCCCTGTTTAAGAAAATATCGCACCGATAGCAATATAGAGGCTGTGCAAGCTTCTTAGGCAATTTTCTTCTGCTAAGAATCCACTAGTAATCTCTCAAAGCATCATTATCAGATGAGAGGCATTACCTGTTATTCAATCTATATAAGTTATTTGCTTACAGCTGGGTGGGATTATTCTGAAATCTCCATAAGATGCATACTCATTTTGCTTTTCTTGTGATTGTTGAAGTTTGATAGAACCTTTTTACATCGGTATATCGGTAGGTTGGTGGTGAGGTACGAACCCCAACATGCATACCACAATCTTTTTTAATACCCGCATAACATCAATTAATCATAGCTGAGAAACTGGTTCAAAGTCCCCAAGAAAAATCTTAATACGCGTGATTTTTTAGGATGGTGTAGTGTTATAGAGCAGGAGTACTGCATTGAGTAGCTTCCACCATAGTCTCTATATAGAAGAATTTTGTGGGATCTTTAGCGATTTTAAGTTTTTTCTTATGCGCTACTATAAGTAACTGATGTTGCGCATATTATAGAACGGCGAATGTTGATAAGTAGAGCACAAAGATTAAAAGAAGGTGGTATGCATGTTGTGATTCCTTCGTCACCACCACCCTACAGTTCCTTGTAGGTTGGTTTATGTGCGAACCACAACATGCACACTACAGTCTTTTTGAGTACCTGCGCAACATCAGTACTGTCAGACTGTGAGGACGGTAAAAGAACTACTTGCTGTGCTGCAAGACAGATCTGGATGAGGATATTTTTTCTGACGATAGCTATCAAATACTTTATATAGGTCTTTTATATTTTCACCTTTTTGAAATAGTGCTTTGATTATTTGATGCCTTAAAAGAACATTTTCCGATGCTTCATCCATAATTTTACTTTTTAATACTTCCTCCTCGCTCGGGCGATGCTCGGAAAAATTCTTCAATGCAGCTAGTAGGTCATTGTCTTTGCCTTGTTCTGTTTTTTGATGTTCTAGTTGCAAAGCCATGATCGATTCGGAATTGCGTTGTAATGCAGCTAATGTAGTATTAATTTCTTCTTCATAGAGAAGTTCTTTTATATCTGTCAGCGCGGGGAGCAATGATTGATAAATTTTTACTATGGCAGATGCATCTCCATTTTTGAGTTTGAACATATGTATAGCAGTAAACTGTATTATTTGAGTTGCCAGCGGTAATAAATTTAGAAAAAATGGTATAGATATGCCGGCAAAATTATCTGTAGGTAAAATATTTGTGTTGACTAAATAAGTCCAAATAGCTACGGAAAATGCAGTGAAAACAGTGGATAGCTTATTCAATGTAGAATAATCCATCTCTTCGTCAATATTTATATTTATAATGCTTTCACTCATTTCTCCTATAATAAATTCTAATGTTTGTCGGTTATTTCTTGCGCTCACATGATTATGGCCATCTATAATTTTTGCTATCTCATTGATAAGCACTAATGATGACTGTATGCTGCTTCTTACCACTTCACTCTCTTTTTTGAAAAGCACATTTTTTATTTGATTTCTATCTAGTGCATTTCTTATATTTTCTAGTTTTCTTTTAGAATCATCAATTTTTTTACGTAACACTCTTCCGTGTTGATCATACCCTGGCCTGGAAGTGACTTCTTCTAGAATAACCTCTTGCTGTTCTTGCTGGGTTCTATGAAAATTTAGATTGGGCAGCTTTTCTGTCAATGCGTGACTTGCATGTTTTATTTTTAATCCCATTGATGCGATGGAGTCTATATTCATATCATATCCATTAAATTAATTAATTAATGAAAGAATTTTTCAATTATAGGCAAATATTCTTTCATTTTTATAATGGACTATGAGGGCGGTGCACGTAATTTTGAACAAGAAAACGTAGGTAAATTATAGGTCGTGGCGCAATGGTGGATGATATTGCGAATTATTAAAATAAAAAAAGCCCCTGCTATTTTTAGAACAGGGGCTTTTAAAATGGTAAGGACCAAAAACGGGCATTATGCTGTATGGCGATTAGGTCCTTTACTTACGGGGCGCCGTGGTGCTTCTTTGGTCTCTTGTTCGCGTAAGCGTAGCGCTGCTTTATTAAGAACGCCATTGACATATTTATATCCATCTACGCTGCCAAATGTTTTGGCAAGCTCCACCCCTTCGTTGATGACTACACGATAAGGAATGTCATCCTGTTTGGCGAGTTCGTAGATGCAAATGAGCAAAATAGCATGCTCTACAGGAGAGAGCTCTGTCAGAGGACGATCTAAAAAAGGGAGGAGTTGATCGGTCAATGATGAGATATTTTTGAGAACGGCATAGAGCAAGGTTTTAAAATAATCCTTATCAATTTTTTCAAAATCGATTTCATCTTGTGCATGTTGCTCAATATTTTCAGGAGAGTCTTGTGAGACTAGCCATTGATATATTCCCTGTACGGCGCATGCACGTGCCTGATGACGTGCGCTTTTCATGACTCATCTCCAATTGGTGATAGCGCTTCAAGGGTGACGCACATATTCGCCATTTCTACTGCAGCCCGTGCGACATAGCGTCCTTTTTCAGAGATACGTGTTTTGGCCTGTTCCAGGGTGTCGGTAGTTAAAATGCCATTCAGTATAGGAATTTCAAAATCTAACCCTACACGTGTAAGCCCTGAAGCGCTTTCATTGGATACGACCTCGAAATGATACGTATCTCCTCGCACTACAGCGCCTAGTGCAACAAGCGCATCAAATTGTTCAGTTTGAGCTAATTTCTGAAGCGCAAGAGGGATTTCTAGACAACCTGGAACCGTGATGAGCAAAATATCTTCTGTGGCTAAACCGAGAGCTTCGAGTTCTTCGGTGCATGCATCTGTAATGCCATTAGTAATCGTTTCATTAAAGCGCGATTGGACGATGCCAATGCGTAGTCCTTCGCCATCTAGTTGAGGAAAATCATTTCCGGTATTCATGCTATGCCTACTTATTTGAATTAGTTAAAAGAAAGAGAAAATAGCAGCCAAGCTATTTCCCAAGGTTTGTTTCTAAAAGCCCACTCTCACTTTCTCTGAGTCTAATCATCATAGTGCGGGAGCCTTTCGCTACACGACCGCAAAGAGGGGCTTTATACTTTTATTAGATCTTAGGGCGTGTCCTCAATTGGCCCTTTTGGGCGATTGAGGGCATGCCCTAGGTAGACCGGTCAGTTTTCTTCACCGTGCAGAGGCGTGAATTCCGTCACTTCTAGCCCATAGGCTGCTAGCCCTCCCAATTTTCTGGGGCTGGAGAGTATACGCATTTTGCGTACATGGAGATCACGCAGAATTTGCGCGCCTATTCCGTAGGTCTTGAAGTCGATGGGGCGATGCCGAAGTTGCTCTGTTTTATCAGGATTATCCAGAGCAATATACGTCTCCATTAATGTGTTTTGTGGGCTATTGCAGTTCAGTAGAACAGCTACTCCAGCGTGTGGGCTCTGTGCAATATGCTGCAATGCAGCGGCGAGAGACCAAGAACGCACAGGAAGGTTGGTTTCTAGGCAATCTAGAATCGAAGTGGGTTCGTGTACCCGTACAACCGTTTCCTCATCAGGTTTAGGTTCGCCTTTGATCAATGCCAGATGCAAATTGTTACTAGAGCGATCTGTATACAAGACCGTACGAAATGATCCATAGGGCGTATTCAGTGTGCGCTGTGCAACACGGTCAATGATGGATTCAGTTTGGCTTCGATATTGAATGAGATCCGCAACGGTGCCTAGCTTAAGTTTATGCGTAGCCGCAAATTCTATTAAGTCGGGCAAGCGGGCCATAGTGCCGTCAGGATTCATTATTTCACAGATAACGGCTGCGGGAGTGAGGCCTGCTAAGGAGGTGAGATCGCAACCTGCTTCTGTATGACCGGCTCGTACGAGTACCCCTCCCGGTTGAGCCATTACAGGGAATATATGGCCTGGTTGTGCTAAATCTTCTGCGCGCGCATTAGAGGCTACTGCTGCTTGTACAGTACGAGCGCGATCTGCGGCTGAGATTCCAGTTGAAACCCCTTGTGCGGCTTCGATACTGACGGTAAAAGCCGTTCCATAACGGGCGCTATTGTTTTGCGCCATAAGCGGTAGGTTAAGCTGGCGGCACCGTTCTTGAGTCAGAGTAAGGCACACTAAACCACAGCCAAAGCGTGCCATAAAATTAATGGCTTCAGGCGTAACAAAGTCTGCTGCTAGTAGCAGATCGCCTTCATTTTCTCGCCCCTCATCATCTGCGAGGATGATCATCCTCCCCGCTTTAAGCTCAGCAATCAGTTCTTGGGTAGAAGAGAGCATAAAAGAACTCAAAAAAACCGCCATTCTACCCTTCGCCGACTATAAAAAGAGGGATTGCGCTGCCTAGAAAAATATAGTGGGCGGTAATGGAATAGCGTGGTGGTTCCAGGAGTAATCCAGCGTTTCTACTCGAGATTGAGATTGCACTATCTCTAGAAGCAGTCTATTGAGGATGTCACAGCCCAGTATAGCGATATCTGGCTTAATTTCTTCAAGCCAAGGCCTAAGCAAATGCTTAGGTATCTGCTGATTATGACCAATTAATTTTGCTAACGCTTTGCGTTGCAGCGTCAAATTTTCACCAGCTACAGAACAGGCGCGATAAAAATGTAATGCGCGGATCCAGGGTTTAGGCTGCGCACTTGAGCTGACAGAATGAAACGATTGAACGAGCTCATTGGACGCATAGCCAATGGCAAGATTACTCTTAGAGATCAGTGCCACTATTTTTTTGCGCATACCCGATATTTGCCTCTCCATACTACTGGGATGATGCTCACATTTTAAGTAACCCAATGTCTGCATCAAAATATTGCTTTCGGCATCCATTTGTATTTTATTTTTCTCTGGGCTGCGTGTAGAGTCTTTTTTTTCTAAAAGACTATTAATGTATTGAAAGATGGTCCAATCTTTCTCGCAAAGCTGTGCATATAGTGGATGTGTGGCATTCGAAGCTATATGTAGCTCTTTATCAAAGAAGAATATTTCCAAATATATTGCAATGTGTGTCCATAGATAGCCCTCGTTACTTTCTTGGACTTTATCCATATTTTCGCTCAACAACTCCCAGAGTATGTCGCGTACCTCTGTGGGCTCAGACATAATATAGGGGAAGTGCGCAGCGAGCTCGATCAATGCATCGGTGATCGCTTGGTTATTTATATGCGAGGTAGCCAGCGCAGATCTGAGTTGAGGGAGTGCATGGCTATAGTCAATAGGCATGCTTGAATGGTGCCTAGATTGTTCTAATGCAAATGTAATATCTTTTACAGTTTGCTTGGCCGCGGAGGACGTAGTGGTCGTATAGGTGGCAGCTATATTTTCAGGAGAAGACACAAAATTATCCAGCAAACTATTTTTTAACGAATAGAAAATACTGGATAGAGACAGATAGGAAGACTGTACGGGAGGCATATTTTTTATTGAAATGGTAATAAGGTTCACTATGACCTCCAAAAATGGCTTTGCAATACTCATGCAATATTTTTGATTATTATGTACTAGAGTAGAACGGCCTTCTGGCAGGTGATAATCAAATAGGAATTCTTTTTGTAAATTGTGGAAATTTTCTTAGAAAAATTCAAATTTTTAGAAAAGACCAAAGCAGTTTTTACACAGTATCCTTCAAGTGATCGGGCGCAAATACGAGGGAATGGTGTAGACCTTACTTATATGCGTAAAAGAGAGAACATAAAACATCACTGCGCTATAGGCGCGCAGCTAACTTGAAAAATGGAGCGTTGTTCAGGTTGTGCATGCAAGCTTGCAGCGCTTAACTCGCCTCCCCAAATACAGCCTGTATCTAAGCCACAGACCCTATCACGCATGAGTAAACCAAGAGATGCCCAATGCCCAAAAACAATGGGGATATCAGCTGTAGCGCGATTAGGCATATCAAACCAAGCGCTCGCATTTTCAGGGGCTCTATGAAGAGGGCCTTTTGCCCATTTCGCATCTAACTCCATCTGCCCCTCTCGATCACCATACACATAGCAAAAACGCATTTTTGTGAATACATTGGCTATAACGCGTAGGCGTTCATAGCCTTTAAGCGCATGGTTCCATGTACTATGCGATGCCCCAAAGGAGGGCGTATTTAAATGTAAAAGGCATTCTCTCCATTGTGGTCCGCGTAGTGCTGTTTCTAGCTCATGCGCGTATTCGAGTATTTGCGTAATATCCCATTGTGCTAGCACGCCTGCATGTACCATCAGCCAGCCGTGCTCGTAGTGTGCAAGAGGCCTATGACGTAGCCAATCAATTAGATCAGGCGCATCAGGCGCTTTCAAAATATCCGTTACGGTATCCCCTTTCTGGATGGTGCGTACCCCTGCAGCTACCGCGAGTAAATGTAGCTCATGGTTTCCCAAAACAGTGGTAGCACGTGTACCAAAGGCCATCACATCGCGCAAAGTCCCCAGCGAATCTACCCCTCGGTTGACGATATCGCCCACAAACCACAAAGGAGTTTGCGCACTAGGCTGTGCTTTTTCCAGCAAAGCGTGCAAAGCACTACGGCAACCTTGGATATCTCCAAATGCAAGCGGTACCAAAGAGGGTGAGGAATGGTCTGCTGTACATGCGAGTGTGGAGGTCATGGCTTTGAAATCTCTAGGAAACTGCTGGTCTTCCTCTAAAACTAGTAGTCGACAAAGCAGGGATTAGGACATGCTCTCCTCTTTAAATTATTGAAGATATGTCCTAAGCATGTACAACAATACGAATGATAGATAAGGGCCTTTTTGAAAGGCCGTAAGCCATCTCTGAAAAGTGGCTGAGAATCTGTAAAAAAATCCTAAAACATATCCTAAGATGCCTTTGATGATCAAAAAAGTGCTTTCTTAGGATTGCTAGTATCTAATAATCTTGCCTTGCAGAAAAGTAGATAAAACTGTAATGCAAGATTTATCCCAAATAGCGCTGTTTTTGGAAAGAATGGTAGGTTGGTGGTGAGGTACGAACCCTAATATGCATACCGCTGACTTTTGATCTTTGGTTTTGAGCATTTTTAAGCTGGTCATCAAGGACGTAGTGGTTTGCATGTTGGGGTTCCTTCGTCACCACCAACCTACCATCCTTTGCCTTTTCTTGTGGTTAGTGGAGGTTTGCACAACCTTTTTGCATAGGCATATCGGTAGGTTGGTGGTGAGGTACGAACCCCAACATGCAACCACAGTCTTTTTGAGTACCTGCGTAACATCAGTTAATAATAACGTTTAACCGGTTTTTTAGTAGCCCTTGGAAATGTCATGCTTTTAGTTACTGGTGGTGCTGGTTTTATCGGCGCCAATTTTTTGCTGCATCGTTTACATGCTTCGCAGCATGAAGTAAGAGAAACCTTCGTTAATGTCGACAAGCTTACCTACTCTTCTAGCCTTGCTGCATTACGTTTTTTACCTACTAGTGCACAACATATTTTTATACAGGCAGATATAGCAGATGCTGCCGTGATGGAAGCCTTGTTGGCGCGTCATCAACCCCGTGCCATTGTCCACTGTGCGGCGCAAAGTCATGTGGATCGCTCCATTTCACATCCTTTAGAGAGTATCCATGAGAATGTAATGGGTACGGCAGTTTTACTGGAGAAAGTACGGCAATATTGGCAAGCTCTACCCGCATTAGCGCGCGACGTTTTTCGTTTTGTGCATATTTCAACTGATGAGGTGTATGGATCTCTGGATCCAGGTGATCCTCCTTTTTCTGAAACTACACCCTATGCTCCGAATAATCCGTATGCAGCCAGTAAAGCCAGTGCGGATCATCTGGTGCGAGCTTATTATCAAACGTATGGGTTACCTACGGTCATTATGCATGCGTGTAATAATTTTGGCCCTTTTCAATTTCCTGAAAAACTCATCCCGCTTACTATAGCTCGTGCAATTGCTGGGCAGCCCATATGGCTATATGGCGATGGGCTGCATGTACGTGATTGGTTATATGTACAAGATCACTGCAGTGCGATTGAAGCCGTGTTAGAGCGCGGTGTGGCGGGGCAGACATACAATGTCGGCGCCAATCACCCAGAAACCAATGTGAGGCTTGTCCATGCATTGTGCGAATTATTAGACCGTATACGACCTAGGTCAGATGGGAACTCCTATATGGAGCAAATTGCATATGCCGAAGACCGAGGCCATGATCGGCGTTATGCAATCGATGCGCAAAAAATACGCAAAGAATTAGGATGGCAGCCGATTGAAAGCTTTGAGAGTGGATTAGAAAAAACGGTACGATGGTATTTGGAAAACGAGACGTGGTTAGCGCAAGGTTTGAATTTTTAAGGTTGTTTAGGGTGCAAACCTATATCTATGTAGAGTCTATCTATACACTTCGGATATTTACCATTTGCATCTTATAAAACGCAAAGTGAATGGCTGTTTGGCTAGTTGGCGTGCGCTAGAGCTTGAGTTAAATATGCAAGCCATGTAGACAAGGAGAGTACACATGAGCGCAGTTGCATTAGATACCTTAGAATTTTTTGAAACACTAAAAGAAGCGGGTGTACCTGACAAACAGGCCAAGGCATTTTCTGCTGTGATACGTAAATCGCATAATGTGGTGGAGCATGCTACAAAAAATGATGTGCATGGAATAGAAAAGGCCATTCGCTACGACATGGAAAAAATGGATACTGATATTCGTAATGAAGTAGAAAAAACGAAATCTGGGCTGCAGAACGCTATAGAGAAAATAGAGGCAAGCCTGTGCCATGAAATCGGAGATTTGCGCAAAGACATGGATGCAAAGTTTGGCAAAGTAGATGCCCGATTTGACAAAATGAGTCTGCAACTACCCGTCCGTTTAGGGGTTATGATTCCCGTCTTGGTAACAATATTGCCCTATATAGCAAAAATACTGCACTTGCCGACACCTTGATTTCTGATTATTAAAAACCTATTGGTTTGCCTGCTTTTTTAATCACAATATACGCTCTGTGATGGGAAATACATGAATGCACGTTTGAAAGTTTTACCTACCATTTTTCCAGAAGTAAAACTCATTGAGCCCACCGTATTCCATGATGCGCGTGGCTTTTTTTTTGAAAGTTTCAATGAAGGAGTCTTTAACGAGGCATTACGTTTAGCGTATGCAGAGTCCTCGCATACCGCTGCTTTTGAGTGGCCTGTGCGTTTTGTGCAGGATAATCAATCCAGATCAAATAAAAACGTGGTGCGGGGTTTGCATTATCAACTTCATAATCCACAAGGCAAGTTGGTACGTGTTTTGCGTGGAGAAATTTTTGATGTAGTGGTTGATTTACGACGCAGTTCTGCTAATTTTGGACGTGCGCTGGGCCTATATTTATCTGCTGAAAATCATCGCCAACTCTGGATTCCTCCAGGTTTTGCGCATGGTTTTTTAGCGTGTTCGGATCAAGTAGAGTGTGCTTATAAGACCACGCAATACTATGAACCAGCGCATACGCGCTGTATTCGATGGGATGATCCGGATTTAAAGATCGCTTGGCCTTTGGATGGTGCACCGATAGAAGTAGGTTCTAGAGAAGTCGCATCTACATTTATAGAGGCTGAGGTTTTTAATTAAAACTTCAACTCCTATAATCGTAAATCAGCGTGGCACAGAAGCTTCCCTGTATAAAGTGCCCTTCAAATCATTAATTTTTCCTGTCTTTTCGGTTGCAACACGCTTTTATCTGCATCATCGGGGAGTTCGCGGCCTTCGTAAAAACGCAAAACGGCTTGAAGGACTTCCTCTGGGTCATCAACGACTTGGAGCAAATCTAGGTCTTGCGGGTTAATCACTCCCAACGACAAAAGGCTAGTTTTAAACCAACCCAGTAATCCTTCCCAAAAAGAAGCACCTACTAAAATGATGGGAACCGGTCGTGCTTTTTCGGTTTGCATCAGGGTTAACACTTCGGCGAGTTCATCGAGCGTGCCAAATCCACCGGGCATCACGACGACCGCATCCGAATTCTTCATAAAAGTGACTTTGCGTGTGAAGAAATGTCTAAAGCGCAAAGAAATATCTTGAAAAGCATTGTTATGCTTTTCATGAGGAAGCTCAATATTGAGTCCAACAGAAGGAGATTTACCTGCAAATGCCCCTTTATTGGCTGCCTGCATAATTCCTGGGCCACCTCCTGAGATAACTGCAAAGCCCGCATCAGAAAATTTTCGACCGATTTGAGTCGCTAATTTGCAATATTTCGATGTGGCTTTAAGGCGCGCAGACCCGTAAATACTTACTGCTGGACGCAACTCCGAGAGCAACTCAGCAGCTTCAATAAACTCTGCCATAATCGTAAACATTTGCCATGAAGTTCGCGCCTTCTTGGCGGTTGCACGCTCTTCATTATCGAGCTCACGCAGGCGGGGAATTACTTTTCGTTCATTCATTTTTATTTTTGTAGAGTAGTTTTTATGGCGCAACACGCTGCTTGCGAAGGGCACACACTGCTTTTGGTCGATGGATCTAGTTTTTTATACCGTGCTTATCACGCCATGCCTGATTTACGCGGCCCGACTGGCGAGCCTACAGGTGCAATCTATGGCATGGTCACGATGTTGCGGCGTTTGCGTCGGGAGGTGTGTGAGCAGATAGAAGCCGCCCACAAAAAAACCTCTTCGCTTGCAGAAAAAAACATAGATCCATCTACGCAAAACAGCATTAAAAATTCCCAGGAATTAAGCCTAGAAGCGCTGTGTTCAAAGGATTTAAAGTATAGCGCCTGCATCTTTGATTCTAGTGGTCAGACCTTTCGGAAAAAGATGTACGCGCCTTATAAAGCGCAGCGTCGTGCTACCCCCCCTGATTTAGTGGCGCAGATCCCGCCCATCCACGATATGGTGCGTGCGCTGGGATGGCCTGTCTTAATGTCGGGCGAGGTAGAAGCGGATGACATTATCGGAACGCTTGCGCGCCAAGCTGAAGCACGTGGCATGAACGTGGTGATTGCATCGGGGGATAAGGATTTTGCGCAGCTGGTGAGTGATCGGATCAGCCTGACCAATACCATGAGTCAGGAGATATTGGACCGAGCTGGCGTGATGGAGAAGTGGGGTATAGCTCCTGAGCGTATCGTGGACTACTTGGCATTAATAGGGGATGCCTCAGACAATATACCTGGTGTGCCAAAATGCGGCCCTAAAACAGCGCTGAAGTGGCTCAATGAATATGAAACGCTGGATAAACTGATCGAAGAGGCGCATCAAATAAAAGGGGTAGTGGGCGAAAACTTACGCGGCGCTATCGACTTTTTAGACACAGCCAGAACCCTGCTGACTATTCGAACAGATTGCGAACTCTTACCCCCTTATGACTCATTCGAGCGCTCTTTACTCATTGAACCTGAATCCGTTGCCCAATTACAGGTGCTTTATGAAAAGCATGGCTTTAGGCGGGAATTATCCAGCTTGAGGGCCAGTGCCTCTTTTAGTGGGCAGAGCGCTCACTCCTTATTAGAAGCACAAAACGATTCAAAGGATGCAGAAAAAACGCCTGCTATAGCGCTTCCTTTAAAGAAAGAAGAAACCCACTATGATGTGGTGCTGACTTGGGCACAGTTTGATGAATGGCTAGCCATTATTGAGGCTGCACCCCTTACTGCGCTAGATACCGAAACCACTTCACTCGATCCGTTTTCTGCCAAATTGGTTGGTCTTTCGCTATGCGTTGAACCCGGCCGCGCAGCGTATATCCCACTTATGCATCGTGGCCCAGATGCGCCACAGCAATTGCCTATCGAAGAAGTACTGGATCGTCTACGGCCTTGGCTTACTAACCCTGCGCATAAAAAAGTAGGGCAACACTTAAAATACGATGAACATGTATTAGCAAACTGCGGGATTGAGCTTGCAGGAGTCCAATACGATACTTTGCTCGAGTCCTATGTCCTTGAAGCGCATCGCAAGCATGACTTGGGCAATTTGGCATTGCGCCATTTGGGCCTAGAGACGATCTCTTATGAGGATCTATGCGGTAAAGGGGTCAAACAAATTAGCTTTGATCAAGCTCCTTTTAAAGAAGCAGCAGAGTACGGAGCAGAAGATGCAGACCTTACCCTTCGTGTGCACCAGACGCTTTATCCGCAAATAGCAGAGAATCCAGAGTTTGATCATCTCTATCAAAATATTGAACTACCTACTGCGCGTGTGCTCTACCAGATGGAACGCACAGGGGTACTGATCGATACGGCATTATTGGCTGTGCAAAGTACGGAGATGGCCACGCAGCTTTTATCGCTTGAGATGCAAGCGTATGACACAGCGGGGGAGCGATTTAATTTAAATTCCCCCAAACAGATCGGTGCGATCTTTTTCGAGAAGCTTGGCCTCCCTGTTATCAAAAAAACCCCTGGCGGCACGCCGTCTACCGATGAAGAAGTGCTATCCAAGCTTGCAGAAGATTACCCCCTTCCCAAACTGCTGCTGGAATACCGTTCGATAGCTAAATTGAAATCGACCTATGTCGATAAATTGCCCAGGATGGTGAATGCACAAACAGGGCGCGTACATACCAATTATGCACAGGCAGTAGCCGTGACAGGGCGGCTTGCGTCCAACGACCCCAATTTGCAAAACATTCCCATACGTAATGCGCAAGGGCGTCGAATCCGCGAAGCTTTTATTGCGCCGCCAGGCTGCCAAATCGTATCGGCGGATTATTCTCAAATTGAGCTACGCATCTTGGCGCATTTATGCGAGGATGCGCAGTTGTTGCATGCTTTTAAGCAAGAAGAGGATGTGCATCGTGCCACGGCAGCTGAAATTTTTAGCATGGCGCCTCAGGATATTTCCAGTGAGCAGCGACGTGTAGCAAAAGTTATTAATTTTGGACTGATTTATGGCATGAGCGCTTTTGGTTTAGCGTCTGCTTTAAATATTACCCGAGAGGCTGCGCGCTTATATATTGACCGTTATTTTATGCGCTACCCTGGAGTCGCAGATTATATGGAGCGCACGCGTGAACAAGCGAAACAAAAAGGGTATGTAGAAACCGCATTTGGCCGTCGTTTATGGTTACCTGATATTCATGGGGGAAGCGGTCCTCGCCGCCAAGCTGCTGAGCGTGCTGCTATTAACGCGCCCATGCAGGGCACTGCCGCCGATCTCATTAAACTTTCGATGATTGCGGTGCAAAATTGGATTACAGGAGCGAGCGATTCGCCGACAAAGCGCCGCACAAAACTCATCATGCAAGTGCATGATGAACTGGTTCTTGAAGTCCCCGATGAAGAATTAAGTGAAGTGCAAGAAGCAATCCCAAGGCTTATGAGCAGTGTTGCGCAATTTAAAGTTCCTCTACTAGCTGAAGTAGGAGTAGGGAAAAATTGGGGGCAAGCGCATTAATTAGAAGGTAAGGGCATAAATGTCTACTTACCATGATAAGAATCGTAGGTTGGGGTGACGAAGGAACCCCAACATGCAGACCACTGCCTTCTTGCAATCCTGCTTAACCATAATCAAAAGCAAAGATTAGTAGTCAGTGGTGCGCATGTTGGGGTTCGTACCTCACCACCAACCTACGTCTTGCTGTAAAGATACAAAGTTGGGGACGTTGTGCCGCTAACCAACTAGCTTATTACCGTTCAAAACACCACACAAGGACGCTAGACTGTGAAACCACAGCACGAAGAAGTCTCTACCCAAACTGAGTTAGCCGATTTGCCGACCACCTACGAAGCTGCGCTCGAAGAACTGGAAACTTTGGTCTCCAAAATGGAAGGGGGCAATCTACAGCTGGAAGAATCGCTGCTTGCGTATCAGCGGGGAGTCGCTTTGGTATCGTACTGCCAAAAACAGTTAGAGCACGTGGAGCAGCAAGTGCGCATATTGGACGGAGGGGAAGAGGGCAATTTAAAACCTTGGTCGACACAGGATACTGCTGGAGATGCATGAGTCCGTAGATTTTACCGAGTGGATGCAAGCAATTTGCTCACGTACAGAAATTGCGCTAGAGCGTGCTTTACCAAAAGCTACAACGCTGCCTACCCACCTTCATGAAGCGATGCGGTATGCCGTTTTAGGAGGGGGTAAACGTGTACGGCCTTTGCTTTGTCATGCAGCAGGAGAGCTAGTAGGTGTAGAGCCGCATATACTTGATATCCCTGCTGTTGCTCTTGAGCTGATCCATGCTTATTCGCTAGTGCATGATGATTTGCCTGAAATGGATAATGATGCATGGAGGCGAGGGCAGCCCACTGTACATCGGAAGTATGGCGTAGCAACCGCACTTTTAGCGGGTGATGCACTGCAAGCTCAAGCTTTTTTTATCCTAACGCAAGGCCACCCTACCGTCTCTACAGAACCGCTCCATACCGCATCTGGTGCGCTTGACATAGCCAGTGTGCATGATCAAGTTCTATGGGTGAGCGAGCTGGCGCAAGCCAGTGGCTCTTTGGGAATGGCAGGAGGGCAAGCCTTAGATTTAGATAGTGTAGGGTCTACTTTATCTCGCGAGCAGCTCGAGACGATGCATCGGCTGAAAACAGGCGCGCTCATTGAAGCGGCGGTGCGCATGGGCGCTTGCACTACTTTCGCTCCTACACCTGAATTAGAAATAGCTTTGCGTACTTATGCGCGTGCAGTAGGCCTGGCATTCCAGGTAGTAGATGATGTGCTCGATGCTACCGCTCTGGCATCTACCTTGGGTAAAACCCCTGGTAAAGATGCCCTACAAGCAAAGCCTACCTATGTATCAATGTTAGGTCTTAGTGCTGCACAAACCTTGGCGCAGGAGCTGAGAGTGGAAGCCCAGTCTGCGCTCGACGGCCTAGGTCCATGCACTTTGCGCCTTAGGCAGCTAGCAGATTGGGTAGTCGAACGCGTTTCTTAATTTGGCCATTTTCCCCGGAGTATTCATGTACGATATTTTGCAAACCCTCGATGAGCCAGCTGCATTGCGCGCTTTGCCTAGAGAAGCTTTGCCTAAGGTAGTGGATGAATTACATCGCTTTATTTTAGACAGCGTCTCTCGCACGGGAGGGCATCTGTCTTCAAGCCTGGGTACGGTTGAGCTAACCGTTGCATTGCATTATGTCTTTAATACCCCGTGGGATCGTATCGTCTGGGATGTAGGTCATCAAACCTATGCGCATAAAATCCTCACAGGTCGCCGCGAAGCGATGTCCACATTGCGCCAACAAGAGGGGATATCAGGTTTTCCCAGGCGCTGCGAGTCTGTATACGATGCATTTGGTGCAGGGCATTCAAGCACCTCTATTTCCGCTGCATTAGGCATGGCCCTTGCTAGCCAATTACAAGGGCAAGCGCGCTATGCATTAGCCGTAATTGGAGATGGAGCCATGACGGCAGGCATGGCATTTGAGGCGATGAATCACGCGGGGGTGTGCGACGATGTACCTTTAATCATCGTATTAAACGACAATGAAATGTCGATATCGCCGCCAGTAGGCGCACTGAACCGTTATCTGGCCCGGCTGCTATCAGGAAGTTTATATGCCAAAACCAAGCAAGGGGTTGAGAAAGTATTACGGTTTGCTCCCCCTATCTTGCGTTTTGTGCAGCGTATGGAAGAGCATGCAAAAGGCATGTTTGTGCCAGCGACTTTATTTGAAGAGTTTGGCCTGAACTATATCGGGCCCATAGATGGACATGACCTGGACTCTTTAATCCCGACTTTGCAGAATTTAAAAAAGCTAAAAGGGCCGCAATTCCTCCATATCATTACCAAAAAAGGGCATGGCTATAAATTAGCGGAAGCAGACCCCATCCTCTACCATGGTCCAGGCCGCTTTAATCCTGCCGTGGGTATTGAGCCTGCGCCTGCCAGTGCCTCTACGCCCAGTACGTATACGCAAATATTCGGCGCATGGCTGTGCGATGCAGCACAGCGCGATGCACGTGTTGTTGGTATTACGCCAGCGATGCGAGAAGGCTCGGGAATGGTTGAATTTGAAAAACGTTTCCCAAAACGCTATTACGATGTGGGTATTGCAGAGCAGCATGCTATTACGCTTGCGGGCGGGATGGCTGCCGAAGGAATGCGCCCTATAGTTGCGATTTACTCCACCTTTTTACAACGCGGGTATGATCAGCTCATTCACGATATTGCACTGCAAAATTTACATGTTGTTTTTGCTCTGGATCGAGCAGGCTTAGTGGGCGCAGATGGCGCCACGCACACGGGAGCTTATGATCTCGTATATTTGCGCTGTATTCCAAATATGGTCATCATGGCGGCTTCTGATGAGCAGGAATGCTGGCAAATGTTAGAAACGGCCTTACAGCACACCGGCCCAGTTGCAGTGCGCTATCCGCGAGGAAAAGGGCCGGGCCGCGTACCGGCATTCTTACAGAATAATGCGCACTCCAAGTACGACAATAATCGGTTGGCGGAGCAAGCTGCCGCGCTTCCTATTTTGCCTATCGGTATAGCTGAGCTGCGGCGCTCTTCCACACAACAAGAAGGCGCACAAGGCTTAGCCATTAATGGGCCACGCATAGTTATTTTCGCTTTCGGCGCCCCCTTAAAGGCTAGTCTCGAAGCTGCTCAGGCCCTCGATGCGAGCGTAGTGAATATGCGTTTTGTTAAACCTTTAGATGAAGCTATGCTTCACCAAATGGCCTGCTCGCATGACCTAGTAGTGACGATTGAAGAGGGCAGTATTATGGGAGGAGCGGGGTCAGCATGTACAGAAAGCCTCTTAGCTGCCAACATAGTGCGTCCCGTTTTACAGCTAGGCTTGCCTGACCATTTTATTGACCATGGCGATCCTGTTCTACAACTTGCAGAGTGCGGCTTAGATGCTGCAGGTATTGAACGCAGGATTCGAGAACATTTTAAAGATCACTTTGAAAGTAGATTGGGGTGACGAAGAAACTCCAATACGATTGCCACTAAAGCTTTATCCTTCACTATTTGGTCCTATTGCCTCAGCCATGTTTGAGCGCAAGGCTACAAAATTTTCCTTTTTGATATCGTTACCTTTCTAATTTATGAACTCCATCACCACTCCACCGTCCCCTATGCCTGATGTACAAGGCAGCGAAGACCGCCGCCAGATTGCAATCGGGCGAGTGGGGGTGAGGGCTGTGCGTTACCCCGTCACACTAGGTAGTGCAACAAAAGTATCAGCCTCAGAACATCCAAACAAACAACACGCTGCGTTGCAATCTACCGTTGGCTGTTTCCATCTCGATGTGGCCTTACCCGCTCATAAAAAAGGCGCACATATGTCGCGCTTTATCGAGTTGCTAGAAGAAGAAAATGCCCCACTAAACTGGCCTAGCTTTGCAAACATGCTCACCCGCATGCTGACCAAATTAGAAGCCTATGCAGGGCGCATCGAAGTGAGCTTTCCGTATTTCATCCGTAAGGCAGCCCCGGTTTCTGGCGTAGAAAGCGTATTGGATTACGATGTAACTCTCATCGGTGAAGTTGAGCAAACAGCAAGCGATAAAGAGGCAGGCTCTAAAGAAAAAACCGAGCTGCGCTTTTTCTTGCAAGTTCAAGTTCCTGTCACCAGCCTGTGCCCCTGTTCGAAAAAAATCTCAAAATACGGTGCGCATAACCAACGCTCGCACGTAAACATCAAAGCCCAACTGTGCGCAGACGCTTCCACTTCCAGCGACCCTGACGCCTCCTTGCAAACCTGGATTCAGAGACTAGTTAGCATCGCAGAAGAAGAGGCTTCCTGCGCACTGTGGGGCGTACTAAAGCGTCCTGACGAAAAGTTTGTCACAGAGCGCGCCTATGAAAATCCAAAATTCGTAGAAGACCTAGTGCGTGATATAGCGGTACGTCTAAATCAAGATTCCCGCATTCTTGCCTATACCTTAGATGCTGAGAACTTCGAATCCATTCATAACCACAGCGCCTATGCGCGCATTGAAAGTGGGTTTTGATATACATGGAAAGAGTGAGGGCGCCTTGGTGACTCCAAGCAATCTATTCGCTTCTTTTTAAGGAAAGATGTATGAGGTTGAAATCCATCATTGCGATATGCGTTTTATGGACAGGTGCCTATACAGTGCAAGCCCAGCCAGCAAACCGTTTTTTGCTTAGCGCAGGCTGGCTGCACTTCGCCTCGCAAGGCACTAGCAGTTCAGTGGAAGATGCGGAGCCAAGGTCCATGCTTCAATCCAGTCGCATGCCCATATTTGGATTGGATGGCAGTAAAGTGGCCGTTCCCCATAGCAACAGCGCAGGTATAACAGCAACCTACTTTCTTGACGACCATTGGGCAGGTGAATTCATGTTGGGCATTGCGCCAGAATTGAATGTATATGGCGCTGGAAAATGGAGTGAAATGGGCAAGCTGGGTACCGTCCAACAATGGAGCCCTGCGCTGCTACTAAAATATTACTTTCTTAACGAAACCAGTCAATGGCGGCCCTATGCCGGTATTGGACTCAGCCGTTCATGGTTTAAAAATGCACACTTTGATAATGCACTATACGAAGGCTCATTTGGTGACGCGGCAGCCATGTCAATGTCGGCCAAAAATACCTGGAATGCTGTCTTCAATGCAGGGTTGATGTATCAGTTTCACAAACACTGGTTTGGGGGAGTATCTATATCCTATATGCCTCTTCAAGCTACTGCTACGATTACTTCACATACTGAAGGCATTGGTACTGGAGATTCAATCGCAAGCTACCAAACGCATGTCAAACTGAACCCAGTCATCACTTTTGTACATATAGGTTACCGTTTTTAGAAGTGATCTGCCCCCAAAAAGTTGGATATTGGATCTAACTTGCAGGTGGTATTCATGCTCTTTCTCCTCCCCCACGAAGACGACTATGGCACAGCCTGGTGGGCAGCACGCTCTTGCTGCTGCACAAACCAGCTAGACAAGAGTGAAGCTGCCACGATTGCCCCTCCACCAGACACCTCGCGCCATCCTAGTGTTTCACCCGCTAGCAACCAAGATGAAATAGCCGTCACCACAATTTCAAAAAGCATTAAAAGCGCGGCTCGATTTGCTGGCATACGTGACAAACCATATTGAATCAACAGGCTATTCGCTGCGAGCAAAATACCTAAGCCGATTAATAAGATAAACGCCAAACTTGGCTGAGTCAGCGGCGCACTCATAAGAGAGCCACGCATCCACTCAAACCCGCAAATCAAAAAGCCGACCACCGTATCGCCAGCAAACACAATAGCGGTGCGCAATTGTGGCGTTTGCACGGGCAGCGTACGACTAATTTTGAGCGCCAACACATTTTGCAAAGCAAAGCCCACGCCAGCGAAAAGGCCCGCCCACTCAGCTAACACGGTTGGTATGGGGAAGCCTAACTCAGGCGACCATAAAATCAACGCTGTGCCTATCAGCGCACACAGCGCAGCCGCCATATCGACCAAAGTGACGCGTTCACGTAAAAGCCAATGAGCAAAAAATGCGGTCCACACAGGTGACAGATAAAACAACAGCAGTACCCGTATTACTTCGCCATGAATCATGCCCCATATAATGCTTATGTTACTCATCCCAGCGGTCACCCCTAGGATGGGTAACAACCAATACGAACTTCCTTTAGGCGCAGCTTGCGTCAATATAATTCGCCATGACTCCAGCAACGGCCGGCGAAATGCAATCAGCGCAAAACAACATGCCACCAGCCCAATAAGCGCCACAGCTAAAGCACCTGATAAACCCAACGCAGCTAATTGGCGTAATGGATACCAAATCACCCCCCAAATCGATGCGCCAGCAATCAAAGCAAACGCTGGCCACTGTGCCTGACGATTTAAAAATAAAGCAGCAAAAAATTTTGCTGCTTCCTGCGTACTGTATTGCTTAACTCTCATATTTCACCTTTATTGCACCTTGGTAATCTTGTGACTGATGCAACCTTCAACGCTGCCGATGCACATGCAGCGGAGCAAATGATTGCGCGACAGGCGTGAGTTCAAGCGTGTTGATTGTCTTTCGCATTTTCATCCCTTTTTCTATCTTTTGCGCAACGAATTAAGTTCAATCTTATCAGTAGTAATACTGATTTTAACTGCAAATAGATTGACAAATAAACTTGCAGAGTTAATTATTTAGCAACTACTTACAATTCATTGAAATCTTATCATTATTCAGAAGATAGAAAAACAAGATAAAAAACTGCATTCTCGAGAGGCGGGCCTATTAATTTTTTTAAAGCAAAAAAGAGAGAGGAAGAGAAAATGCAGCGAAGGCATAAAAAGCACGTTTTTGATCGCTTTATCTCAGAGCAATCAGAAGCGCTTACTAAATTGGATAATTGGCACGCTCCAATTGGATTAATGCTTGATTATCTGGTTATTGCGGCTGCGATAAGCGCAACGCTTTATGCAGGATGGATAGTCTATCCGCTTGCCGTGCTTGTCATTGGCTCACGGCAACGCGCTTTTGCAACCATATTGCATGAAGCATCTCATAGTACATTAACTGCTAATAGACGATTTTCTCGAATTCTAGCGACCTTTTTCAGTGGCTATTTAATTTTTTCTGTTTTTTCTGCATATAAAACTTCGCATGTTAAATACCATCATGGTCAGTTCGGCGATAAAGAGCTAGATCCAGATTATAAATATATGCTTAAAAAAGAAATATATTGTCTAGGTGGTGAAGGTGAATTTATTAAAGAGGTAATAATAAAACCTGTCTTTCTATGGAGTATGCCGAGTTTTTTGCTTTACCTAATTAAGGCTCGTACATTTGGCGCAAAAACTCGTAATGAAAGAGTGGAATGCGGTGTTTTATGTGCTTATTGGGCTATTTTATTTATATTCTTTTATGCTTCAGGAAATTTATTAAATCTATTTTTATTTTGGATGGTTCCATTTTTCACTACTTTTCAAATTATCGGATGGTTCATCGAACTCGCCGAACATACGCCGATGATGCAAAACGAGCTTGATCTTCATATGACTCGAAACCGGCATAGTCATTGGCTTGAGAGGTTTCTAACAGGTATGCATGGGGAATCATATCATCTGGTACATCATCTAAAGCCTCGTATTCCGTACTGGCGCGTAGCAAAGTGCCATAAAATCCTGTTACAGGATGAAGAATACACTCACTCACCTTCATTATCTAGCCAAGCTATTCCATAATAAGTTTATCAATACTTTCCTACTAATTACTATTTATGATGCTATCTACAGTCAAATACACAATACTACCTACGCTGGATAGTTATATTTGGATGCTATCAGATGGGCGTAACGCAGCGGTCGTTGATCCGGGTGATGCTGACCTTGTGAAAGCAGCGTTGGCCGAATCAGACTTACAACTGGGTGCCATTTTACTCACTCACCATCATGAGGACCACGTAGCTGGCGTGGCTAATCTTTTGCCTGACTATGATGTTCCCGTATATGGCCCAGCGTCGGAATCTATCGAATGGATAACTCACCCTGTGCAAGAAGGCGATATAGTCTATCTAAATCAATCACCGATAAAATTCCGTGTGTTGGACGTGCCCGGCCATACGCACGGTCATGTCGCCTTCTTTCAGGATGAAGAAGGCGAAGAGCCGCCTCATTTGTTTTGTGGAGATGCGTTGTTTGCAAGTGGGTGTGGACGTATTTTTGATAATTGCACACCGCAGCAACTGCTGGCTTCACTTGATAAGTTAGCAGCGCTGCCTGACACAACCTATGTACATTGTGCACATGAATACACGTTAGATAACGTGAATTTTGCTCTTATATGTGAACCAAAAAATCTTGAGTCACAAGCCTGGCAACTTAAAGCGCAATCCTTAAGAAAGCTCAATCAGCCTACATTACCTACCACCCTTGGACATGAAAAGCGTGTTAATCCATTTTTACGAGTCCATGATATAGCGCTGCAAGAGAGACTTGCTCAATTACTCTCGGTACCCGTTAATGATCGGCTTACTGCGTTTACTGTTATGCGTAATTGGAAAGATGAGCATGACGGACATTAAAAAATAGCAGCCTTTCTTCTTTTGAGTTATCCCTGTAGGCCACTTGTCATAAATTTATATTTCACTAAAAGTATCGGCCTAAAAGTGGATGACGAAATAATCGCAAGGCAGATCAGAGCGCAGAAATATAAACCTTAGACATGAACCTGTTGAACAGTGATTTTGTTCAGTGCTTGAATTCTCTTTTTCACGGATGATGGGGAAATGGACGGTTTGCTGGCACAGGTATGAAACAAAAGAAGGGAAAGAGTTCCCTTACGCCAATTTCCCCTTCAGGTGCCTAACAGAAAGTAAGGTTAGCCGAGTGATTGGCCGGTTCAAGCTAATTTCAGTCAAAGCAAGTTCGTACTACGCCAACGTATAACGCTAGGGCTAGGGGCATCCATCAGTTCGAACGGTTTGCCTGGGTGGGCACGGTTAAGAATTTGCGCCGAGCGCCAGGCCATCAGGCTGAGCTGAGGCTCTGCAATGCCGAGGCTGTGCATCCCTGCATTCACAGCAAACAAGTGATTTTCATTGGGCCCGTCCCAGTCGATGGTAAAGTCGATGTTTATTTGGTACTTTTCATCTCGGTTCAGGCGTAGACGGTGCGCCAGTGGTTCAAGGAACACCGGACGTATAGTGCGATAGCCGGTGGCAAAAATGACTATATCAGTATCCAAATACTCTTCGCCGTTGTCGAGGTGATGGTGCAGCATAAGGCGCTGACTTTCATCGTTCAGCGCTATGCCGGTAATTGAGCGCGATGGCATTAGCCGCACCCAAGGTTCTTCGCGCAATACTTCAAAGCGGTGATAAATGGCGCGATAGATGGCGAGCAGGGATTCAGTGGTGATCCCATCGGAAGTCATTTTTTGCTCGGCCAACATCTGGCAGCGGACATTTTCGCTGAGTGTTGAGAAGCTCTCTATGTATTCCGGGGTAAAGTACTCATTGGCGAAAGCTGCTTCGTCCAACGCGTTATAGTTGTTGCGGCGCGACACCCAGTTCAGCTCGGCAGGCTGACCCCATTCGCCTCGAAAAATATTTAAGAAAAGATCCGCGCCACTCTGGCCACCGCCCACCAATGTTACCCGTTTACCAGTAAACGAGTGCGCGCGCAATGTCATCTCGCTTGCATGGAAGCAGTGCTCGCTCTGCTCAATCACACAAGTAGGTAGGTGGGCCTGCTTTCCAATGCCGAGGCAAACATGGCGCGCTCGATAGAGGTTGCACTGTGTCTTCACGTTAAACAGCCCAGCTTTTTCATCAAAACTGACTTCCTGTACTTGCTGGTTGAATGAGAGATTCTTTAGATTTCCTGCTACCCAACTTAGGTAGTCAGCAAACTCTTCGCGCGAAACAGTGCGCTGCTCCGTGTTTACGAAACGATAGAACTTTTTATGCTGTACTAGATAATTGAGAAAGCTATGTCGGTTGGTTGGCTTAACCGCACTTACTAGGTCTTTCAGGAAGCTGGTCTGCATACAGCAGGCCGGGACCATCATGCCAGGATGCCAAGAAAACTGCGGTTTATGCTCAAGGAACATTGAACTGAAGCCTTCAAGTTCTTCGGCAAGCGCAGCAACGCTAAGGTTAAACGGGCCAATACCAATGCCAATGAAATCGTATGCTTTTGTTTTCATTATACGAAAACTCCCAGGTGACGAGATAGAGTGATTTATTTGAAGCGGTTAAGTCGTTCAATAGCATGAGGCTGTCGCCATCGCGTTCGCAGAAGTTGAGCTCTGCTAGGCTAAGCACCACGCAAAGAATTCTTGGTTTAAAAAAATTAAACATCGCAAATCACATAACCATTCGCGGCATTAGATGGGAGATAAAACGCCGTACAGTTACGAAGGGACTACGTTGCAGGTCATGGACCGGATAATCGGCAATCAGACATGCCGCCACATCTTTCACCTGTTGACGAAGAAGGATTGTTCTGGGGAAATGTCATTTGCTAGATGTATACCCCCCCTGAAAATCTTTTCGCGAAATGCGTCATGGAATATGGTCTTTTATAACCAAACTGGTGATCTGAGCAAACGGCAAGTTCAGAAGTTGGTTTAGTCGGTTAGCGGTCTGGGTTAAGCTCAACAGCATGTGGTTTACGTTTGGAGCGTTGTGATTAACGAGACTGATGGGAAAACGCATATTGAAACTTACTTGAGTAGTATTAAGAATCATCGTAATATAAGTATTTTCATGATATCGATATATAAGTTATTCTCACTATTTTTATATCCAATTTCTTAAGGTAATTTTTTCGCTTTTCTTGAGATACCTTAAAAACGATGAACAAATAAGCTAGACAATTATCAGAGCGGTTTCATAAGCCAAGCTCGCTATACGAACCAATACGCACAAGCCGCAAAATCGTGTCGTCTAGCCTCTGATAGATAAGCACCAGATCGAGCTTAGTATGATAATTTCGATACATCTTCCAAGCGCCAATCAAGGCATGATTACGATGCCGAGGCGCTAAGAGATGATCATTCGCTAGCGCATCAATAATAATAGGCATTAACTCGGTATCGAGTGCTGCGCGATGCTGGCCTTTACTTCCCTCTTGTAGTCACGCTTAAACGGATTAGTCCATTCAATCGTCCACATGCAACGCATCCATCGCCGCAATAGTGACAGCGTTCGGGATCAGTGGCTCAAAAGGGAGAGCTTTTTCACTCGCGACACGAATCAATAAGAAACGAAAAGCATCAGATACTGTAAGCCCTATCGCTGACAGTACAGCAGCAGTCTCTTCTTTAATATGCTTGTCAATCCGAGCACGAACTGGTCCTGACCCAATTTTAGGTCCATTTAAAAATGGAAAAAATTGGCTTTTAAAATGATATTAAATTGCCGAATCCGGGCACTGACGGGCGAATTAGGCAGGCGTCATCCACTCCAAAGCAGAGTGGGGACACTCCCTGGTCGAGAGAAATCCAGTTTCACCCTATTTTCATCAGCCCATTTATCCATTAGTTTGGAAACAAATTCACTGCCGTAGTACATGCAGAATTGTCTTAGCCACCCCTCGGGTGACTCGGAGTTTCTCTAAGACGCGCACCACATCTTCTGCCTTCAAACTTTGGCCCACATCAATAGCCAAGCATTAGCTGGTGTAATTATCCATAATCGACGACCATCAAGCAGGGCATCGGCCACGAAATCCATGCTCTAGATTTCATTCATATGAACCGCTTGTCGTTTAGGTTGTCTTAAGCGTCCTGCTTTATTACGTGTGGGGCGATAATGATGCAAAGACAGCCCACAGTTTCAATATAAGCGGTACACCCTTTGGTGATTATCTTTAGCCTTCTCGTCTCGTCAACTCAGCCTTATATTTCATGAAGAGGTAGGTTGGTGAGGGTGGCTGTAAACAAATAAAACAAAAAAGAGCCATAACTCGCAATAAAGAGGCTTTTCGAGCTTGTGTGCTTCGCATTTTTCCTGGATAATTGCGCCGCATTGCCCGGGTGGTGAAATTGGTAGACGCAGGGGACTCAAAATCCCCCGCCGAGAGGCGTGTCGGTTCGACTCCGACCCCGGGCACCATAAATACTTTTTAAGCCCTTGATTTTTAAGGGCTTTTTTTATATTTGACGTAATATCTAAAATTAGCCTTGACAATAGACAGACAGCCGCTCTTTACGTATGAGAAGTTTTTCCTTATACATAGCAGCAAGGGAAGGCTGAGGCAAAGGTAATTTTTAGCTAAAGGCAGCGCAAACCCTTTATATATAAGGGAAAGAAGAAAAATATAAAAGGTAATTTAAAGGTAATAATTACCTTTAAATAAAGTTATACCCATCTACTCAAGAATAGTTCTCTCCTTGTATTGCTCTTTTCAAGAGCACAAAAGCGCTTTTATCTTTGTGCAGTCCAGGGTGATTGCACACTCTCCAGTACTTCCCATCTGAATTTGCGTTCTATTTTTATTGCAGATGCTGGATGTACATGCTATGTGAACAACCATTTATTAAAAACAGCTATAAATAGGCCCACCTCATTATTAATAAGGTGGGCCTGTAAGACTGATCAGTTTCTAATGTGCGCAGGGGGAGGTGGGGTTGTATGATTATCTGTTTGGTGTTCTGAGGAGTAAGGGGGGAGGGCTTCTGAATGGTTTTCTGGTGAGTAAAGGGGAAGTGTTTCTGCAGAAGAACGGGGAACTTGCTCTAGAGAGATACTTTCTCCAAGCTGAGGAGTATAGGATTTTACTTTGTGTAGCATATATATCCCACCTATTAAACCAATGGTACCCAAGCCCATGGATAGTGAAGCAGTAAGATCTTTAGTTGTGAAAACATTATTAAAAAAATTAGAGTCTATTACCGCAGTATTATTATATAGCGTTACTCCCGCACGCATTATGCCGCTGCCTAGGCTTCCGGCACCTACAGCCGCTACAGCCATGCTAGCTACGGCTGCTATATCTTTTTTATTTTTGGCTATGCGTCTATTTAAAGAGTTTGGTCCAGAAAGTACCCTCCTCGTTAATGGGCGAGAGTGATCAGCGGTGGAGCTCGTTTGCTCTGCCGGGATTGCTATAGAAAAATCCCTTGTTTGAGCACCAATCGTACTAGGCATGACCATTCTCCTTTCACTTATTGCATTATTTTTTTATATAAAATGCAGATTAGCCTGCTTTTTAAAAACAGCAGCTAAATAGCATTTCCTATCACTTTTCTTTTTAGTATAAGTGTTAGTAGATTTTATTTTTAATGAAAAAGAAAAAATGTATAAGATCTGGAAAAATATTCATAGCGTTATTTAAACTGCCATACATCACCACTTCCTTTAAATTATTAAAGGAAGGTATGGGGGGCGTTTTTTTGAAGCTACAGTTTGGTGCTTCAGATATAAGGCATGTATTGGTTGCTATCTTTGCTCAGTAGCTGCATTAGTTTTGGGTGAACAAATAGCTTTTCTTTACCATATGGTATTTCCGTCAGGGCTCCTAGTCTGTCTTTGGCTTCTAAAAGCGGGATCGTGTTGATCAACATAGTCTGATTTGGAATGAGCTCGGCCGCTTGCTTTAACTCTGCAAGCGCTGCGCGGACGGTAATGCATGCCTTGAGTACACGCTTGCTTTCCAAGTCACATGCTGGAGGCAATATTGGCAGTTGATTGTAAGGAGTCTGTGGTCGCTAACCAGGTAAGGATCCGAGTGTATCGAGCGAGTCATTCATATTGAAGGCTGTAGTCCCACTGAGGCCATGTCGTTTTTTTTGGAAAACAGCGACATATTCGCAGCTCATGTCGCTATGCACGACCAGTCAGCAAAATGTGTCGCTAGAATTTAATTTTTGCGACATAAGGGTGCTCATACCTCACCACTAAGCTATGTACCAAGGTAGGTTGGTTGTGGCGGAGGGACCCCAACATGCATACCGCCGACTTGTAATCATTGCTTTTGGTCTGTACATGCAGGTTTCAAAAGGAAAGCGGTTTTCATGTTGGGGTTCGTGCTTAACCCCAACCTACCGTGCAAGAGATCTTGAATAGATTTCGATCTAAGGTGTATTTTCTGGGAGAGGGTTGGCAGTTTCAAGCAAAGTATATAAGCCTGCTTCATCTAACACGGTGACACCCAAGGACTGTGCTTTTATTAATTTTTGACCGGCATCTGCACCTGCGATTACATAATGGGTTTTTTTAGAAACCGTGCCGCTCACGCGTGCGCCTGCGGCTTCTAGTTTTGCTTGTGCTTCTTCTCGGGTGAGGGTGGGTAGGGTTCCTGTTAGAACCACAATATGGCCAGCGAGTGGGGCGGTGGCGGGGCGAGGAGCGGAATCGGTTTCCTCCCAGTGCACGCCTGCGCTTCTTAATTGAGCAATCACCTCTAGATGGTGAGGTTGCGCAAAAAATTGCACGATGGAAGCAGCGACAATAGGGCCAACATCTTGAATTTCTAAGAGTGCTTCCGTATTTGCCTGCATCAAAGCATCTAGTTTCCCAAAGTGACGGGCTAGGCTTTTTGCAGTGGCTTCGCCTACCTGACGAATACCCAACGCGTAAATAAAGCGCGCGAGAGTGGTGTGCTTTGCATGCTCGAGTGCATCTAGTAAGTTTTGTGCTGATTTTTCAGCAAAACGTTCTAGTGTGCATAGCGCTTGCATATCTAAGCGAAATAGATCGGCGGGGGTTTGAATGGCTCGGTGATCAACCAGTTGGTCAATCACTTTAGTGCCTAATCCTTCGATATCAAATGCTTTGCGTTGCGCAAAATGCCAAAGCGCTTGTTTACGCTGTGCCGCGCAGACTAAGCCTCCTATGCAACGTGCTACCGCTTCGCCTTCTAAGCGCTCGATCGGTGATGCGCAGACTGGGCAGATGGTCGGCATTTCGAAAGGATAAGCGTCGGCAGGTCGTTGATCTTTTAGACTGGTTATAACTTCTGGAATAACATCTCCAGCTCGCCGCACACTGACGGTATCTCCAATCCAAATATCCTTGCGCCGAAGCTCATCTTCATTATGTAAGGTAGCGCGTGAAACAGTAACACCGCCTACCCGTACAGGAGCTAGATGCGCTACAGGCGTGATGGCGCCGGTGCGTCCAACATTGACTCCAATATCGAGAAGGGTGGTAAGCGCTTCCTCTGCAGGGAATTTATGCGCAAGTGCAAAGCGAGGTGCACGGGAGACATACCCCATTTGTGCTTGCTGCGCATGGCTATTGACTTTATAGACGACGCCATCAATTTCATAAGGCAAACTAGTTCGTTTTTCTTCAATGCGCCGGTAAAAATCCATAAGGCCAGATAGGCCACGCACTACTGCACGCTCGGGAGAGACGGGCAACCCGAGTTCTGTATATTTTTGGAGCAGCTCATAATGGGTTGTTGGAAGGGCTACTGCTTGAGATTCTCCAGAAAATGCACCCACCCCATATGCAAAAAAACGCAAACGCCGCGTAGAGGTAATGCGAGAGTCAAGCTGACGCAAACTGCCTGCAGCGGCATTACGAGGGTTAGCGAAAATGGGTTGCTCAGCAGCAGCTTGGCGTTCATTGAGCTGTGCAAAATCCTTTTTAAACATTAAGACTTCGCCACGCACCTCCAGCAGCTCAGGGCACTGTGGAGTATGCAGCCGTAATGGAATGCCACGTACGGTGCGTACATTCTCTGTGACGGCCTCGCCTGTTACTCCATCTCCTCGTGTTGCAGCCTGTACTAAGACTCCATCGACATAGCGTAGCGAAAGCGCAAGTCCATCAAATTTCAATTCACAAGCGTATTCAACATTATCTTGCTCTAAAAGATCAGAGCATCGTTGGTCAAACGCAGCTACCTCTTCTTCGCTAAAGCCATTTTGTAAGGACAGCATAGGTCGGGTATGTGTAACAGCCTTAAAGCCTTCCGCAACAGAGCCCCCTACTTTTTGCGTGGGGGAATCGGGCGTGATGCACTCAGGGTAAGCGGTTTCAAGCTCTACCAGCTGGGTAAATAATTGATCATATTGAGCATCTGAAACGGTGGGTGCATCAAGAACGTAGTAAGCGTAATCGTATTGAGCTAGGGTGTGGCGAAGCTGTGCGGAGCGCTTATGCGCTTCGAAAATATCAGAAGGAAGGGAAGCGGTCATAAGGTGCTGTGAAGGCGTTGCAGCTACGAGGTTTGGCTGAATAGGTAATTCTAAGGTAGAGGGGGCGATGAAGGAAGCGCAATATGCTACCCTCCAGGGCGATCACAGCTAACCAAAATGTAAAGTAAGAAAAAATGATTTTATAAGATTTTTGATTAGAAAATAAGAATATTCCTAAACACCAGATGCTTGCATATGCTTACAAACTTGTACGCATGCATGGTTCCAAGGTTGGGTGCATTATTTCTATTTTTATTCAAACGCACATTCGCCTCTATCCATTTGAGAAGCTAGAAATAGGCTCTGACCATTGAATGCATGAATGCGTGAGTAGAGGCGAATTGTATAGAAAATACTATTTATAACGAGGGAAGTATGCAATTAGAATTATCTTCGATGGCGGTTATGTCGAAAGTGCTTCAGTCTACGTGTGAAGGTCGTGATTTCCATCGGGGACATCTCTCTGAGCCTGT
>JASSUK010000046.1:0-9259 GCA_031963045.1 Mycoavidus cysteinexigens
GGCGGCTCAGGCATTAGGTAAGCAGGAAACGCTGCCAGAGGCTGCTATTTCCGCTTTGACCAACGCGCTACAGGATGAAAATTATGACGTCAGATCTGCGGCGGCTCAGGCATTAGGTAAGCAGGAAACGCTGCCAGAGGCTGCTATTTCCGCTTTGACCAACGCGCTACAGGATGAAAACAAGAAAGTCAAATCTGTAGTTGCCTGGGCATTAGGTAGGCAGGAAATGCTGCCAGAGGCTGCAATCTCCGCTTTGATCAACGCGCTACAGGACGAAAACCAGGCCATCAAAGCTGTGGCGGTTCTGGCATTAGGTAAGCAGGAAACGTTGCCAGAGGCCGCTATTTCCGCTTTAATCAAGGCGCTACAGGATGGAAGCCGGCCCGTCAGAGCTGTGGCGGCTCAGGTATTAGGTGAGCAGAAAACGCTGCTAGAGGCCGCTATTTCCGCTTTGACCAACGCGCTACAGGATGAAGAGCCGGACGTTAGATTTGAGGCGGCTCAGGCATTAGGTGAGCAGAAAACGCTTCAGGCCGATACCATCTCGGCCTTGATCTTTACTATGCAGGATGAAAACAAAAAAGTTAGTTCTGCAGCCGCGAGGGCATTAGGCGGGCAGCTTGATCAACTTTACTCTTCGCTGCCAAGATTAGAGTTTAAACAAATACAAACGCTCTATATCAGAGTCTTTTTTCCACGGAGTTGTAAATATATTGCGCCGCTCTATATTCAAGACAATCAGCTTCACTTTTATACGGCGAAAGGTCCTGGGCAACCGATTGAGCTTACATCCGAACAGATTGAAACGTTAATTAAAGCTTTGAGAGAGGTCCGATCAGAAGCAGGTATTCCTCCATTACCAGAAGACAATAATTTGCCTACTATTGCTAATCAATCTCAAAAAAAAAATAATTTTTTAGCCTCCCCCCCTGTTAATTCTGAAAACATTCAAACTCTAAGTAGGCACGATCTGTCTGCCTCGGGTCTCCGGTTTTCCATAGGCCAGCGACCGATTGGCCCAGCCCATTACGTTCCCAGAGCACAGTCGGACCAATTACTCGCACTGCTGAAGGCTAAGCCGACCGCGCTAATTGAAGTCATCGGCCCGCCGGGGATGGGCAAAACCGCCCTGCTTCAGCGCTTAATCGATCCGCGCTCCGATCTATTCGCGTCCTACGATTTGATCGCTTGGATTGACTGCAGCAGTGTGAGCCGTGCCTATGCAGATATCCAAGCCATTAGTCACGCGCTCGATTATGGCAACCCAAGCCCGGAAGAGGCTCTGCAGCAGGTGGTGAGCTATCTACGGCAACATCCTCGTTCGCTATTGATATTGGATGGGTTGACACCAAGCAATGTCGATCTTGTTTTGACATGGCTCAATCCATCCTTTTGGTCTGGCCAACTGATCTACACCACGACCGAGACCTTGACAGGGAAACTCAGCCAAAGCCTAGGACAACCCGTCGAATCTATTCCGCTGAGCTTTTTTACCCCGGATCAAGCGAAGCATTTAGTGCAGCAGTACTTGCCGAAAGAGTCGCTCAAAGCATGCAATTTTTCTCAGGTTATTAGGATGACGGGGGGGTATCCAGGGATCATTCAGGCGCTGTGCCAACACTATCAAGCCTCCATAGTGGGATTTAGGAACTTTGCCGACTTTTTAGCGCAGCCGGAGAAACACCAGGAGGTGCGAGATACCTTACTGAGTGAGATTGCGCAGGCGAGTCTAGGGCCATTAGAAACGGAAGCGGTGACGAACCAGATCACGGCCCGAGCATGGAATCTCATTAAGCAAGCAGCCTGGCTGGGAGATCATCGCATCCCCTTTGCATTTTTTGTAAATGCGCACCAGCAGGTGGATCAAGATGCCATTCAGACCTTGTACCACAAGCAGCTCGCGATTCTAGACATTGACCGTTCCACTCAAAGTCTCAAGCTAAACCCGGCCTTTTTGAGCGTGGTGCAAAAACGGTATCCGTCAGAACAACGCGCACTGCTTGAAAAAAATATCCAGCGACTGTCTGAGGTCTTCAGTTATTTGACGGATAACGAAAGCGCAAAGGGCCACCATAGTCAGCCAGAAGATTTAAAGCTCTATGCGGATTTGGTGCACACGCTCCTTTTCGAGACCTGTGCTACGGTCTCCTTCTCTGATAATCCGTCCTTACGGAGCCAAGTACTGAAGTTGGGCAGCAGTCTAGCCAGACTCTATTACCTGTATCACGGTGAGTTACAGCAGGCCTACGATTGTCTTCAAAGGGCCCAGCACTTCTTTAAGCAGGGACTGTCCGAGGAACAGATTGCGGACTTCGAGGACCAGATCGAACAGTTTGAACAGGCACCAGCGGACTTTACCTCCCCGTCCATCACGCAGGAAGAGAGCAAGTTACTCAAACTGTATGCGCAAGAATATCTGTATCAGGGTGCCACCATCGCTTCTCAGCTGTTTTCACGTGGCCAGGTTGCGGTGGAGGTCATTCAGAATTTTGAGAAGAGTTACGCCATTCAAATCAATTTGGGTCAGCACGCTGACCCTGAAGCGATTGCCTATACGCTGCGCAATCTGACCAGGGCGTTGCGTAAGCAAGGACTTTTAGTCGATGCGCTTAAAAAGCATGAAGCATTAACGCTATGGATAGACCAGCATCCGATGGTATTCAACGAACGCGTGCGCGCGGAGCTTTTGGTCGATCAGGGAATTATCCAGAAGGAATTGGAAGATGCTAAGCCGGAAGGTCAACGAAACTATCAAGCGGCGATAGATCTTCTGTACGAGACGCACCGTATTTACCTAAAACACGAGACGGCAAACCAGGGCCAGGCATTGGGAATGCTGTCCATTTACCTAGGAGAGACTCATCTGGCTGCAGGTGATTTTGAGAAAGGCATTACGCATATCTACCGGATTCTCCATTACGATGGAAAAAATCAAGAAAGACAGGCCCGTGCCTACTTCAATCTAGCGCGGTCGTTTCATGAGGTGGAGTATGTGGCGCTGGCTAAGCTCTTCCTTGATAAGGCCTTGCCCCTCCAAATGAAAACCTATAAGTCCAAGACAGAAACCTTAAGTCTCAAAATAGAACAAAAACTGTTGCAACGTCATCAGCAAACCGCATCGGACAAAATCAATACCCAAACAGACGCCTGGGAGACCCAAGCAGACCTGACAGCATATTGTGAAGAACAGCTGCTATCAGGCAGCGAGCCACCTAATATCCTTTATGGGAACCAAATTCGTGCTGCTGAGGACACTGCCTACAACTGGTTGTGGCAGCATCACTCAAAAGCAAACCTCGAGGCGCAGCAAGCTGCGCTCGTATCAAAACTTACTGCGCTTGAAGCACAGGAAAAAGCCCATGCGGAGAAACATGCGTTGCAGCTTAAGCAGGATAAAGTTTGGTATCGCACTTTCGCACAGCGTATTAATTTGAATGCGTCAGAGAACCGGACTGCCCGCATCTTTGCCCATCAATTTAAAGAAGCGCTCCTGGACCTAATTATTCAGCAGTTGCGACTTGCGTATGGAGAAAAGGTACCGATGGATAAAATCGCGGTAGCAGAATGGTTGATACAAGCGGTATCAGGTGTGGCCACGACGGGGGTCACCGGCACGGTGGATCTGGCAGCCCTCGTGCAAGGGTTGACGAAAACACTCAGCGAGTGGCATTACAGTCATGAACAGGCCGGTGCCCAGCGCATTGCAGATTCGTTGGAGGAGCCTGAGCAGCAGCCAAAAAGTCTGCAAGTGGGTATCCGCATCCAGCAGCAGATAGAGGAGATGGCCTACTACGCAGCCCGCTGCTGGCAGCCCGTGTTATCAAGACAAGACTGGAGCAACCCGGAAGATATTCAGACGCTGGCCAAGTATGGTGCGCTCCGCGTGATGGAGTACCTAAAAACAGGAAGAGCCGATACGCTGTCGTCTCAGGAACGGGTTGTACTCGCCCTGATGACGGGTAAAGCGAATACCCGCTTGACGCAGCGCAAAGCGGGAGAGCCGGGGCAGTCGTTAAAGGGCTATTGGAGTGTCCAAGGCTTTTTCGCCGAGCCCGGCATCAAGGTGGAGGTGGAGAAAGAGGAACAAGCGGTGTATCTCCCGTCCTGGCAGGCGCATCCTAACGTTTACGGCTATCGCTTCGGATCGCCGGTGGAGGCGCGTACCCGCCCCTATCAGGGGCCATTTGAGAATGAGGCTGAGGCGCAACAGCGTGCAGAAGCAGCGCGACATCAGCACAGTCCTTGTACGGTCATGTAACTCAGGGGGGTTTAAGCAGCCGAGTGTCAGATTAGAACCGATCAACAAAGAGGTGTTAATAATGTTTGGTAATTCTATTTTCAGAAACCAGACAGATACCCAAGCGCAGGTGCTAGCAGCGCAAAACTATCTGGATCAGGCCCGTTTTGAAAGGATGGAGCAGAATTTCGAGGTAGCCTTAAACTTGTATGACCAGGCAAAAGTCGCTTTCAAAGATGCGAACCAGGCAACTCCCATCTTATCCCAATTAAAACGTGCCTTTGCCAAAGCACGGACATCGCAAACACCCGAAGGAATAGCATTGCGGCAGCGTATCGCCGATGTCTATTATGAACGCGCGGAAGTCTTGTGGAACTTAGATAGACTTGGCAAAGTGCAGGCGAGTTACAGAAAAGCGCTAGCCTGGGACTCTAACGAGATCGAGCCTGCATCCATCCTCCCCGCTGTGTCGCTGCCTATGCTCGGTGCGCTGCTGGCTGGGGCTGGAGCTTTGACTTGGGCTTGGTGGGCTCGGAGCGCCGCGCCCACCTCCATGCTTTTGCAGCCGCAATCACTTGCCCCAATGCCTTTGCAACCGCAATCACTTGTCCCAATGCCTTTGCAGCAACTGCCGGTTGTGCCTGCGCAGGCAAAAAGCGAGCTGGTGGATTATCTGTTTGAAAAGGCGCTGTCGACGCTGGGATCGTTAGAGGTGTCCAATAAACCCAGCCTTTTTCTGATCTATGCACATGACAATCCAGCGTACGGACAGGCCGAGGCCGATACGTCTAAATATTTAATCAATAAGTTATCTCAAATCCGAGTCAACCTGTATTCGGATCAAACGCCGATGGGGAAACCGTATTTAAGCTCCCCGGAAGATTTAAAAAAGGACGGTAAGCTAGAAGATATCTTAACTAGTCAGCTTTGTTTGTTGCCAGATCAGTTGCGAGACGATGTGGAACCGGTCGATAAGGTCGTAGTGTGTTGTTCTGAGTTATTAGGAAGCTACTTGGGATGGTCGCACTATGAAGATTTTTATCAGGAACTTCAAAAAGCCTATCTCAAAGATCGAGAAGCCTATCGCAAAGACGGTAAACAGCCGAGCACTTCGATAATACGTGAGGTGGTCAGAACATTTTCACAAGAGGAAGCCTATAAGGCAGAGTTCCATCATGTGTTGACGGAAATGGCTTTTTTGCAAATCCGGGCAGAGCAGCACAAAGATCAGCACGGCATTATTCCGATTTCGTTAACTCCAAATAGCTATCAGCAATGCCTGGCGCATTTTATTCCAACGACCACGGTACGCATGGAGGATATTCTCCGATTTGACGAGCAAGCCAAAGCGGGACGAGAGGTGTATCCGAATCAAGGTCGACACTGGGTGCTTTTTAAGCTGATCGAGCGGCTTTTAGTGGGGAGCGATGAGGTCAAAACGTTTCTGGATAAGTTTTGGAAGGGGTACAGCGAATGTATTTCCCGTTTAAAGAATGATTTAATGCTTGACAAGCTTGAGTTTGCCAAGTTCGTAGACGGTATCTTCGGTGAGATAGAGGCGGAGCTTCACCGTAAGCTAGTCGCTACAGTGCAGCAGGCACAAAAACAGCTTCCCCCTACCCTCTCCTTGGCAGATTTGCGTAGCGCGCTCTACCATTATTATCAATTATCCAATCTATCGATTCAGCGGGTATCTGGTGAATCAATATCGCTCGATACGAGCTACATCAATCTCGCCATTGAGGAGAGTCGCGCGCAACATGAAAAAGAGCAAGAAACGCTGAAAAAGCAAGCGGCGGCTTTTGAACGTCTGCCGAGTGAGGAATACCTTCCTGCTACCAATCCAAACAAACTGATTTCGCTGGAAGCACTCTTTGAGCCACAACAGTTGCGCAATGGCTTAACGGGTGAGCCAAAACGCATTCTGATTCAGGGAAGAGCAGGGGTAGGCAAAACCACCTTATGCAAAAAGCTGGTCTATGACTATCAGCACAATACGGCTTGGCAAGGTCGCTTCGAGAGTGTGGTTTGGGTGCCTCTACGGGAACTCAAGACTTTGCAGGTTTATAGCTTGGAAAAATTGCTCTGCGAACACTATTTTGCAAGTATAGGAAGCCGCAAAGCGCAGGCGCTCACACAGAGGGTGCTAGATCATCAGGACAAAACGCTTTTTATTTTAGATGGCTTAGACGAGGTAGTTGGTGAGCTGCATGAAAACCATTCTTTAAGCAGATTTCTAAAAGAACTGCTCAGTCAGGCGCAGGTGGTGATCACCTCCCGGCCGGCCGGGGTAGACCCCAAGTTATGCGGTCAACTGGATTTAGAGTTAGAAATCGTTGGGTTTAGTCCAGACGATGTGCAGACCTATATTCAGAAGTTTGCGCCTGAGTCGAACAAAAATGCCATTCAGCAATTCATACAACGCACCCCCCTGATTCATGGGCTAGTCAAGATCCCCATTCAACTCGATGCGCTTTGTTATAGCTGGGATGAACTCCCCAAAGATCCAGGGGCGGTAACTATGGCTACGTTATACCAGGCCATGGTCGATAAATTATGGCGTAAAGATATTATTCGCTTGAATAAAAAAGAAGATGGTGAACCATTAGAGGCCCGCCATATCGAACGCTTGTCATCGACTGAGTTAGAAGAGCTAATGGCCGCTGAGCTTCATTATTTAGGCTATTTAGCGTTTAATGGATTAAAGAACGAAAAGGGCGTGCAGATTGAGTTTAGTTTTGGTGAGTTAGATCAGTACAAGAGAGAGTTTAATAAGCAACTTGTAGGGATAAAATTGTCTTCCAAATTCACTTCTGAGCTGGAACAAACTTCTTTTTTACATACGGCCGATGCTGAGCAGCCCAAAGCTAAGCGGCACTATCATTTCTTGCATTTTACTTTTCAAGAATTTTTTGCGGCGAAATTTTTGGTACGAAATCTGCAAGCTTATTCAGAAGCCGTTGAAATATCCGCTTCTGCCAAAGTCACACAAACTGGTTTAGGGTTAATGCCCAGCCAAGCACAATTGGAAATCTTTATTGCCCAAAACAAATATAACCCGCGTTATGAGATTGTGTGGTGGCTGGTGGCAGGGTTGCTGAAGAGCACTGCGCTAGAGCGCTTTTTTACTTCGTTAGAAAAAGCGCCGCGCGATCTGATCGGTGGCCGTCATCAACAGGTGATGATGGGGTGTCTAAACGAGGCGCGCACGCAATTAAATAAAACCACGGTTGATAGGCAGGAAACAGAGTTGATGCAATGGTTGCGCTTCGAGATGAAACTAAGCGAATATGGCTTGAGCGAACTAGGTCGCCAGAGTATCTTCCCAGAGCATCTGTTGCTCAAGAGCCTGAGTCAGCCTGAGGGGAAAAAAGAGCGTCTAATTCAAACCCTCGAGGCACGCTTAACTTTGTCTGATGCTGCGATTGATGCTCTGATCGGCGCGCTACACGATGAAAACAGCTCTATCAAAAATGCGGCTGTTAGGGCATTGGCTTCTCAGAAAACGCTACCAGAGGCCGCTATTTCTGCTTTAAATAATGCTCCAAACGTTAATAGCGAAAAATCTAAATCTGCAGCGGCTTGGATAATAGGGGCCCAGAAAAATCAGCCAGAGACGCTTATTTCTCACTTAATTTATAAATTAAAGGATAAAGACAAGCAGCGTAGGCATGAGGCGGCTGCAGAACTAAGTCGGCAGAAAACGTTGCCAGAAGCCGTTATTCCTGCTTTGATGAACGCGCTGCAGGATGAAGATGTCCCGGTCAAAGATACAGCGGCTTGGATATTAGGCCGATATAAAACGCTGCCAGAGATTGCCATTTCCGCTTTAATCAAGCTACTACAGGATGAAAACAATGAGGTCAGACGTGAAGCCATCTTGGCGTTAGGTCAGCAGGAAAGCCTATCAGAAGAAACCATTATTGCTTTGACCCGGGTGCTAAAGGATGAATATGTCCCGGTCAAGGGTACAGCGGCTTGGATATTAAGCCAACATAAAACGCTGCCAGAGGTTGCCATTTCCGCTTTAATCAAGCTACTACAGGATGAAAACAAGGAGGTCAGACGTACAGCCCTCTTGGCGTTAGGTCAGCAGGAAAGCCTATCAGAATCAGAAGAAATCATTGTTACTTTGACCCAGGCGCTAAAGGATGAATATGTCCCGGTCAAGGGTGGAGCGGCTCAGGTATTAGGCCGATATAAAACGCTACCAGAGGTTGCCATTTCCGCTTTAATCAAGCTACTACAGGATGAAAACAAGGAGGTCAGACGTGTAGCAATAGAAACATTAGGTCAGCAGGAAAGCCTATCAGAAGAAATCATTGTTACTTTGACCCAGGCGCTAAAGGATGAATATGTCCCAGTCAAGTATACAGCGGCTCAGGTATTAGGCCGATATAAAACGCTGTCAGAGGTTGTCATTTCCGCTTTAATCAAGCTACTACAGGATGAAAACAATGAGGTCAGACGTGTAGCCATCTTTGCGTTAGGTCAGCAGGAAAGCCTATCAGAAGAAATCATTATTGCTTTAATCCAGGCGCTAAAGGATGAAGATGCCCCACTCAAGTATGCAGCGGCTGGGATATTAGGTCGATATAAAACGCTGCCAGAGGTTGTCATTTCCGCTTTAATCAAGCTACTACAGGATGAAGACAAGGAGATCAGACGTACAGCGGCTCAGGTATTAGGCCCATATAAAACGCTGTTTGTCCTGGTCAAGGGTATAGCGACTGATATATTAGGTCAGCAGAAAACACTGCCTGTCCTGGTCAAGGGTATAGCGACTCAGGTATTAGGCCGATATAAAACGCTGCCTGTCCTGGTCAAGGGTATAGTGGCTCAGGTATTAGGCCGATATAAAACGCTACCAGAGATTGCCATTTCCGCTTTAATCAAGCTACTACAGGATGAAGACAAGGCGGTCAGACATGTAGCCATCTTGGCGTTAGGTCAGCAGGAAAGCCTATCAGAAGAAATCATTATTGCTTTGACCCAGGCGCTAAAGGATAAAGATGGCCTAGT
>JASSUK010000013.1:0-35080 GCA_031963045.1 Mycoavidus cysteinexigens
CTCATGACTTTGAATGCTGTAAACCCCCCTTCCCATTTTGATGAAGCATGGAAGGAAATTTTAGATGCCTATTTTCAGGAGTTTATGGAGTTTTTTTATCCAAAGCTGGCTGAGAATATTGATTGGAGTAAAGGTTATCAATTAATGGACAAGGAGCTTCAAGCTTTGGCCACAGATAGCGTGATTGGCAAGCGGTTTGTCGATAAGCTTGTCAAAATCCATTCTAAAGCAGGACAAGCGAGTTTTGTGTTGCTACACACCGAAGTCCAAGGCGCGAAAGAAGAAGATTTTGCGCAAAGGCTATACACCTACCATTACAGGTTACGGGACCGTTATCAATTGCCTATTTTGACGCTAGCGATATTAGCAGACGACAATAAAAACTGGAGGCCGGACTGCTATCAGGACACGCTCTGGAATGAGAATATTCTGACATTCCACTTTTTTATAAACAAATTATTGGATTACGAAGAGAAAAGAGAGACTTTATTAGAGACCCGTAATCCATTCGGCATAGTAGTGGCCGCACATCTTACTTCGCTAAAAACACAGCCTGACCCGCAGATGCGCTACAAACAGAAGATGAAGCTCACACGCTGCCTTTATGAAAAGGGTTTGGCGCGTGATGAGGTTTCAAAACTCTACTACTTTATTGATGCAGTGATGGCGCTTCCAGAAGATTTGGAGGTGCAATACAATGACTCCATTCATGCATTAGAACAGGAGAGCAAAGTGGCTTACATTACTACAGCTGAACGGATCGGTATAAAAAAAGGGGGTAAGGAAAACGGTTTAAAGACTTTTCGAGCTTTATTACAAAAAAAATTCCCAGATAGCCCACTGGATCTCTACGAGTCAGAGATAGCAGCAGCTGACGAAGACATGTTGAGAGAATGGAGTGTATCGATGATCGATGCCAGTAGTCTTCGCAACGTGTTTGGGCATTAATATTGGCGGTAGGTTGGGGTGAGGTACGAACCCCAACACCTTACCAATGCCCTTTGAAAGCCTGCTTTTAATTACCAAAGAGCAAAGATAAAAAGTAAGCGGTGTGTAGGTTGGGGTTCGTACCTCACCCCAACCTACAGCTAATCATTGCGCAAAAAAGATAGGAGAGTAAGGTGGCTTATATTATTGCTGGGTGGGTGTAATAACATGGGGCGTAATAAAAATGAGCAATTCAGTTTTGCGATGGTTTTTTATGCTTCTTCTAAAAAGGGCGCCTACGACAGGTAGCCTACTCAACCACGGCAATCCCACGATATCGCTGCGTTGATCATGCGTGAAAATGCCTCCGATAGCGACGGTGCCTGCATTTTCAACATGTACTTGGGTTTGTATATGTTTGGTATTAATTGCCGGGCCGGATAGGGTTTCTGTCCCTACACTGTCTTTAGAAACATCTAGATCGAGCGTGACATAGCCATTAGGCATGATATGCGGAGTGACTTCGAGCTTTAGCCCCGCACGGCGAAACTGTACGCCAGAAACACCATTGCCTACTTTGGCTTGATAGGGCAGTTCGGTGCCTTGTTCAATCAACGCTTTTACGCGGTCTGCTGTGACCACGCGTGGGCTTGATAAAATTTTTCCTTCTCCTCTTGCCTCTAGCATACTGAGCTCTAGCGCAATAATGTGGCTAGCACCTGCTCCAAAAAGGGTGAAACCAAGGCTGGCAGGGTTAAATCCTGATAGAGCAGCAGCGGGAATGTCATACAGTGCTCCTTTTTCTCCTGCTAAAACGTGAGAGGGGGCTAATGGTGGAGGGGTGCCTCTTCCTGGCCCTTTATCTGCACCTTCGCCGGGACTATGGGAGGGGTTGCCACTGCCTAATAAAGAAAGGCGTGCTCCTAAACTACGTGAAAACCCTTCCTCCGCTTCTACAATTTGCGCTTCGATAGATACTTGTGGCACAGGGCGATCAACGGCTAATAAAAGATTCTTAATCTGTTCGATACGCTTTGGCACATCTATGACAAAAAGTTGATTGGTTCTTGGATCAGCCATGGCTACACCACGCTTTGATAAAAATCGCTCACTGCCTATCCCGCTGCCTGTTTCTCCTCCTGCGCCATTTAATAATGTGCGTACGGCTTCTGCCCGTTGGTAGTGCATCTCAAAAATAGAAGTGTTGAGAGGTGTCGTATCTATTTCTAAGTTTTGTGCTTCAAAACGCTGTTTTTCTTGATATGCGATATCTTTTGCAGGAGCAATCCATAGAATATTGCCGCGCTGTTGCATGCCTAGCCCGTGGGTAGTGAGCAAGGTGTCGAAGGCTTCACGCCAAGGTACATTTTCTAGTCTGATAGATACAGTGCCTTGTACTCGGTCGCTGATAATGAGATTAGTGCCTGTGAAGGCAGAAAAAGCGTGTAGTACGTCAGACAGTGCTGCTTTTTGAAATTCAAAGGTAATGCGTGCATCAGAGGGGAGAGGCGTGGCTGGCTTTTTTATAAGGTTAGATGTTGCTGGGGTAGGCAAGGGTTGGATGTGGTTAGCGCTGTGATGCGCATTTAATTCACTGCTAGAGCGTGCTTGCAAATATAGTTCGCGGTCACTAGGGGTTTTTGTGCGATTTTGCATGACTCGCTCTCTAGGAGGGTGTGCGGCGCTTTTTGTAGAGGTAAACGTTGTAGATGCAGCAGTATGCTGCTGCTCCATTGCCAGACTAGGCAGGCTAAAAGCAAACAAAATGTAGGCAAACAGGGAGTATATGAAGGCTTGTCGTCGTATATTTTGTTTAAATAAAGCGCATGTCATGGCTGTGACCCCTCTAAAGAAAGTACCCGCCTGCCTTTGGGGCTAGATAAAGTAATAGAGCGTGAATTAATCTGTAGCACGCTCAAGCCTTGCCCATCTCGCCGGCTTTGAATATGGTCTCCCTGATATACAAGTACAGAGGTGTTTGGAGCTTGGATCCATGCTGCTCGGCGTGTTTTGTTACTAGTGTGTTGAGTGAATATGCCTAGGAGTTTTAAAGTAAGCGCATCTGATTCTGCGGCACTCATAAATGGGGAGGCTCCATCGATATCCACATAGTTAAAAGGATCATAAAAACGGACTGCATCGATGGATGGGGTGCGTTTAGGCAAACTAAAGCTAGTTTTTTGTGGGCCAATGCGCAGCGTGAGCTCTAGTAGTAGTGCACCTTGTTGTGGACTGATATGCGCTGTTAAAGGAGCAGCCGTTAGTGCTTGGTGTTGAAGTTGACGAGCAAAAAGCGCCATATTTTTAAAGCTGCCACTTGATCGCATAGTTAAAGTCTGCTCGCGTGCGTGAGCGTGCATGCTTGCTTTTTGCGGTTCAAAATTTTCAAGCTGCAGCATGCTTTTGGAGACCACATTTTCAAAATGATGAAATAAATCTATTTCATCTAAAACCTGCTCTTGCGTGTTGTATTGTGTTTTTAGTTTTTGTGCATAGCGCTTTAAAGCAGGCAGCTTAGCTACCGTTTTCTGAGCTTTTTCCACTTGCTGCTCAAGTTGGATTAGTGATGCCTGTGCTAGCGCAGGATTAGGTAGGTGTTGGGTAATCCAGTAGGTGCACAGCCAAAATGCGCAAAGAAACAATCCAGTGCCTAGACAGAGCAGATGGGCCCGTGGCCAATTTTCAAAAGGTTGTGCAAAACCTTGCATAAAGTGTTTCATAGCGAGCGATTGGGCAGCACAGAGAGAGGAGGTTTTATGTCTTCTAGCTTTAATGTAAATGCAAATTCATGAGTGCGTTGATGTGCAGCTCTGGGTGGGGTGCTAGAAAAGGGCTGTATGAAATGGGCAGGGGGCAAAGGAGGGCGCACTGGCATATAAGCTGGAGCCTTCTCTATTGTTGGCGTAGTGGATTTTGATCGTTTTAAACGTTGCACTTGTGTAACACTGACTTGCGGAAAAGGTCCGATACGCTTTAAGTGTCTAACCCAATTACGCAATGTACGCTGCGTACGTGCAGTACCCACAATAGTGCTGAAATCCGGTTGAAAATGCAGATCGAGTAGGCGTATTCCAATAGGTTCAATCTCCCCTAGTGCTTGCAGCAAATCAGAAAAACGACCCATCTGCTGCGATAAAGACGCTGCTAAGTGTGTACGCTCTTGCTGCGCTTTGATGGGTTTCATGAGCGCTTTGCTAAGGTTCAGTTGTGGTTTAAGATAGGTAAGAGTTTGCTCTAGCTGTATGCGCTGGATGGTATGAAGATGGGTGGCGTGTAAGAGCTTATATTGCATTGCAATAGCCATCAAAATGCCTATAGAGCTTGCAATAGCTATTCCTATGCCGTGTTTATAACGTTGTTGCACTGCACGTTTCTCTCTATAGTGCAGTAGATTAAAGCCGCCTAGGTGCTGAGTCATTCCAATACTCCTCGCAAAGCGAGCCCAAACGCGAGGGCAAAGCAGGGGTCTTGAGCCGCAGAGAGAGGTATTTTTGTTTCTTTATTTTGGCTTGGCAGACTATAGAGGGTGGGGTCAAAGCGTCTAGGTACGCAGCCGAGCGCAAGGGCAAGGGCGTTGGTATTAAACCCTTTGGCCTCTAGCGCGTTAAATGCTCCTGGCTCTCCTGCAAACCATAGGTATTTGGGATTATGCGAATCGATCAATTCATGCAGGCGGTCGATCAGCGACGCGCCAGATAAACGCTGCCTAGTAAAACACGTTTCTCGCGCAATACTATGCGTGGATAGTTGGGTAAGAAGGTTATCTGTGGATGGAGGTTCTGTAACCTGGTTAGTGGGTGGAGTGGGTAGGGAAGGGCAGAGTAAATAGGCTTCTACTTCGCGAGCACCAAACCATATAACTGCGTACGCAGTATCTGCAGGCACTTCGTGTGCAGCGGCAAACCGGCAGGCTCGCAGGGCAGCGGCTGCTTCGCCATCGATAGCACTCAGTCGCAGCTCAAGATGTGCAGCACATTCCATTCTTACTTCGATAGCTGATCTTGGAGCTGCTACTATTGTTAAGCGATTAGGATGGTATTGTGGATTTTGTAAAAACCAATCTGCTGCTATATCGGCAGCGGGTATTCCAAGATTTTGTTCCGCTTGGGTGAGAACTAATGGCTCGAGTTCATTGAGCCAGGCTGCTGCGTGTGCGTTACGTGGCGCATGGGACGTGTCGGGGTGTAGTTCTATTTCATCGAGCCACACTATATTGGTAGGCAATGCCATTACAAGACGGTTTAAGTTACTCTGGCATGCTTTCTTGGCATCAGAAGTAAGCTCTGAGAGGGTTAAAGTAATATCATCCGGTGATATCCATTCGCCCTCTTCGTAGACATCGGTAGGTAAGGGGCGCCGAGCTGCATATTCGAAGCGAACGGCACTGGCGCTTAACCATCGGTGACTGAGCACTACTATGCGGGCTTCTTCGCGCTGAATATCTATCCCTGCGACATATTGGCGCAAAATACGATGCATTAAATTGGACACATGCCCTCCTTTTCTTGTACTTAACAATAATCGGAGGAGGTAAGTGGGGGTGTGCTATTAACCCCAAGCTATATCTACTCGCTCGAATCATTGCCTTTTCTTAGATAAGAGGTATTGTGCGTGGCATTAGAGCAATAAAAAATAGACCGGATGGTTAGGGCGTGTCCTCAATTGCCCCAAAGGGCCCATCTTTGAGGTCGTGCGGTGCTCGGGATCCTCACTGTACTTAAGTACAGTTCCGGTCCCTGTGCTCCTGCTCCCCCAAATATGCACCCTTTGGGGCAATTGAGGACACGCCCTAGTGTCTATTGGTTGATTCGTTGAATTTTTGAGGGATTGTAGATAGTTCTTAAGGCTAATATGTCCACCCAGTAAAATGCTATGGCGTATTGGACCGTTATAATCTGCGGTTATTGCGCATTTATCTTTCATTGATGTATAGGGCCTTGCTTTGACTGCTCCAACTCCTCCCGGGCCGCGCACGCGTGCTACACGTTCTGCTGCTTCCAAAACAAAGACTAAAGCAGGAAATGCTCCTCCACGCTCATTCGCCAGCAAGCTTTTTATATGGGGCTGCTGGGCTGGTGTCACGGTATCTCTGATTGGGGCACTGCTACTTGCTTACATAATGATTGTAGTGGCGGGTAATTTGCCTTCCCTAGAGGCCATGACCGATTACCAGCCGAAAGTGCCGCTGCGTATTTATACCCGTGACCATGTGCTGATCGGTGAGTTTGGCGCAGAGCGGCGCCAATTGGTCAATCTCTCCGCTATCCCAGATACGATGAAAAATGCGGTGTTAGCGATTGAAGACAACCGTTTTTATAATCATGGCGGCGTAGATTTCATCGGGATTTTGCGCGCAGGCGTCGCTGATATTTTGCACGGTGGTGCAGCGCAAGGGGCCAGCACCATTACGATGCAGGTGGCACGTAATTTCTTCTTATCGAGCGAAAAGACATATTTGCGTAAGTTTTACGAGATGTTGCTGGCTTATAAAATTGAAGCAGTGCTCAGCAAAGATCAAATCTTTGAGCTGTATATGAACCAAATTTTCTTGGGGCAACGTGCTTATGGCTTTGCTGCGGCTGCACGCGTGTATTTTGAGAAAGATTTGCAAGACATCACATTGGCCCAAGCGGCCATGTTAGCGGGGCTTCCTAAAGCGCCTTCTGCCTATAACCCGATTGTTAACCCTCGCCGTGCAAAAATTCGTCAAGAGTACATCCTAAAGCGCATGTTGGAGTTGCGTTATATAACGCCTAAGCAATATGAAGAAGCGTTAAATGAGGATTTGAATGTTAAAAGTGTACGCAATAGGTTCAAATTACACGCAGAATTTGCTGCAGAAATGGTGCGGCAAAAAATGGTCACCTTGTATGGCACGGATGCCTATACCCGCGGCTTAAATGTAATTACAACGATTGATTCAAAAGACCAAGAGGCAGCTTACCAAGCTGTGCGTCAAGGGGTAACCGAATATGATCGACGCCATGGCTACCGCGGACCGGAGGCCTTCATTGCACTTCCAGAAAAAGAAGAAGATCGTGAGCAGGTAATTTCAGATGCACTTGCTTTGCGTCCAGGTAATGGCGGGTATGCGGGTGCCGTAGTTACTGCTGTGGAGCATGGTCAAGTAGAAGCGCAAACGCTCAATGGAAATAAGGTGGTAATAAGCGGGAAAGGTTTGCTTTTTGCTGCGGCATCTCTTAAAAACACCGCGCCCAAGAACCGACAGATACGTCCTGGTGCGTTGATTCGCATCAATCCCATCAAATCCAGTGCCGCAGTCAGCTCCAATGCTTCTGTAAATGGAGTGATAGAGTCCACTTGGGAAATTGTGCAGCTCCCTCAAGTCGAAAGTGCGCTTATTGCGATGCGACCACAAGATGGTGCGATTTACGCTTTAGTAGGTGGGTTTGATTTTAACCATAATAAATTTAACCACATTACACAAGCTTGGCGTCAGCCTGGGTCGAGTTTTAAGCCGTTTATTTATTCGGCTGCATTAGACCGAGGAATAGCGCCCGCAACCATTATTAATGACGCTCCTTTCTATTTGAGTGCAGAGCAAACTGGCGGGCAAGAATGGTCGCCCAAAAATTATGATGCGCAGTATCGTGGCCCTGTAACGATGCGCCAAGCATTAGAGAAATCCATCAATTTGATTTCGATCCGTATCTTGGCCCACATCGGTACCCAGTATGCTCAGACTTACATCACACAAAAGTTTGGTTTTGATGCAGATAAAATGCCTCCTTACTTGTCGATGGCATTAGGCACAGGCTTGGTTACCCCTTTGCAAATGGCTAGTGCGTATTCGGTTTTTGCAAATGGCGGTTATGGTATTAACCCTTACTTGATAGCGGAAGTATCCGATGCAGATGGCGTAGTGCTTTCGCGTGCCAAACCTTTAATCGCAGGTAAAAATGCGCCTCAGATGATTGATGCGCGTAATGAATACATCATGACGGGGTTGCTGCAGTCGGTTGCACAAAATGGAACCGGAAGGCGTAGTAAAGTGCTCAATCGCACCGATTTGGCTGGCAAAACCGGTACAACTAATGATTCGCACGACGCGTGGTTTGCAGGCTTCCAGCCCACAGTAACGGCCGTTGCTTGGATAGGCTATGATCAGCCTAGAAGCTTGGGAGATCGGGAGACAGGTGGCGGCTTGGCATTGCCAATTTGGATTAACTATATGCGCCAAGCTCTGGCGGGCGTGCCCACCTATCAATGGCCTCGTCCTCCAGGTATTGTGGATATAGGAGGAGAGCCGTATTACGATATTTTCACGCCAGGACACGGCTTTGTAAGTAAAATCGGAATAGATACTCCGCCACCCGCTGTACAAGAAAAAGTAGAGGGCGGGGCTAAGGAGGGTGGTGACACCACTTCCTTACCTAGCAATGAAGTGGAAATTCCAGAATCAGCGGCCGCACACAAGGCAGGCGGGGATGTGGGGCAGCAAGATGAAGGGATAGATGAGCCTGATGCTGCACAGCCAGCAGTCCCCGAAGATTCAGGCGTGCCTGGATTGCCGCAGTAACAGCATTGGGCATTATCATGGGCAGGTAAATTCTATTACACTGCCTGCTTGTTCACTGGCATAGCCCGATAGCGCAGCAAAAAGCGCTTTGCCGCTGCGGGTGTCTTTCCACGTTCCTGTTGCCGATGAGGTGGCAGGCTCTTTCTGATAGCGGTAATGAAACCCACCGCTTAAGGCTGCAACCCAAATTTCTTGGATGGCAGGTTGTAAGTTGATTACTATTTTGCTGCGGTTTTCAAATTCCAGTGTCAATACCGAGCCGGTGCGGGCGTAATCAATATCTACTCCGCTTTGCTCTATCGCAGTTTCTATTGCGCTGAGGGTAGCCTCAGCAAGATCTAAATATTCTTTATCAGTCATCTGGTTCTCTTAATTTGATTTCTGGATTTTTTTGGGACCCTGTATGCAAGCCCCTGTACAAAAAAGCGCAATAATAGCGGTGCTGTGTACCTTAGCGGGTCTTTTTTCAAGCGGATGTGGGCAGCGTGGTGCACTATACTTGCCTGTTATACCCGCTTTAGACTCTCGTCCTATTCCCTCTGAGCATAAAGAGAGCCAAGCTGTGCCGCCAGGACTCAAAGCCGTTGAGGGGACGCTCTCGCCTGAGCAGTCTCCCCTTGAGGTCTACTCCACCAGTACTCCTGGAGTAGATGTTATGGAGGCGCCCATTTTTTTTGAGACGCTTCCTACTCGCTCTCCTGCCTCGGATTCATCTGCTCCTACTCCTCCTGCTGCTTCCCCCTTATAAAGCACATTTTAAAAACTGCAAAATTCTATGTCCCACAATAAGGCCTTTCATTATCAAAACGACACACTCTATGTAGAAGGAGTGCCTGTTGAGCAGCTTGTAGAGCGCTTTGCTACCCCTTTGTATGTGTATTCTCGCGCTGCGCTTACCGCCGCCTATGAAGCCTATGCAAAAGCATGCGCTGGTCGGCGTGCACAAATTTGTTATGCAGTAAAAGCCAATAGTAATTTAGCGGTGCTGAATGTGTTTGCAAAATTGGGAGCCGGGTTTGATACGGTATCCGGTGGAGAGTTAGCCCGTGTACAGGCTGCAGGTGGGCAAGCGAATCGGGTGGTATTTTCAGGAGTAGGGAAATCTGCTAAAGAGATGGCTGCCGCTCTTGAGGCGGGCGTTAAATGTTTTAACGTTGAATCTTTTGCAGAAATGCATGCATTAAATAAGGTGGCTGGTACTTTAGGCCGGCGCGCACCCATTTCAATACGTGTGAATCCGCATGTAGATGCACACACCCACCCTTATATTGCTACCGGCTTAAAAACCAGTAAATTTGGTATCCATTTTGAACAAGCCTGCGAAGCGTATGAAATAGCAGCCACGCTGCCTCACCTAGAAGTAGTAGGAATTGACTGCCATATAGGCTCTCAGCTCACCGCGATAGCGCCTTATCTTCAAGCGCTTGATACCTTATTAGATTTAGTCGAACAGGTAGAAGCAAAAGGCATGCATATCGCACATATTGATGTGGGCGGGGGGCTAGGCATTCGCTATCAAGATGAAAATCCTCCTGAGCCCGAGCATTTTGTACGTACGCTATTAGATTATGTCGACGCGCGAGGACATGGGCATCGAGAGATATTATTTGAGCCAGGACGCTCTTTAGTGGGCCCAGCAGGCGTGATGCTGACGCGGGTTGAGTATTTAAAGCCCAGTGAAGAAAAGAATTTTGTCATCGTCGATGCGGCTATGAATGATTTAGCCCGGCCTGCGGTCTATCAGTCTTACCATGAAATTCTCCCCGTCAGGCAAACCCCCAGCCCAGATGCACAGCCTGCGCTGTATGACGTGGTAGGTCCTGTATGTGAGAGCGGAGACTGGTTGGCACGCGAGCGGATATTAAGTGTAGTGCCTGGCGATATATTAGCCATATGCGCAGCGGGGGCGTATGGCTTTGTGATGAGTTCTAATTACAATACACGACCACGTGCAGCAGAAGTCATGGTGGATGGTAACCAGGCGCACCTAATTAGAGCGAGAGAAAATGTGGAAGATCTATTCGCTAATGAATATTGTCTGCCAGATAATCCCGTTTAGACCGTTCCTATTTAATGGTAGGCTGGTGGTGAGGGACGAACCCAAACATGCATACCGCCGACCTATAATCATCGTTTTTGAATGCATATGCAGGTTTTAAAAGAACATCGGTCGTCATGTTGGGGTTCGTCCCTCACCACCAAACTACCGCCTCGTTATAAAAATACAAGTTGCTCCATAACTACTCCACAAAGCTTACAGTCGTAAAGCGGTAAAAACTATGCTTGTATATAAAATCCCTGAGTCTGTATTAGTGGTTATACATACCCAAGATTTACAGGTGCTATTACTGGAACGGGCAGGGCCTGGGAATAGATGGCAGTCAGTGACAGGCTCTAAAGAGCATCCACAGGAGTCACTAAAAGAGACAGCTTGCCGCGAAGTGCAGGAAGAAACAGGCTTGGTTATTGGGAGTGCAAATCTGCCTATGGATGCGCTGCGTGACTGGCAGTATCAGCTGAAATACGAGATATATCCTATGTGGCAGTATCGTTATGCACCTGGTGTAACGCATAACACGGAGCATTGGTTTGGACTCACCGTACCCACTGACTTCTCCCCAACACTTTGTGCCGATGAGCACACTGCTTGGCAATGGTTACCTTGGCGTGAAGCGGCTACACGTTGTTTTTCGCCTTCTAACCATGACGCAATTTTGCAACTCCCTATGCAAATGGCCTCTGCTTTCTAATTGCTAGTTTAATTTAACTTAATTGGTTTATATTTCAATCAAATTTTGTTAAAGTTATTGATGTTACGCACGTTATAGAACGGTGAGTTGCTGCTAGACAGAGTGCAAAGATTAAAAGTAGGTGGTATGCATGTTGGAGTTCCTTCGTCACCGCCAACCTACCGTTCTTTGCCTTTTCTTGTGGTTAGTGGAGTTTTATAGAGCCCTTTTACATCGGCATCTTGGTAGGTTGGTGGTGAGGCACGAACCCCAACATGCATACCACAGTCTTTTTGAATACCTGCGTAACATCAGCAAGTTATCGAAATGAAAGAGGGGGAGAGATATGCTTACTGCGGCGTTCAACCAGCTCCGTCATGAAATCAAAGAAACCAAGCATGGAATAAAAAGTGAATTTAATAGCAAGATCGAAAACCTCAAAACCAATATGATTAAATGGATGGTTAGCCTTTTCTTTGCGCAAGCTAGCTTAACAACTGCTGTAATAACTTGTATAAAAATATTTGGGTAGCCCTGCTATTCGTGCACAAAAAAATAGGACCCATATGAGGGTCCTATTTTTTTGATGCACTAAAATTAAGCAGCTGCGAAATTATCGCTAGCAAAATCCCAATTCACGATATTCCAGAAGCTTTCCACAAATTTGGGGCGTGCATTGCGGTAGTCGATGTAATAAGCATGTTCCCAAACATCAATGGTAAGCAGTGCAGTAGTGCCTTGGCTTAAAGGCGTGGCTGCATTACTGGTTTGCACAATCTCTAATGCACCATCAGCCTGTTTGACCAACCATACCCATCCTGCGCCAAAGAGGGTGAGTGCAGCTTTGGTCCAGGCTTCTTTAAATTGCTCATAGGGCCCCCACTTTGCATTAATAGCATCGCCTAGCGCACCAGCAGGCGCTTTACCACCATTGGGGCTCACGCTATTCCAGAAAAAAGTATGGTTCCAAATCTGGGCTGCATTATTAAAAATGGGGCCTGCAGGGGCTTTTTTAATAATGGCTTCGAGAGAGTCATTTTCAAAAGGAGTGCCAGCAATCAAGGTATTGAGCGTGTTCACATAGGTTTGATGATGCCGGCCATAGTGAAACTCTAGTGTTTCTTGCGACATATGCGGCTCAAGCGCATTTTTTTCATAAGGTAGGGGGGGGAGGGTGTGTGTCATTATTTTCCTGAACTGTGGAGGCAAAAAAGAAGGAGATTCAATACAGAAAACGCAGAACTAATAGCTTTAAATGTCTGGTTGAAACTCAAGTGCAGCTGAATTAATACAATAACGTAAGCCTAAAGGAGCAGGGCCATCGGGAAATACATGTCCTAAATGTGCGTTGCAAGCGCCACAGCGCACTTCCGTACGTACCATGCCGTGGGAGTGATCCGGGTGCTCTGCTATTACCGTTTGGTTAATCGGTTGCTTAAAACTAGGCCATCCGCACTGGCTCTGATACTTCGCACTCGAAGTAAAAAGGGGCGTTGCGCAACAGATGCAAAGATACTCTCCCTTTGCCCAGTGATCCCAATACTTTCCCGTAAATGCCGACTCCGTTGCTTGGCATTGGGTAACTTGATAGGCTAGATCCGATAAAGGTTTAGAGGACATATGGATATATTCAGCGAAAAGTAAATTATAACGTCTCTTTTACATTTCTTTCTAAGGGCCCTAGATTCAAGGATTACAGAAAGACTGGACATCCATTACTTCACTGATTCCGATTTTGGCTCGCCCTTGCGCGACATGCACCTGAATATGCTGTCCGGGGAAAAATGCATCGACTGAACGTATGGCCTGCCCAGTTTGCGGGTCAATTAATGCAGCATATCCACGCTCTAATGTATGTTGTGGATTGAGCAATTCCAAGCGCGCTGCTCTGTTATGTAAGATAGCCTGCTGGGTTTTAAATACACGTGCTGTGCTTATATGAAGTTGACGGGTAAGCGGCTCTAGCAGAGCACGAGCATGTAAATAATTAGGACGAGCAGCGCGCAAACGCATCTGCAGCTTGGCAAGCTGATGCTGTCTACCTTGTGCCGTATGCGTAGTGATTTGCGTGAGCCGTCCAAAAAGATAACCGAGGTGTTTGCGCCTATGCTCAAGCTGCTGGCGAGGGCTCATAAGCCGCTGTGCTAAATAATCCATACGCTGAAAACGCTGTTCGATAAAGCGCATGCACGCTCTATTGAGCTGCATATGCATGGTTTTGAGCGTACGCCTGAGCGTCAGACACTCAGGACCCGCATACTCAGCAGCAGCGGTTGGTGTAGGCGCACGTACATCCGCTACAAAATCTGCAATAGTGAAATCGGTTTCATGCCCTATGCCTGTAATAATAGGTAATGGGCAGGCCGCTATGGCATGAGCTAGTTTTTCATCATTAAAGGCCCATAAATCTTCAATCGAGCCTCCACCACGGCAAAGCAATAAAACATCTACTTCAGCGCGCGCTCCTGCACACTTAATTTGCTCTAGCAACTGAGCCGCAGCCTGTGCACCTTGCACAGGAGCAGGATATAAGATAACGCGTATATGAGGAGAGCGCCGCGCGAGTGTGGTGAGTACGTCATGGAGCGCTGCAGCTTGCGGGGAAGTAATGATGCCGATTGTCTTGGGATGCAAGGGCAGGGCACGTTTACGCTCTGCGCTAAAGAGCCCTGCCTCTTCTAAAGTGCGTTTTAACCGTAAAAATGCTTCGTACAGTCGCCCTAAACCAGTATGACGGATGCTATCGACAGTTAGCTGCAAATCCCCACGCGGTTCATAGAGCGTTGCAGTAGCACGCACTTCAATATGATCCCCTTCTTGCGGGATCTTCTCAACATACGCAGTACGCGAACGAAACATCACACAGCGAATCTGCGCACCCGCATCCTTCAAAACAAAATACCAATGCCCACTCGCAGCCTGTGTGAAATTAGAAATTTCACCAGAAATCCATGCCTGCGTAAAAGTCTGCTCTAGCCAGGTATGAATAGTGCGCGTCAATACGCTCACAGAAATCACGGCCTCTGCGCCAGAAGGCGCTGAGTGCGTGTTCTGCTGAGCAGAAGGTAAAAACGTACGCTGCTTGGGAATATTCCAGGAAGAGGCCATAGTTTTTTGAGCGCCTATCTAAGGCAATCGAAGGAGTTAGGTATAAGTAGGATTGCTACTTACTTTGGATATAGATCGTAGGATACAGATAAGGCGCTATAAAAAGCCAAATTTCAGAAAATTCCCGTAGACATTTTGATGGCCAAAACCATTACAAATAGGGGCTGTACAGATAAGTAATGTGGGGAGTTTTCTGTATGGCGAATCAGAAAAAGGTATGATATTCTTATCTCCTTTAATAGCAATAAGAGTTTTCTAGGGGCCAGTATATTGGTGCAATAGAAAATTATTCATACGAAAAAAAACATAAGAAAAGCATAGGAAGAAATATTGAAACCTATATGCATACAATATTCTGGTGATCTGAGCGCGTTAACCGTACTGCATGATTACATTTTCGCCTCGTATGAGGAAAGGAGTGCAGCATGCCAGGAGTAGGAAGTGTTCATTCTAATGCCAGTCTGAGAAGCTACGATTCAAGTTCCACTTCGCGTAAAGCTAAGTCGTTTCTAGCTGATGAAGGCTATGTCCTTATTAAGCCAGATGAACCAGTAGTGCCTAGAATCAAGTTCACGCATGCATCTTCACTTTTTGGCCCACAAGATGAAAAGTGGAACGTTAACGTAGAGTCTCTCAAAGAATTTGAAAAAAACATTCAGACGGCAAGCGTGTATGAAAAATATGCTTGTCATATCAAAGTAGATGCGATTTCTGCAGTGCAAACTGCTAAGAATGAAGAAGATATTAACCTATGGAATGATTTAGTTTCTAGAGCATTGGCCATTATTGAAGAGCTGAATGCTTCCCCTTTGTTAAATACAGAGCTGCGCAAAGAAATTTATAAAAAATGGGATAAACTTAATGCAGAGATTAAGGATTACGCTGATTCAGCGGGTACGCCATTAGAGATTCCAAAATGCCAGTTGCTAATAGGTTTAGAGCGCTTAAATAAAAGCCTGGGTTATACCCTTGGATTTACAGTTAGTACTTGGGGTTGGGCAACGACTGTAGGGTTGCTAGTAGTGTCTAACATAGTGGCGGTTACTATACCTTTTCTTATCAGTACGCTGGCTGCATTGCTAAAACTAGGTACCTGGTTCTGGGCTGACCTGGCGAAAAAAGAAGAGCGTAATGCGCAAGAGATTCACGATGACATCTTTAATCCACTGACTCGTTCCCTGGAAACTATTATTGCTATGTTTCCTGCTGATGGAAGAGATAGCGAGCAAAAGATGCTTCTTGTTGGGCAGGCAGAACAAAATAAAAAATTGGATTCACATACAGAAGCTCTTAAACGTGAACTTGCTAACATCCAAGCAGAAAATAAAGAGCTCAAAGATAAAATGGATCAAATTTTACATACATCTGTTCTTAACCATACTCAGACAGACCTCAGTACCCTCCACGCAGAAAATAAAGAGCTCAGAGATAGAATGGATGTAATGGCCACTTTGCTTAAAGACTTTATACAAAAAAAGTAGTTCATATCCCTTATAACCATTCAAATCAATGAAAACATCATCCTTTCATTGATTAATTACCCGGAAAGTTTATAAAATGTCTAATACTATTATTGCAAAAAACACTCAACAGCTATTGCATAGCCAGCTTATAGAGTCCAGTAAAATAGAATCGCCTGAAAAACTTTCAGAGGCTGAAATAATTGATGATATAAACAAAAAAGTTGCCGATATTCGAAAAGACCACAAGGAAATGCTTCAAAAAATGGACGAAATGATAGGGATGCTAAAGGAAAAAATGAGTCAAGATAAATCTGCGAATAATAGCTCCTCCCAAAATCTGCCAGCGTGATAGAATATTTTTGAATACAATAAAATAATTCGTAATCATCACTTTTGATCTGCGTATGCAGGTTTCAAAAGGATAGCGGTCATCATGTCGGGGTTCGTATATCACCACCAACCTACAATGAACGGTAGGTTGGTGGTGACGAAGGAACCCCAACATGCACACCACCGACTGATAATTATCGCTGTTACACAGAAAAATGCTGCAACAGCAATAACCCAGCCCCTGCCATAAAAATAAATACAAAAAATATAGGAATCACAATAGGCAGAAAAATGCGTCACATTTTTGCCTGTGGCGGTTTAGATTCTTGGTCGAGTATTTTTTCGTGCATTATCTTCAAATAAATAGATTTTAAGCTTCCAAAGGCACTAAATGCTCCATCCCACCTAAATCAGGTTGTAGCGCTTTGGGAATAGTAAGGCTGCTATCTGCATTTTGGGAATTCTCAATGATCGCTACTAGAGTGCGGCCTACAGCAAGCCCTGAGCCATTTAATGTGTGCACTTGCTCCGGTTTTCCTTGCACATTGCGAAAACGCGCTTACATTTGGAGCGCTCGCCGCTGCTCTTCTAACTCCATAAAAGCGCGCGCATTCAATATATAACCGCGCTTGGCTAACTGCTCCGCCACGCACAGAAATCACGGCCTCTGCGTTGGAAGGCGCTGAGTGTGTGTTCTGCTGAGCAGAAGGTAAAAACGTACGCTGCTTGGGGAGATTCCAGGAAGAGGCCATGGTTTTTTGAGCGCCTATCTAAGGCAATCGAAGGAGTTAAGATAAGTAGGATTATTACTTACTTTGGATATAGATCGTAGGATACAGATAAGGCACTATAAAAAGCCAAATTTCAGAAAATTCCCGTAGACATTTTTATGGTCCAAACCATTACAAATAGGGGCTGTACAGATAGGTAATGTGGGGAGTTTTCTGTGTGGCGAATCAGAAAAAGGTATGATATTCTTGTTCTCATTAATAACAATAAGAGTTTTCTACGGGCCAGCATGGGTGCGATAGAAAATTATTCATACGAGAAAAATCATAAAAAAGCATAGGAAGAAATATTGAAGCCTATATGCATACAATATTTTGGTGATCTGAGTGCGTTAACCGCACTGCATGGTTACATTTTCTCCTCGTATGAGGAAAGGAGTGCGGCATGCCAGGATTAGGAAGTGTTGCAACGGGTTCTCCCTTTGATGCCAGTCGAAAAAGGGGCGATTCAGTCTCAAGTCTGGGTTCTAGACTGAGTAAAGATAAGCTATTTCAGGCGAATGAAGGCTACGTCGATATTAGGACGCATGGACCAGTAGTGCCTAAGATTGCGTTTACGAATGCATCCCCACTTTTTGGTGCACAAGACGAAAAATGGGTAGCTAACGTCAAGCTTATCCAAAAATTTGTAGATGCCATGCTTGTGCATGATATGCCAAGCCTGCCTAAAAAATATGCTTGCCATAGCAAAGCAAACAAGATTTCTGCAGCACAAACCGCTAAGAATGAAGAAGATATTCACCTAGGGAATGCTTTGGTTTTTAGAGCATTGACCATTATTGAGTTGCTGGATTCTTCATCTACTTTAGATACGGAGCTGCGTGGAGAAATTTATGCAAAATGGCATAAACTTATTTTAGATATTAAGGATTACAAGGAGTTGGCGGGTACCCCATTAAATGTTCAAAAATGCCAGTTGCTAATAGGTTTAGAGCTTTTAAATAAAAGCCTGAGTTATACCGTTGGATTTGCAATTAGTACTTGGGGTTGGGCACTGAGTGTAGGATTGCTAGTAGTGTCTAACATTATGGCTGTTACTACACCTTTTATTATCAGTACCCTGGCTGCATTGCTAAAGCTAGGTACCTGGTTCTGGGCTGACCTGGCAAAAAAAGAAGAGCGTAATGCGCAAGAGATTCGCGATGACATCTTTAATCCATTGATTCATTACCTGGAAACTATTATCTCCATGTTTCCTGCTGATGGAAGAGATAGCGAACAAAAAATGCTTCTTGTTGGGCAGGCAGAACAAAATAAAAAATTGGATTCACATACACATGCTCTTAACAGTGCGCAGACAGAAATTATTAATATTCTTGAAGAGAGAAATGACAAGCTTACAGCCAAACTAGATAAAATGGAAAATTTGTTTGAACAATTTATACGAAATACAAATAGTAGCGCCTCTTCTAACCATAAAAGTCAATGAAAATATCCTCCTTTCATTGATTAATCACCCTGAGAAGATTTTAAAATGTCTAACATAATTACTTCGCAAACTAGTCAGCAGCTATTAAGTAGCCAGTCTCTAGAGTTCAATAAAATAAAACAACCTGAAGAAAAGCTTTCAGAAGCTGAAAAGGTAGATAATGATATAAAAGAAATAGCGGACCGTATTCAAAAAGGTCAACAGAGAATGAATGATAAATTGGATAAAATGATAAAGGTACTAGAGGAAAAAATAAACCAAAGTAAATCTGCGAATAACAGCATCTCCCAAGTCTGCTAGCGTGATAGCGTACTCTTAAATACAATAAAAATAATTCGTAGGTTGGCGGTGACGCAGGAACCCCAACACGCACATCACAAACTTATACCCATCACTTTTGACCTGCGTATGCAGGTTTAAAAAGGATAGAGGTCATCATGTTGGGGTTCCTTCGTCACCACCAACCTACGGAGTCACGGTAGGTTGGTGGTGACGAAGGAGCCCCAACATGCACACCACCGACTTGTCATTATTGCTTTACACAGAAAAGTGATTCAACAGCAATAACCCTGCTCCTGCCATAACAATAAATACAAAAAATATAGGAATCACAATAGGCAGAAAAATGCGCCACATTTTTGCCTGTGGCGGCTTAGACTCCTGGCTGGATATTTTTTCGTGCATTATCTTCAAATAAATAGATTTTAAGCTTCCAAAGGCACTAAACGCTCCATCCCACCTAAATAAGGTTGTAGTGCTTTGGGAATAGTAAGGCTGCCATCTGCATTTTGGAAATTCTCAATTATCGCTACTAGAGTGCGGCCTACAGCAAGCCCTGAGCCATTTAATGTGTGCACTTGCTCCGGTTTTCCTTGCGCATTGCGAAAACGCGCTTGCATACGACGGGCCTGGAAGGCTTCGGTATTAGAGCACGATGAAATTTCACGATAGGTATTTTGCGAAGCTAGCCATACTTCTAAATCATAGGTTTTTGCACTTGAAAACCCAGTATCTCCCGTGCAGAGCAGCATTTTTCGATAAGGCAATTCAAGTTTTTGCAAAATAGTTTCGGCATGCCCAACCAGTTGCTCTAGTGCATCGTAAGAATCTTCTGGCTTTACAATCTGTACTAACTCTACTTTGTCAAACTGATGTTGGCGGATCATACCGCGCGTATCTCGACCATAACTGCCTGCCTCAGAACGAAAACACGGCGTATGTGCAACAAAACGAAGAGGCAAAGCATCTGCTTCTACGATGCTATCGCGCACTAAATTGGTAAGCGACACCTCTGCAGTTGGGATGAGATAGAGCGGCTCTATCTCTTTGCCTGCTTTTTCTTCTATCGCTTCTGAATCGGTTATGCCACTGCGTGGAACTTTAAATAGATCTCCGGCAAATTTGGGTAATTGCCCAGTGCCTTGTAGCGCAGCAGCATTGACGAGATAGGGAGGACATACTTCTGTATAGCCGTGCTCTAATGTATGAGTATCGAGCATAAACTGTGTAAGCGCACGATGTAGGCGCGCTATAGGCCCGCGCAGCACGGAAAAACGTGCTCCGCTTAATTTCGTCGCTGCCTCGAAATCCAACCCTAATGGCTGGCCTGCATCTACATGATCTTTAGGAGTAAAGCCTTCCTGCTCAAATGCGCGAGGCGTTCCCCAGCGTGAAACCTCAACATTTTGCAGCTCATTTTGCCCAACCGGCACGCTATGATGTACCACATTAGGTATTTCAAGCAGCCAATTTGCAATATGAGTCTGTACAAGCTGAAGCTCTGTAGAAGCGGCACTAAGCGCCTGATTGATTTTTTGAACCTCTTCTACACGCTGTGCTTTTTCCGTTGCAGCCGTCTCTGTTTTCTGCACGCTGAGCTGGCCAATTTCTTTCGATAGACTATTACGGCGAGATTGCAGGCCCTCTGCTTGCATTTGGAGCGCTCGCCGCTGCTCTTCTAACTCCATAAAAGCGTGCACATTCAATATATAACCGCGCTTGGCTAACTGCTCCGCCACGCTATGAGGATCTTTGCGAAGACTGTTTATATCAATCATTAGAAAAACGGAAAAAGTAAGAGGAAAAAAATAAGGAGTGGCAAAAGACGTATTTTGGCGCAAGGCGCACAGACACACATAGCTATTTTATAGCCTGCGCCGGGCCTTATTGTGAAGATGCAAGAAATATTCTCGCGTATTTCGCAGTGTATAGCGTTTTCAATAAGGACTCTGATAGAATCGCGGATCTCCGAAAATGCTCTGGCGCGCGTACTTTTTTGTATGGGTGCTTTTGCTTGCAGCAATCAGGAAAGGTGGCAGAGTGGTCGAATGCGCCAGACTCGAAATCTGGTATACGGTTCATCCGTATCGAGGGTTCAAATCCCTCCCTTTCCGCCAGTTATTCAAAACTCCCCCCAACCTATCCCACTTCAAACCAACCGAAAACCCTTGTAACGAAGGATGCTCGGGGAATTTGCTCCTTCCAATTTAATCGAAACAACTCAATCGGACCCAAGTGTGCAGATGCTCTGTAGGTATCTGTATAGGTATCCGTAGAGGGGTGTTTAAGATACCTACAAATTCGCTCTCAGACTAAATGTAAAGCAGTTAAACCTGCGGACGCACCATTTAAACTATTTGATGGGAACGGCCTTTTTTATGGGTATCACCTAAATGGGCTAAGGTATGGCTGATCCTACAGCCCAAAAAACGCCCCACTTTAAAGTGGAGAAAAATGGCGCAATTTTCATAACTGCTGTTTGTATCAGTAGTTTTGTCCATATAGAACCGTCTACTACCCCTTGGTATATACAGCGAATCTGCTATTTCTGCGTTTCTGTGCTTGTGGCAAGTTCATTCCCTCTGCTGAATCGCACACACGCTACGGGGACAAGGCGCGTTTTTATCGCAAAGATCCTTTTAGCAAAAGCAATCATTTTCCATAATGACCATGGGGAATAAAACATGCTTGGAAGAATCACTGCAAAAATAAATGAATTATGGAAGCCGCCAGCTAGGACGGTTGAACGCGGTAGAGAGGCTTTGCAGCAAGCCGATAACTATCAGAAAAACCAGCAATTCGAGCAGGCACTAAGCAGCCTCAATACAGCGAAAGCCGCGCTGAAGCATGGAGTCCGCTGCGGAAGAGAAGCGGAAAGCAGGCCAGTGCTGGGCGAGGTGTATCAAAAACAGGCAGAACTCTGGCAGCGACAAAAAGACTTTGACGTCGACGTCGTGCGGGAGAGATATAGAAAAGCGCTGGAGTATTTTTCAGATCCAGCACAAAAGGCCGCAGTGCAGGAAATGCTGGATCTTTTGCCCGGTGCGCATGCACCGGACACTCCTCAGATTAAAAGACATCCCACTCTCCCCCCTTCCTCTGTACCACCCCCCACCCCTATTATCTCTACAGGGATACCGGCTCCCTTTTTTGTGGATCCTGCTACGCCTCCTGCTTCTGATCCATCGCATCCATCCTATGCGCTGGTAGAGCCCGACGAGATTACCGATACGCAGCACCTAGCCTGGTGCCTGCAACAGACAGACTGCGATGGTTCGCAGCTGGCACTGCAAAAAGAATTATCCGAGCTTGTTTCCCTGATCATTCAGAAATTTAAAACAGCAGATAAAACGCTGGCTTGTATGCAGGAGGCCGCTGCGCTGGCAACGATTCCACGGGCAGAATCGTATGGCCTGTTAATTGACCACACACTGAAGGCGCTTGACCCTAAGCACGTTATTAATATTACTGCGGTACAGGGCCTGGTCGTGATCGTTCGGAATTGCCCAGCCACTCTCCTTAAAAAGGAAGGAGGGATACGTGCAGCACTATGGACCAAGGTGCTGCAGGTTTTGATGGTTCTCCTAGATGACATACATAAAGATGATCCGGTGCCAGTGCAGGAATTACTGCAGGGCATCTCGCAGCTATTGGATGCAATGGTGCAAGCGGGCGTCACCGGCATTAGTCGTACGAAATTGCAACAGCCACTCTATAAATTACTACGCGATGAAAAGACGCTGAATCCAAAGAATAATATAGCGCTGTCCTGGCAAATGCATTATGCATGTGAAGCACTGGCCTATATCCCGAATGATGAAAGTACGATGGACAGCGTGTTGCGGTGTCTTTTTGCTGTGGGAAAAGGGGTAGGGAGTTTGGCGAAGGCAATTAAAGGTGTGGACACCGATTCATTGATGCAGAGCTTTGGGAACCTACACGAAGCATTTACTGCGGCCCAAGAGTTCGTCAGCAGCGCTGCCAAATTCAATGAATTAAAAGAAGCAATCCAGAATGTACTAGAGGTAGGGGATTCGTTTGAAGAGGCAGGGGCCGACATCCAAAATAGACAGCGCCGCACCGGGTGGTATGTCGCGCTGCAGTGTATGGAGCCGCTGATTCAGGCGAATCAGCTAGAGAAGTTTGAGAAATTGGTGCGAGAAAGCGCGTACCGTCAGGATGCCAATTTTTTACAGGGGGTGTGTCAGTGCCTGGAGCGCTTGGTGTGTACCCAGAAAGATAAGGCTGTCCAAGAGAAAGCCATCCAGTTTTTACAAAGTCTGCGAGATGACACAGTGCACTGGGTGAAAGAAGAGAGGGTACTGAGTCAAGTCACGTCGTTTATGTTTAAGTCGGGTGTAACCCGAGTCAAAGAGCACGCGGAGGATGCTTTGAAGCGGTTGGAGGCGCGCACAGCGCCACTCTCCGAATCCGATAATGTCTATGTGCCTCCTGCCTGGGATCCGGTTTGGGAGAAGCGTCCCCCTACGAAATTGCTAGAAGCTGCCCGCAGGAAATTAACGATTCCGCTGGAGGAGCAGCTACTGAAAAGCCTGTATGCAAATATTCAGAAATTGCAGACCATGTATTTAACAGGTCTGCAGCAGGATAATGAAATCCGGGATGCGCTGGCGCATTATGTACCGCCAGACGGAGTGTTGATGACCGCCCTGAATTATGATGCAGAAAACCGTTTTAATTTAAACGAGAAGGTGCGTGACTTTCTGGGGCAAGATACGAAGCAAGTGCTGCTTTTGCTGGGCGAGGCGGGCTTGGGGAAATCAACCTTTAACCGGCATCTCGTCTGTAGCCTGTGGGAAGCATATACCACTAATCCAGACAATGATCCCGTCCCCGTGTTTATTGCGCTATCTGGCATAAAAAGTTCCAGTGGGAATCTAGTCACCGCTTTTTTTGAAAGCCAAGGTTTTTCGAGAGAGCAGATAGAGATGTTGCGCGCCACCAGGCGTTTGGTTTTTATCCTGGATGGCTTTGATGAAATTAAGCAGCCTGAGCGCGCGTTCTATACAGATAACCAGTTGGGTGACTGGCCAAAAGCCAAAGTGATTATTACCAGCCGTCCAGAGTATTTAGGGCGGGGCTATCAGAGCAAATTTCATCCGTCTGGCCGACCTGAAATCCTGCAGGAATACCAGTTAGCACCATTTTCGGAAAAATTGATTGGGCAGTATGTGGAGAAATATGCAGAAGCCTATCCGGAGTCACTATGGACTGCCGAGCAGTATAAAGAAGTGCTTAAAAAACCAGATTTAAGCGCACTGGTCAGTAATCCTCTGTTGCTCAAAATGGCGTTGAGTGTGCTGTCCAAATCTAAAGAGGGACAGCTGGCGCAAGAACAACGATTTACGCGTATTGCGCTCTATGACCAGTTTGTAAAGAACTGGTTTGATCTCTCGAAAAAGCGCCTGGAACGGATTCAATTACCCCACACTCAAAGAGAAGAGTTCCGGAGAATGGATAGTAGCGATTTTGCCAGGTTTGGTGTGCGCTTTAGCAAAGAGTTCGCTAAAGCCCAGTATCGGGCGGGGGAAGTGGCTACTACCTATGTGGCAGCAGATTACGCCTTCTCGGAAGAGGAAGGCGCTACATCGCAGCAGCCTGACTGGCGCAAGCGTTTTTTGAGCGATGACAATCCTAAGTATGTACTCATGCGCCTGAATGCGCCACTAATACGCCAGGGCGATCAGTATCGCTTTATCCATAAATCGATACGGGATTATTTTGTGGCTCGCGCGCTATTGGAACCAGGCCAAGCTCAGCAGGAAGTGAGCAAAGAGGCATTATTCAACCAATTAAATTTGGTGAAAGATCCTGCAGTGCTGGGCTTTTTAGCTGAGCGAGTGGAACCGGAGCCTAAACTCAAAGAGCAGCTCTTTACTTGGATAGACGCCTCGAAAAGAAACACCGAATTTCAAACTGCAGCGGCAAATGCCCTGAGCATTTTGGTCAGAGCGAGAGTGCCGTTGAGTGGAAGAAATTTTAATGGGATTCATGCTGGCGGGGCAGATTTAAGTTATGGAGTATTTGACCATACGCAATTTGAGGGGGCTGATTTAAGCAGGGTGAATTTCCAAGGGGCATGGTTGCGAGAGGCAAATTTGCGCGGAGCGAATCTAACCGGGATCTCATTTGGGCAAGGGCCTATTTTAAAGGTGGAAGACGACATTAGGGCCTGCTGTTATTCGCCCGACGGGTCTTGGCTAGCCGTTGGTATAGGGGAGGTCCAGAAAACAGGCCGCATACAATTGTATCAAGCTGAGACCTTAGAATTCCAGGGTACGTTTGAAGGGCATACCGGTGATGTGACGAGCGTGACGTTTTCGCCTAACGGGAAGTGGCTAGCCTCGGGCAGTACGGACAATACAGTCAAGCTGTGGTTGGTAGCTAAGCGTAGGCTGGTTGGCACGTTTGGAGAGCCTGTTAGTTTGGATCTTATAAATTCGGAGCTTTTTTATCCCTCTGGTGTGATAAGCATGGCGTTTTCGCGCGACAGCCAATGGCTGGCCTCGGGTAGTCGTGACAGGACGGTCAAACTGTGGTCGCTGGAAGAGGATAGGCTGAGGCTGCAGCACACGTTTGAAGGGCATCAGGAAGAGGTGAATAGCGTGACATTTTCGCCTGACGACAAGTGGCTGACCTCGAGCAGTCGTGACAATACAGTCAAGCTGTGGTCGGTGGCTGAGCGTAGACTATTGCGCACGTTAGAAGGGCATCTCCATAGTGTGGAGAGCGAGGAATTTTCGCCCCATAGGGACTGGGGCCCTATTGGCATGCTGTTGTCGGAATCTGAGCTTGAACAAATAATTAGATGGCGTGATGAAGGTATGTATAGCGTGACGTTTTCACCCGACAGCAAATGGCTAGCCTCGGGTAGTTATGACCATGAGGTCATGCTGTGGCGGGTGGAAACGGACGGAGTCTGGCGCCAGTACACATTTAAAGAGCATACAGGTTGTGTAAATAACGTGACGTTTTCGCCAGACGGCAGATGGCTAGCCTCGGGTAGTCGTGACAAAACAGTCAAGCTGTGGTCCGTGAAAGAGAATGGACTTAGTCTGCAGCAGACGTTTGAAGGGCATCAGAAAGAGGTGAATAGTGTGATGTTTTCGTCCGACAGCCAGTATTTGGTCTCGAGCGACTTTGGCAAGGAGATCAGGCTATGGTCGATAGAAACTAACAAACGCGGGCTGCGGCCCGCATTTGAAGGGCATAGCGCAGAGGTGAAGAGTGTGGCGTTTTCGCCCGATGGCAAGTGGTTGGCCTCGGGCAGTATGGACAATACAGTCAAGCTATGGTCGGTAGCAATGGGCAGCGCTGAGCTTAAGCATACGTTTACAGAGCATCCTAAGTGGGTGACGAGTGTGGCGTTTTCGCCCGATGGCAAGTGGTTGGCCTCGGGCAGTGGAGATACTACGGTCAGGCTGTGGTCAGTGGAACCTGATAAACCTGAGGGGTGGGGACTTGTACACACATTTAAAGGGCATACGGATTTTGTGCAGTGTGTGACATTCTCGCCCGACGACGGCCTGTTGTTGGCCTCAGGCAGTATGGACAAAACAGTTAAGCTGTGGTCGGTGGCAGCGGATGATCGAAGGCTTTTATCAACAATTAGAGGACATATAAGAGATCTCTTTGAGGTAGATAACGTGACGTTTTCGCCCGACGGCAAGTGGCTGGCTTGGAGCACTGGGGGGGAGGTTAGCCTGTTGATGCAGACAGATAACACACCGATAATATTTAAAGGGCATCCTTATATTACGACTAGTATGACGTTTTCGCCCAACAGCAAATGGCTGGCCTCAAGCAGTCTTGACAAGGCTATCAAGCTGTGGTCGATGGAACTTGAACCTGAAACTTTCTTGCAGGGCCCTACGCTTGAAGGGCATACGGACTCTGTGCGATGTGTGATGTTTTCGCCTAATGGCAAATGGCTAGCCTCGGGCAGTGATGACGAGACAGTTAGAATATGGTCAGTTGATACGGGCGAGTGTTTGGCAGTCATTAAAGGTTTTGTTGGCCCTGTCTTTTCAGTTGCCTGGCAGAAGAGTCCTGAAAGTAAGGCGCTGCTAGCAACGAGTGGGCTGGATAAGGCAGTACGTTTGTGGCAAGTGGAACCCCATGGCAATTCCTTACAGATTCGCTTACGCTGGACTTCACATCAAGCGGCGCTCACTGCAGCTGGCATGAATGTGGAAAACGCGCTGGGTTTAAGCCCGCAAAATACGAGTTTATTAAAGCAATTAGTATCCAACAGTAAGGAGAAGACCGTGCCTCCCCTTGACCTGAGTCAGAATCCTCCTGCCTACCCTGTGCATCATGCGGTTGAGGCAGGCAATATTGATTTACTTAAAGCAATACTAAGCGATAATGAAATTAACATTAATCAGCTAAATAAAGATAATAAAACTGCGCTGCATATTGCCACACAAAATAATAAAATAAAAATGATGCAGGTTTTAATTGAAAAAGGCGCAAATGTTGATGCTCGAGATAGTCAGCAGAGAACTCCGCTTCATTATGCTGCAGATATGGGAAACGCGAAAGCAACAACCATTTTGTTTTATTACGGAGCTAGCTATTATGTAGTCGATAAAGATGAGAATACGCCATTAGATTTAGCTGATGTAAAAAATCATATTCAAGTTATGCGCATTATAGCTGATAAGATGTCTAATATTAAAATTAGAGCAGAGCATCATGATCATGATAGCAAGAAAGTGAATTTTCTGAAGCTGCAGTCAGCTATAAAAAGTAGAAATTCGCAAGCTGTTTTAAGTTTGCTTAAAGATGAAGCATATACTGAAAATTATAGTGAGACCGATAAAAAAATAGCATGGTCTGAGGCTAATGCACCGCTGCCACATGATCAAGGGGATAAATATAAATCTTCGCATAAATCAATGCAACAAGATGATTTTCAATCTATAAATCGTCTTTTATAGGTAAGAAGATTGAACGGTTTGTTCATTGTGAGGGTCGAGCAGCCGTTTTGTTTGAATTTCTGAGAATAGTGCCTACGGTGGTGATTGTAAAAGGTGAGCAAATTATTACTGACAACCAAAGCATGAAATACGCCACTTTTAATAAAAGAAATATTCATTAAAATTTTTTAATTTATTAAATAATTAATTAACTAAATTAGATAGATTTGAAGTGAGGGAAAGATGCCGAGGGTTCAGGTTGCCACATCAGGCTCAGGAGGGTATTTTGCATGTTTACATCCAGAAAGTATTAATAGATTTTTGGATAATTTATCAAAGGAAATACAATCTACTATAGATTCGACTAGAGATTTGCAAGGAGAAAAGGAGAAGCATATTTCCAAAAAAATTAAATTACTAAATGAAGCTGAAAGTAATTTAATTCAAAATTATAATTATTTTTCTGATGTGGATGGTATTAATAAAAAACTATCAGATATATACTTAAACAGGGGCAGGGCTTTATTTTTAATAAAGAAAGTAAAGGAAGCGCATAATGATTATATAAAAGCATCAATACTTGGTTTGCAAGATCCAATAAGTGAAGAAATATTATTATCTTCTATTTTGGAGGCTGATGAAAAAAACAAGGTAGAGCAGCATAAATTAGAGAAAATGTTCAATTTAATTTATCGAAAATATAAAAATGTAGAAATGAACACTACAGTGTCTTCTTCATTTTTTACAGAAAATCCTCTTTCTTCTAATTCGAGATCGGCGACTGAGGAATTGTCATCAACCCCAAAGGATAAAATTAAAAATACTCTACACTTAGCACTTTGTTTAGAATCACAATGCCCTTCAGTTAAACATCCTTTACATATTTTGGCGCGAGATATAATTGCAGCTTATAAGAGAGAAAAGACTAAAACTCCATCTTTAATACGTGAAATTATACCGTTAGCAAAAATCAAGGATCCTATTGTTCATGCTGATTTAATAAATGCTATTTTAGAAGATCTAAAGAGCAGTAGTATTCTGAATCCTTGGCTCATGCAGTCTTTGGCAGTAATTATTTATAATACTCCTAAAGATTTATTCTGCAATGAAAATAAAAGTTTAAGAAGAGAATTGTTTGAAAATTTAGTGGCAATTTTGGAATTTTCAATTAAACATTTGGAAAACGATTCTCCATTAACGAATGAGCTTAAAATTAAAGCATTGTTAATGCCTGTAGCACAATTTTTAGATAGGATCATAATAAATGAATTTTTTATTATTGACTATGAAAAATTATATAAGCCTCTTGAGCGAAAGCTGAATGAATTAAAGAATGGCAACCCCAATTTAGAGTATCAAGCAGGCTATGCGCTTCAAACATTATATTATATTAACAATAATAAAGATCTTAAAAAAGATTTGCTAGAAAAAGGTCTTAAAGTAGTTGCTGCTCCTATATATCTTGGCTCAGCTATAAAAAACCTTGATCCGGATAAATTTTTAGAATTTATTAACTATTCCTTGCAAGCGTTTTCAATTATTAAAGAAAGTTTAATTAAGAAAGGTGCATGGTATATAGATCTGCTTATCATAAATCATCTTTTTGAGCAAGGTAAAATAATTGAGCTTGAAAAATTTGCTTGGAATAGTATTTGTTGTCAAAACAAATATTTCTTGCTGGGTTTTTGTGAATATTTAGCAAGAATCGCTCGTACTCAAGAATTTACTCAACCAGGCATTGCAAGACAGGCAAGAGATTTTTTGATTAGCTTTGAGCGTGCTATTCATTGGGGGAGAAATGAAACTGTAATAGATAAAACAAAAGAGCTAGTGGACATGCTTGAAAATATTGAATTATATGCAGATCGTAACAATACACCTCCAGTTTGGGATCCATGGTGGCAACTCTCTTCTAATGAAAATAGGTTATTAAATATCGCTCTTAGAAGAGAGCATAGCAGTCAATCTCATATTTCTGATGATGCAAGAAAAGAAGGAATTAAACAAAGTCTCATACTGGCTGTAGAAAATGAAGAATGGGGAAAGGTTGATATTTATTTTGGAATATTGAAAGATTGGTAGGCTAGCGATTGAGCCTGACACAATATTAGAACCATCCTAAAGTAGTAGTCAACCTTACCTCCTGCCCAATTCAGCTGTGGCTGCAGCGATGGAATATTGTGCTTAAAAGTATGTGCTACAGAAAAATATCAGTAGATATTGCTGGAGAGCTTAACTACTAATGAGGACAGCCGGAAAAAATATTGATAATTTTAGAATTTAAAAAAATTTAATCTGTATAAATTAATGGATTAGACGTTGTCTTCAATGGACGCTGGCTCTACAGATGTAAAAACCCCGCGCATCATGTCGAGGTTGAGAAAAAGCTGGGACAGGGCGCCTGGCAGAGAAACCCCTTATTTTGGCTGAGCGTGCTATGTATATTTATAAAGGCGCGGGGGCCTAGCCTGTTCTACAAGCATTATCTGGTTCTACAATTACAAAATCCAGTCCTCGCAACCACTATATATAAGCCTTCCAGTTGGAAGGTTTTTGGTTGTGTACTGGTTGGGCTTTTGAGGGACTATTTATAATATCTAGAGAGATTGTTAAAAACGCCTGATGCACTGAACCCAGATGAGCATGAAATGCTAGGCGATGAAGAGATCGACTATACCGTTCCCGAGAAAAAAGTATTCACAGGTGCATTAGTGAAGACGGGTACTACGAAAACAGCTTTCTCAAAGGCAGTATCAAAGTTTTTTTGTAATCGCTTACAACGGTCATCGATAGCGGCAAGCAAGAGTTATAGGCCGGTTATCGTTGTCAGTACCAATTTGACGGGCCAATATAACGGGCAGCAATCCAACGAATAGAGAGACTATACGTATACGTTCTATACACTTAGCAAAAATCTGTTTTATTTGGTGCGGACGTATTATTCGCAGCCATAGTGACAATAAAAAACGGTTACATCATGCAAGAAGTCCCTTCTGTATATAGATTATTAACTACGGGCAACATAGAATGACAATTTTATTGCTAATCTATCTTCGTAGATGTTAGAGATAGATTCGGATCCCTATTTATTAATGCAGAGCTGAAGTTTAGTAATTATGTGCCGTACATTTAAGTAATGCATGTGTCTTGTAGGTACCTTTCATCATGCTTGATACGCCTCTCAATATCTATGGTGGCCTGTTAAAAAACGGCATTATTCGCAATTCCTTTCAAAATATCTCTCCTTTAAATTTCTCGAAAATCATTTGAAAGTAAGGCTGTTCGGGGAATGTACACCGTCCAATTTTAACCAAGAACCACTCCACCGGCCCCGATTTTCTTCTGCTTTTCCTAAGAATGGTAGTTTTTTTACACACATTCTTAAGCAAAATTTTTTGTGTTGGCATTGCTTAAAATGTGGACTACTTCAGTATGTCCCCTAGCCTGTGCTAAATCCAGCGGTGTTTTTCCATCGCAATCTCTTATTCTTAAAGAAGGTTGTGCACCAAGCTTAAGCAGGGTTTTAACCATTTCCTTGTCCCCATCTTTAGCAGCGAAGTGCAATGGAGTTCCATAAGTCATGGTATCGCTATCAGGAGTATTTATGAAGAGTCCGCTCTGCACCATAGCCGTGATAATGGTCTCTTGTTTTTTCTGAATGGCTGCTTCTATTCCTAATTCAATATGTTCCTCCTCAATACACGATAAAGCTTTTAGGTCAAGCGATATCCCACAAACTAATCGCAGTATGGCTCCCTCAGAAAGGAGGTGTTTTTTATGAATGGGCTGTAGCTCTACTCCTTCAAATTGCTCCCTTTTTAATACATGTAGATCCACTAGAATATCTGGCTCTTTTTTAGAAAGATTTAATGACTCAAGTAGTTTTACCACACTAGGAATGCGTACTCCTTTAGGAATATTAATTTCATTTGCTAGATGTTGACGTACTATGGCACGTAATTGATCTGAGGCATAAGAAATTCCATCTTCTTCATGCATAAAGTTATATGCCTCAACTTTATTTTCGAATAGTCCTAACCATGGTTTATGGAGATCAGTATATTCATGATAAGCCAATTGACAAGTAAGGCTCAGAGAAACTATATCGTTATGTGGTAAATTTTGTAAAATATTGCACATCAATTCAGTCGGTATTTTTAGTAATTTGCTTTCTTGTTTTGATGCTTTTATAGATGGTTTTAAAGGTTTTGGGTAGGTATTTTTTTTAGGTGTATACGTCGCCAAGTAAGGGTTAATTGATAAATCTGCCATTGCAGACACTCCTAGTAAAGTGATCTTATACAGAGACTCCCTATTTTGCCTATTGTTAGAGAGATCAGCTAATTATTCTTGCATATATTCAATTTTTGAACTTGATTTTTCAGGAAGTTTTTTGATGGTATCTAATATTTCTGTAAATGTCTCTGATATTTCAGGGTTTGTTTTTTCTAAGAGGTTGCTCATTTCAGATTCATCACCATTGGTCATGAGGTCTATCATCTGAGTCTTCGTTAGCAAGCCTTCTTCATGAAAAATTATTAACATATCACCGAATGATTTTATTTTTTTATTGGTATTGTTTATGATTTTTGATTTTTCGATAGCGGTTTTATTTTCTAATGATTTTTTATCATTTTTTTGTAATGCATTGAAAATACCAGAGGTATTATTGCTATCTTTTGCTGCTAGCAACTTCATTAAATTTTCAGTACCTAATGCATTATTTTTATTAAATTCTATCAATAGAGATCCAAATGCTGTGACTGTTAAAGGAGTACCTTCTTTTAGTATATCATTAAAATAAGGTGTCCCATTAGAAGTAGACTCAAGCAGCGCGGTGATCTGTGAAGTGTCTAGTCCTTCTTGATTTGCTTCTTGCAGTATATTTCCATAAGTTTTAATCTTTTTTTTATGTTCAGTCTGCGGAATATTTTTCAAGCCATCCGTTAAGCTTTCTGGCCTGGCAGTGAGTAAGTCCATTAGTTTTTTATTATCCAAAGCTCCTTCTTTCTTTGCGTCCAGCATCAATTTTCCTAAAGACTTTAAAGTGATGGATCGACTTTCTATAAATGCCATATGAAAACCACGAACTCCATTTTTATGGGACATCTCTAATAATTTTTCCACATGCTCAGCATTCAAATTTCCCTTTTTATACTGATCCAATACTAAGCTCCCCCATTTACGTATCGTACTATTAAGATCCGCACCGATTGCCTGGGACATGCCAGTAGATCGATCGGTGGAAGTTCCACCCTTGAGCAGTGAAATTCTTTCATCAGGAGTCTTACATTTATCAAGTTTTTCCTCTAACCAATCCAATGGTAACCCGGCATACATCAACTGGTAGGCTATTGTATGGTCAGCTTCTTCCGCAGGAGACAAAAACATTTCTACGGTCCGTTGCTTATTAGGCTGTGTTTGCGGATTTGATTCCTGCATCTCTACATCGGTAGATTGACTGTGTATATTCGCTCCTACTGGAGGATTAGATTCAGGAAGTTGATCTATCTCCATATCATTAGGAGAATATTTTAATTTTTTAGGTTCTATAAGATTACTTTCTTCAGGACTTAATCGACGTCCTTCTTTATCAGGCCTGCCAAAATCATTAGGTACTACAGTAAAGCATGAATGTTGTGATGGCTCCCCATCAATTGCTTTCCCATAATATAATTCCATGCGATGAGGAGATATAAACTCCTGAGCAGTCAATTTGTTTATGGAGCCTTCGCTGTTTATTGTATCGCCTTCCATGCTACTTACAACGCGTTTATGAACAGCTATGTTATTGGGATCATAAAAATTTACCGCATATCTCTCTCCTTCAATATCTGTCTCAGCCTTAAATGAGAGTGTACATACCATGGCATGTTTTGATGTCCCAATAAAATAATATTTTCTTTCGCCAGGCTTCATTGTCGTTACTTGCTGTTTAAAAAAATTATCCCATTGCGAATGCCCAACAATATAATTTTCAGTAGTACCTCGCCTGAGATCCTCATAGAGGTCTAAATTTTCCTCTTTGACATTTTTAGTTATAAGCGATAGAGTTCCCATTTTATTTAATCGAAATAATGACCGATTTATTGTATTCGAAGGGTTATTTTTCTTTTCTTAATCGTATGATCGTTGAATTAATATTTCCTGTACTGCGATTGAGTTACAGTTTATTGGTTTATTACTACCAGGAAATTTTCCTTGGCCATTCAAGCGTATATTATTTGCAATATTACCTTTATCATTATAAGCAGGGTAGTAAACATGATCTCTTGCTGTTGATGTGCCAATTTCTTCAGAATTCTCATTCTGACGATGTGAAATCGTTACCTTCCCTTTAGCGCCATTTCTTGGGGTGGAAACAATAGTGCCTTGTGGTGCAATTACTGTTTTAAGCTTTTTGGCATCAGGTATTATAACTGTGTGGACAGATTCATCTAAATTTTGTTGGAATAAATTTATATTTCTTTCATTGGTTTTCTTGCATACTTCCTTCAGTCCTCCAAGTGTTTGATTCCCTTTAATGGCTGATTGCTGATTTTTTATTGAAGTAGATCTTGCTTGGCTAGATTTTTCGCGGGATGTTGTATATGTTGGTTTATACGTATTTCCAAAATTAATATCTTTGTCCATAATAGTGCGCCTTAAATATAATTATATTAGTGATATAATTATATTTAAGGCGCATGGATAAAATTTTTTCGGCACGAAATATTATATTGATTTGCGAAATGGTATGGGGTAAGTATGCAGTTATACTGTAAATTCTACAGTCTATTTAGAGTGCCTTAAAATCATTTCATTTCATATTTTGCTGCAGATGAAAAGTGTAGTCATCGGTTAAATGATCAAAGCTCTGTAAGTTTCTATCTGCTATTCAAAGCGACAAAAGTCATTTTGGCCTTGGCGTTTAGCAACCAGGCCTTGAGTTTAGGAAATATCATCTAGATAATATTAAAATAAGACGAGTATGGGGGGAAGTGTGCGTTAATGCATTAGATTTTTTTAGCTTTTGAAGCATCTATAAGGCGCGTGGGTTAGGGATGGAGGCATGTAGTGGCGAGGTTGGTGAAAGCATGTACATTCGAAAATCGAAGATGTTTGGCTAACCATCCAAATAACGCAAGGCAGAAAAGGAAGCGTTGCAGCAAGAAGTGGTCTGCCTGCTTAGCGCCCGTGCAGCCCCAGACCGGGCATTGTTCTTGAACGCATAGTAGGCAGCCTGCTGGGCGTTCGAAAGAAACAAGCGGCAGTTCAGGGATAAGATGTGACCGCTATAAATAAGAAGAATCTTATAAGTGTTTCAGAGCGCTATGCCATGATCTATATGCATTATTAGATTTATCTGTATGCATAAAAATATCATTGAAAAATTACTTTGCAAACCGGGGCCTTCCCATATAAGCCCCTCGAATGTTTAGGAAAAAAATTGCTTAATCTTTTCGCCGGAATACGGCCGTCATCGCCCGCCATCTCCTCGCAGCATCTGTTACTCCGGGCGCAAGCGTATAAAGCGAAAGAAAATCCAGAAGAAGCCAAAAAATG
>JASSUK010000014.1:0-79497 GCA_031963045.1 Mycoavidus cysteinexigens
GACCTCTTGATAACGCGGCTCAGCACGCTGCTTGCCCTTGCCAGTGTAAAGTTGAATAGTAGTCACCCCAATAGGGGCGCTTGAACTTGAAGAGGAAGCTGCGCTAATAGATGGATTCAAAGCTCCTCCCTTTTTGCCTTTTCTGTGAGGCAAAAAACTATTGCGCTTGGATAGTTCTTATTTATGGGCATCCATTATATTTACCAAGAAATAGAACTTTTATATATACAGAAGAAACCCTATAAAAGGCCTTAGATATGGCCATGCAAATTGAAGGATGGATAGTTCAAAGGTCAAAAAAAAGCCCCGCATAGCATAGCGGGGCGAACCTTCTTTTAGCTATTCCTAATGGTTAGAAGGACCTAAGCAGGATTTTCTACTCGTGCGTGCTGGTTTGTTGAAGGCTGGGCATAGGATTGCTTTTGCTTGTTGTTTGACACACTATAAACGCACACATGGTAGTCAAGAAGAAAAAGGGAAGTTTGGCACGTGGGTCAGATTCATCCATCATTCTCTGCAGGCCACCTGGCGTAGGAATCACTTTATTCGCAAGCAGCCATATTCCGTGCATATTCGCAAAGGTAGTCGGGCTGCGCGCTATCCTGAGAGCGCTTTTGCTAAGGCTAACGAATGGGGGGAATTCTGATTAAGCTGATTGAGGAACGGTGTTTAAGGCAGCGCTCTGCTGCGTTGAGCCGATTGTGTGCTGTGCTGGCGGAACCACTCGATGCGCCATAGACAAAACAAGCTAAGCATTGGGATGAGACCTGTTACAAAAGCTCGCATCTATTATTAAGCTATTTTCCATACGAGTGCAAATCATGTCTGCGATTCGCTCTGACGCGCCAAGAAACTCCTCTATCGCAACTATTGGGGGAGGTCAAGTACAGCCAGCAACGATTGCATCCGCTCAAGGTAATGCAGAAAAAAACACCTCTTTTTCGGAGAGGTTATATGACTCTGTAAAAAAAATACCTCGCGTAACAAAATTACCAACAGAAATAGCCCTTTTAATTTTTACTGACATTTTTTCATCTTTCCCCCTTCATAAAGTGTTGGAAATAGCGGAAATAGAGAAAATAAAAGACGAAGAAAAAGGGGAGTTATGGCTATACGCCTGGTTATATATACGTAAAGAATTGCATTATGTCTTTCCTAATTGGTTTTCTACAGATAAAGAGCTAAAAGCATTCATTAAAGATGCACAGAAATATGGCGGGAAAACATTTGAACAGATCTTTGAAGGGCTTGCTTTATTAAAAGACCCGAAGACTCCAGGCAGCATGGAGGCCTATCAACGTGCAGGCATTATAAAAAAAGCTCCTTTACAGGATCTGCCTCACCTTTCTGCAGATGCCTTTGCTCGCAATCAACTATTAAAATGGTTACAAGAAAATCCTAACCGTATGCTTGCTTGTCTGCTCTGGTTACCTGCTCAAACTGATACCGCTATTTTATTCAGCGATGCTATAGATATAAAACGCAAAGCATCTCAGCTTCCATATCCTGTGCATATGCTTGCTCATCTGCCTTTTATTCTTCCAGAGACAGATATTCCATATGCGTTAACACAGGCTGCAGAAAATAAAGATAAAAATACTTTTAGACGAATATTTAAATTGGCCTTATCTACTCCAGTAGCTGAGTCAGCGGATAAGACGGGGGAGATTTATAAAAAAGCCCTAGAAAAAGCTATTGAAAATTCAAATATAGAGATAGTTAAATATATATTTGAACAGGCTATCGAAAACGCACATACAGATACGGTTAAATATGTAATCGATCAATTTGGGATAAATCAACTCGAAAAAAAGGTGCTCCATAACAGTATCCTCCATCAATTAGCTCGAACCAGTTCCCTCGATATGGTTCGCCTATTCGTTGAGCATGGAGCAAAGCTTGATACACGCAACATTGAAGGCAAAACTCCCGCAGAAGTGGTGGTTTCTGCTATTTCAGGCCGCTGGTTTTCACCTTCAAGTCGAGTATGCCGGAATGACGAATATCAAAGAGATATTAATCTACTTAAGGTCGCCTGCTATTTAATACAGCAAGGATTTGAAAGAAAAGTTCATTTTGATATAAGCTGTAAACCTACAGACACTACACTTTTACATGCAGTTTGTTATTTGCAACCCTCCAAAGAGATAGAACAATTAACAGCTTTTTTAGTGAATAAAAATCCAAATTTTGTTGATGACCAAGATTTAGATGGAAATACGCCTTTACATATAGCCATAGAAGAAAAACATTACAAAATGATGCAATTTCTGCTCGACTATAATGCAAAATTAGATGCAGAAAATAATTTTGGTCTGACTATTATGCAGCGTGCTTATAAGATAGGTGATTTTAAAACATTAAAAATATTAGAAACAAAATTGCCGGAAAATCTTGCATCAGTAGCGCCGCCCATTATCATTTCACCTATTCCTACCCGCGAAAATATAACCAATGCGCCCAAAAAAAACACAATAACGCAGAGTACACCAGGCAAAATGACATTTTTGTCGCAGGTAGCGCACTATATGTACACGCACTTTTTTGCCATATTGACCTTTATCCCCCTCTTTTTCTATGAAATTTGTCGCAATTGGTTATCTTCTATTATTGATTTTTTTCAAAAGCGCTCTGTGTCTCGTGATGGAAATCAGCGGTAGAGTGGTATCCAGTATAGTAGGCCATCATTTTTATATACAAAAACGCATATTTAGTCTGCCTTGAATAATCCCGTAAGCCCTAATCTATAAAGGCTAAAAGCAAGCTAGGGCCAGTTCCCGCCAAGCATTTCCGTGGTAGCTTTACGGGAAGCTTAGAAAACTCCTCTGAATTTTTTTTCCGGCTATGTTCATTTTGATGAGAACAGTAATGAAATCTCGCTGATAAAAAAAGACGGGCAAATCGTAAAACTTGGCATAAAAGCAGAATCAGAAGTCAATCAAGAAGATGAGGTAGACAAATTAGCAGCAATGGCTGTATTAGCCAAGATTTGATCTGTTGTCAGCGCGTTTGACGTATGTGAATGACATACTGGGCCAGGAGATTTTTTAGTTTAGGGAGACGTTGTAAATTTTACCGAATCCATTTTGCTTGACTTATGAGATATATATTGATCTTCCTGGCTAGGCAAATTATGTAAGGCTTGTGATAGTTTGATAGTTTCCCTTTGGTACGGAGACCAGCGGCAATAGACTTGATTGCTCACGGTTTTGGGCTATTGTTTTTTTTATTTGAATCACATTAAGCATGAAGCTATAAACTACACTGGACATTTCGAGCTGCAACATTTTCTCATGATTTTCGTGATCTTTTTCATTAGTATGTAGATAAAAGATTCGCAAGCAAAGGATATAATAACCAAGTTGAAATCCAAAGTATAAACGATTATCCATATTTTCTAGATGTTTTAAACATTGAATGATAGACGAAAAGCAACCCGTCGATCGTTGTGCAATGCTTGAATCGCCTGCTACTATGCTTTGCTCCGAGGAGCGTTTCGACTGCAACCACTTGGCTGCTCTTTTAGACCAGCTAATGGAGGAAGTAGAGCAAGACAAAATTCTGTGCACGTAAACAGAAGTCATAACTATCAGATTAAAAGTCTGTGTACCTAATATCTCCTCATGATTTTCATGATATTTTTCGATGCTATGTAAATAGACCACGACTATAGCCATTACAAAAGAGCTGACTGATAATGCACACTCAAAATAACCTTCTTTATCTGCCTGTTCTCCGATATAAGACAGCAGCTGATCCGTCGTCGCAGACAATCCATCAGTCTGTGCTGTATCTATTAGAGGTTGCCCGACTCCCTCGTCTTCATCCATATTAGAATGATTTGATCTATTACGATACGGAGGGCAAATTGAAGATAGTGGGATAAGACACATCTCAGTATTTCCTTATACAGGTAATTTTTCTCTTCTTGTAAAACGATACAAAATCATAAAAGGTTGCAGCAGTAATGAGCTACCTTTGAGTTTAGAGGTACTAATAGGAAGGCAAGACACTAGGTAGCTATAGGCTCACACAAAAATTATCTTGGCATTTTAAGAATAATTTATACCATATCAGTTTGTCAGAACTGCTCTTGCAGCTCGCTATAAACTTCAAGCATGGTGATGAGAGCGCTTAGGATCATTTCGTTCGAGGTACAGTTCTATACCAACGAACGCTACTAGAACGATCGAGGCAGGAAAAATCATAACCCAAGATATTGCAATAGCAAGTGAGGAACATACAAGTAATGGCCCCAGCAGACAAAACAGGGCTTTGAGTAGTCTAATTTTATCAGTCTGCCCAGGTGTAGCCTTGTCCTGGGATATATTGCTATTTTCAAGGACAAGCTTATCTTCTACTAGGATGCAATCCCTATTTTTAATGACCCCAACTTCATTGTTGGTATGAAGTTGGGGCTTGGTAACAGGAGGCTGTGTCTGTATAGAACCCGCAGAATTCATGCTTATTTCCCCGTAACTACTACATATCATTTTTGTAAACGAAAATGCATATAGAGTATATTTTTGTTGAAAATATTCGAAATTTAACAAAATCTCTATGCAAAACAATACTGTATATCCTGTAGAGTTTTAAATGTACAGCGTTAGAAACGCTACTTAACTCCTTCGCAGCAAAGAGCTATTTTCGAGGCTAGTACTATGGAAAATAATGAAGTAGCTATAGGCTTATGCGCACTCTTTTTGATGCTTTTAAAGTGTTTGGTATTAAATTACCTTGAACACATCTTCGGCATTATATAAATTTAGCTCACCGCAAGCACAGTGATCAGAATGTTCAAGATGAAAATTAATCGATTCGCTAGATGCTTCTATAAAACAGAGTAATCCCACAAGAATGAGCGTAGGAATTACCATAATACTTTCAAATGTGAAAGTAGCCGTCAGAGAACATAAAAATAATATCACCAGCAGATAGGTCAGAGCATTGAACACGTTAACTTTATCGGTCTGTCCATGCGCAAGATTTTTCTGAATAATATTCTCTTCTTGGCGGAGGGGATTGCTCTTCGCTCTGCTGCAATTCCCTTTTTCAGCTGTTCCTGCTTCATTGTCAGTATGACGTAGGGTATTGGCAACAAGAGGCCGTGTCTGTATAGATGCCGCAGAATTCATGCTTATTTCCCTGTAACTACTACACACCATTTTTGTAAACGAAAATACATATAGAGTATGTTTTTATCAAAAATAGTCTGAGCCTAACAAAATCCCTATGCAAAACAATACTGTATATCCTGTAGAGTTTTAAATATACAGAATTAGAAACGCTACCTAACTCCTTAGCAGCATCGACGTTATATAAATTTAGCTCCTTCAAGCACAGCGACCAGAATATTTAAGATTAAAATTAAGGAACCTCTGTATAACCTCACTACAATATCGATTTTAAATAAGTCAGCAAATTCATCGCTCCCACTATGAAACAACAAAGCCTAAGATAAACAGGATTCGAACGTAAGCCCAAGAAGAGGCGTAAACAGTAATTTCTAGAGGAGATGGAGCAAGTCGTGCCGTGGTCTGCCTTAGAAGGATTGATCGAACCCTATGCACCCAAAGCCGGTTGCCAAGGAGGGCGCCCTGGTAAGCGACGTGTCTTAAAGAGGACCCGCAAATTGGATAGGCTGCTCGATAAGCTTGAGACAGTCAAGGCGTGTATACGGGCTAAGGTTGAACATCCATTTCGGGCTATCAAGCGCCAGTTTGGCTATACCTTTTACTATATTTATTTTGGCGTTATGCAGATGTTCCTTAACCTAATTTTATAAAGATTACCATCCGATTTTTCTACTTTAGAATGGTCTGGAAATATTGGGTCAGGGTGTGCGTCCAGCAAAGGCTGGCGTGTTCAGCAGGAGTAAGGCCTGTCGGGGTAAAAGTCAGGAGCCTCGTAGCTTGGATAGCAGCATGGCTGTCCCCAAAATCGCTGTTGGTATCAGTAGTTTTGTCTATATAGAACCACCTACTCCCCCTTGATATATCCAGCAAATCCGCTATTTCTGCGTTTCTGTGCTTGTGGCAAGTTCAGCCCCTCTGCTGAATCGCACACACGCTACTGGGATAAGGCGCATTTTTATTGTAAAGATCCTTCTAGCAAAAGTAATCATTTTCCATAATGACCATGGGGAATAAAACATGCTTGGAAGAATCACTGCAAAAATAAATGAATTATGGAAACCTCCAGATACGACAGTTGAACGTGGTAAAGCCGCTTTACAGCAGGCCGATGCCTATCAGCAAAACCAGCAATTTGAGCAAGCACTAAGCAGCCTCAATACGGCGAAAGCCGCCCTGAAGCATGGGGTCCTCTGCGGAAGAGGAGCGGAAAGCAAGCCGGTGCTGGGCAAGGTGTATCAAAAACAGGCAGAACTCTGGCAGCGCCAAAAAGATTTTGACGTTGACGTTGTGCGCAAGCGATATGCAAAAGCGCTGGAATATTTTACAGATCCAACACAAAAGGCTGCCGTGCAGGAAATGCTGGATCTTTTGCCCGGTGTGCCTGCATCTGACGCTCCTCAGATTAAAAAACGTCACACTCTCTCACCTTCCGCTGTATCACCCACCAACACTATTATCTCCACAGGGATACCGGCTCCATTTTTTGTGGATCCTGCTACGCCTCCTGCTTCTGGCTCATCGCATACATCCTATGCGCTGGTAGAACCCGACGAGATTACCGATACGCAGCACCTAGCCTGGTGCCTGCAAAAAACCGGCCGCGATGGCCCACAACGGGCATTGCAAACACAATTATTCGAGCTCGTGCTCTTGATCATTCAGAAATTTAAAAAAACAGATAAAACGCTGGCCTGTATGCAGGAAGCCGCTGCATTGGCAACAGTTCCGCAGGCAGAATCGTATGGCCTGTTAATTGAGCACACGCTGGAGGTATTGAGCCCTGCGCACGCCATATTGAATGTCGCTGCAGTGCAGGGCCTGGTCGTGATCGTGCGTGATTGTCCGGTCCAACTCCTTAAAAAGGAAGGTGGCGTATATGCTGCAGTCTGGACCAGCATGCTGCAGGTCTTGCTGGACCGCCTAAATATGGTGCATAAAGACGATCCGGTACCTGTGCTGGCATTACTGCAAGGCATCTCGCAGCTACTGGATGCGATGGTGCAAGCGGGCGTAACTGGTATTAGCCGTACGGAGCTGCAACAGCCACTATATAAAGCGCTGCGCGATGAAAAGACGCTAAATCCCAAGCAGGATATAGCGCTATCCTGGCAAATACATTATGCGTGTGAAGCGCTGGCTTATATCCCCAATGATGAAAGTAGAGTGGATAGCGTGTTGCGGTGTCTTTTTGCTGTTGGCAAAGGGGCAGGGAGTTTAGCGAAGGCGATTAAAGGTGTGGATAGCGATTCATTGTTGCAGAGCTTTGGGAACTTACATGAAGCATTTACTGCGGTCCGAGAGATTGCCAGCAGCGCTGCCGACTGCAAAGAATTAAAAGAAGCAATACAGAATGTACTAGAGGCAGGGGATTCGTTTGAGGGAGTCGGGTCTGACATCCAGAACAGACAGCGCCGCACCGGGTGGTATGTCGCGCTGCAGTGTATGGAGCCGCTGATTCAGGCGAATCAGCTAGAGAAGTTTGAGAAATTGGTGCGAGAAAGCGCGTACCGTCAGGATGCCAATTTTTTACAGGGGGTGTGTCAGTGCCTAGAGCGCCTGGTGTGTACCCAGGAAGATAAGGTAGTCCAGAAGAAGGCTATCCAGTTTTTACAAAGCCTGCGCGATGACACCCCACACTGGATGAAGGAGGAAGGGGCGCTGAATCGCGTCCAGCAAGGTGCAGCCAGACAGCTGGAAGGTGCAGCCAGGCATCTGAATGAGACGCTAGGCACATCGTTTATGTTTAAGCAGGGGGTAACCCGAGTTAAACAGCATGCGGAAGCTACTTTGGCGCGGCTGGAAGCCAGCGCAGCACCACTCTCCGTATCCGACCATACCTATGTACCCCCTGCCTGGGATCCGATCTGGGAGAAGCGTCCCCCTACGAAATTGTTAAAAGTCGCCCTCACGGAGTTAACTATTCCACTTGAGCAGCGGTTACTGAAAAGCCTGCATAAAAATATTCAGCAGTTGCAAACCACCTATTTAACCAGTCTGCAGCAGGATAATGAGATCCGGGATGCGCTGGCACATTATGTGCCGCCAGAAGGTGTGCTGATGACCGCCCCGAATTACGAGGCAGAAAACCGTTTTAATTTAAACGAGAAGGTGCATGACTTTCTTGAGCAGGATACGAAGAAAGTGCTGCTTTTGCTGGGCGAGGCGGGCTTGGGCAAATCAACCTTTAACCGGCATCTTACCAGTAGCCTGTGGGAGGCGTATATCGCCAGCCCAGACAATACCCCAATCCCATTGTTTATTGCGCTATCTACTCCTGGCCTTGGAAGCCCCAGCCACAATCGGGTCACCGCTTTTTTTGAAAGCCAGGGTTTTTCGAAAGAACAGATAGAGACGTTACGCACCACCCGGCGTTTGGTTTTTATTATGGATGGCTTTGATGAAATTGAGCGGCATGAGCGCGCGTTCTATAAAGATAACCAGCTGGATAACTGGCAAAAAGCCAAAGTAATCATTACCAGCCGTCCGGAATATTTAGGGTCGAGTTATAAGTACAAATTTCATCCGCCTGAAAAGCCAGAAGCACTTCAGGAATATCGGTTAGCGCCATTTTCAGAACCATTGATTTGGCAGTATGTTGATAAATATAAAGCTGCCCATCCGGAGTCTCGATGGACTGCCGAGAAATATAAAGAAATGCTCAAGCGGCCGGATTTAAGCGAGCTGGTAGGTAATCCTTTTTTGCTAAAAATGGCGTTGAGCGTGCTATCCGAGCCCGGTGAATGGCAGCTGACAGATGGGCAACCGTTTATGCGTATTGCTCTCTATGAGCGATTTGTGCAGAATTGGTTTGACCGTTCACAACAGCGTCTGGCACAGATTCAATTAACCAAAAATCAGAGAGAAACGTTCCAAGAGCTGGATCACAGCGGGTTTGCCGAGCATGGTGTGGGCTTTTGCAAACGGTTTGCAATCGCCATGTACCGAGCTGGGGAAGTGGTAGTCACATATGTGGCCGCAGAGCACGCCCCCTGGGAAGAGGCCGATGCAGCATCGCAGCAGTCGGACTGGCGCAAGCGGTTTTTAGGGGATGGCCATGCAATGACGGTACTGATGCGTCTGAATGCCCCACTGATACGCCAAGGCGATCAGTACCGGTTTATTCATAAATCAATACGAGATTATTTTGTAGCGCGCGCGCTGTGGGAACCGAAGCAGGAATTGCAGCGGGTAGAGAAAACCGCGTTACTAAACACGCTGTATTTGGTGAAGGATCCGGCCGTGCTGGACTTTTTGGCCGAGCGTGTGCGGCAGGAGCCGATATTTAAATCGCAGTTACTGGATTATATTGAGCAGTCTAAGCGAGAGGACGTGCAAATCGCTGCAGCAAATGCGATCACGATACTGGTCAGAGCTGGTGTGCAGTTTAATGGAATGGATTTAAATGGCATCCGGATTCCGGGGGCGGATTTGAGTTTTGGGGTATTTGATTCTGCACAGTTGCAAGGGGCGGATTTAAGTAACACCAATCTTCGCGCGAGTTGGCTGCGACAGGCTAATTTAAGCGGCGCAAAAATGGGAGGCGTGCAATTTGGCGAATGGCCTTTTCCACAGGAAGATAGCTCGGTCAATGTCTGCACGTATTCTCGGGATGGGAAAACCTGTGCTGTTGGCCTTAAAAATGGCACGATCAGCGTGTATGGCGCTTCGAATTGGGAAAAAATCTACACCTTAGTCGGTCATACCGACGAGGTTTTGAGCGTGGTGTATTCGCCAAGCGGTGCGCAGATTGCCTCGGGCAGTGGGGACAAAACGGTGCGGCTGTGGGACGCGCGCACCGGTAAGCTCAGCTACATCTTAAGCGGACATACCGGCGAGGTTTTGAGCGTGGTGTATTCGCGGAACGGCAAGCAGATCGCATTGGGTATTGACGACAAGACGGTGCGGCTGTGGGATGCACAAACTGGGAAGCTTCACCACACCTTATACGGATATACCAGCTCGGTTACTAGCGTGGTGTATTCGCCCACCGATGAGCAGATCGCCTATGGCAGTGGGGGCAATACGGTGCAGCTGTGGGACGCGCACACCGGTAAGCTCCGCCATACCTTAGTCGGTCATACCGACGAGGTTTTGAGCGTGGTGTATTCGCCGAACGGTAGGCAAATCGCCTCGGGTAGTAAGGACGCTACAGTGCGGCTGTGGGACGCGCACACTGGTGAATTCCGCTACCCCTTACAAGGGCATACCGACAAAGTTTGGAGCGTGGTGTATTCGCCCACCGGCGAGCAGATCGCCTCCGGCAGTGGGGACAAGACGGTGCGGCTGTGGGACGCACACACCGGTCAGCTCCGCCACACCTTAAAGCAGGATACCGGCTCAGTTAAGAGCATGGTGTATTCGCCGAACGGCAAGCAGATCGCCTTGGGTAGTGACGACAAGACGGTGCGGCTGTGGGATGCACAAACCGGTCAGCTCCGCCACACCTTATACGGGCATACCGGCTCGGTTACTAGCGTGGTGTATTCGCCCAGCGATGCGCAGATCGCCTACGGCAGTTGGGACAAGACGGTGCGGCTGTGGGACGCGGGCACTGGTCAGCTACGCCACACCTTAGACGGGCATACCGACAAGGTTAGGAGCGTGATGTATTCGCCCAGCGATGCGCAGATCGCCTCGGGCAGTGGGGACCATATGGTGCGGCTGTGGGACGCACACACCGGTCAGCTCCTTCACACCTTAGACGGGCATACCGACAAAGTTTGGAGCGTGGTGTATTCGCCCAGCGGTGTGCAGATCGCCTCCGGCAGTGATGACCATACAGTGCGGCTATGGGATGCACACACCGGTCAGCTCCTTCACACCTTAGACGGGCATACCGACGAGGTTTTGAGCGTGGTGTATTCGCCCAGCGGTGCGGAGATCGCCTCGGGCAGTAGGGACAAGATGGTGCGACTGTGGGATGCGGACACCGGGAAACCAGGACTCATCTTAAACAAGCATACCGACGCGGTTTTGAGCGTGGTGTATTCGCCCACTGGCGAGCAGATCGCCTCGGGCAGTGGGGACAAGACGGTGCGGCTGTGGGACGCGCAAACCGGTCAGCTCATCCACACCTTAAAAGGGCATGCCGACAAAGTTTGGAGCGTGGTGTATTCGCCCAACGGTGCGCAGATCGCTTCCAGCAGTGATGACCATACGGTGCGTCTGTGGGACGCGCAAAGCGGGGACCCCGGGCCCATCTTAAACCAGCATACCGACGAGGTTTGGAGCGTGGTGTATTCGCCCAGCGGTGCGCAGATCGCCTCAGGCGGTAAGGACGCTACGGTGCTGCTGTGGGATGCACAAACCGGACAGCTCCGCCACACCTTACAAGGCCATACAGGCTCTGTTGATAGAGTGGTGTATTCGCCGAACGGCAGGCAAATCGCTTCGGGTAGTAAGGACGCTACGGTGCGGCTGTGGGATGTGGTTTCTGGGCAGTGCCTGGCGGTGATTCAAGGTTTTAATGGAGCCGTCACCAGTATTGCCTGGAAAGTAACCAACGACGGTACCTATTTGGTAACTGGCTGTACCGATAAGTCTGTTCGTCTGTGGCATGTCATAGAAGAGCAGGATCATTATCAAGTGCGTCTGCATTGGAGTTCGACGCATGAAGTGCTTGCCGTGTCAGGCACCTCTATCCAAGGCGTGCAAGGCTTAAGCTCAGTAAATGTACAGCTCTTAAAGCAACGCGGAGCTGTGGGTGATGTTGCTCCTAACAAATAAGCCATGGCCACTTTGAGCTTGAACTCATCGCTATATTTACTATAAAAAACCCCAAAAAGTCAGATTGGTATCTAACTTTTTGGGGGCATATGTCATGATGCCCCCTATCTTCTTGAATGCCTGCGTAACATCAGTTATTAAAAAAATATTTTAATATTAATATTTTCCTCGGCCTGTGTTTCTATAATGCGCGTCGTTTTCGTTTGCAACTATGCATATGGTTTATATTCTAGCTTTCTTGTTAACACACTCTCATACATTTCATCCAAACAACGCTAAAAATGGTATGTAAACCTTACCTCAAAACGCGGTCATCCTGATGCGCCACGCTTTTTACTCTTCCTAATGGCTAAGCAATCTGCGCCATCTGTAAAAATTATGTTAGCAGATTTTATCTATGCCTGTACAAACCACCATGTTCCAGTTGTGGGTCCGGGGGAGGGCACTTGTAACCTTTTCCCGGAGGTCTTTCTTATTTTTTGTTCGACATGGATTAGCTATTAGCTATAAAATTGGAAGATGCCTAAAAAGTGTTAGGCATGTTCTAAAATGTGCTCTTTTTTAGTGTAGCTAAATTACACTTAGAATGAATTCGGTACCGTGGAGTAAGGCTTTGCAGCCTGGTTTTTAAATTGTGCGAGTTGTGCAAGGGGTTGTTTATATTGCTGTCTTAAAGCAATCTGCGATTTGTCTAAGTTTGCAACAGGGCGTTTTCTGTAGCGCATCTGTATCCAATTCAAATTTGGCCAGGCATTCTACGCTGTGCTCATTTTCCCGCCTCTTCCTGCGACTACTTCCCCCCTGTTTTTTGCCGCTCTGCCCAGCATGCTTTGCGTGCTAGGGCTCAATGCCTGGCGAAAGAGCATGGTATTGGGATTTTCTACTATTTTTATACATTTATCCGGCAATGACGTTTAATTTTAAAAAATCCCTAGGTTTTTTTACATCTTTTTCTGTACCCGATAAATTTAAAAAAGGTTTTGTGCGCACTTTTCATTCGCTGGATTTTTTTTTAAAGCGTCGCGCTGCATCACACCATACTATTCATTTGATAGGAAGTTACCGGCGTTTATTGTACGGCGGTGCCAGTATATTGACGGTTGTTATTTCCATTGCAGCAGCTGTATGTATTTATGCTTTTGTGCAGGATTATTTAAATGATCAAGATAATATTTTCTTCGCACAAAAAGATGCAGTGAGTGCAGCTGTTGAACGTGTAGAGTCCCGTTTGCGGGGGTTTACTATGTTCCATCAGGCTATTTGGAAATTACTAGAGCCCCATGAAAAAGATAAAAGTATTCCATTAGAAAAATATCAGCGTTTATTGCGAGAAAATAAAGGAATTACGATTGCAGAGGAGGACCTTGCAGTTGAGAAGTTTTCCATTTTATCGACGTTAACGCGTGATGAGGATGCGCATAAGCTTGCAAATTCACTCGAAATTCTAAGAGAAATTTCGCCTGCGCCCAAGCTACATGTCACTGAGCGAGGCAGTGCGCTTGCTGGCTTTATCTATGATTCTTCTCGTCGTTTTTTAGGCGTCTATCCTGCTGGGAACTTTGCGGAAGCTTCTCAGAGAAACCGTTCATCAGATCTCCAATCTTTTATCTTACGCCAGACGGATCCTATTGAGCATGAGCTCTCTAAATACCCATTAGAAGATTTAAAAAATGGGAAAATTGTATGGGTGCCTTTGCATTTTGATGCTTTTTTAGGAACTGCGGTAGCTAGCTTTGTGGGGGCGGTTTTCCATGGAGATAAGCGGGTTGCGATTATTGTTTTTAATATTCGCCCAGAAGATTTTCCTCAGTTCTTTTTAAATAATGCCCGGGAAATGCCGAACTTTTTCGTGCTTTCTCGCCATCATCCTTATTTCTTGGGGTTAAAGCGACAAAGTGTGGATGTATGGCATTTTGCCGAAGTGGTATTGCATAACTCCCGATTGTTGAATGCTACGGGGGTGCAGCCTGAGCGTATTCAAAAAGGGGGGATGCTGTTTTTTACACAGCGTATTTTAAGCCCGGATTGGATTGCGATTTATGCATTGGATTGGCACACGATTTTTAATGGTTTAAAAAGACCCATTACCCTCACGCTGCTGTTTATGGTTCTCACGTTGACCATTTTGTGGGTTTTTGTCTTTATTTTTGAGCGCTATGTTTTCTCTCCCATTCAAATTCGTTCCCGGCGGGTGCATGAGAGTGAGCAATTTAATCGAGCAATGATTTTGACGGCTCCAGTGGGTTTGGGGGTAATTGATCCGCAAACGCGTGAGCCGGTTATTAAAAATGATATTGCTGCGCGTCTGTTAGAAGGCCATCCCGAGCGCGTGGATGCGCATTACAAAGAGTTATTAGCACTGTACCGCTGTAAATTAGAAGAAAAACTTCAAGGTCGACCCAGCCATCCAGATGATCAGCCGGATGTGCTGCACGGTGAAATGCAGATGATCACAGCTAATGGCCGCAAACGCGATATTTCTGTGTCGTTTACCCAGTCCCGTTATCAAGGCCGGGATGTCGTGTTGTATGGCTTAAGTGATATTAGTGCACGTAAAGAAGCGGAGCGTTTATTACTGGACGCTAAACGTGCAGCAGATCATGCTAATCAAGCAAAATCTATATTTTTGGCCTCTATGGGCCATGAAATTCGCACGCCTTTACATGGCGCACTGGGCAATCTTGAATTGCTTGCTCGCGAACCCATGCCACCCGCTCAAAATGAGCTGGTCAAGACTATTCGCCGCTCATTTGAAGCATTGCTCACGCTACTAAATGACATTCTTGATTTATCTAAAGTCGAAGCGGGTGAGTTGAAGCTTGAAGCGTCAAGGATCAATGTAATCAGTGTGATTGAGAGCTGTTCACGCACCTTTGCTCCGTTGATTTTAAAAAAAGGGGTGCATTTCTTTTGCTTGATCGACTCACGGTTGCGTACCCAGCTTATTGGTGATGGCACGCGTATTCAGCAAATTTTGATGAATTTATTGAGTAATGCAGCAAAATTTACCGATATTGGCAAAATTACGTTGCGTGCAGATGTGATTGAAAATGATGAAGGCAGCTATAGTGTGCGCTTTCAGGTAGCGGATTCGGGCATGGGTATTTCACGCCTGAATCAAAAAAAGCTTTTTTCTCCATTTACCCAAACAGATAGCACTATTACACGTCGATTTGGAGGCACAGGTTTAGGCCTTTACTTGTGCAAGCGACTCAGCAAGCTTATGGGCGGAAATGTTTCGCTCATCAGTGAGCTTGGTTTTGGGAGTGTTTTCACGTTTGAAGTACCCTTTAAAATTCCAGTGGGTCTTGAAAAAGAAGTGCCTCCCGAGCGTTTCTTGGAGGGGCAGCATGTACTTTTGGTGTGCTCGGTTACATTGTGGCGTGATTCTTTACTTGGATGGTTTGAGCGTTGGGGTGCCTCGGTAAAGGCTGTACCTCAATTAAACGATACGGTCTCTGTTAACAGCCCTCAAAAACCGATTTTGGTGGTAGCGCACAGCGATACACACAATATTCTCAGCGATTATCTATCGATGATAGGTCATTTCCAGGGCCCCATTGTTATTTCGCCTTCGGGCCCTTATTTGCCTGAATCCAGGCCCATCATTGAGGCGCAAGATGCAAAAGAGGCATTGGACCCATCAGTTGGCGCCATACCACCTTATGCTATTCATATTTCTTCTTTGTCTATCAATGGTTTGCGCCAAGCCTTTTTGGCAGCCATGGAATCGAATGAAAATCAAGCGTCTTTATTGAGTCCGGTTGCTTCAAATAGCTTGCCAGGTGTTGTAGAAGTAGTGCGGCATCCACAAATCATCTTGGTAGCAGAAGATGACCCGGTTAATCGGAAGTTGCTTGGCCGTCAGTTAAATGCGCTGGGTTACTTCAATATCGAAGAAGCGGCAGATGGCAAAGAAGCTTTTGATAAGTGTGCTTTAAAATCCTATGATGCATTGCTGACCGATTTGGGTATGCCTAATATGGATGGCTTTGATTTGATTCACGCGCTGAAAAAAGCAGAAAATGCAATGCCGGTGATAGTGATTACCGCTAGCACTATTTCCCATGAAGGCGTAGATATTTCGAATACCTCTATTTCTAGCGTGCTGCATAAGCCTGCATCGATTGCTCATTTAGGCCGCGCACTAGACAAAATCTTTTCGCAAACCCAGGCGATGGCAAAAACGGTTGCAATAACTCCTGCTTCGCCTGTTGTAAGCGAAGCACCGAGCAGTACTTCTTCCACTTCTTCTTCCTCTCCTAATGTGTTTACTATTGTTGACCCCGAGCTTAAAAAAATCTTTATAGATTGCTGGATGGTGGATTCGCAGGCCATGCAAAAAGCATTTACAGCAGGGGATGATAATGCTTTGGTGCGCCAACTCCATAAGCTAAAAGGGGCGTTGATGGTGCTCGAAGAAGCGGAACTCGCTCTTTTGTGTAGTGATATGCAAGAAATTTGCCGAACACAAGGCTGCGCAGCTATGAGTGCGCTCTATGAGCGGTTTGAAGAAGATATGGCGCAGCTTATACAACGCTATCAAGAGGATATTGAGGGTAACTAGGAACCTGCCGATTCGACATTGAGGTAGGTTGATGGTGAGGCACGAATCCAACATGCCTACCACCGACTTTTAATCTTTGCTTTTGCCAGTTTATAGGCTGGTTTTCAAGGAGGCGGTGGTTAGGTGTTGGGGTTCCTTCGTCACCACCAGCCTACGCATCAGTGTAGGGTGAGGCTGGCCCCCAACCCCAACATGCCCACCACCGACTTTTGAAATATAGATGTTTTATATTTTTAATACAGTATTCAACATTCTGCGTAAAGGCTCTGCTGCACCCCATAAGAGTTGGTCGCCTACTGTGAAAGCAGAGAGATAAGTCTCCCCCATTCCCATCTTGCGCAAGCGTCCTATAGGCACCGATAGCGTGCCTGTGACCTGCACAGGAGTGAGTTGTGCAACGGTGTGCTCGCGTGTATTAGGAACAACCTTTACCCAATCATTGCCAGAGGCAAGCAGGGTTTCAATATCGCTTAAGGCTAGGTTTTGTTTGAGTTTAATGGTGAGCGCTTGGGCGTGGCAACGCATAGCGCCTATACGTACACAAAGGCCATCAATGGGTATGGGTGCGGGTTGACCGGCTGCACCATAGCCTAGAATTTTGTTGGTTTCTGCCGCGCCTTTCCACTCTTCTTTTGACACTCCATTGCCAAGATCTGTATCGATCCAAGGAATGACTGAGCCAGCGAGGGGCACCCCAAATGCATCGGTTGGGAACAGAGGGCTTTGTAAGGTTTCTAAGACTTGATGATCAATATCAAGGATAGCGCTGGCAGGATCATCGAGTTGACGGGCAACACTGGCATGAATGGTGCCCATTTGCTTAAGTAGCTCGCGCATATGACGCGCCCCGCCTCCTGATGCCGCTTGGTAGGTCATACTACTGACCCATTCAATGGCTCCCGCGCGGAAGAGTCCGCCCAAAGCCATGAGCATGAGGCTTACTGTGCAATTACCCCCAATGTAGTTTTTGATGCCTTGCTCCAACCCTTTTTCGATCACACTTTGATTAACCGGGTCGAGCACGATAATCGCATCGTCTTGCATACGCAGAGTTGATGCAGCATCTATCCAATAGCCCATCCATCCTTGTGCACGTAGCTTAGGAAAAATAGCCTCGGTATACGCGCCCCCTTGGCAGGTCACTAAAATATCGCAAGCTTGTAGCGCTTGAAGATCATATGCATCTTGAAGGCGAGTTTCGTTGCGCGCCCAGGCAGGTGCGGATTCACCCGTTTGGCTGGTGCTAAAAAAAATGCACTCCATTGAGGAGAAATCATTTTCAGCGCGCATGCGCTGCATTAGGACGGAGCCAACCATGCCACGCCATCCTATAAAGCCGACGGTTTTCATAGGTAAAAAGTAATAAATAAGTAGATAAATTTAGAACGGTAGGTTGGTTGAGGCGCGAACCCCAACATGCATACCACCGGCTTGTAACCATCGCTTTTGTCATGCCTATGCAGGTTTTAAAAGAACAGTGGTGCGTATGTTGGGGTTCGTACCTCACCACCAACCTACATTGCTTGTAACACCGCATTTCCCATGGCTTCAGTGCCTATTTTTTGGGTACCTGTTGTCCAGATATCTGCGGTGCGTAGGCCTTGTGCTAGGGTTTTTTGAACAGCTGCTTCAATACGTGCTGCAGCGTCTTCCAGTTTGAAAGAATAACGCAACATCATGGCTGCCGATAAAATGGTAGCTAGCGGGTTAGCTATATCACGACCTGCGATATCTGGGGCAGAGCCATGCGCAGGCTCATAGAGTCCTTTTTGATGTATGTCTAATGAGGCAGAGGGGAGCATTCCAATCGAGCCAGTGAGCATTGCGGCTTCATCTGAGAGGATATCTCCAAATAAATTGCCAGTTACGATGACATCCAACTGTTGTGGCGCGCGAATAAGCTGCATCGCCGCATTATCAACATACATATGCGTAAGCTCAACATCTGGATACTCGCTGGCTACGGCACTTACTATCTCTCGCCATAGAGCGGATGTTTCAAGCACATTTGCTTTATCTACACTAGTGAGCTTTTTCCTGCGCTTTCGCGCGGCTTGAAAGCCAATATGTGCAATGCGGCGTATTTCTGGCTCGCTATAGCGCATGGTGTCAAAGTGCTCACGCGTGCCGATAAACGGTCCATCTGCTGCAACGCGGCTCCCACGTGGTTCCCCAAAATAAATATCTCCATTAAGCTCGCGCACGATTAATAGATCGAGACCATTTACTATTTCCGGCTTGAGAGAGGAGGCAGCAGCGAGCTCTGGATAAAGAAAGGCAGGCCGTAAGTTCGCAAATAGAGAGAGCGCTTTACGTAAACCCAAAATAGCCTGCTCAGGGCGGAGTGCGCGGGGCAGCGTGTCGTATTTCCAGTCGCCCACCGCTCCAAATAAAATCGCATCGGCTGAGCGTGCAAGTGCAAGCGTAGCTGCAGGCAGGGGTTCGCCAAAGGCTTCATAGGCTGCGCCACCAACGGGGGCCGTTTCAAAGGTAAGTCCTATATCCAGGGCTTTGAGTACTTTAATGGCTTGCGCCACGATCTCTGGGCCAATACCGTCCCCGGGTAGTATTGCTACATGCATTTGAAATCCTGTTAGCTGGGTTGGAATATAAAGCGAGGCTGCGCGATCAGACTATTTGATTGGAGCGGCGCTCAAAAGAGGTTTAAACAAGCTTGATACAGTGCCGCCGTTTCAGAAACAAACTGGCGCTGGCTAAATTCAGCTTGTGCTTTTTGTCTTGCTTGCTCTGCCATTTTAGGCAAGTGCGCGGAGGTAAGAATATGCTCTACACAATGTTTTAATTGCGAAACGTTGTGCGCAGGCACGATCCAGCCATCTGTGTTATCGGTAATGTTCTCAGGTAAGCCACCGACATTGGAGGCAATGACAGGCAGCCCCATCGCCATCATCTCTCGACAGGCAAACGATAAGCCTTCTAATTTGGATAAGACAAAGCCTACATCACCTACTGCAATAATTTCTCGCACATCTTCCAATAGGCCAGAAAAAATGACCTGAGAAGTCATCTGCAATTGCGTAATCTGTTCGATAAGTGTCGAGTGTGGCTGAGCGCCTGCTAGGATAATTTTGCAACGTGCTTTAAGTGCTGCCGGTAATTGGGCTATGGCTTCTACCAGCATTATCCAGTTTTTTATGGGGTCGGTTCCTGCCACAGAGGTAAAAACAAGATCGTTATCGGTGAACCCGTATTTAGCGCGCAGCTGAGATTTTTGTTCTGGCGTAATGGGTTGATAGAAATCTGTATCTATGCCGTTGCGGATGACTTTAACCATCGTTTGTTGAGCAAGAGTACAAGGCAATTGCTCGCAGGTATATTTGCTGACTGCAACAACCGCATCGCTTAGGTAACGCAACCGTAAGGCGCTTTTCCATCCAACAGGCAGGGTGTTATGTCGGGTGTATACCCACTTTGGTTTGTGATCCAGCCAGGGAGACAGCGCTTTGGTTATAAGGTGATCTCGCGCTGTATTACTGTGGATGATATCGGGCCGTTGCTGATTTACCCAACGTTTGAATGCTACCAGCGTGCGCCAGTTTGGTTTAGCAGTAATAGCAAAAGTGGGAAATTTTGACGAGAGTCTTTGATGAATGCGACTTTCTTCCGGCACGGCAATAGCAATGTCGTGCTCGGAGGCGAGTGCCTCGGCTAGCGCCAGGATGTAGGTGTCACCGCCCCCGCCATGGCCTGCCTTGAAATGAGTGTACAAAATGCGCATCCGACGTATCCTAGCGTAATGCCCACATCCAGTAAAGTCCAGAATGCTCGGCGCTAACCTATCGAAGATGGGGGGATTTTAAAAAGTTTTTTAAGAGGTGGATTGGCTTGAAAGTCAGAATAATCAAAGTGAAGCAAATGGTATGGGCGGGATAATGACAGGATGGGGGTGGGTTTCTTTTTGAAAACGCGTTGTATCTTTCAATACCCACCCATATTTATAAAAACACACCCACTTTTTGAGGAGAGTTTTTTGGCTTCAACCGATTCAGGGCGCTATACTTCATTGGCTATTTTTTTGCATTGGGCTATTGCCATACTACTATTTTGGGGGTTTACTCTGGGCTGGGTTATGGAGGGGGTTCCCAAGGGCTCGCCAGACAAAATAATCTATGTGAACTGGCATAAATGGACTGGAGTCACGATTGGATTTTTGGTGTGTGTGCGTATTGCATGGCGACTTACCCACCGGCCTCCTGCACTTCCCAGCACCGTGGCAAATTGGCAACGTTATGCTTCACAGATAGTGCATGCTGTGCTGTATTTTTTAATGATAGCGATTCCTTTAACGGGCTATTTTTACAGCTCTGCAGCGGGTAAGCCCGTTGTTTATTTAGGGCTGATACCTTTGCCTCCGATTATTGAGCCTAATCTGATGCTTAAACCGTTTTTTAAAACGGCGCACGTTACATTAAATTATATGTTGCTAGGTGCGGTGGCCCTCCATCTGTTAGCTGCACTTAAGCATTATGTGATAGACCGCGATACCGTACTTGCGCGTATGCTGCCTTTTCTAAAAAAACGATAGTCCAAAAATTGTAGGGATGCTCCTCATTGCTCCAAGGAACTGATCTTTGACGCAATGGAGGGCATCCTCTAGTTTTGGGCCCTCTGCCTTTAATTTTCCTCTAAAACGCTCTCAATTTTGATCATATTGGGCGCCTATTGGGGAACTGTGAACAGGCTCTGAGAGAGTAGAAATGTTTTCCCCCATAAATTACGCACCTTCTTGGAGGCGAGCGAAGTATTACTGTAGGGTTGGACTGCTGGCCATCTTTGGATATATACCCATACAGGCTGGGGCTGAGCCTATTGATCCAAAAAATAGCACGTTAACGGCTACCATCTGGCAAATGCATCTACCGATGACCGGTCGATTTAAAAGAATTTCAGGGGATATTCGCTTTGATGCAGCGGACCTTAAAACATTTAAGGCCCATATTGAAGTGGATATGCGTAGCCTAGATATGGGTAATACGCAGTTGAATCAAGAAATACAAGACGGCTATTGGTTTGATACTGCACGCTCCGCTAAAGCATTTTTTGTTGCTTCTTTTGCGCAAGCATTGCCGCATACATTAAATCGCTATCAAGTGCACGGTGTATTGCTTATGGGCAATAAAACGGTTCCTGTCATAGCAGATATGCAAGTGCACCAAAAAGAAGAACAGCAGATTTTAGAAGGGAGTTTGCCCATTAAACGGCTTATTTTTAGTGAAGGGCGGCGTGAGTGGCAGGATATGTCTATGATTGGGGAGACCATAGAGCTTAAATTTTATTGGGTGATTGCTAAAAAACAGGCAGTATTAGAAGTCTCACCCATTACCGATTCGCATTCGGTTTCTTCTATAAGCTCTAAAAATATCAAACGTTTTTCTTCTACAAATTAACTGATGTTACGCGTGTTGTAATTCATTTTTCCGAGGTTTGCAAAATAGGTTGGCGTGCAAGCTCAATGAATGCTTGTAGATAATCAATATTTCTATCCGTCTCACGCACTCCTAAAAAAATCTGTTTAGCAATGCCATGAGGCCCCAGGCGAACGGGGGCGATATCTACTTTGCTCGCATATTCTTTTACTAGCCAGCGCGGCAAAGCAGCTACACCACGACCGCTTGCTACCATCTGTAGCATGATGTCTGTTGTTTCAATGATTTTGCGCTGTTTGGGCACAATGCCAGCAGGCATCAAGAGTTGGTTGTAAATATCGAGCCGATCAATAGCAACGGGGTAGGTAATCAAAATCTCATTGGCAAGCTCCTCAGGCTTTACATACGCAGCTGTTGCTAATGGATGCTTGCGTGCCACTACTAGCACTTGCTCATAGTCAAATACCGCTTCGAAATATAGGCCAGGTTTATCTAAAGGATCTGGCGTTACGAGCAAATCGATCTCAAAGCCAAATAATGCGCCCATCCCTCCAAACTGAAACTTCTGTTTGACGTCGACGTCCACATCGGGCCAACTTGCCAAATAAGGCGACACAATTTTAAGCAGCCATTGATAACAAGGGTGGCATTCCATGCCGATACGCAATGTGCCTCGCTCGCCTTGTCCATACTGCCTTATGCGTTCTTCTGCATGCTCCAGTTGCGGTAATAACCGATTAGCTACGGCCAGCAGATGTTCGCCAGCCTGGGTTAACCTGAGTGTGCGGCCTTCGCGGCGCCATATGTCTGTGCCGAGCTGTTGTTCTAGCTTTTTGATGGTATGGCTTAATGCGGATTGCGTTAGGCATAGTGTACTGGCCGCTGCAGTTAGGGTGCCTTGTTGCGCTATTTCTCTGACAATGGCTAGATGGATTCTTTCTAGCATACGCATTCCCTATTGATGAATAAAACTAATTAATTGCTGAAATAATATCATTATATTTCATGAGTCAATCCGCCTACCATGCTTCATTCGTTTATATACATTTGAACTGGGTGAGGGTAGGGCATGGTTACGACACATAATTTAGGTTTCCCGCGCATAGGCGCTAAACGCGAGTTGAAGCTCGCACTAGAAGCGTACTGGAAGGGGCAATCTTCAAGAGATGCATTAAAAGCATTGGGCGCGCAACTGCGCCAGCAGCATTGGGAAAATCAGCAAGCGCTGGACTTTGCGCCTGTAGGGGATTTTTCTTTCTACGATCAAGTGCTCGATATGAGCTTCACATTAGGTAATTTGCCTGCGCGTGTAAAAAGCTTTAGAGGGGATGCGCTGGATAATTACTTTCGCGTAGCGCGTGGGCGCTCAGTCAATCATGGTGACGATTGCTGCCATGGAGTGCAAGCTGGTGAAATGACCAAATGGTTTGATACTAACTACCACTACATCGTGCCAGAATTTAGCGCCTCCACCGAGTTTTCACTCGATGCTTCGCGTTTACTTGAACAATGGGCGCAGTCACAAAGCCTAGGTGTGAAGGCTAAACCCGTAATTATTGGCCCCGTGACGTATCTATGGCTGGGTAAAGCGAAAGATGACACAGATAAATTGGCGCTTTTGCCACGCCTATTGCCTGCCTATCTGGAGCTCTTCAATCAACTCGCAGAGCAAGGTGTGGAGTGGGTACAGATCGATGAACCTGCGCTAGTCACTGAGCTAAGTAGCGAGTGGCAACAAGCTTTTGACACGGCCTATAAAGCGTTAAATACCGGCAAGGTCAAACTATTACTCACGACCTATTTTGGCCAATTGCTAGAAAACCTAACACTTGCATGCCAGTTACCCGTGCAAGGCCTCCATATCGATGCCGTCCATGCACAAGCTGAAATAAACCAACTTGTAGCGCAATTACCCGCCGACAAAATATTGTCTTTAGGCGTAATTAATGGCCGTAATATTTGGAAGACCGATTTAACTGCGGCGCTTGAATGGTTAGAGCCAGTCCATGAAAAATTGGCTGAGCGTCTATGGCTTGCACCCTCTTGTTCGCTGCTACACGTGCCGGTTGATTTAAATAGTGAACAAAAGCTAGATAGCGAAATCCGCTCATGGCTAGCCTTTGCTTTGCAAAAACTCGATGAACTAAATGTATTAGCTACAGCACTTAATAAAGGACGTGATGCAGTAAAAGTTGAACTAGCCGCCAATGAAGCCGCTATTGCTGCTCGTCGCACATCACCACGAGTACACAATCCTGCTGTTAAAGAAGCAGTGGCTAAAATAGATGCGGGATTAGGCCGTCGCCAAAGCCCTTACTCTGAGCGTGCAGCTAAACAAGCTGGGCTGTTAAATTTACCTGCTTATCCCACCACCACTATTGGGTCGTTCCCACAAACTGCTGAGATTCGCCAAGCACGTAGCTTGTTTAAAAGTGGCAAGCTAAACGAGGTGGATTACCATGCAGAAATGCAAGCTGAAATTACCCGCAGTGTACGTGAGCAGGAAGCTTTGGGGCTGGATGTCTTAGTGCACGGGGAAGCTGAGCGCAACGATATGGTCGAGTACTTTGGCGAGCAGCTCGATGGTTATGCATTTAGCCAATTTGGCTGGGTGCAGTCTTACGGTTCGCGTTGCGTGAAGCCACCTATCTTATTTGGTGACATTAGCCGTCCAAAAGCCATGACAGTCCATTGGATTGAATATGCGCAATCGCTCACCGACAAACCTATGAAAGGCATGTTGACAGGCCCTGTCACCATTCTTAACTGGTCTTTTGTACGAGATGATCAACCGCGCTCCGTATCGTGCTACCAGCTTGCACTAGCCATCCGTCAAGAAGTATTGGATTTGGAGAGGGCGGGTATACGCGTGATTCAGATCGATGAAGCGGCATTACGTGAAGGTTTGCCCTTACGCAAAGCACAATGGCAAACCTATCTAAACTGGGCGGTAGAGTCTTTCCGTATTGCTGCGAATGGGGTGGCAGATGAAACACAAATCCATACCCATATGTGCTACTCAGAGTTCAATGACATCATCGCCTCGATCGCAGATATGGATGCCGATGTGATTACTATTGAAACATCGCGTTCCGATATGGAATTACTAGATGTATTCGATCACTTCAATTACCCGAACGACATAGGCCCAGGCGTATACGATATTCATTCACCGAATATCCCCACGCAAGAGCATATTGTGCAACTTATGCGCAAAGCAGCAGAGCGTATTCCTGCTGAGCGTTTATGGGTGAATCCAGACTGTGGCTTGAAGACACGTGCTTGGGAGGAAGTGATTCCTGCCTTACAAAACATGGTTGCCGCTGCACAGATATTGCGTGAAGCAGCTTAATGCTCTCGTCAGTGCGGATAAAGCTTGTTTTGTAGGCATATAGCAAGCTTGGCTTAAAAAACGCACAAAAATAAAAAAACACCTCAAAAGTTGGACCTATGAAGGGGACAGCTCATTTTTGAGGTGTTTTTTTATGGTGGTTAGGAGCGTGATGCACAGAACAATATACTTATATATTTTTTGCGATATAGCATGGATATGCTGCCTAAATAGAGATACGAGCAAGTAAGAGCAGTATGGCTGCATTACGCTTTAGTAAGGGTAGGCCTATCAATTGGCAATATGGATCGGTATTGGATACTCATAAAAAAAAACCGACAAAGTTAGCCACTGAGCTAACTTTGTCGGGGGTGTAGGGGGCAATATCGCCGGAGTTATCTAAGAACCTACACCTGTGCTCCAGCATTAGGATCATTCAAATCGGTCTTCGGTTTAATCGGGCGGATTAAATCTTCTCTTCTAATTCCAAGCCACATAGCTAAAGAAGCCGCTACGAAAACCGAAGAATAGATGCCGAATAAAATGCCAATAGTGAGGGCGAGTGCAAAAAAGTGCAGGCTAGGGCCGCCCAATAGGAGCATCGCAAGCACCATCATTTGGGTACAGCCATGTGTGATGAGGGTGCGAGAGATGGTGCGAGTAATAGCGTGGTCAATAGTTTGGGCTACGTTCAATGCTTTTTGTTTACGAAAGGTTTCACGGATGCGATCGAAAATAACCACCGATTCATTCACCGAATACCCCAATACCGCCAACACAGCAGCCAGTACGGACAAGGAAAATTCCCACTGAAAAAAAGCAAAGCAGCCTAGGATAATCACGATATCGTGCAAATTGGCTATGAGGCCTGCAACGGCATACTTCCATTCAAAGCGTATAGATAAATAAACGCCAATTCCTAGTATTACGCATAACAAGGCAAAAAGACCGCCAGTCGCTAGCTCTTTGCCTACCTGAGGGCCTACAAATTCAATGCGTTGAAGATGCGCGCCAGGCTGCTGGGTACTGAGCGCTTGCATGATTTCTACACTTTGTTGTGCGGAGGTGCGCCCTTTTTGTAGTGGCAGACGAATGAGAATATCGCGTGAGGTGCCAAAGGTTTGTACCTGCGCGTGTTCATAGCCCAGCTTATGCAGCGTGTTTCGCACGGGCTCCAGCCGAACTGCTTCGGGGTATTGCACTTCAAGCACCGTGCCGCCTGTAAACTCAACAGAAAGGTGCAAGCCTTTGTGCACTAGAAAAAAAATGGCAGCAAGAAAAGTGCATAGCGAGATCGCGTTAAATAACAGCGAGTACCGCATAAATGGAATATCTTTACGAATAGGGAAAAATTCCATTCAATGCTCCAAAAATAAAAAATGGGAGTTATAGGGTTTACCCTACGGCTACTTTTTTGAGTTTTTTGCGTGAGCCATACCATAGGTTAACGAGCCCACGTGCAAAGAAAACCGATGAAAACATCGATGTCAAAATGCCGATGCAGTGCACCACGGCAAAGCCTCGTAATGGACCCGCACCTAAGGCTAGTAGCGCTAAGCCTGCGATAAGGGTAGTGACATTTGAATCTAAAATAGTGGCCCATGCATGGCTAAAACCTGCAGCAATAGCCGTTTGTGGCGGTGCACCATTACGCTGTTCTTCGCGAATGCGCTCATTGATCAATACATTTGAATCAATAGCCATACCTAGTGCAAGTGCGATGGCAGCGATGCCAGGTAAAGTTAAAGTGGCTTGTAGCAAAGACAAAATAGCTATAAGCAGCAGTACATTTAACCCTAACGCCAAGACGGAAATAACCCCAAAAACAAGGTAATACACGCCCATAAATAGCGCGATGGCGAGTAGGCCATAGCGTACGGAAGCCATACCCTTTTGAATATTATCGGCTCCTAAATTAGGGCCGATGGTGCGCTCTTCAATGATTTCCATTGGTGCTGCTAGTGAGCCTGCACGCAATAAAAGGGCTAAATCGTTAGCTGCTTGCGTAGAGCGTGAACCGGTAATTTGGAAACTATCACTGAGCTCAGATTGAATAGTGGCTACGGTCAGTATTTCCGCTTTGCCTTTTTCAAACAAAATCATCGCCATCGGGTGGCCAATATGCTCGCGTGACACACTTTTGAGCGCGCGCCCACCTACTGCATCTAGGCGAATTTTGACAGCAGGGCGTTGTTGCTCATCAAATCCAGCTGATGCATCCATGATGCGATCGCCGGTAAAAATAACCTGCTTTTTAAGGCGTATCGCGCTGCCTGGGCCTTGCATGAATAATTCATCGTCAGCCGGTAGAGGCTGGGATGGATCCAGCCCAGCTGGGCTGTCATCCGCTAAACGTGCTTCTAAGGTGGCGGTGCGTCCAATAATATCTTTTGCTTTGGCCGTATCTTGCACGCCTGGCAGCTCTACTACGATGCGATCTACGCCTTGGCGTTGAATAATCGGTTCGGCAACGCCTAGTTCATTAATACGGTTGTGCAGTGTGACTTGATTTTGTTCTACAGCGGCATCTTCTACGGCACGCTGAGTAATATCGCTCATCGTGCCGGTTAATATGTAGCCTTTAGCGCCGTCTGGCATTTTGCGCCACTGTAAATCTTGAATTTGATTCGAAAGTAAACGCTCCGCTGTGCTGGCTATATTTTCTTCATTTACATGCACGGTAATGCGGTTATCCACGCGGCGCACAATGGCATGAATTTTGCGGTCTCGTAAACTAGCGCGGGTGTCTGCGAGTGCGGTATCCAGTTTTTTATTCAGTGCAGCATTTGTATCTACGCGTAATAAAAAATGCACGCCACCGCGCAAATCCAGCCCTAAGTACATAGGCCGTGCCTGCAGCGTTTCTAGCCAAGTTGGCGATGCGCTTTGCAGATTTAGAGCAACAATATAAGCAGGATTATTTGGGTCAGGATTAAGTGCCTTGAGCAATACCTCTTTAGCTCGCAGCTGGGCATCGGTATCTTGCATGCGCACAATGATATTCGCTGCTGATGCCGCTCCAGATGCATGGTGGGCTGTTTGATGGAGGCGGATGTTTTGTGCGCTGAGATGTTCGCGAGCTAGTGCTGCTTCAACCATTTGCAAGGTGCTTGCATCGAGCGCATTTAAAGAACCTGTAGCAGAAGCTTGTGCGCTAGATATTTGGATGGCAGGGAAGGTGCCAAATATATTGGGTAGCGCATAGAGTAGGCCAAATGCCAGCGCTGTAAGCATTACAGCGTACTTCCACAGAGGGTAGCGATTCATGGGCAGGAGAGGGATTTTTTTGAGATGGGTGCTTTTTAGAGTCTGTTCAAAGGCGTAAAAAGCGAAATGGTAGAGGCGGGGGGAAGTACCACCCACCTCTATTTTTACTTTTCCAAAAACCTTAAACAGAAGTTTTTGCAAAAACTCAATTTTACAGCGCCTTGATAGTGCCTTTAGGCAAAGTAAGCGTGACAGCGCTTTTTTGTACAGTAACTGTAACATTCTCTGCAATTTCGAGGCTGAGATAAGGCTCATTTACTTTGGTTACTTTTCCAACCAAGCCACCGCTTACCAACACTTCATCGCCTTTAGCGACCGAGGCCAGCATCGCACGATGCTCTTTCTGACGCTTCATTTGAGGGCGAATCATAATGAAATACAACACCGCAAACATCAAAATCAGCGGTAGGAAATTCATAAGGCTGGATTCGGTGGCGGTTTTAGCTAATGAAGTGGTTCCTTCTGCAAAAGCTTGACTAATAAACATGCTGCATCTCCCTAAAAATTAAAAATCGATTTTTGATTGACCAGAAAAGGCGCGCCGCAAAGGCACATCGCGGCTGACATGCCCGCGATAGTACTACTTCATCATACAAATAAGCTAAAGCGGATCCTGTATTTGCATACACGCCCCCCCTCTTTGCGCTCATGATCTTTTAGGCGCTATGAAACCCGTTTTCTAGACCAATCAACAAGGCATGCATTCTAGAGCGTTTTTCAATGCACGTGGACGGCTATACCCCTTTATAAGCACTAAAAAAGCGTTTTTATGCAAAAAATGACCACTTTTGAGCCTCGCTGAGCGTTCTATCTGGTAGGTTGGGGTGACGAAGGAACCCCAACATGCACGCCACTGACCTGTAATCATTGCTTTTGAAATCCACATGCACACCACTACCTTCTAATCATGGCCTTTTGCAAACATAAGCAGGTTTTAAAAGGTCTATGGTATGCATGTTGGGGTTCCTTCGTCACCACCAACCTACACTTTCATGGAGCGCGTACAGCACGTAACGCAACTATATTAGTTACCCGTTTTGCTCCTGCGTTTTTAAGCAGTCTAGCAATGACTTCAAGCGTGGTACCTGAGGTCATCACATCATCTACCACAGCAATATGCTGTCCAGCGAGAGAGGCGATAGGGCGAGCAAGTTCAAATGCTTTGGAAAGATTACGGCGACGCTCACGTGCATTGAGCTGAAGTTGAGGAGGGGTGTCTCGGATGCGTTTGAGTAAATCATATTGTGTTGCTAAATCAAGCGCACTTGCTAGCGGTCGTGCAATTTCCCATGCTTGGTTATAGCCTCGTTGACTTAACCGTCGAGCAGACAAAGGAACGGGTACGATGAGATGGGGCCAATCTGTTGTCTGCCATGTACTACGCACCACTTCTGCAAGACGCCTTGCCCATTCGCTAGCGACGGCTAAACGTGCATGAAATTTTAGGCCTAGTGCTAATACATCTAGTGTAGGCGCGTAATTGGCGAGGATGAGCGTGCGCTCAAAGGAAGGAGGGTGCGTAATGCACGCACCACATAGCAAATTATTAGCAGTAAGTGGTAATGCGCAACATGCACATCGATATTGCTGCATGCCAAAGTACTGGACATCACACAGTGCGCATAATCCATGACGAGCGGGTTGTTTGCAGATGAGGCAGCTAGCAGGCAATAGCACTTGCCCAAGCCTTAAACCTACAACACCTAATTTTTTTAGAATCTTGTTACGGCTTGCTAAAAACAATCGCCATTTTTGTGCAGTGAGCCAGGCATGCTTTTGTAACGTTGAAAAGGAATTTTCAAAGGTAGAAGGCATGATAGAAAGACCGGTGCAATAAGCGCATTTAGAGAAGCGTTAGGGTATTTATTAGACAGGAATCAATAGTTTGCGTCTATTAGGCTGTATGGTTTTGGAATTGATCCCGTTTTGTGAGATGCTTATTTAGCATATAAAGATCACCTTGATCTCCAACAACTTGTTGGAGAAGTTGGATGGAGGTAAACCCCCTTCCAGCGTTTGGACAAGAAATCTCACATAGAGTACGCGGGGATTTTTCTTATTGTGAGGCCACATTATTTTTGAAATGGATATCCATGACACAGCATTCCCTAAGCCAAATGGCTAGTTCTTTAATTCATCCAAAAGAAAAAAAAGCGGTAGGCTGGCAATCGCTTGGTGTACCTATTGATCGGGCTTCTACAGTGGTGTTCCCCGATTTGGCTACGTTCCGATCTCATGATTGGGATGATGACACGCAATGGCGTTATGGTCTCTATGGCACCCCTACAACTGCTGCATTGGCACAGCGTATAGCTATTTTAGAGGGAGGGGAGTACGCGCTTTTGCAACCGTCTGGGCTGGCAGCGATTTCGAATATTTATTTTGGGCTGATGAAGGTAGGTGATGATGTATTGGTTCCCGATAATGCCTATATTTCTAATCGCGAGCATGGTGATTGGCTAGCAGAGCGCTTGGGAGTTTCAGTGCGGTATTACGATCCTATGATTGGCTCAGGTATTGCAGAATTAATAAAACCAAACACGCGTCTTTTATGGATTGAAGCTCCAGGCTCGGTGACGATGGAAGTGCCCGATGTGCGTGCTCTGACAGCCGTTGCGAGTCAGTATGGTGTTATTACCGCTCTAGATAATACTTATTCAGGTGGCTTGGCTTTTAGGCCTTTTGAGCATGGGTGCGATATTTCTATGCATGCACTCACTAAATATCCCTCTGGCGGTAGTGATGTGCTTATGGGTGCTACGGTTACCAAAGATCGGCAGTTGCACACGCAACTTAAACTGGCCCGTATGCGCATGGGGTTAAACGTATCGGTAGATGATTGCGCGCTGGTTTTGCGCAGTTTGAATAGCCTAGCAACACGTTATGAAGCTCATACTCGCAGTGCCTTGGAGCTTGCCAAGTGGCTTAAGAGCCGCTCTGAAATTGATTTGGTTTTACACCCTGCTTTGCCGGATTGCCCAGGCCATGCCCACTGGAAGCGCGATTTCGATGGAGCAGGGGGGTTGTTCTCGGTGGTTTTTAATCCGACTTTCTCTGAAGCGCAGATAGATGCTTTTATTGAAGGATTGCATCTTTTTAAAATTGGTTTAAGTTGGGGCGGAGCACATAGTTTGGCGCTTCCTTATAGAGTCGCCAATCTGCGCACCGCCACCCGCTGGACGCATGCCGGAACTTTGGTGCGCTTTTATATTGGCTTGGAAGCTACACAAGATTTACGCGCAGATTTAGAGCAAAGCTTAAAAATGCATTTATCGTAGAAAGAACGGTAGGTTGGCGGTGACGAAGGAACCCCAACATGCGTACCACGGACTTGTAATCATCGCTTTTAATATGCATATGCAGGTTTTAAAAGGATTGTGGTCATCATGTTGGGGTTCGTACCTCACCACCAACCTACGCTTCTCTCAAAGAAAAAAGGTAATCCTGGCATGCATAGCGTGATGGCAGCAGATAAAGATAAATAAGGTCCAAAAGCCAAACGCTGTTCTCTATTTTTAAGCCATCTACAAGCACATTGAAGCGCACCGACTACCAAGCCCATGAAAGAGGCTATAAGCACGATCTCAGGCAAGGCGTACACCCCTTGCCAAGCGCCGATTGCTGCTAATAATTTGAAATCGCCATAGCCCAGTCCTTCTTTTTTTCTTATAAAAAGAAACGCCCAATACACACACCACAACAATACATATCCTGCAGCAGCCCCTAATACCGCTTCTTCTAGCAGGACAAACCCTCGGTTTACATTGACTAGCAATCCTGCCCATAAAAGCGGCAATGTAAGCGTATCGGGGAGCAGATAGCTTGCCTGATCAATGCATGCTAGGGCCAATAACACAGCAAGCAATGCAAAAGCAGCAAGCCCTTGCCAGATGGGCCCAAAACTCCACAGCGCCAAAGCCGCTAAGCCTGCACCAGCAATTTCTAGAAAAGGGTAAAGCAGACTAATAAAAGCACGGCATCCAGCACATCGGCCACGTAGCGCTAGGTAGCTCAGCAGTGGAATATTTTCCCAAAATCGCAGTCTGTGTTGGCATTGTGGGCAATGGGAGGGGGGATAAGCTAGTGTCAATGGGCGAGATATTGCACGGCGAAAGCCTGCTGCATATTCAAACATTTTTGGCAAACGATAGACCACTACACTCAAAAAACTACCGGTTACAGCACCTAGCATGGTAACCAGTAAATATTGGAAGGCTGGCGAGAGCCTCTCCAGCAATGGAATTGCATGTGTGAAGTTCCAGAACGGGAAAAAATTTAGAGTGATCGTTTGCATAAAGAATAAAAAAACTTCAAGAAGTTTTGAGCAATGAGTGCCCACTGTTCTCTTGCGGGCTCACTGTGGATTATCAGTTATTTTTATATGGCGCTTCGTATATTTTGATACGGTTTCGCATGGATAAAATATTATGTGGCTAGGTATTGTATTATTTTAAATAGCATAATAATGTTTAAAACATATGCGAATTTAAATATAAATAGATAGGAGTACTTAATATGCCGATCTCGCCAAGTAATCATAATATGCTACTTAACGCTGTAATGCCAGGTGAGCCTCATTTAGGAGCAGAATATTGGTTTCCTGAAAGTGTTCCTATTATACCTAAAAAATCTGGTCAGCTAAATGGACTACATTCTGCTAATGACACTCTGCATAATCTCTCCGCCACTGTTGTTCATCCAAAATATACGGTCACTATAGCTAAGAAAGCTGAGATTGTGCAGAGTATTAATAATATTTCTTCAAGTGCAAAAGAATGTAATGCTACATCTTCAAAAGCTGAAAAATTTAATAAAAAAATAGAAATTCTAAAAAGTTTTACAGATTATAGGAGTCATAGAACTGCACAGGGTCCTATACGTATAAATAGAACTTATAAAGCATGTGTAAATTATATTCGTGATAATAATGTGCGTGATGCAGAGACATTAAAAATTATCCATGATTTCTCCAAAAAATATTCTTTGTATTCGAATAAGCGTGCGCGAAATAGCGAAAAAAAAATGGAAAGAATGGAAAAATATAGAAAATCTAACGAGGAATATTTCTCCATTTATATTAACATGCTAAAGCAGCCTGCTTCAGGAGAAATAACTCAGGAACAAAAATATGCATATGAGAAATGTGGGGAATATATAAAAATAACAGGTATAAAGCCTAATCCTGATCAAAAAGCGCTATATGATAATTTTTCTTTGCTTTTGCAAAAATAAGAGAGAGATACATAGATATCGCACATACTTTAAACCACTTGTCCTAAACCAATAATAGGTAAATAGAGTGCAATCACTAAACCTCCAATAAGTGCTCCAAGAAGTACGATGATAAGCGGTTCAACTAAGCTAGTAAGTAGTGCTATGCGTTCATCCACTTGCCGCTCATTAAAAGCGGCAAGGTCTTTTAAAAGCCTCTCCAACCCTGCACACTCTTCCGCTACGGCCATCGGTTGCAAGATGCTTGCCGGAAAGCAGCCTGTAGCTTTCATGGCCTGTGTTAAGCGTTCACCACGTTTAACACGCCGCTCAATATCTCTGGTTGCCTGGTAAAAAACAGTATTATTTGCAATCCCTTTCAAAATATCGAAGGTATGCGCTAGTGGAGTACCAGCTTGCAATAAAAGACTTAAAGCACGGCTCCATCTTGCAATAGCCAGTGTTTTAAAAAGTGTTCCAAATAAAGGAAGTTTTAAAAGCAGCTTGTCGAGACCCAGTTTGAATATTTCTCGGCAGGTTTGGGAGCGGTATAAAATCCAGCGCAGCAGCACGATTAATACGGCTAGGCTGCTACCCATTGGCGCTAGGCCTTTGTTTATGGCTCTAGAAATAGCTAAAACCGCTTGCGTAGCGGTTGGTAAACTAGCTCCAAAGTCATTAAAAATATGCTCAAAAGTAGGCACCACGCCCACCATTAAGCCGCACGTAATAGCTAGCGAAACCATAAGTACGCCTATTGGATAGCTTAGTGCCGCACGCAGTTTTGATTTTTGCGCAGCAAAGCGCTCGCGCTCATCGGCTAACTGAAGTAATAAAAGAGAGAGTTCCCCTGAAACTTCCCCAAGAGCTATCAGCTGGCAGTACATCGTATTAAAATTTTCAGGGTATTTAGCTAGCGCGCGGGAGAAGGGGAGGCCTTGTGCAATATCTTTAGCCAGGTTGCGTACTATGCTTGCTAGTGCAGCGCGTGTTTGGCTTGCTGCGATAACTTGTAAGGCGGGTAATAGTGCAATACCTGCATCTAAAAGGCTGGCCAGCTGACGCGAGAAAAGGGTGATTTCTGCTGCGCTCAGTGCATGCGCTTTGACTGGTCCCTTTTTCTGTAAGCGTAAAACAATAATATGCTGACGTTTTAAATCTTCTCGTGCCTCTTTTTCATTGGTAGCTATAAGCTTGCCTTTTTGTGGCCGCCCATTCACTTGTAAACCTTGCCAGGTAAAGTAAGAAGGCCTAGATGCTAGAGCAGTCGATAAAGTAGCGTTTTGCGGTGTAAAAGCAGTTTTTTGTGTATGGTTTTGTGTTTTTGCTTCCAGGCTAATTTGCGAGGTTTCGGCCTCTTTCAAAGTCTTAGGGCGCGTTGTAAGCCCAGATTTTTGACGTCGCGGTGGAATTTTTGCAGAGGACCCAGTCATGGCGTTAACTCCGTACTACCTAGCACCTCTTCTAAGCTAGTGATTCCAGCTATTACTTTGAGTAACCCGGCCTCTCGCAGAACCATTACGCCTTCTTTTTGTGCTTGCGCAGATAGAGCCTGTGTACTACCACGTGCCATGATGATGTCGCGCATTGCAGCCGAAATAGGCATTACTTGATGAATACCTACTCGTCCTTTATAACCGGTTCCATAGCATTGCTCGCAGCCTTTTGCTTGGTAGGCCATGCCTTGAGGAGGTATGGGTTCTAAATAGCCTGCTGCATGGAGTGCTGCTTTGCTGAGTTTTACGGGTATTCGACATGCTATGCATAGTTGCCTGACCAAACGTTGTGCCGTGATGACGCGTATGGCGGATGCTAAATTAAAAGGGGCTATTCCAATATCTAGCAGGCGAGATAGTGCTGAAGGGGCATCGTTAGTATGGAGTGTAGAGAGTACTAAATGGCCTGTTTGAGCCGCTTTGATCGCTACATCAGCCGTTTGGGCATCACGAATCTCCCCCACCATAATTACATCGGGGTCTTGGCGTAAAAAAGCGCGCAAGGTATTGGCAAACGTAAGCCCCGCTTTTTCGCGAACACTGACTTGGGTAATGCCTGCTAGGTGTATTTCAGCCGGATCTTCGACAGAACATAGATTGCGTGATTCTTGATTGAGGCTTTGCAAAAAGCAGTACAGGGAGCGAGTTTTCCCGCTACCTGTAGGGCCTGTGACTAAAATCATGCCATGCGGAGCCGCGAGTGCTTGGGTGAGGAGCTTCTGCTGCGCCAGCTCAAAGCCTAATTGATCAAGATCTAGCGAAGCAGGCAAGGTATCTAGGCGACGCAATACCAGTTTTTCACCAAATAAAGTAGGGAGGGCGCTAACCCGATACTCCTCGTATTGACCAGGAGCCGTTGGCAATTTCAGCCGGCCATCTTGAGGAATACGGCGCTCAGCAATATCTAAGTGAGAGAGCACTTTGACGCGCGTAATTAAAGGTTCTTGTAAATACCGAGGAGGGCGCATGATTTCATGCAGTTGCCCATCTACGCGTAGTCGAATGCGCCAATCATGCTCTCTTGGCTCAATATGCACATCGGAAGCTTTGCGCTGCGCTGCTTGTGTAAATAATGCTTCTAGCAATTTTACCGCTGGTACTTGGCGCTCATCGCCAAGATGTAATGGAGTGCGCTCCTTGCCAAGGCGAGGGAGCTCTGAATCTAATGGGGGCAGATCCGCATATTTCATGGGCATGGCAGCTACCGCAAGAAAAAATAATGGGGCGAGTTAGGGGGTGCCCTCAATTACTCCAAAGGGTTCATATTTGGGGGAGCAGGAGCACAGGGACCGGAACTGTACTTAAGTACTGCGAGGATTCCGAGCACCGCACGACCTCAAAGATGGGCCCTTTGGGTAATTGAGGATGCGCCCTAGAAGGGCATGGAGTGGATGATGCGCAATAAAGAGGGGAAGAATCTATTCCCCATTTGGCTAGAAATTTAGAGGGGGAAATGCGCTATATAGGCGCAACTAGGCGAGGTGATTACTTGAGCGCTTTGATAATTATCATCAAGTACATGATTCCGATACCAATGCCGATAATCCATGCAAAGAGCTCTAACTTGATATTTTTGTCGTCTAGGCGGCGCTCGTCGATGTGATTTTTGATCTCAAAGCGTACCTGGTCGAGCTCATTTTTGATATTTAGGTTGGACATTTCAATTTTATGGAGAATTTCATTTAATTTATATTCTGGACTCATTTTTTCTCTGCATTCAATAGCTCGTAAATTGGGGGACAGCCTCGCTCCACCAACCTATAGTGTTATCCAAATATTTTAAAACCTACCATTAGGCTAACCATTGTCAAGCCAAGACCTATGATCCATTGGATCAGATCATGTTTGATACTTCCGATTTCATTTTTGAACTCGAGGCGAATTTGAGTGGCTTCGGTTTTGGCGTCCGCGCGAATCTGATCGGCTTCATTTTTGGTATCTGTGCAGATCTGCTTTATTTCTCGAAAAACCTGATCAAATCTATGGCCTAAGCTCATATCCAGTGTTTTGAAATCATGCGCAATACCCGATTTGAATGCATGCCAATCGGACTTGGTTACATACTTGTTTAAATCAGATTGAGTAACAAGATCGTCTGGCATCTGCGTTCTAGCAAAGAGATTGGCAAAAAGATGTGCTTGTGGCTTGGAAATTCCTACATTTTTAAAATTGTTAAATAGACTCAGCGTATCGAGCGCAGCGGCACACATAATTTTTGCTTTCCATAAAAGAGGTTTCGGCGTTAAGCTAACTCTCGTAACCATGAGAGGGGAGCAGCCAGCAAAAAGTAATTATGCAAATAAAAAACGCATAAATCAACCATTTGGTTGATTTATGCGTTAATATTGCCTCGAGCCTCGAGCCTTGAAGCTTGAGGCAATATCAATGGATGAGTCCCGTTAATGCTTCCAGTAAAGAAGTATATATTTGTATGCTGGAGAAATATACGGTAAAATGCCGTATGCGGTAATTTACCGTATATTTTGGAGGTTAGCATGGCTATTCCCGCTCGCTTTGATTTAACGATGAATCAAGAAGAAAAAAATATGGTTTCCCGCGCAGCTGTTTTAATGGGGACGACAATGGCAGCATTTATGCGCATGGCAGCTAAAGAAAAGGCTCAAGAGTTGTTGGATCGAGAAGAACGCATTACGATGACCAATCGTGATTTTGAAGCACTCACATCCGCACTGAATGCCACATTTACTCCCAACGTTGCTTTGCAAAATGCGTTAGATATTTCACGCAAGGTGAAACGTGTTTGAAGAAAAGAGTCTTAGTGCCAACGACCATGACCGTGCGTCTTTTACTTCTGGAGTAAATGAACTTGACGAATACCTAAAACGCTTTGCTATGCAGCAAAGCAAAAAAGGTATTGCTGTGGTGCGGGTATTAGTTGATAGCGAAGCCCCTCGGGCTATATTGGGTTATTACAGTCTGAGCGCTGCGCAAATAGATGTATTGCAGCTAGATGAGCGTGCACAAAAAAAGCTGCCGCGCTATCCGGTGCCTTGTTTTCGTATGGGTCGTTTGGCTGTGCATGCAAGCCATCAAGGCTGCGGACTAGGGCGGCTCCTCATCGGTTGCGCCGTTGAGCGTTGTTTAAAAGCGCGTGAGCAAATTGCAGCTTATGCATTGGTGGTTGATGCGAAGGGAGAAAAAGCCAAAGCATTTTATGAGCACTATGGATTTAGTGCATGCCAAGATAATCCAATGAACTTATACCTGCCGCTTGGAGCATAGAAAATTGCCAGGGGTTTGTTGATAGTTCCGATTCCATTCAATGTTCTACCAGGATCTTGGAATGTGGCACGTGCGTGTCACTATATATTGCCGTGACCCTCTCTGGTCGGGGTGAGAGGATTCGAACCTCCGGCCTCTACGTCCCGAACGTAGCGCTCTACCAGGCTAAGCTACACCCCGTTTTTTAATATTGTCGCGATATGGAATACGCGTGTAATTCTAGCAAGCTTTTTTTATAGATAGAGTCTGGAAATATTTGCAGCGCTTGTCTTGCAAGATCGGCCTCTTTTTCTGCTGCTTGTAGGGTGGCTTCTAATGCTTTTGAGCTGCGTACTTCTTCCAATAAAGCCTGATGTAGGTGATCTAGGTTTTCGCTGGTGCTTTGGCCGGCGTTTTGGATTGCCGCTTGTGCGCGTGCGCGTTGGTCTGGTGTGCCGTTTTGTATAAAAAGGATCAGGGGTAAGGTGAGTTTGCCTTCGCGTAAATCAGAGCCAATTGGTTTGCCTAATACTGCAGGGTCGCCTGCATAGTCTAGCCAATCATCCATAATTTGAAAGGTATTGCCTATATGCCGGCCAAAGTCGGCAGCAGCAGCAGTTATGTTTGCGGGTGCATCGGCGAGTACGGCGCCTAGTTGTGCAGAGGCTTCAAAGAGTGTGGCGGTTTTGTAATAGACCACTTGTCGATAGCGTGCCTCGTCCACTTTGGGGTCATGCCGGTTGACTAATTGCAATACTTCACCTTGTGCAATCACATTGGTTGCATTGGATAGGATGCGCATGATGTCTGGGCATTGCGTGTCGGTCATCGCTTCGACCATCATTTGGAAGGCGCGTGAATATAAAAAGTCGCCAACCAATACGCTTGCTGCATTCCCAAATAATGCATTGGCTGTTTTACGCCCTCGCCGTAGGTCGGATTCATCCACTACATCATCATGTAAAAGCGTGGCGGTATGAATAAATTCAATAACTGCTGCAAGCTCATGACGTGCTTCACTACTTACCCCAAGTGCTCCACATATCAGTAGCAAGAGCGCAGGGCGCAAGCGTTTACCTCCTGCTTGAATCAGGTGGGTAGAAATGTCTTCGATAAGTTCGACCTGAGAGTTTAGCCGCCGCTCAATCACGCGATTGAGTTTTTGGAAATCTTCAGAAATTGGAGCCAGAAAAGCCAGTGAAGATCGTGCGCTTGGAGGAGCTTCGCCCATTTCGGAGGTATCAGTAAGAAGAGGGAAAGAAGAGGCAATCAACGGTTGAGCCTGATGCGAAAAAAACGGGTAGGGCAGTGTAATGGGGGTCGTAAAAGCGCAGCGCGACCAACCAATTTAAATGTACAGCCCCCGATTATAAGGGGAAGCTGACTGCTTGGGAAATGCATGCTTTTGTAAGGGATGTACTCCAATATGCATAGTATGGTGATAATTCCGTGCGGACGCTGCATTTTTCTCTTATAATCCTGGGCTTTTCATTTGCGCTAGATTGGGCGCTTGGCAAGAAGCTTTCTTGTTGTGTGTTATTTTTCTAGCTATATTTCATTGGAGTATCCATGTACGCAGTCATAAAAACTGGTGGCAAGCAATATAAAGTTGCCGCTGGCGAAAAACTGAAAATAGAACAGATACTTGCGGACGTTGGCTCTGAAATCGTGATGGATCAGGTACTCGCTGTAGGTGAAGGCGAGTCTTTGAAATGGGGCGCTCCGTTTTTGCAGGGCGCAACGGTTAAGGCGACAGTGTTGTCGCAAGGCCGTCATCCAAAAGTCACGATTTTCAAGATGCGTCGTCGTAAGCACTATCAGAAACATGGCGGTCATCGCCAGAATTACACTGAAGTGCAAATCAATACGATTGAAGGCTAAAACACGACACGTTTTAGTTACCGTCTTTATCTCCCGTTTTATATTAGATAGCGCGCAGCCTGTAAGAAGGGCATAGCAGCGCGCTTTGTAAGGAATTTTCATGGCACACAAAAAAGCAGGCGGATCGTCACGCAACGGCCGCGATTCTGAGTCGAAACGCCTAGGCGTTAAGATCTACGGCGGCCAAGCTATCGAAGCTGGAAGTATCATTCTTCGTCAACGTGGTACCCGTGTACACGCAGGTGCCAATGTAGGGGTAGGAAAAGATCATACCCTTTACGCATTAGTCAAAGGCCATGTGAAATTTGGCTTTAAAGGCAAAGACCATAAACAGGTTGCAGGTGTGATTCCTGTGGCTGCGGTTTAATTGCTAGAGACTAGCCTTTGCAAAAGGGGTTGCATTAAAAAGCACCATCCTTTTTTAGCAGATTGGCTCGAATATAGAAAAGGCTCTGCCCATGTGCAGAGCCTTTTCTATTACTTCTATTTGGAATTGAGTATTAGAATAGCTATATTCTCAAGTGCTCTAAAGAGCCCTTTGTTGTCTCTCGCACCGTAAGTTGGGTGGTATGAACCCCAACATGCGTACCACTTACTTTTAATCTTTGCGCTCTACGTATTAACAACTCGCACGTTCTACAACGCGCGTAACATCAGTAATTTAGTAAAAAAGGCATGAAGCAAGTATGAAATTCATCGACGAAGCAAAAATTGAAGTCGTAGCGGGGGATGGTGGAGGAGGGAGTGCCTCTTTTCGCCGGGAAAGATGCGTGCCTTTTGGTGGGCCGGATGGGGGAGATGGTGGACGCGGAGGGAGTATTTATGCGGTTGCTGACTGTAATCTCAATACGCTGATCGATTATCGCTATTCCCGTAAACATCATGCAAGCTCTGGAGAGAGTGGCCGGGGTGCAGATTGCTATGGCAAAAGCGGGGAAGACATTACGCTCAGAATGCCGGTAGGAACGATAGTAACCGATGCCGAAACGGGTGAGTTGATCGCTGATTTTACCGAGCATGGCCAGCGCATGGTTTTAGCCCAAGGCGGTAGAGGAGGGCTTGGCAATTTGCATTTTAAGTCAAGCACCAATCGCGCACCGGAACAAAAAACAGATGGGCGCCCTGGCGAGCGGCGTATGCTGAATTTGGAATTAAAAGTGTTGGCGGATGTTGGGTTGCTAGGGCTGCCCAATGCTGGTAAATCTACGTTGATTACGGCCATTTCCAATGCGCGGCCCAAAGTGGCAGATTATCCTTTCACCACGTTAACGCCCAATCTAGGGGTGGTTCGAGTTGGAATTAATCGAAGTTTTGTGATTGCAGATGTGCCTGGCTTGATTGAAGGGGCATCACAGGGCGCTGGCTTGGGCCATCAATTTTTACGGCATTTGCAGCGTACGGAATTGCTATTACATCTGGTTGATATCTCTGATACAGACTGGGCTGTAGATATGGAGCAGGAGCAGGCGTTTGATGAAGCCGCTCATATAGCAGAGCTAGCCAGACAGGTGCGGGTCATAGCAGAGGAATTACGTCAATACGATGCAGACCTTTATGCCAAGCCAAGGTGGTTGGTGATAAACAAAATAGATACACTACCAGAGGCGCGCCGCGTTTCTCGTCGTGCAGCCTTGCTAGAAGCGTTGCAGTGGTCTGGCCCGGTATTTGAAGTTTCTGCTGCTACACGTGAAGGTTGTGCCGATTTGTGTCACGCGTTGGCTGCGTATGTAGTGGAGTATGGTGCCACCGCTCAGGCCGCTGCAATTGAGCTCGCTCGGCAGCAAGCGGAAGACCCACGATTTAGGCAAACATCTGGTGTAGATCTAGAGTGCGCAAAAGATGAAAAATAGCTTGTAGGTTGGTGGTGACGAAGGAACCCCAACATGCGCACCACTTACCTTTAATCATCGCTTTTTACAGGTATATGCAAGTTTTAAAAGGATAGTGGGCATCATGTTGGGGTTCCTTCGTCACCACCAACCTATCGTTCTAAAATTTGCATAGGGATTTTATATTTCTACACAGATTCTTTCGAATATGTTGCCGCTGTGTTCTCTGGCCGTTTTAAAAAGCGTGAGAGCTCAGTGAGTGCATTGTGATACACCTCCCGTTTAAATTCGATAACTTGGTCGGATGGAATCCAGTAAGTACTCCATCGCCAGGCATCAAATTCAGGGTGGGAGCAGGCTCGTAGGTCGATATCTTTGTCTTGGCCGAGTAGGCGCAGTAAGAACCAGATTTGCTTTTGTCCTCGGTAAGCGCCGCGTGACTCTCGCCGAATAAAAGTGTCTGGTACTTCATAGCGTAACCAGTCGCGTGTGCGGCCTAAGACTTCGATATGTTCCGGACGTAGCCCTACTTCTTCATATAATTCACGGTGCATGGCCTGTAAGGGCGTTTCACCGTATTTAATCCCGCCTTGCGGAAATTGCCACGAATGTTCATGTAGGCGTTTTCCCCAGAACACTTCATTGTCCGCGTTCAAAAGGATGATGCCGACGTTCGGGCGAAAGCCTTCTCGATCTAGCATGCTGCACCTCTAAAAGTTTAAAACTGCGATTATAAACAGATGCGCAGCGCGGATCTTAATATACAGTGTATATGTGTATCATTCTTTTTTATTCATTGTGAAGAGAGGGACTCTAGCGCGCACGCAAAATGCGCAGTTGGAATCATGTGTCTATTGCAGTTTTGCAGTTCCCTCTTTTTTCATTTTTAAGTGCTTTGAAAGCAGTTTTTATGGATGCAACGGCTTTGTATCAGGATAGACCCCGCGAAATTCCTTATAACTACACCTCTTTTTCTGATCGTGAAATTGTGGTGCGCCTATTAGGTTTGGGTGCATGGGAAACTTTAGAAGTTTTGCGCGCAGAGCGGCGCACAGGGCGTTCTGCACGTATGCTCCTGGAGGTGCTAGGGGATATATGGGTGGTGCAGCGCAACCCATATGTGCAAGATGATTTAATCGATAACGCGAAGCGTCGGCGACTTTTAATTAACGCTTTGCATCATCGTTTGCAAGAGATTGAAAAACGCTCTGGCCCAGAATATCGAGAGCTTGCGCCTGAAAATCTAGTTGCTCATCCTTCAAAAAATGAAGCTTCTACCTCACTGGACGAGACTGAAAGCCAAGTGCGGCAGTTGCTCAAAAAAGCCTTCGATGCGGTAGAGGCTTTTAGTGGAGAATTAAAAAATGTATCGGGTTGGCGGCGACGCATCACCAAAAAACTGCGCCGCTTTACGCGCATTGACAATATTAAATTCGATGCGCTTTCTCGCGTCTCTCATGTGACAGATGCAACAGACTGGCGTGTTGAATACCCGTTAGTCGTTTTGACTCCCGATAGCGAATTAGAAGTAGCAGGGCTGGTACAAGGTTGTATTGACCTGGGCTTAACCATGATCCCAAGGGGAGGGGGCACGGGATACACCGGTGGCGTGATTCCGCTCACTCCTCTATCTGCTGTCATTAATACAGAAAAGCTAGAACAGCTTGGCGCCATTGAGCTCCTTACATTACCAGGTGTGCCTGAGCCCGTAGCTACGATTTATTCGGAAGCGGGGGTGGTCACGCGGCGCGTAGCAGATGCCGCACAAGCGGCGGGCTATGTATTTGCGGTTGATCCTACATCGATCGATGCTTCTTGCATTGGCGGGAATGTGGCGATGAATGCCGGTGGTAAAAAAGCGGTGCTCTGGGGAACGGCGCTGGATAATCTGGCTTGGTGGCGCATGGTGGATCCAGAAAGCAATTGGCTTGAAGTGACCCGTTTAAATCACAATCTGGGCAAAATTCACGTTACGCCATTAGCTAGTTTTGAACTGAAATGGTTTGATGGCGCCTACCCTCCGGGGGAGAGGTTACTGCGTACACAGCGCTTGGATATCGAAGGGCATCGTTTTAGAAAAGCGGGGCTGGGTAAAGATGTAACGGATAAATTTTTATCAGGCTTGCCCGGTATTCAAAAAGAAGGCTGCGATGGTTTGATAACTGCTGCGCGCTGGATTGTGCATACGATGCCCGCACACACACGAACTGTATGTTTGGAGTTTTTTGGCCCGGCTCGTGACGCGATCCCAAGCATTGTGGAGATCCGTGATTATCTATTGGGGCACACTAAAGAAGGTGAACCCAGTGTTTATCTAGCAGGCCTGGAGCATTTGGATGAGCGTTATCTGCGTGCCGTGGGGTATGCGACCAAAGCGCGGAGTGGGGCTGCGCGAGCAAGCACTACAGCTGCCTCTGATTTGCCAAAGATGGTACTCATTGGCGATATTGTGGGCGATGATGCTAATGCGGTTGCAACGGCCGCTTCTGAAGTCGTACGTATTGCTAATGCGCGCGGTGGGGAAGGGTTTATTGCCGTGCATGCAGATACCCGCAAGCGTTTTTGGCTAGATCGCGCACGCACTGCAGCCATTGCTAAGCATACGAATGCTTTTAAGATCAACGAAGATGTGGTCATTCCCCTAGAGCGTTTGGGAGACTACACAGATGGCATAGAGCGCATTAATATCGAGCTGTCGATTAAAAATAAATTGCAGCTGCTCAATGCCATAGAGCACTTTTTTAAAACCGGCCCGCTGGTATTGGGTAAAAGCGATGATGCGAATGAAATCTCTAGTGCAGAGCTGCTAGAAGACCGGGTTAGCCGGGCGCTAGAGCATATAGCCCAGGTGAGAGCGCGTTGGAGCTATCTAGAAAATCATTTGGATACACACTGGGATGAAGCAAAATCTGCGTTGCAATCGCGAGAGGCGTTTCACGCTCCTAGTACGCTAGCTAGTGTTAATACGATGGAATTAGGCGAAACCAGCCTAGCTGCGCCGTTGCAATCCACCACGACACTCTGCCAGCTGATGCAAGAACGCAGAGTGCGTATGTCTTGGAAAACAGAGCTTCGCGCACCATTGCGTCACATCTTTAACGGCAGTGCGTTTGATCCCATTATGGACGCATTGCAAAAGCAACATGCGCAAGTATTACGAGGACGTGTATTTATTGCCCTCCATATGCATGCAGGTGATGGCAATGTGCATACCAATATTCCTGTTAATTCCGATCATTATGAGATGTTGCAAGAAGCCCATGATGCGGTGTCTCGCATCATGGCGCTGGCACGTTCTCTCGATGGCGTCATCTCAGGCGAGCATGGTATTGGCTTGACTAAATTGGAATTTCTGACCGAGGAAGAGCTTGCTCCTTTTCGGGAGTACAAAGACCGCATCGATCCGAATGGACGCTTTAATTACGGCAAGATGATGAACTGGGCGCACACCCCGGCCGATTTGCGAAATGCGTATACGCCAAGTTTTGGGCTGATGGGCTATGAATCGTTAATCATGCAACAGTCTGATATCGGTGCGATCGCGCACAGTATTAAAGATTGCCTGCGCTGTGGAAAATGTAAACCAGTATGCGCAACGCATGTGCCACGCGCTAATTTGCTCTACAGTCCACGCAATAAAATTTTGGCTACTTCTTTGCTCGTTGAAGCCTTTTTGTATGAAGAGCAAACGCGACGCGGTATTTCCGTCAAGCATTGGGATGAGTTTAGTGATGTGGCAGACCATTGCACAGTCTGTCATAAATGCCTCACTCCCTGTCCTGTGAATATCGATTTTGGTGATGTTTCCATGGCTATGCGCAGCTTGCTGCGTAAGATGGGCAAAAAGAAATTCAATATCGGTTCAGCGCTCAGCATGTTTTTCTTAAATGCCACACGCCCTGAAACCATTCGTTTAACTCGCCAAGTGCTTATTCGTGCGGGATACCAGCTACAGCGATGGGGCCACACCTTCTTGAAAAAATGGGCTAAAAAACAAACGGAACGCCCAAAATCTACCGTTGGAAAACCCCCAGTTATTGAGCAGGTGCTCCACTTTGTCAATAAAAAAATGCCGGGGAATTTGCCCAAACGGGCAGCACGTGCTTTGCTTAATATTGAAGATCCTAGAATTATTCCGATCATTCGCAATCCTAGTAAAACGCGTGCGGATTCAGAGGCTGTTTTTTATTTTCCAGGATGCGGCTCAGAACGTTTGTTTTCACAAGTAGGGTTGGCAACGCAGGCTATGCTGTGGCATGCCGGTGTGCAGACGGTTTTGCCACCGGGCTATCTATGTTGTGGTTATCCACAGCGTGGAGCTGGTCAGTATGACAAAGCAGAAAAAATGGTGACGGATAACCGCGTATCTTTTCACCGCGTCGCTAACACCTTGAATTATCTCGATATTAAAACGGTTATCGTGTCTTGCGGCACCTGCTATGACCAATTAGCAGGTTATGAGTTTGACAAAATCTTCCCCGGTTGCCGCTTGTTGGATATCCATGAATTTTTATTGGAAAAAGGCGTGAGTTTGGTAGATGAGGCTGGAGGGGAGATTAAAGGTACGCGGTATATGTACCATGACCCTTGCCATAGCCCTATTAAAACGATGGAGCCGATTGCATTGGTCAATAAACTGATGAATCCCGATCAAAAAAATCCTGCAATTCAACAAAATGAGCGCTGTTGCGGCGAGGCCGGCACGCTTGCTGTGGCACGTCCGGATATTTCCACGCAAATTCGCTTTCGCAAAGAAGAAGAGATGCAAAAAGGCGTGGCCGCTATTTTGCAATCACAAGCGGCACAACAACAGGCAGCTGGTATAGCCATAGCGCCTCCTGATAAGGTCAAAATTTTGACCAGCTGCCCAGCATGTTTGCAGGGACTCTCACGGTATGAGGGGGATACGGGGGTCGAAGCGGACTATATCGTTGTAGAAATGGCGCGCCATAAACTCGGTGAAAACTGGCTTCCTGATTTTGTTCGTGATGCAAATGCTGGGGGTATCGAGAGGGTATTGCTATGAGCGTTGCACAGCTCGCTGATTGTGCACTGTGTACGCACGAAGGCGGAGAAGTGCTCTGGCGTAATACGCAATTGCGCATAGTGCAAATCCACGATGAGGCACAGTATCCAGGTCTATGTCGTGTAATTTGGAATGCGCATATTTGCGAATTCTCAGATCTAGCGCTTGCAGATCGCGATACCTTGATGCGCGTGGTGGGGGTGGTAGAGGGCAGTATGCGCACCCACTTGCTGCCCGCTAAAATCAATTTAGCCAGCTTAGGTAATCAAGTGCCTCATCTACATTGGCATCTCATTCCTCGCTATGTAGATGATGCGCATTTTCCTAATCCCATCTGGTCTACTCCTTTGCGTGCAGTAGAGCCTGCCGTGTTAGAGGGGCGTCAGGCACGCGCCAAGGGCTTAAAAGCGGGAGTGGTAGCTGCTATGATTAGCTTTGACAATTAAATTTTTATACATCCTGCACAGGGTTAAATAATGGGTTCCACACATTTTGGTTTCGAGCGCGTGGATGAGCGCGATAAAGCGCAGAAAGTGGCAGGCGTTTTTGATGCAGTGGCCTCGCGTTATGACCTGATGAATGATTTGATGTCAGGTGGCCTGCATCGTTTGTGGAAAGCCTTTGCGCTTCGCGAAGCGGCTGTGCGCCCAGGGTATAAAGTTCTGGATGTAGCAGGGGGCACTGCAGATCTCACCCATACGCTTGCCAAACAAGCAGGCAAAAGCGGGGAAGTGTGGTTAAGTGACATCAATGAGGCGATGCTGCGCGTTGGGCGAGATAGGCTATTGAATAAGGGGCAGCTTGTTCCCACAGTACTGTGTGACGCAGAAAATATATGTTTTCCTAGCGCTTACTTTGATGTGATTACGCTTGCCTTTGGCTTACGTAATATGACACATCCCGATCGGGCGCTTAAAGAGATGGCTCGAGTGCTCAAGCCTGGTGGAAAACTGCTGGTTCTTGAGTTTTCCAAAGTGCATGCTCCGCTCTCCAAGCTGTATGACTGGTACTCTTTTACTATATTGCCGTGGCTGGGTGAAAAAATAGCAGGCGATGCGCATAGTTATCAGTATTTAGCAGAATCCATACGCATGCACCCCGACCAGGAAACCTTGAAAACCAAGATGCAAGAAGCAGGCTTCGATCAAGTTCGCTATATAAATTTGACCTTCGGTGTAGTCGCCTTACATATCGCAGTGAAGTACTGACGGCTTCCAACACCAGCCCAAATTATGTTACCTGCCAATCGTTTAGCAAATAACTTCCCTGCGTTTCGGCAAATTCTGCTCCCTTAGCCTTTGCCTACCCGCTAGCATCATGACATTAGCGCTTTTTTAAAAGATTGCTTTGCTAGAGCTCGACAATTTTTTATTTTTAAAGGTTCACCATGTCTTTGCTTCGCTTCGCACGTTACTTTCATTCCAAAGTTTCTCACATTGTGAAATCTGTATTCCAGCCCATTTTTTTAAAATCATTAGGTATAGGGGTCCTAGCAACGATACTGACTTTAGGGCTGTATACACAAAATGTCTCAGCCAAACGGGCAGGTCTTGGACGCAGTATGGGGCGGTCTTCCCACATGACCCCACATCGTGCTCCTCCCGCTCAACATGCAGCCAAACCTGCGCAAAGCCCTGGAAAATCCCAACCTAATGCAGAGGCGCCGCAGCGTAATCGCTGGTTAGGCCCTATCGCAGGTTTAGCAGCTGGTCTGGGTATTGCCGCTTTACTTTCCCATTTGGGCCTGGGGGGGGCAATGGGCGGTATGTTGTCGAATTTATTAGTTATCGTTGGGATTATGCTGCTGGCGTATTGGGGCATTCGTATGCTGGCAAAACGTCGTATACCAACGTCAGACCGTAACGTCGGAGCCGGGCGTCAAGAGCCGTTTAATGCTAGTTCTGCCTCTGTTGCTGCAAGTCCTAGCTCTTCGCTAGCAGCAGAAGCGCAGTCTGCTTTTTCTACGGGGAATGCGGAGCATGCTATTTCATCAGAGGGTAGAACTTCTGCAGGTAAAATTTCTGCAAATAATGACGATACCGTAGAGGAGTCTTCGCAAGTGGTTGCCTCTACTCCTTCATTCTCAGCCGCTGACTTCGATGGCGCAGCATTTTTGCGCTATGCCAAAGTGCAATTTATCCGTATGCAAGATTCCTGGGATAAAGCGGATGTAGACGATATTCGTGCATTTACTACCGCTGAAATGTTTGCTGAAATTAAGCTGGATTTAGCAGAGCGCGAAACCAATGACAAAGTGGCTGCAAACCATACTCATGTTGAAAAGCTAGATGCAGCGCTCTTGTCTATGCAGGTTGAAGATGGATGGCAATACGCTAGTGTGCAATTTACAGGGCTTATTCACGAAGAGCCTGAGCAAGAAGTTGCAGAGCCTTTCTCTGAAATTTGGAATTTTTCTAAGCGCATAGAGTCTTCTGAATTGGATGCGGGGACGACTAAATGGATGCTTGCAGGAATCGAGCAGAATGAGGCTGATTGAATTAGTTAATGTTTTTTCCCCATTAAGCGAAGCGAGCGCAGCAACCCGTATGAGTACCCTGGTTGTTGCGCTCGCTAATCGCCTTTTAGCTAGAGAGACTTGGGCGCGTGCGTGCCTGAGTCCTTATGTGTCTTATCAGTTTTGCGTGCAGGCCTCTTCTTTAAAGCTATTTTTTACTATTTTGGAAAATGGCCAATTACAGGCCAAAGTGCCTGAGCCAGAAAATAATACCTCTACTTTTAACGCAGAAGCAGACGTTACTATTACCCTCCCGCTTCATGCCCTATACAAAGCAATATTGCCTGGTTCTTTGGGATTGCTGCACGTGCAGGGGGTAGATATTCAAGGTGATGCACAATGCGCTAAAGCACTGAGCACGGTGCTTGAACATTTACGATGGGATATCGAGGAAGACCTTTCATTTCTCTTTGGCGATATGCTGGCGCATCGCACTATGCAGCACCTGCAGGCTACCCATAGCTGGGTGCGGCAGCGTATTCACCGTCTTTTTGAATACACGGCAGATTACGGCCTGGATGAGCGTGCAGTCATGGTTCGCAAAGAAGCGTTACATGCCTTTACCTTAACGCTAGCACCTCTCTCAAAGACGGTAGATGCGCTAGAGACGCGTATCACGCGACTAGAGAAGAAAATGGCGCTATAAATGCAGGTTTTAAAAAGCCAGCAGTCATCATGTTGGGGTTCGTACCTCACCACCAACCTACAATGAACGGTAGGTTGGTGGTGACGAAGGAACCCCAACATGCATACCACCGACTTGTAATCATTGCTTTTGGCCTGTACATGCAGGCGTTAAAAGGTCAGCAGTCATCATGTTGGGGTTCATACCTCACCACCAACCTACATTAAATAGTTAAAACATCTGAATGCCCTTCATAGTGCTCAGCCCCAGAAGGCTTATAGGGTGCTATCGGTAGCGAGGTATCTTCTAATAAATCGAGTATATATTGAAGATGTACTTCCTCGGTTACGTTTAACCTGCTTGCAGTTTGTTCTATTGGTACATTACCGTAATAGGGGTCTTGGGGAAGAAAGCTTTGTAAGCTGGCCTCTGCCTCTTTGGTATGCGTGACGCCATGAATCACATTTGGGGCTTCTAAATAAATGGGAGTGAAGTTCTGTGCACTCTCACCAGCATGAGGTGTTATACCTGCCATATTGAATATAGAAGTATCCAAGGTTTCTATATTTCCTTTTAATGCTTCATCTGTGCATATAGGCGGCGTATTACAGAGTATTTTTATGTGTTCATAGCATTCTTCAGCCGTTTTTCCCACGTATATATCTATTATATTAAACATCAAAGTGTGCAACAAAGCATTGAAATGTTTTTCCTCACTAAAATGTATTAACATGACCAGGGATTGTTTTTCTAATGAAATGGTGTATTGAAAAACAGATGTCCCAGCTAGGGGTATGCCTCTACCTGCTTGGTGTTCTTGTACGCATTTTTTAAGTAAAAATTGCACCAAATTTTTCTTTTTTTCCATGCTAGAAAGCGACAAGTTTTCTTCTGTTGCTATCTCTTGAGTAATGCAATGTAATATTTCAGCACAGCTTGGTATTTTATATAATTTCAAAATTTTATTTGCTGAAATATAAAAATTATAGGGCCCTGCAATCATTAAATGCATATGATTTAAAAATTCAGGCGTATAGGTATTTTTTCCTTTCCGAGGGCTTATCCTATATTTTTTTACAACGCCATTTTTTTGTGCTTTTGCTAGAGGGGCACGCAAATTGCTTGTGTTTGATTTCTTACTAGATGAAGGGGTGGGAAGGGAAGATTGCTCAGGTTTATGTAGAGATGCTCTGGGTTTTTCAAGAGAATGAATTGCCTCTGCTGCGTGTGTAGCATATTCAGGCCCCAAACCTTTTAGTAGATATTTAATTTCCTCACAACCGTGTAATACCGATTGTAAAAAATCCTTCATATTTATGTCATATCCACTTTGTTGTGTCTGCATATATACATTCAGTATCTTATCTTGTACAAATTTCGTAGTAGAAATAGGCGTTGTGGAATGCTCCGCATGGAGCGAATCTACAGAGGGCGTAAGTATAATAGGCTGGCGTGTAGTGGTCAGGTGCTCTATATTGGTGAGGTAACTTTTGGGTGTAATATTAACAAAATCAAACATATATATTGCAATGGTATGGTATGTAAAAGATTTTTATCTGGATAAGCATAAAAAATAAATGAATAACTAGGGCGTGTTCTCAATTACCCCAAAGGGAACCTATTTTGGGGAGCAGGAGCACAGGTAGATATTGCTGCGCCCGGATGTGGCATTATTTTTCGTACTTTTCGCACAGGCAGTTCTTGTGGGGAAGTATCATAGGTTTTTGATTGTTCTCGTGGCCTTTTTTTTTCTTGTGCCGAGACTGTAGAGCATGAAGTAGGTTTGTCGTTTTTTTCTACCCGTGTATGTTTAATATTGCTGCGAATCATTCCGCCTATTCTTTTTAGCTGTTGCGTGCACGTTTCAGGCGTTTTGTCTATATATATAGATTCAATATTAAAAAGCAGGTCAAAGCATAATAATATGGTTAATTCTAACCCCTCTGAACGATTACTCCCAAAGGTAAATTGGTATTGAATGAACGTGAATGATGGATCGCTAGCATTATGAAATGGCACCCCTTTATTGGCCTTATGCGCTTGCTCGCAGCAATATACCAATGATTGCAAAAAATCCACTTTGGTAAGGCACTGGGGCGAGATCAATTTTTTTTGCTGTGCTTCATTGAAAATAATTTCTAGCGCTTGTCTACGTATTTTAGATTGTATTAATTTTCTGGCTTTTTTCGGTGTTAATGAAAATTTATAATCGGTATTCGTTTTTTCGCACACCTGTTTCAGTGATTCTAGAAAATCCTCTAACTTTATATGAGGGGTGTTTTCCAGTAACTGTGCATACACGGTTAATACCGTATTATGCATAGAGGGGGCAGAAAATGTATGCAATGATGCATCGTTAGAATAATGGGAAGGTTGCTCAAGTGCTTTGTGCTGATTAGTAAATGTAGCGGGTAAAGACTGATGCGTTAAATAATGGCGCAAAACAGAAATGGTAGAAGAATGAGACATGTATATTGAAAGCAGAGAGATTAATTTTTTATGGTGCCCAATATAGGTGTAGCAGTAATTGATTGCTGACCCTATTTATACAACTATTGTATTCTGCTTTTTTATACCGCCCTATTCTTTATGTAATATTTTTCTTAGGCTTAAAGATAAAAGCGTTTTTTCTTAAACACTTTTCACACACTCCTCCCTCATTTTCAGACTTTGTGAATCAAGCGCACCCTGGTTGCTGTGCATGTAAGCCTTTCGTTCATATGGATTACACTTACATGTTTTGCGTTGCTGGTGCCCTGTGTGCCCTCTATTTTTCAGCGTTCTACCTTTTTGACTGCATCTTTTATGCATACACTGCTTCGTTTTCTTTCTTTGCTGGTTACGCTGATTCGTTTTGACCTAGCTGGGATGGTGCTTTCCTATAGCCACCCTCACGGTTGGAGGCGTTGGTTTTTGCGCAGTCTATCTGGGCTGAGTATCTTATTCACTTCTAAGCGTGCTCGCTCACGACCAGCTGGTGTGCGTTTGCGGCTTGCTTGTGAGTATTTGGGTCCTATTTTTGTGAAATTTGGACAGATGCTCTCTACGCGGCGAGATATGTTGGCGCCAGAGCTAGTAATAGAGCTTGTAAAATTACAAGATCGTGTGCCGCCTTTCCCTTCTGCTGTGGCTATAAACCGTATTGAAAAGGCAATAGGGGAGCCCATCGATGCGGTGTTTGACGTTTTTCATGCAACGCCTATTGCTAGTGCATCCATTGCGCAAGTGCATTTCGCACGCTTAAAACCGGATGTATCTACGTTGCCTTTGGAAGAATTAGGCCAAGTGCAACAGCAACCTGAGCCGGCAGTAGGGCGGGCCGTGGCTATAAAAGTATTACGCCCAGGGATGCGCGCGATTATTGAGCGCGATGTGGCACTGTTACGCAGCGTAGCGTGGATTGTGCAAAAAGTATGGGTAGATGGCCGACGCTTAAAGCCGCAGGAAGTGGTTGAAGAATTTAGTATGTATTTGCATGATGAGCTCGATCTAATGCGCGAAGCGGCCAATGCAAGTGCATTGCGGCGCAATTTTGCGCACTCTACCTTGCTATGCGTACCCGAAATGATATGGGCTTGGTGCAGGCCAAAAGTCTTAGTAATGGAATGGATGGAAGGGGTTCCAATCAGCCAGGTCGCGCGATTAGCAGACGCGGGAGTCGATTTAAAAAAGCTTGCGCGTGAAGGGGTTGAGATTTTTTTTACACAAGTATTCCGAGATGGGCTTTTTCATGCAGACATGCACCCGGGCAATATTCAAGTCAGCTTAGAGCATGCGCGCTTTGGCCGATATATTGCGCTGGACTTCGGAATTATGGGGACCTTATCGGATTTTGATAAAAGCTACCTGGCACAAAACCTGCTCGCTTTTTTTAAGCGAGACTATCATCGCGTAGCAACCTTGCATATCGAATGCGGTTGGGTGCCAGCGAATACGCGAGCGGAGTCGCTCGAGGGAACCATTCGCGCCGTGTGTGAGCCTTATTTTGATAAACCGCTCAAAGATATTTCAGTAGGGCAGGTGCTTTTGCGACTCTTTCAAGCTTCACGCCGTTTTTCCGTAGAAATTCAGCCGCAACTCGTGCTTTTGCAAAAAACCTTATTGAATGTAGAGGCCCTGGGGCGTGATTTAGATCCAGATCTAGATCTTTGGAATACCGCCCAGCCTTATTTGGAGCGCTGGATTAAAGCACAGGTAGGATGGAGAGGGTGGGTGCAACGCCTCAAATATGAGGCGCCGCAATGGAGCCAAATGCTGCCGCAAATTCCACGGCTTTTACATGATGCGCTAGCCGCACAAGGTCAGCAGACTTCAAGAGCTGTGGAGTCACGCTTAACTCGCCTCGAGCAACAAGAGAAATCCCGCCATACTTTTTTGAGAGGGCTAGAACGCGTAATGGTGGTAGGAGCGGTTATAGTCTTCTTGGGAGTAGCAATCTTGGAGCGCTGGCCTAGCTTACCGGTATAATTATGCGAATGATTCATCTCAAATAGGCTTTTTGAACCTGCTCAAAGTATTGCAATCTACTTAATATAGGGTGTGTCCTCAATTGCCCCAAAGGGAACCTATTTGGGGGAGCAGGGGCACAGGGACCGGAACTGTACTTAAGTACAGTGAATACCTGGCACCGCGCGACCTCAAAGATGGGCCCTTTGGGGTAATTGAGGACATGCCCTAAAAAGCCTATTTGCTTTTACTACATATAAAGCTATGCCTATCTACGCCTACCGCTGCACTGAGTGCGCGCACACTGAAGATGCCTTACAGAAAATGAGCGATGCGCCGCTTACCCATTGCCCGCAATGCAAGCAAGCGACTTTTAAAAAGCAACTCACTGCGGCTGCTTTTCAGCTTAAAGGCTCTGGTTACTATGTGACAGATTTTCGTGATGCGGGTACAGCGTCTACAAGCAGCGCATCGCAAGCCCATTCTAGTGGTAAGGCTGCTGCTGCATCGCCTTCCTCTACTTCTTCAGACATGCCGGCTGCCTCTGTAGCAAAAACGGTAACGGATACCGCATCCACTTCCTCTGCAACGCTATCTGCTGGCTCATGACCTCTAAAAAAACCACTCTCAAAACTTACTTCTTGACCGGATTGCTGGTTTTGTTGCCTATTGCTGTTACGCTTTGGGTGCTGGATGTCGTGCTCAGTTTGATGGATAGGACCCTCATGCTGCTGCCGGATGCTTGGCAACCTGTGCAGCTCTTTGGATTCCATATTCCGGGGCTTGGTGCATTACTTTCTTTGGTATTAATTTTTACGGTAGGGATATCCGTACAAAATTTTATTGGCCAAACCCTAGTACGCTCTTGGGAAGCGCTTTTACGGCGCATTCCAATTATTGGTGCATTTTATGGGAGTGTGAAGCAAGTCTCAGATACGCTGCTTGCAAGCGATGGTCATGCTTTTCGCCGTTCTGTGCTTATCCAATATCCACGACAAGGGCTCTATACCCTTGCTTTTTTAACGGGTACACCAACAGGCGCCATTAAAAATCATCTTCCAGAGCATGCCAGGCAGGAGTATGTAAGCGTATATGTTCCCACCACGCCTAACCCGACTTCCGGTTTCTTGCTGCTGCTGCCGCGCTCTGAAGTGGTTGAGCTGGATTTGACAGTAGATGCTGCGCTTAAATATATAGTGTCTTTAGGTGTAGTATCCCCTGTACCGATTTTTATAAAAGAAGAGTGAACTTTCTTCTTCTTGTAGGGCATGTTCTCAATTGCCCCAAAGGGAACCTATTTGGGGGAGCAGGAGCACAGGATCCGGATGTACTTAAGTACAGTGAGGATTCCGAGTACCGCACGACCTCAAAGATGGGCCCTTTTGGGTAATTGAGAACATGCCCTAGGTTGGGGTGAGGCACGAACCCCAGCATGTAAACCACCTACTTTTAAATTAGTTAAAAATACGTTTTCAGGGACTATTGCTAAAAAAGTTGGGGACATGCTTCACCCTAACCTACATGATCTATTTTTATACCTATAAAATGAGAGCACCCCTATACTCGGGTGCCTTTTTATTTTTGCTGGCTTTTTTTCTCCGTTTTTTCCTCGACCTTCCTTATCATGCTTTTGAGAACGCAATACTGCGGTGTAGTCACCGAAGCCCATCTAGGCCAAACTGTTTCACTGTGCGGGTGGATACACCGTCGTCGCGACCACGGCGGCGTTATTTTTGTAGATTTGCGAGATCGAGAAGGGTTGGTCCAGGTTGTTTTTGATCCGAGTGTTCCTGAGGTATTTGCTCAAGCGGAAGATTTGCGTAATGAATATTGTGTGCGCATTGAAGGCGTGGTGCGCCTGCGCCCAGAAGGCACGGCGAATCCAGACTTAGCTACAGGCGCTATTGAAGTAGTGTGCCAAGTGCTCACCGTTTTTAATGCCTCTGCTACGCCGCCTTTTGCATTGGACGATGAGCATATATCTGAAAGTATTCGCATGACCTACCGCATGCTCGACTTACGGCGCGCACCCATGCAGTACAACCTTCGATTGCGTCACCGTGTAACCAGCGAAGTGCGGCGCTATTTAGATGCCAGTGGGTTTATTGATATTGAAACACCCATGCTGACCAAAAGTACTCCTGAAGGAGCGCGGGATTACTTGGTGCCTTCTCGCGTACATGCGGGTGAATTTTTTGCACTCCCGCAGTCTCCTCAGCTCTTTAAGCAGTTGCTGATGATGTCGGGCTTTGATCGCTACTATCAGATTACCAAATGCTTTAGAGATGAAGATTTGCGTGCAGATCGTCAGCCAGAATTCACACAGATTGATTGTGAGATGTCTTTTGTTGATGAAGATGAGGTACGTGGGCACTTTGAAGGCTTAGTACGGGCTATTTTCAAAGCAGGTATCCAAGTCGATCTGGCAGAGTCCTTCCCGGTTATGACGTATGCAGAAGCGATGCGCCGTTTTGGTTCCGACAAACCCGATCTACGAGTTAACTTAGAGCTCACAGAGCTGACAGACGCATTGCAGACCGTTGATTTTAAAGTTTTTAGTGTGCCAGCTAACAGCCCCACCGGGCGCGTTGCCGCGCTACGCGTACCACAAGGAGGCGCGCTCTCCCGAAGCGAGATTGATACCTATACGGAATATGTACGCATATATGGTGCAAAAGGTCTAGCCTGGATCAAGGTCAATGACTTGGCACAAGGCCGTGAAGGCTTGCAAAGCCCTATCGTTAAAAATCTGCACGACGAGGCAATTGCAGCCATTATGCAGCGCACAGGTGCGCAAAATGGCGATCTTATTTTCTTTGGTGCAGACGAAGCGAAAGTCGTCAATGACAGCTTAGGTGCATTGCGTCTAAAAATTGGACACAGTGCATTTGGAATAGAGCAGGGCTTGATGACAGAGGGCTGGCGTCCTTTATGGGTCGTTGATTTCCCAATGTTTGAATATGATGCAAAAACAAAGCGTTTTGCCGCTATGCATCATCCGTTCACCGCCCCCAGACAAGAAGATGAAATCTATTTAGAAACCGATCCAGGCCGTTGTTTAGCCAGAGCCTATGACATCGTGCTCAACGGTTGGGAAATCGGTGGAGGTTCTATTCGTATTCACCGTGCTGATTTGCAGAGTCGCGTTTTTTCTGTACTCAATCTAGATGCGGAGCAAGCACGCAGCAAATTTGGCTTCCTGTTGGACGCATTAGCCTACGGCGCCCCGCCACATGGCGGCATAGCATTTGGCTTAGATCGCATTGTCACATTAATGACCGGTGCAGAATCAATCCGGGATGTCATCGCTTTCCCCAAAACCCAGCGCGTTCAGTGCCTACTTACCCAAGCTCCAAGCACAGTAGACACGGAACAATTACGAGAACTACATATTCGAGTCACGTAATAAACGGGTGAACGGTAGGTTGGTGGTGAGGTACGAACCCCAACATGCAAACCACAGGCCTTTTTAAAACCTGCATATGCAGGTTGGAATTAATGTTAAAGGTCAGTGGTATGCATGTTGGGGTTCGTACCTCACCACCAACCTACCCAACTAATTCCTGGTATAGCTTATAGCGTTTTTGCTCAATTTGTCCTTCCTGTACAGCGGCTCGAATAGCGCAATCAGGCTCTTTTAAGTGACGGCAGTTGTAAAAACGGCACCGCTTAAGAAAAGGCTGGAACTCAACAAAAGCATCCTCCAAATCTTCTTTGCTTAAATGGTCTAGGCCAAATGCTTGAAACCCTGGCGAATCAATAAGGGCGGCATTTTTGGGTTCAATAGTGCCCAAGCCACTATCTAATACTCCCAAATCATAAAAATGTGTGGCGGTGGTGGTGTGCTTTCCGGTGCCCAGTGCCTGTGAAATTTCCCGGGTGAGTACCTTTGCATGCGGAATAAAATGGTTGATCAAGGTCGATTTTCCGGTACCTGATTGACCTAAAACAAGGGTAGTGCGGCCTGCGAGGTGAGGGGTGAGCGCATCCCATGCAGCTTCCCCTTGCGTGGCTAGGGAGAGCTCCAGTATGGGATACCCTAAATGCTTATAGCTTTGCAGGCTTTCCCGCGCGAGAGGTAGAGCGGCTTCCAGGTCTATTTTATTGAGCACGATCAATACCGATAAACCCGCTGCTTGACTTGCCACTAAGGTACGCCCGAGCAATACCTCATTAGGACGCGGAGCAGTCGCTAACATAATGAGCACTTGATCTAAGTTAGCTGCGAAGCGCCTAGATTTGCGACCCTCTGATCGATATAAAAGGTTGCGTCTGGGCAAAATGCTCACAATCAAACCCTGATCAGCAGAGCAACGCTCATAATGCACCCAATCTCCAACTGCCACCCCTTCCTTGACACGTACAAAGCAGGGCAACACGGTTTGCAGAGGACCCCTTTCCTGTGGCATGACTCCATAGTGGCGGCCGTAGGCTGCAATAACGCGCCCAACTTCTTGTGTTTTTTTCATGGGTATGTAGAGGTGATGGAGCACAAAGAAAGCCCAACGCTATCAAAGCGTGAGGCTTTTGCATGCCTATGCTGTAAGGGTATCTAATATATAAAAGTATCTTGAGACAGTTTCCTACCTCTTCAAAAAAATGCGTTAGAAGCATGAGTCGCTTCTAAACTGTATCCACTACTTTAGGCCTAATCGTACTATGAATGTACCACCCTCTTCAGTTTTAAATGAAACCCACCTTGTTTGGCTTGATATGGAAATGACAGGGCTGCAACCGCTTACAGACCGCATTTTAGAAGTTGCAGTAGTCGTGACCAATAGCCTGTTAGAAGTCATCGCAGAAGGCCCAACCCTAGCAGTACACCAATCAGATGAAGTACTAGCAGGAATGGATGCATGGAATCAAAAAATGCACGGCCGTTCTGGTTTGATCGAGCGCGTACGCGCTTCTGAATATAGTGAAAAGCGCGCTAGCGCTGAAATATTGGCTTTTTTACAGTGCTATATACCAGCGGGCAAATCTCCCTTATGCGGAAACTCTATCTGCCAAGATCGCCGATTTATGGCCACTTGGATGCCTGAATTGGAAGCTTTTTTTCATTATCGTAATTTAGATGTCAGTACGCTAAAGGAACTCTGTAAGCGCTGGCAGCCCACCATAGCGAAAGGATTTACAAAAGAAGCAAGCCACACCGCTTTAGCCGATGTATATGAATCAATTGAGGAATTACGTTATTACCGTACGCATTTTTTACGGTTAGATGCATCTGAAGTTTCGCTATAACGCACTCCTATTCGAAAAAATCCCCAACGAGATTAAGCATTTTTTCTGGGGCTGCGCTGATTAATCGCCACTTTTGAAGTGCCAGCTAAAAGTCAGATAGCTGGCTCCACGCGCTGATAAGTAACAAAAGCATAGTCAAAATCATTCGGCGGTGCGCTGTGGTGTGTTTCTCTTTGGACTTCCTGCCATGCATGGGCTTGGAGGGTTGGGAAGAAGGTGTCGCCTTCAAAGTCTTGATCGATTTCTGTCAAAATGAGTTTTTGCGCTTGTGGTAAGCCTGCCGCATAGAGTTGTGCGCCGCCAATTAAAAATGCTTCGGTGTGGCCTTGAGCTTCACAAGCTGCAAGAGCGCTCTCTAGGCTTGGTGCGTGCATACAGCCTGCCATAACTCGCTCTGCATTCCTGGAGATAACCCAGTTGGGCCGACCGGGTAATGCTCTGCCAATGGATTCATGGGTATGTCGCCCCATAATGATGGGCTTGCCTAGTGTAGTTCGCTTAAAAAATGCCAGATCTTCAGGAAAATGCCAGGGCAGGGTATTGCCTTTGCCAATAACGCCATTGCGTGCACGGGCAGCGATTAGGGAGAGGGTAATCATAAAGAGAGCGGGCTGCTTTAAATGGCGATAGGGGCGGCAATGGAAGGGTGGAATTGATAGCCTTCTATCTGAAAATCTTCAAATTGGTAATCAAATAGGCTGGCAGGCTTACGGGCAATAGTAAGGTGGGGTAGTGGATAGCAAGGCCTGGATAGCAATAAATGGACTTGCTCAAGGTGGTTGCTGTACAGGTGGCAGTCACCTGCTGTCCAGACTAATTCGCCTACTTCAAGCTTACATTGCTGCGCTAGCATATGTGTGAGTAGCGCATAGCTTGCGATATTAAAAGGCGTGCCCAGAAAAACATCTTGGCTGCGGCAATATAGTAGGGTGCTCAGCCGCCCATTTTGTACATAAAACTGTGCGAAGCAGTGGCAAGGAGCGAGTGCCATACGGCCTGCATGCACATTTTCAACGGGTGAGAGGCGCTCATCTGGGAAGTCTGCCACATTTAAGGCTGTGAGCAATAGGCGGCGAGAATCCGGGCGCGCTTGAATATCCTCGACTAAGCGGGCGAGTTGATCAATCGTGCCACCATCTGGCTTAGGCCAAAAGCGCCATTGATGCCCATAGACAGGGCCTAATTGTCCATTCTCATCTGCCCATTCATCCCAGATACTCACTCCATGTGCATGTAGATAATCTAGCTGCGTATCCCCTTTTAAAAACCAGAGCAGCTCATGGATGACGCTTTTGAGGTGAATTTTTTTCGTGGTGACGAGCGGAAACCCTTTGGCTAGATCAAACCGGAGCTGCCGGCCAAACACACTTAAAGTGCCAGTGCCTGTTCGGTCAGCTTTGGGGCTGCCGTTTTCTAGGATGTCTTGTAAGAGAGCGTGATATTGCTGCATGAGGATGTTGGGCAGGTAAATAAGTTTGAGAGAGCGGCCAGCTGCATTTACTTGATACCTACCATTGCTCGTGGTTGTACCCATTCGTCAAACTGCTCAGAGGTCACATATTGCAGAGCAATGGCTGCTGCTTTGAGCGTAGTGCCTTCTTTGTGTGCTTTTTTGGCGATTTGTGCAGCTTTGTCGTATCCGATATGCGGGTTGAGGGCCGTCACTAGCATGAGTGATTCATGTAGCAGTATCTCAATGCGTGGCAGATTAGGTTCAATGCCGCGTGCGCAATGGGATTCAAAGCTGCGTGCTCCATCTGCTAATAGCCTGATAGATTGGAGGACATTGTGCGCAATCATCGGGCGGAATACATTGAGTTCGAAGTTACCACTTGCCCCGCCCATATTCACTGCAACATCGTTGCCAAATACCTGGCAGCACAGCATGGTGACAGCTTCTGATTGCGTGGGATTGACTTTGCCCGGCATGATGGAGCTGCCGGGTTCATTTTCCGGTATGGAAATTTCACCTAGACCACAGCGTGGGCCACTTGCTAGCCAACGAATATCGTTGGCAATTTTCATAAGGCTGGCTGCAATGGTTTTCAATGCACCGTGTGCGTGGACCAGTGCATCTGCTGCTGCCATGACTTCAAATTTATTGGGTGCCGTAACAAAGGGGAGGGCAGTGAGCCGTGCAATTTCAGCGGCTACTTTCTCTGCAAATGCAGGATGGGAATTGAGGCCAGTGCCTACGGCTGTGCCGCCCAGTGCTAATTCATAGAGATGGGGTAAAGCGGCTTCGAGATGGATAATTCCATGATCTAACTGCGCTACATAGCCTGAGAATTCTTGTCCGAGGGTGATGGGCGTCGCATCTTGTAAATGCGTGCGGCCGATTTTGACAATGTCTGTAAAGGCTTGTGATTTGGAATGTAGCGTGGTGCGTAATGTGCGTAGGGCAGGGAGTAGATGGCCTACGATGCCTTCTGCTGCAGCAATATGCATTGCAGTGGGAAAGACGTCATTAGACGATTGCCCTCGATTTACTTCATCGTTAGGGTGTACTTTGCGCTGCTCTCCGCGTTCGCCGCCCAGTAATTCACTGGCTCGGTTTGCAAGTACCTCATTGAGGTTCATATTCGTTTGTGTACCCGAACCCGTTTGCCATACCACGAGCGGGAATTCTTGGCGATGCTGTAGTGCTAATACCTCATCGGCTGCAGCGATGATGGCTTTGGCTTTGGCGGTATCCAGTAAACCTAAATCTGCATTCACTTGTGCGCTAGCGCGTTTGACAATAGCCAGCGCGCGAATAAGCTCAATAGCTTGTTTTTCATGAGAGATATTGAAGTTTTGAAGAGAGCGCTGTGTTTGAGCTCCCCATAAACGCTCTCCTGGTACTTCAATGTCCCCAAAAGTATCGCGTTCAATGCGGGTGGGATGGGCAGAGGAATGAGAGGTATGCATATTCAATGACTATCCAACGAAAAATGAGAGTGCAAAAAGAAAGAGGGAAACTATAACAAAGAAGGGCCCCGATGGGCCCTTCTTTGTAAAAAGAGCGCGCAAATCTGCTATCCGCGCATAGCGGTTGTTTTCGCTATAGTTTGTGAGCGCGTTGAAGAACGTGCTGTTTTACGGGCTTTGGATCTCGTGGAGGGTTTTGCAACTTTGATAGTGGGTTCTTCTGCATAGATTACTTCACGTAAACGTGTACGTTCAGATAGGACACGGGCGCCATACCCGCCATCTCCTCGGGCACTTGAGCCTACATAACGTCGCAGGCCTGCTTTCAGAGAGCCGGTGCTAACGATGTAATTGCGCAGTACGATGGCCCCTACTTTGATATTAGAAAAAGGATCGAGTGCAGCAATGGGGCCGCCAAAATTATTAAATTTCTCTGCATGTAGCGAAGACATCACTTGCATTAATCCTTGTGCGCCAACCCCACTTTCAGCAAATGGATTAAAGCTAGATTCCACTGCCATAACAGCGAGTAATAGCAGAGGGTCGAGGCCGGTTTCTCGACCGGTTTCAAATGCCACGCGCACAATTTGTTGTAAGGGATCATGCGCTACGCGATATCGACGAGCTAAATAGCGTGCGATTAAGGCTTGGTCATGCTCTGAGCTTAGTATGCGGTCATCTCGTGCTGCAGCATCCACACGTTCAGAAGACATGGAACGTACTAATGTACTCAAGGAGAGCGGGGTGGGACCTAATATTGCCTCACTTGTCGTTAAGCCTGAAACCGAACTGGTATTGGATGACGATGCCAGAATGGGGTTATCCAGATCTTGATTAGCGTCTGGCTCGAGTGTGGGGTTGAGTTCGCTAACAATAGTAAAAAAAGGAAGGAGCCGGGTTGCAAAAGGATCGCGCCATTGTGGGCGCAGCCATAATGCTAAAAGGCTGGTGAGTGCAATCAAACCTACTGCACTTAGGAAATGTTGGCTATAGCGTGTACTACGCTGCACAATCCAACGCACAGTATTAGAAAAAGGCCAGTCTGATTGCCAAAAAATTCTAGAATTCATGGGGAAGCTCTCCATGTAAATTAAGATACTGCTTAGAACCTATTTAAACTGCATAGGTTCCAAAAATTTGCTTGAGGCACAAAAAAATGTTGTTAAATCAAGCAATGCTTACCATTACCACCACAGGCTAATTATTTGCCAAAAACCTAATGTGGCACTGGGCTATGTAGCTGAACATGGTCCAAAACAGGGGCGAATTTTACCAGGGTTTGAAAAAACTGCTTGAGCATGTCGGATTAGCGCAACCATAGCTTGCATTTTTTAGGTGAGTCCTCCTAAAAAATGGGGCGAGGTATAGAGAGGAAAAGTCATATGAAATATCGGGATCTACGAGATTTCGTGCACCAACTTGAAACAGTGGGCGAGCTAGTGCGTGTCAACGTACCCGTGTCTCCTGTGCTAGAGATGACCGCGCTGTGCGATAAGGCGCTTAAAAAAGAAGGTCCTGCATTATTGTTTGAACAACCAATTGGCTACTCGATGCCCGTTTTAGGGAACCTCTTTGGTACTACGCATCGGGTAGCTTTAGGTCTAGGGGTGGATATACAGGCAAAGCGTGCAAAAAAAGGAAGAGCAGAAGCGTCAAATAGTGAGGCTGTAAAAAATGATGAGCAGCATGCATTGCGCTCACTGCGCGATATTGGTGTGCTGTTATCCGCGCTTAAAGAACCAGAGCCTCCTAAAGGAATAAAAGAAGTCGGTCGACTTTTTCAGTTAGCTAAAGCTGTGTGGGATATGGCGCCTAAAACGGTGCGCGCTCCTGTCTGTCAGGAATGCGTTTGGGAGGGGGATGATGTAGATCTGCAACGTTTACCGGTTCAAACCTGCTGGCCGGCCGATATAGGGCCTTTGATAACGTGGGGGCTTACCATCACACGTGGCCCGCAAAAACCACGCCAAAACCTGGGAATTTATCGCCAACAAGTGCTTGGGCCTCGTCATTTAATAATGCGTTGGCTTGCCCATCGTGGAGGAGCATTAGATTTTTTAGAATTTACCAAAGCCAACCCGGGCCAACCATATCCTGTAGCCGTAGCCTTAGGAGCTGACCCTGCGACTATTCTAGGCGCGGTGACTCCTATTCCAGACACGCTATCGGAGTATCAATTTGCGGGACTGTTACGAGGCTCAAAAACAGAGCTAGCACGCTGCTTGACCCCCGGATTAGAGAATCTCCAAGTGCCCGCACGCGCTGAAATCGTACTGGAAGGGTTTATTTACCCGCAAGGCCATAGCAAAAGCACCTACAGGCCCGATGATGCCAACAGATTAAAAGCCTATTCAGATGCTTGGAGTAGTGCGGATGGTTTGTTGCAGATACCTGCTCGTCCTACTCACGGTGCCGCAGCATGCTATGAATATGCGCTGGAAGGCCCTTATGGAGATCACACAGGCTATTACAATGAAGCGGAATGGTTTCCTGTAATGACCGTTGAGCGCATCACTATGCGCCGCGATGCGATATACCACTCCACCTATACCGGTAAACCCCCTGATGAGCCTGCTATTTTAGGTGTGGCTCTGAATGAAGTGTTTGTGCCTTTACTACAAAAGCAATTTCCTGAAATTGTTGATTTTTATCTCCCTCCTGAAGGGTGCAGTTATCGATTGGCACTCGTGAAAATCCGAAAACGCTATCCTGGTCATGCTAAGCGAGTCATGTTTGGCGTATGGAGCTTTTTGCGCCAGTTTATGTATACAAAATGGATTATCGTGGTGGATGAAGATATTGATATTAGAGATTGGAAATCTATTATTTGGGCACTCACCACACGCGTAGATCCGCAACGCGATACGGTACTAGTCGATAATACGCCGATAGATTATCTAGATTTTGCCTCGCCTATTTCTGGCCTGGGTTCAAAAATTGGGTTGGATGCCACCAATAAATGGCCAGGAGAAACGCAGCGTGAATGGGGGCGCTCTATTGAAATGACTGAAGCAGCCATAGCGCGTGCAGATGCACTGTATGCGGATATAGAAGACATGGCATCATTGAAAAAAGGTATCTCCTAAGCGCATTTTCTCAATGCGTTCAGGAGAATAGGGTGCCATGATTTTGGAAGCGTATAAAAAGACTGCTTAAACGCAGGTAATCATAACCGTATGCGTATTAGGATCCATGCTAGACAGATCGACGCCTAAAGAGGCTCTTGGATCGTGCGTTTCGATACTATGTCTACTTCTTATGCTGCTTCTTAAGAAAGTCTCTTGTCTTCTTACCTCATTATATTCTGCTGTCTGTGGCATAGAGTTTTGAGCCTCTTTATCGAGCGTATCTATAGAAAAATCAATATAGTCTAAAAGACCGTTATGAATTTCTGATACGGTGGCTAGATCCTTATATTTAACTTTATGCAATTGAGCGCGTGTATAGTCATGTAGAAATAAAAAAAAGACTATTAAGCTAGCTATAAGAGGGATGCTGGTATGAGCAGGATTATCTTCTCTTAATATTCCAGTTGATATTAATGGTCTCAATGAACACACTACTAATGTGACAGAAATAATTGCCAGATCTTTTCGTTCGGCTCGAGGATTAAATGGGTTGATACACATCATTAAATTATTTTCTCGAACGCGTGTGTTAATATTTTTAAGCTCGTTTATTTTTTTTGTTGGAGGCAGGCTGCAAAAAATAGTGTGTTCAAAATTTTCTATAATTGAGTTCAGGTTTTCCTTTTTGTTTTTTAATATATTGGTTTCTTTCTGAAATATATTTTTTTGAATAAATCCTTTGCATCCACTTATACTTATATTATTTAATTTTTTGTTAAAATAAATGATGCCTTCTTGTATGGTGGTATTAAATTTTCCTTGTCTAGAGGAGTTTTTTCCTGATGCGTTTACTTTTGAAGATTGATTTATACATATAGTTGGGCGAGTCATTAAGTCTATACTATACATTCTGAATATATCCTATGGTATTAAATTGTATTGCGTTGTGCGTGGCAAGATAATAAGTTTTCTTTATTTTTCTTGTTGTGAAGAAAGGCGGAATAATATGGAGGTTCATGCTAAGAGGTTTCTGGTATTTTTAATGAAATTTACCTATTACATACTAAACTCGCGCTATCCGGTGGCGTGCGGTCTTTTTTTCTATCTAATTAGAATCGCGCTTGTACGAAGCGTTTTTTTCAGATAACCCTCAGCCTGCTAGCAGAGCTCTCTTTCCCTGTTGGCATCTGTATTTTTAAGTAAATACTCTACACTCCATGCACTTTATAAACAGGGCAAACCGCCGTGTGTTTTGTATGGTTCGCAATCTTTTTTGCGTATACAAATTTATGTAAAAGGTGATGGAGTGTTATTTATGACGAAGTGTTGCACCCTTTTTCTGGCAGCTGCCCTGCTTTCTGCTTGTGCCACTGTATCTCAACCCAGCTCTGCGCTGGAACCGCAGCCAGGTGATTTTCCAGTAAGTAATTTTTCTTTTGAAAATGGATCTACGCTTACTGATTTGATGCTGCACTATTCAACATTTGGAACCCCTCAATTCGATAGTGCTGGGCGTTGCACCAATGCGGTTTTATTGTTGCATGACACCGTTGGCGAAACCGCTCCTCAAGCGGGGCAATTTTTTACTGCCAAGGCTATGCGCGAAGCGCTCTTTGGAGCAGGTCAGCCTCTAGATGCCTCTAAGTATTACCTAATTATTCCTGATGCTATTGGACATGGCCGTTCTACGAAGCCTAGTGATGGCTTGCGTCGGCGTTTTCCAAGCTATAGCGATAGTGATTTAGTACAAGCGCAGTATCGTTTGGTGACAGAAGGGCTGAATATCAATCACCTAAAGTTGGTGCTTGGTGTGGCAGATGGGGGTTTACAAACGTGGTTATGGGGGGAACGTTATCCTGAGATGATGGATGCACTGATGCCCATAGCAAGTCCTCCCACTACACAAGGTGGCCGAGTAGGGCTTTGGCAGAGAATGGCTACGCAGGCTATTTATACCGATCCCGATTGGCAGCAAGGCGACTACATGAAGCAGCCTAAAAAATGGCTGGATACGGTTGCGTTATCTAGTATGTTAGAGCGCAATACGTTTAATTTGCAGCAAGCTGCTAGCACGCCTGAACAAGTCGAGAAAATAGCCACTAGCACTATTAAAAGCGCTTACAAAGTAAGAGATGCCAATGACGCACTCTATGCCTTTGAAGCTACTAAAAAAGCGCCTAACCCCCAGCCTGGGCTCTCAAAAATTAAAGCGCAGGTATATGCACTGTATTTCCAAGATGATGCGTTTTATGCCGGTTCGGTCGAAGAAATGCGTGCTTTGGTTAAGCAAGTGCCGCGAGGTCAAGTTATTGAAATTGAGCGCAGCCCACAAACAGACGGACATGCCACTATCGCGCGTGCCGACGTCTGGAAAGGCTATATTACGCAGTTGCTTACTCAGCCTGAAAAGCCTGTAGTTGCTGCAGAGTATGGGGTAAAGGGCAAATCAGCAGTGCGCGGTCGTTCATTGACCAATGCAAACACAGACAAACTCGCGGTGCGCAAAAAAATGGCTCCTGTGCAAGACCTACCTCCTGTGCCGCAAGCCATTCCTATGGCAGATGTAAGTGCTGTCCCCGCAGTAGATCCAGCTACTTCTTCAGCCTCTACAGCCGTGATCTCTACTACGTCTAGTCCGAGTAGTGTTGGAGCGAATGCCAGTCAAGTAATACTTCCTGCTCCTGTTAACGTAGCTCCAGAGAAGCCGGTTTCGAAGGAAAATGCGTTCAATAGCAGTGGTTTGGATACTTCTGCAGACACACAAAATAATGCAGCAACGGCAGCCGTTTCAACCACAATATGGTCTTCTGGCCAACCCGAGGCATCGACCATTATTTCGCAACCCGACGAGGATTCAATTGCTGCAAGCCCTGTTGTTACTTCTGAATCTTCAGGCCCTGCCACTGCACGTTCTTCGAATGCTTCAAGCAAGGTATTGGCTCAAGATACTCCCGAAGCTCCGGCGCCAGTGGATGTAATCAAACCTTCTGTCTCTACTACGGATTCAACCGATGCAAAAGTAGTAGCGGCTGCGCCTGAAGAAGCAAAGCCTGTTGCTATTCGAGAATCCAATTTCGTTCCAGCATCATCAACTCCTGCGAGTGCAGAAGCAGGTTCCATGCCTAAAGAGACAATAAGCGATGCGCCGTCTTTGAATAAACCTAGTAATAGTAGCGGGTCAGGCAAGGTTATGAATTTCCTGCCTTCTCCTGTTCCTAGCCCTATTTCTTAATTTGATATGAGTGAAGCAGTTTTTCGATTAGCCTTGTATTAGTCAGCTTTATAAAAAATCCCCACTATGTGTTTGATCACATAGTGGGGATTTTTTTGCAGGCGTAAATTAGAGAGTAGTGGTAGGCATGTTGGGGTTCGTGCTTAACCCCAACCTACATTATTTTTTGAAGCCGCCGATTACAGTGCTAAAGCCTGCGTCAGCGTGCACAATTTCTGCCGTGATTGCACTGGCTAAAGGGCTCAGTAAGAATGCAGCGGTATTGCCTACTTCTTCTGCTGTGACATTGCGTTGAAGAGGGGAGTTCTTTTCGACATGGTCGAGGATTTCTCTAAAGTCTTTGATGCCGCTAGCTGCCAAAGTTTTAATAGGACCTGCAGAGATAGCATTCACTCGAACACCCTTAGGGCCTAGCGCATGGGCAAGATAGCGAACACTGGCTTCTAAAGAGGCTTTAGCCAGACCCATCGTATTGTAATTGGGCACCACTTTCTCAGAGCCTAGGTAGCTCAGCGTCAATAAAGAAGCATTAGGCTGGTACAAGGGGGAGAGGGCTTTAGCCAAAGCCGGAAAGCTATAAGCAGAAATATCGTGTGCAATACGAAAATTCTCGCGCGATAACCCATCTAAAAAGTCACCCATGATGGCTTCTCGAGGAGCAAATCCAATGGAGTGCACCAGACCATCTAGACTGTCCCAGTGAGCTAGGAGCCGATCGGTAAGGCCGTCGATTTGTGCATCGTCTTCTACATTGCAAGGCAAGACTATGTCGCTCTCAAAATGTTGCGCAAACTCGGTAATACGCTCTTTAAAGCGTTCATCTGCATAGGTAAAAGCAAGTGCTGCTCCCTCGCGTTTGCACGCAGTAGCTATGCCGTAAGCAATAGAATGCTTAGATAAAACGCCAGTAACAACGATGCGTTTGCCGTTGAGAAACCCCATATTTCTTGCTCCTGATAAAAAGACGAAATTGCTTAGCGAACGCTTATTTTAAGCTAACCAGCATGATGCAGCCAGCTCAAGCGCATAATAAAAAAGCCACCCCTATGGTAAGAGGTGGCTTCTTTATTATATTTTCAGTCATTCATCGCATTATTTTTTGAGCAGCGCATCCCGAATTTCGCGCAACAATACAATATCTTCCGGAGTAGTGGGTGCAGTAGAATCAGATTTTAAATCAAGTTGCGCGCGCAGGGTATTGATCAATTTCACCATAAAGAAAATAATCACTGCGAGGATAAGGAAGTTGAGCAGAACAGTAATAAAATTACCGTAGCCAAAAACGGCGACCCCAGCATTTTGTAAATCATTAAAAGAAAGGGGGCTTCCTTTAAAGTCGGCAGGTATATTCCCAAGTCGAATAAATTTTTGTGAAAAATTAATCCCTCCCGTTGCCAGCCCCACAATAGGCATAACTAAATCTCTGACAACCGAATTGACAATAGTAGAAAAAGCGCCACCAATAATTATCCCAACCGCCAAATCCACAACATTGCCACGCACTATAAATTTTTTAAATTCTTGCAATAGGCTCATCATGTCTCTTCTCATAGAAATGGTGTAATGACATCATTTTTATTTACCGGTATTACGCAGGTATTCAAAAAGACGGTGGTGTGCATGTTGGGGTTCGTACCTCACCCCAACCTACCGAGATGCATATGTAAAAGGGTTCTATCAAACTCCACGAACCACAAAAGCACGGTAGGTTGGTGGTGACGAAGGAACCCCAACATGCACACCACCGTCTTTTTGAATACCTGCGTAATACCAATAAATAATGTAATAAGCAATCGGTGTAAGGGGATATATTTTTATATATATTGGACTTTTATAGTCTATTTATATTTTTTCCAAAGTATCCACCATCCGCGCAATGATTCGTAAATCAGGTCCCAAGCTAGTGACATTATGAAAAACTAAGTGGGGTCTGCTAGGCAGGGTAGGGAGGCCAGGAAGGTCAAATAGTCCCCTCCCTTCATGCAAAATCGTGGGGGCAATATATAAAAGTAACTCATCCACACAGCCCGCTTGCCAAAAAGCGCCATGTAAACGTGCGCCTGCCTCTACATGCAATTCATTAATGCCGCGTGCAGCTAACTCTTTTAAAAGAGATGGCAGCGAAATGCGTGATACAGGTTGGTTATTGGGTTGCAATAAGGTGTTTGCATTGGATGTGTTGGAATGTGCGTCAAAGCTGACCCATTCGCAGGGTATTGGATCCTCAGAAGCACGTTCTTCTATTTCTTTATTTCTATGCAACTGGTTAGATGCGCTCTTTCTAACCGATGCCGTGTTTTGATAAGCAATCATTTCCACCCCTGCACGGTGTAGGGCGTGTGCTTTTGGCGTGTCAAAAAGCGCGGGAGAGCCACATACAATGAGTATATTGGTAAGGGCGTTTGGTTCTTGACGCAGTAGACGAGCCGTTAAGGGTATTTCTAGCCTAGGGTCTATCACTATTTTTTGTGGCTGGCGTGGAGTAGCCACTTCGCGCACGGTAAATTGTGGGTCATCTTGTTTTACCGTACCTATCCCTGTTAGTAGGGCACAAGCTCGTGCGCGCCAAGCATGGCCATCTGCGCGGGCAGCAGAGCCTGTAATCCATTGACTCTCTCCATGCGGCAGAGCAGTCTTTCCATCCAGACTGGCTGCTATCTTAAGACGTACCCAAGGCCGCTGCAGCGTCATACGCGAGATAAAGCCAAGGTTCAGCTCGCGCGCTTGCTCTTCTAAAAGCCCGCAGTGCACAAAAAGCCCTGCGCAACGCAACATAGCCAAGCCTTGGCCTTGCACCAATGGATTGGGATCTTCCATTGCTGCGACTACGCTTGCTATGCCTGCATCAATCAACGCTTGTGAACAAGCAGGGGTGCGACCTATATGACTACATGGCTCTAAAGTAACGTAAGCCGTTGCGCCTCGAGGGTCATGCCCTTGTGCACGCGCATGTTGGATCGCTTGAATCTCGGCGTGATTGTGGCCGGCAGGTTGGGTGTATCCCTGCCCTATAATCTGGCCCGCTTTGACTAGCACACAGCCCACACGTGGGTTGGGTGTGGTGGTATACAAGCCGCGCGCAGCATTTTCCAGCGCAAGCTGCATATAGAGCGGGGCGTCATTTGAGAGCATAGTTGCTACACTCAAACAGCAAGTGCTGCAAAGGTACGCTGCGCAGCACGTTGTGTAATGTCTAGTGCTGCACCTTCGTGTGCGGCTGACACAAAACCAGATTCATAAGCAGAGGGCGCAAAATACACCCCTTCGCCTAGCATATGGTGAAAGAAGGCGTTGAACCTATCTATATTCATATGCGCGAGTTCTGTAAAGGAAGTGGGTACGTGCTCACTAAAGTAGAGGCCGAACATACTGCCCACATGATCGGCTGAAAAAGGGATTCCGTTATCTTTGGCTGCTGTAACTAAGCTTTGTAAGAGTGTTTCGGTAAGCGCATCAAGGCGCGCATAAAAGCCAGGTTGCTGAATATGCTTGAGTGCTGCAAGCCCTGCGCGTACAGCGAGCAAATTCCCAGAGAGCGTGCCTGCTTGATACACCGACCCCAAAGGAGATAGGTGTGCCATCACATCGCGTCGCCCGCCAAATGCCGCCAGGGGCAGCCCCGCGCCCATAATTTTTCCAAGGCAAGTTAGGTCTGGCGTAATGTTATAGATCGATTGCGCACCCCCTAGTGCCACTCGGAAGCCGCTCATCACCTCATCAAAAATGAGCAAAGCGCCATATTGGGTGCACTGGCTGCGTAACGTAGTTAAGAATTCAGCTGTACCTCGAATCATATTCATATTTCCAGCAATCGGCTCTACGATCACTGCGGCAATATCATTGCCATGCTTTTTGAACGTATCAATAATATGTTGCGGATTATTGTAGTTCAGCACCAGCGTATGCTGGGTGCTAGCTTGGGGCACGCCTGCTGAGCTAGGTTTTCCACCGGTTAGCAACCCTGAGCCTGCTTTGACCAATAGATGATCTGCATGGCCGTGGTAGCCCCCTTCAAATTTTATGACTAGATCACGGCCAGTAAAGCCGCGTGCTAAGCGCAGTGCGCTCATAGTGGCTTCTGTTCCGCTAGACACCAGGCGGATTTGCTCTATAGAAGGCATTAATTTAACGACTTCTTCTGCAATTTCAATTTCGGCCTCAGTGGGCGCTCCAAAGCTGGTTCCACAAGCCAATGCCTCTTGCAATGCTTCCATTACACAGGGTGCACGGTGCCCAAGAATTAACGCACCCCAAGACCCAATGTAATCCACATAGCGATCCCCATTCGCATCTTCAAAAAAAGCACCTTGTGCTTTTTCCACAAAGCGAGGCGTTCCTCCTACAGCCTGAAAAGACCGTACAGGTGAGTTCACGCCTCCCGGCATTGTTTTTTGAGCGCGTTCGAAAAGCCTTTCATTTTTAAGCAACATCTAGAGGACCTGGAAAGAGTGAGTGGGAAATTGCACGCAGTGCGCCATATATATGAAATGGCAGGTACATTTTTTTGGGGATAGTTAAAGTATTTTAATATTATTGAATAATAGGCAGATTTTAGAAGGTTTTTGGTGCGCATGTTGTGGAACGTTGCTCTCCCCAACCTACCCTGTACTATGCCTTGTGAGACATTGTGGTTCGATTGCCGGTAAAAGTGGAGAAAGGTAAAGCTGGCTTGCGAGCCCAGGGATATAATTCTGGCTTTTTTCTAAAAAGGCTTGGTCTACATGTTTACTGGCATAGTCAGTGCATTGGGTGAAATTACCCAGGTGTTGGAATCACAATCTGGAGGAGGGGTGCGCGTGGTTATCGAAGCACCTTACTCTATATTGAGCGATGTAAAGCCTGGCGATAGCATTGCGGTGCAGGGCGCATGCATGACGGTAATAGATATTCAATCTCTCTTTACAGAGCCTGCACCTGCTTTGCATGCTGCAGCCGAGCAGCGTGTACGTTTTGCCGTAGATGTCTCGTTGGAGAGTTTGGCCTGCACAGTAGGGCTTAATAGGCTGGGAGAAGTGAATATAGAACCCGCACTCCGAGTGGGAGACCGCTTAGGTGGGCATTGGGTTAGTGGGCATGTCGATGGTATTGGAGAAGTTATCGATATATTGCCCTGTGGAGAATCGCAAACATTGCGCTTGCGTATACCTGTTGAGCTAGCAGGATATGTAGCGGCCAAAGGCTCGTTGACTGTGAATGGTGTAAGCTTGACGGTTAATCAAGTAAAAGACGAGGGCAAGATCACGCACTGCTCGATCAATCTCATTCCCCATACGCTGGAGCACACTACGCTGAAAGGGCTCCAAGCGGGCGATAAAGTGAATCTGGAAATAGATTTGATGGCGCGCTATATGGCCCGACTATTACAATATCATTCATAGGAGATACGTATGCCACAGCGGCTCATGCTTTGGATATCGCGCGCCTGGGTCGAACGCCTGTTGCCTAATCGTTGGGATGTGGTGGCTTTTGCTTTCATCACAGCAATAGCCTTTTTGCTTGCAAATGGCGTGCATCAAGGTTTTGCTCCTTTGCAAAGCTTGCAGGCAGAACCTATTTCGCTTAATCCAGCGGCTTTACCCGGCTATGCCTTGCGCACAACTTTGCGTTTATTTGCCGGCATGGTCCTGGCCCTGCTTTTTACGCTGACTTACGGAACCTTAGCCGCAAAGAGCCAATGGGCCGGGAAAGTGCTAGTTCCTTTATTGGATATTTTGCAATCGGTCCCAGTCCTTGGGTATCTCTCTTTTACGCTGGTCTTCTTTTTGGCTTTGTTTCCAGGCCGAGTAGCCGGGGCAGAAAGCGCAGCCATCTTTGCGATTTTTACTGCGCAAGCCTGGAATATGACTTTTAGCTTTTACCACTCCTTAAGGACCTTGCCACAAGATCTGGAAGAAGTGGCCCGCAGCTTTCATTTAAGCGCATGGCAGCGCTTTTGGAAGCTCGATGTTCCATTTGCTATGCCCGGGCTTATCTGGAATATGATGATGTCTATGTCTGGAGCCTGGTTTTTTATCGTCGCCTCTGAAGCCATCACGATTGGCTCACATACCATCCAACTTCCCGGCATCGGTGCTTACCTCGCCCAAGCTATCGCACAAAAAAATCTCACTGCAGTAGGCTGGGTAGTGCTGGCTATGGTGATAGTTATTGTGGCGTATGATCAATTTTTATTTCGTCCTTTAGTGGCATGGGCCGATAAATTTCGCCTAGAGACCACAGGTACTGAGGACGTACCTCAGTCATGGGTGCTGAATTTAATCCATCACACTCGGCTTATGCGTCGTTTGTGCATCCCAATCAGCACGCTGCTTAAGTGCTTGGCACGCTTACCTCTGCGCCAGCCAGCCTATTTCCAGCAATGGTCTTCTCGAGTGTTGCACATTCCAGATCTAGCTAAACAAGCGTATTCGCATATACGTCAGGCAGAACGCCCTGCAGGGGGGGGTAATCGATCTTTCTCCGTATGGGATCGTATTCAGATGCATTCCCCTGCAAAGAAACTGCAAAAAGTGCTGAGTTTCAGTTTGGCGATTTTGGCAACTTTGGGGCTTGGATATTTACTCGGGTCGGGGCAACTCACGCTACCCTCCACCATCACTTGGCACGATATTGGTGAAGTGCTATTTTTAGGCTCTATTACGCTAATACGCGTTTTTGTCTTGATTCTTCTAGCTTCATTAATCTGGGTACCTTTAGGAGTCTGGATTGGTTTGCGTCCAGGGCTGTCTCGGTTGATGCAGCCACTTGTACAATTTCTAGCCGCTTTCCCAGCGAATTTGCTCTTTCCTGTTTTTGTAGTGTTGGTGGTCCGCTTTCATCTCAATGCAGATATTTGGCTCTCCCCCCTCATTATTTTAGGTGCGCAGTGGTATATCCTATTTAATGTGATCGCAGGCACCATGGCTTTCCCAAACGACTTTCGAGAAGCGGCTGCAAACTTTCAAATACGTGGCAAGCAATGGTGGAAACAAGTCATGCTACCCGGCATTTTCCCCTATTACGTGACCGGCGCCATCACCGCCTCAGGGGGCGCTTGGAATGCAAGCATCGTCTCAGAGGCCGTTGACTGGGGCGATACGCAACTCTTCGCACATGGCCTTGGTGCATACATCACACAAAAAACCCAAGCGGGAGATTATCCTCATCTGATTTTGGGGATTTTAACAATGGTTATTTTTGTCACCTTGCTTAACCGAATGGTATGGAGACCTCTCTACCAAAAAGCAGAGAATATGGTTCGTTGACCTTTGTAGCCTCTAAACAAATTACAAATTATGCTCGATTCCATTTACTGTAATGCTCCAAAGCATTCTGCTGCACAGGGCGCTTTGGTTCGAAAAAAGGTAACGGCGGTTTCATCTACTAAAGACTATGTACCAGGGTGTGACGATTGTTTGCACAATTTTTTAAATAAGTTACCCGAAGAATTGGTTCGCCAGATCCTCTCCCTTGCTTTATCGCATTTGCTCCCTCATGAAGTAGTACTACTAACCATGCGCCGCCAGGGGGGAGTAATGTTGGAGGCTTGGCCTGCTTTATGCTTGCAATTCCCCTGGCTTTTTCCGCATTACGTTTCTACACCCTTGGAATTTCGCGCATTGGTAGAGGATGCACAAACTTATGGTCGTAAAACATTTAAACAGATTTTTGACGGGTTGAATTTACTTCAGGAAAGCACAAAGAAGATGGAGGTTACAGACCTTCATCGTGGCGGGCTTTTAAAAAAAGGCTGGCTGTACGCTTTTGACGCTGGGTTGGGTGAAGAGGCTGAGAAACAATTTTTATCATGGCTACAAGTACATCATGCTCGCACGCTTGCCTGTCTACGTTGGTTTCCCGCTCAAATTGAGACGACAGATTTATTAGAAGAAGCTGCAAAATATAGAAATATAGATATTTTTAAGGCTATATTTGAATACCCTCTAAAGCATAATATTAGTTGGGAAGCACGGTCTTACAAAAGAGCTTTAAAACATATTGCATGCCGGGGCGATATTAAAATGGCCCACTATTTGCTTGATAAGTGCGATAAAAATAAAGATGTAAATCTAGATGATGGATTTCTCCATATAGCCGCTGAGGCCGGCAGTCTTGAAATAGTTAAGATGCTGCTTCAAAAAGGAGTGAAGCTAGATGCAAGCTATGGCGGAGAAACAGTTACAAAAGTGCTGGGCCGTATTATTAGTACCTATTTTTTCTGTGAATCATCTGACAACACACCGTATCATAAAATGATAGTTAAACAGCTTGAGATTTTGGTGTATGTAGTACAAATGGGTATAGAAAATGGTATCCCAGAAAATACGACTTTTTATACTGCATTGCAGCCTTATGTAAGTAACATTTTACACCGAGTAGGTTATTTGCCTCCCGACCAAGGATTATGGTTCACAAATTTTTTAATCAAAATCCGTGCAGATATTAAAGCGAAGAATAGTGATGACAATACCTTTTTGCATATAGGTGTACGCTTATTTTCAACCTTAATTTTATTCCCGCATACTTGTTATACATTCTGTTGGAATTGGATTGACTATTGCATTACAGCACTTCAAAGATTGCAATGGGGACGAACCCCAACATTGCATTGACATTTCGCATGTTTAAATAAAAAGCATCCAAATGCTTTTATAAAATCCAATATGAAATAAATATAAGGAATGGCGGATGTTGGGTAATGCTATTTCTCAAACCTTAATAAGCGGCCAAATGCAGGTGTTAGCGCAAAGCTATCTGGATCAGGCGCGCCTGCACAAGGGGGCGCAGCAGTTCAATATGGCCTTATTCTTGTATGGTCAGGCAAAAGTCGCTTTCAAAAATATCGCAGATACGCGTCAATTGGTTCCTGCGTTATCAGAGATAAAAGATGCATTCAACCAAGCCAGCACCCCGCAGACAGCCGATGATGAAGCGTTGCGACAACGTATTGCACAAGTCTATTTTGAGCGAGCCGAACTCCTGAAGAAGTTGGGCAAAGAGCACAAAGCGCAAGCGAGCTTTAAAAAAGCCCAAACTTGGGGCTATGAAGAAAAGCATCCTGCATCTATTTTTCCTGCCGCTTTGCGGTCTGTGAGTAATGTGTCAACGTTGGCGCAGACCGCCTCCTCTGCCTCCCTGTCTATCCAGCAAAAAAGCGCGCTGGTGGATTACCTGTTTGAAAGGGCGTTATCCACGTTGGGCTCCTTAGAAGTGTCCAATAAACCTAGCCTGTTTTTGGTGTATGCCCATGACAATCCTGTTCACGGACGGGCTGAGGCCACTACCTCTAAATATTTCGTCCATACGCTATCCAAAATCCAAGTCGATCTGTATTCAGACCAAACGCCGATGGGGAAAAAGTATTCCGGCTCGCCGGACGCGCTGAAACAGGATGGCAAGCTCGAAGATATTGTAACGAATCAGCTGTGTTTGCTGCCTACTCAGTTAAGAGCGGATGTGAAGCCGGTCAATAAGGTCGTCGTCTGTTGTTCTGAGGTATTAGGAAGCTATCTCAAATGGTCGGACTATCATCGCTTTTATCAGGCGCTTCGAGCCGCCTATTTGAAAGACAGCAAGCAACCCGTCAATCCAGAAATCCCCGAAATCCGTGAGGTGGTCAGAAAATTTTCCCAAGAGCCGGAATATAAAGCAGGGTTCCATCATGTGTTGACGGAAATGGCTTTTTTGCAAATCCGGGCAGAGTATTTGAAAGATCACGGCATTATCCCGGTTTCATTAACCCCAGGGAGCTATGATCAATGTTTAGCGACATTTATTTCAGCGACGACCGTTCGGATGGAGGATTGCCTGCGCTTTGACGCACCAGCACAAGCCAGCCAAGAAGTGTCTTTGAACCAAAGTCGGCACGGAGTGCTCTTTAAGCTGATTGAACGGTTGTTAGTAAGCAGCGATGAGGCCAAAACATTTCTAGACAAATTTTGGGAGGGGCATGGCCATTTCATCACGCGTTTAAAAAAAGAGTCTCCACTTGGCCCCCTTGAGTTTGCTCAGCAGATAGACCACATCTTCGACGACATCCGCACCGCGTTGCACCGTCAGCTGGCCTCCACCGTGCAGCAACACCACCAGCAACTATGGGTACTAAATGCGGATCCTCGCACCACGCTAGAGACGCAGTATTTCGCTGCGCTGAAGCACGATGAGGCGTTTAAGCAAACCCAACAACTGTATGTTGAACCGCGCGGCACAGCAAACCTACATGGGAGGGCCGAGACGTTTGACCTTTTATCTACCGTGAAAGCACTGCTAACAGACAAACAGGTGGTGCTGTTAACCGGGGACTCCGGGGCCGGTAAATCCACGTTAAACCGTTTGCTCGAAAAGCAGTTATGGGAAAAAAGAGCAGAACAGGATGCGATCCCGCTGTTTATCGCTTTAGC